>LRMT01000021.1 GCA_001725945.1 Cupriavidus sp. UYMMa02A | reverse complement strand
GCTCGCACGCATCGCGGATCACCCGATCAACCGCGTCGACGAACTCATGCCGTGGGTCGTCGCTGAGCAACTGGTTACGCCAGAGTAACTGCTGCCGACGTCAACACGGCATTGGCTACACGCTTACCAAAGATCGGGCCCCATGATTTTGAGGCGCGGAAGGCGGAGCGCCTTAATGTAAAGTTGCCTGCTAAAGATGGGATGTGCTCGATTGCGCAATTCTTGGTAACTTTACATCCGCAATCTTGGTGACTTTACGTTAGAGGACTAGGACTGACTTTACGTTAGAGGACTGACTGTACGCGCTGTCGCTTTTAGCCAACGCCAGATACGACTACGATTGAACATAACACAGATTATGCGCATCACATGTGTTAGACCCAAATAGTAATGTCGTACTTGAGCCAAGTAGAAATGTCCGCCTGGCCTCCGTCCATGGTATTCAGCCTGCCCGGTTGAACGCGATGGAGATGCCAGAGGATGGCTAAATCCGAGGTTATTACAGTCAGCATGCAGGAGTTAGACAGACTCAAGACCGTCCAGGCGGTCGTGGACGGCCAGTTGCGGCCGGGCGTGGCCGCCGAACGATTAGAGATCACGGATCGGCAGTTCCGGCGCTTGTTGGAGCGCTACCGTCAAGAAGGCCCGTCGGGGCTCCTATCCCACAAGCGCGGCCACCCGAGGCCGTACGCTCCGTGTTTCGTCGTCCGCGACATAGATCAAACGGTTCGAATCGTCAATGCGGCGCGACCAAAAGCCAGAAAGATTGCCTTTCAGGCCCTCCCGGCTTGCTTAGCCTGCTGGAGCCAGTGGAGGTATGTCTCAGCGGATACTCAGCGGCATGGAGCCCACGCTTAGATTGGCAATTCGGATCATTATATTTATATGTCTTAATGTCCCTACTTTACCCACATTAAAACGTCATAAAAGTCCAATATGCTCCGGCCCGAAGAAAAAGCCAACTATTGGCGAGGCCGCGACGCCTTGCCCAAACCTTGAGAGCAGAGATGACTCTTTTGAAGAACAAGAACTGGATGCAGCGGGAGGGGGCACTCGCCCTTCTGGCGGGTGTAGGACTGGCGGCTGTGCTCGGCGGCTGCGGCGGCGGAGACAGTGACAGTACTTCCCAGACTCCGCAGGTTTCTGGCCAGGTGCTCGGCAGCTACATCCAGAATGCCAAGGTCTGCATCGACCTCAATGACAACGGTAAGTGCGACACCGGCGAACCGAGCGCGACGACCGATAGCAAAGGCAAATTCTCGATCGGCGACACTACCAGCGGCAACTGGAAGAATCTGGTGGCCGACTTGACCAATGCCCGCGAAAACGACGTCAACGGCGACGACATGGGCGTCAGGTTCGGTTCCGGCGCATTTTTCCTCGCGCCCAAGGGCGCTAGCGGCACCGTGAGTGCCATCACCACGCAACTGGCCCAGCTCGTTGCCGGGGGTGCCACCCTGAGCGACGCCAAAACAACGCTGGCCGCAAGGTACGGCGGTGTTTCCACCGACAAGTTGCTGGCCGACTTCAACACCGATTCCAGCCTCGCCAGCGTCAAATCCGCCAGCGACAACTACATCAGGTCGGTGGTCGGCGCGAAAGCAGTTCGCCACGTCTTCGTGATCACGATGGAGAACAAGAACTACGAAGAATCGTTCGGCACGACTGAAGCTGCCAGCAACCAGGCTCCGTATCTCAAGTCCCTCGCCACGCAGGGCGCGCTGTTGACCAACTACTATGGCACCGGCCACGTCAGCCTGGACAACTACATCTCGATGATCAGCGGCCAGCCGTCGACGGTGGATACCGAGACGGACTGCTTCGGCATCTGGTCCGACATCGTCGATGCCGGCAATGACAGCGCCAATCCGAAGGTGCTCAGGGCCGGTACCGATGCGAACGGTCACGCCGGTGGCGGCTGTGTGTATCCGGCACGCGTCAAGACCCTTGCCCACCAGCTCGACAATGCCAAGTTCACCTGGAAGGGCTACATGGGTGACATGGGCAACGACCTGAACCGCGACGGCACCAAGGCGTGCAGCTTCCCGACCCGTACCGCCAAGCTCGCGGGCAAGGATCCTGCCAAGACCATCGACGGCACCCAGTCTGCCCAGGCGGCTTCGGCGTCCGGCGATGTCAAGGCGGATGCTTACGCGACTCGCCACAACCCGTTCGTGTACTTCCACTCGATCATCGATAACACGGACTACTGCGACCAGCATGTCGTGAATCTGGACGACAACCTGCAGAACGACCTGAAGTCCGTCGAGACCACGCCGAACTTCGTCTTCATTACGCCGAACCTGTGCGATGACGGCCACGACGGCGACGGTACCGGCGCGCCGGGCAAGGGCTGCAAGACCGGCCAGGCAGGCGGTCTTACCTCGATCGACGCCTTCCTGAAGAAGTGGATTCCGATCATCCAGGCTTCTCCGGCTTACCAGCAGGATGGTCTCATCATCATCAACTTCGATGAGTCGAACGCGGCCAGCTCGCCCATGACCACTACGTTCACTCCAGACTATTCGCAGATGAACCTCACGATCAACCTGACCGGCGCGTCGTGCTGCACACAGCAGGTCGGCCCGAACGTGAAGCGTCCCGATGACCAGGTCTTGTCCACGCTGCCGATTGCCTATGCATCGTCGCTCGGCATCAACACGGCTTCGCTGCCGGCATCGGTCAAGACGATCCGGATCGGCATGCACTACGACGGCGTCGGCGGTGACCGCACCGGTGCGGTGATGCTCTCGCCGTTCATCAAGGCCGGCACCACGACCGATACCGGCTACAACCACTACTCGCTGCTAAAGAGCCTCGAGAACCTGTTCGGTATTCCCGAGTATCTGGGTTATGCGGACGACCCGAACCTGACGCCTTTCGGTTCCGACATCTTTAACAAGTAAAAAGAGATGGTCTTTCGCTGTCCTGAGGGGACCGCCCGCGCGGCGGTCCTTTTTCCCTGGTGGGTATCTTGCTCGCGGCGTGCGGCCGCATGGAAGACGCTCCTCGCAAGCCTGCCGCCGCTATGACTTCCGCCGAGCCTTCCAACAAGGACATGGCCGAGATCGGCAAGCTGGCGTTCTTCGATCCCTCACTGTCGGCTTCCGGGCAGCAGTCATGCGCGAGCTGTCACAGCCCTGACCACGCCTACGGTCCGCCCAATGGCCTTGCGGTGCAACTGGGCGGCCCCGATATGAAGCATCACGGCTTGCGCGCCGTGCCTTCGCTGCGCTATCTGCGGCGCGTGCCCATCTGGACGCACACTTATGCGAGCAGCTTCAAGGAACGTCTCGAGGACGGGGACAACATGCCTTCGGGCGGCTACACCTGGGACGGCCGCTTCGACCGCCCTGCCGACCAGGCCGCCTTCCCGCTGCTGAGCCCGGACGAGATGGCCAATGCCGATGCGGCCGACGTAGCCGCCAGATTGAGCAAGAGCGCCTATGCGGCCCGCTTCCGCGAAGTGTTCGGGCAAGATATCTTCTCGCGCCCTGCCGACGCCCTCGCCGCGCTGGGCAAAGCGCTGGAGCGTTTCCAGTTCGACGATCCCAGCTTCCAGCCTTTCGACAGCAAGTTCGACCGGGTGCTGGACGGCAAGGCGGAGTTCACCGCGCAGGAGGCTCGCGGCCTTACCTTGTTCGCCGATCCGAATCGCGGGAACTGCGCGTCCTGCCATTTGATCGACAAGGGCGCCGCCGGCGCGCATCCGACGCTCAGCGACTACAACTTCCAGGCATTGGGCGTACCGCGCAACCCGGAGATCCCCGCCAACGCCGATCCAAAGCACTACGACCTGGGCCTGTGCGGGCCGACCCGGACCGACAAGGCCGACAACAAGTGGTATTGCGGCATGTTCAGAACCCCCACGCTGCGCAATGTCGCTACGCGCCAGGTGTTCTTCCACAACGGCCGCTTCCACACACTGGAAGATGCATTGCGCTTCTATGTAGAACGGGACACCAACCCGGAGAAGTGGTATCCGCATCCCGGCCGCAAAGAGCAGTTCGACGACCTGCCAGTGGAGTATCAGAGCAACGTCGATCGCCTCAACGCGCCCATGACGAATCACAAGGGCGGCAAGCCGGTCTGGTCGGAAAAGGATATCCGCGACGTCATCGCATTTCTTGAAACTCTGAACGATAGCGATGCACAACCAGTCAGGGTTGGCCCGGCGCATTGAGGTCCGAGACTGCGTCCGGAGAGATTCTTCATCGGCCCCGGCATTCTTGCGGCTCCGATGGTGGCCGGTACCCGCGATAGGCGATCGGCCAGCGGGTTCACCGCGCCGCCCTGCTCCGTCTGCCGTGATCTGCAACGATCAGCAAATCGGCAACATAGGTGTGTGGGATGGTGGATGTGCCTCACTTGATCCAAGCATCACCCTCCTGGACTGGCCCGCGCCGCCGGGGGCAACATTGTAGGATTCCATCGGACAGCGGCCCCGGCCGCTTTGGCACACTATTGCGGCAGTCCTTCCTCAATGCCCTCCATGTCTGCCTCCGGACGCCCCCCGAGTCCCACCCCCGCGCCTGAGCGGCACGATATCTTCCGTACACTCGTCGAAACGATTTCCGACTACGCTATCTTCTTGCTTGACACCGACGGTACGGTCACGAGCTGGAACCGCGGTGCGCAACGCATCAACGGTTACGATGCGTCGGAGATCGTCGGTTCACATTTTTCACGGTTTTACCCGGAAGACGCGATCGCCCGCGGCTGGCCCCAGAAAGAGCTGCAACTGGCACGCCGGCATGGTCGCGTGGAAGACAACGGCTGGCGCGTCCGCAAGGACGGGACCCGCTTCTGGGCCAATGTCGTGATTACCGCATTACGTAACGAAGCCGGGGAAGTGATAGGTTTTGCGAAGATCACACGAGATATGACCGAGAAGATGCAGGACGCGGCAAAACTGCAGGAAAGCGAAGAGACCTTCCGGCTGCTGGTGCTGAACGTCAAGGACTATGCGATCTTCATGCTCGATCCACACGGCCACGTCGTGAGCTGGAACGCCGGCGCCGCGCAGATCAAGGGCTATCTGGGCAGCGAGATCGTCGGTCGCCACTTTTCTGCGTTCTATCTGCCTGAGGATATTGCCGCCGGCAAGCCGGAACGGCTGATCCAGAGGGCACGCGAGCAAGGCAGTGTGCAGGATGAAGGATGGCGGGTCCGCAAGGACGGCTCACTGTTCTGGGCCAGTGTCACGCTCACCGCGATCTACGACGAGCACCGCCAGTTGCGCGGCTTCGCCAAGGTGACCCGCGACATGAGCGAGCGCAAGCGGCTGGAGGAGGTGGAGGCTTCGGCGCGCCGCATGAAGGAATTCCTGGCCACGCTCGCCCACGAACTGAGAAACCCACTGGCCCCGATGTACAGTGCCACGTCCATCATGGAGCGGGCTCCGGAGGATGTGCAGCTCGTCCGGGCGAATCTCGGCATCGTCAGCCGTCAGCTCAGGCATCTGACCCGGCTGGTCGACGACCTGCTCGATGTCGGCCGCATCGCCGCGGGCAAGCTGGAAATGCGCCGCTCTGTCATTCCTGTCCGCGAAGTGATCTCCGCGGCGATCGAGGGCAGCATGCCTGCCTCGAGGCCAAGGCGCAGCGCATCGAGACGCAACTGGACAACGCGGACTTCCATGTTTTCGGCGATCTCACCCGTCTTGCACAAGTGCTGCAGAACCTGCTGATCAACGCGTCGAAGTTTTCCCCTGAGGGTACGACGATCACGCTGCGCTGCGGCCTCAACGGCCGCATCGGGCAATTGTCGGTGGCAGACCAGGCTGCGGCATCGCGCAGGAATGCCTGTCCGAGGTATTCAATCTGTTCGTGCAAGGCGGGCAACCTGGTCAGACCAATTCGGGGGGCCTCGGCATCGGGCTGTCGCTGTGCCGGTCGATCATCGAGCTGCATGAGGGGTCGATCAATGCAGCCAGCCAGGGTGCTGGCCTGGGCAGCACGTTCACGATCCGGTTGCCGGTCGTCACCGAACAGGGGACATCGACAGCTGCCCTGCTGCCTCGCCCGCAGGAAGGCGTCAAGATCCTCATCGTCGACGACAATCGCGATGCCGCCGACAGCATGGGCCTGCTTCTCCAGATGACCGGCCACGCTGTCAAGATTGCCTACGACGGGGTGTCCGCGCTGCGCAGCGCCGAAGATTTCACACCGGACGTCGCGCTCATTGACCTGGCCATGCCCGATATGGACGGCTTTGAACTCGTCCGCGAGCTGCGCGACTACGCCCACCTTCACCACACCCGCTACTACGCGCTCACCGGCTTCGGCGACTCCGGCATCATGGAAGAGACGGTCCGCGCAGGCTTTGACGGGCATATCGTCAAACCTGTTGATATTGACGCATTGGCGGAGATTCTGCGCTCAACAGGGAACCGTCCGGCGCGGTGATGCGGATGTCCGGCAGGTCAGCCGAGCCGAGTCTCCAACTGCGCGATCACCGCCGCGACCTGGACTGGTTCAGCGCCACAGCGGCCCGGACCAGCGTCGTCAACGCCTTCTCATTGATATCCTCGCCCTCGTGGATATCGATGGCACGCCGCGTATTCCCTTCAAGGCTTGCATTGAAGAGCCGCGCTGGGTCTGGCAACGATGCCCCCTTGGCAAAGGTCATCTTCACGACGTTCTTGTAGGTCTCGCCGGTGCAGAGGATGCCATCGTGCGACCACACGGGAACGCCCCGCCACTTCCACTCCTCGACGACATCCGGATCAGCTTCCCTGACCAGCTTCCGGATCTTGCGCAGCATTTCGCCGCGCCAGTCCCCAAGCTCGCGGATTCGCTCGTCGATCAGGTCGGAAGCGGAGCTTTCCTCCGGCAACTCGGTTTTCTTCATGCCGCTCTCCTCAGCAAGATGGACATTCTAGCGTTGTGTCTGTGCCAGGCAGACAGCCCCTTCAGTACCTGTCTGGCTCCCGCCGACAGGACTTAGCGCGGCTTCCCCGCGATGGGTGCGCGGAAATCAAAATTTCAGCTTTAATTTCAATGACTTGGCAACTCTTTGGATGGCTGGAACAAGGCCTGGCACACCCCATGCATATATCCCTGCGAGCGCAACATCCGATGCTCTCTAACCCAAAGCCAGACCAGCACACCCAAGGAGTTCCACCATGTCCCTCACCATTCAGAACCTGCCCGTCGAACAAGACCTCGACCACGCCAAGATGAGCGCCGTACGCGGCGGCAGCCTCTTCCTGAACAACGGCATCAACGCGATCATGGGCGGCTCGGGCGTGTCCTTCGCCAGCCCCAACATCATCGTGGCCCCGGTCACGCAGGTCGATGCCTCGACCCGCACCAACGTCGACCTGTCGAGCATCAGCAACCTGCTCAACAACGTCGGCGGCATCGTGCAGGCCGTACAGCACTGATCCCCCACCCAGCCCAACCCGTTCCTTTTCGCCTACCCAGGAGACCATCATGTCCTTGACCATCCAGAACCTCCCGCTCGAACAAGACCTCGACCACGCCAAGATGGGCGCCGTGCGCGGCGGCAGCATCTTCGTGAACTCCGGCATCAATGCCATCACCGGCGGCGCAGGCGTCTCGTTCGCGAGCCCCAACACCATCGTGGCCCCGGTTACGCAAGTCGATGCTTCGACGCGTACCAATGTCGATATGAAGAGCGTGACGAACACGATCAACAACTTCGGTGGCATCGTCGCTGCCCTGCAGCACTGAGCTACGCCAGGCTGAACCGGGCAGCGGGAGAAGCAGCACTGTTTGCTCCCCTCGCCCAGGCATGGGAGAGGGGCCAGGGGTGAGGGTTGGCGCGTCTCGATGCGACGGCCTTGACTTCGTGGATGCTCCGGCCCTCACCCCCGGCCCCTCTCCCGCGCGCGGGAGAGGGGAGCAAACCCGCAGGCGTTTCTCGTTTGTCAGCAATCTGACCGCCCTTTCACGGGCGGTCTTTGCTTTTGCGGTAACGGTCTAACCCCTACCGCGCGCGGCAGGCTACGCGCCGTGCCGGACTAGTACTCCAGCTTCGGATACCAGTCTGTGCCGCGCCCCTCCGGCGTGGTATCCAGCAGACTCCACAACGGGTCCAGGTCCGGTGCACCGCGGGGATCCTGCCCTGGATCGGGCGGGATGCCGAACAACTCGCCGCTCCAGAAATGCCGGATCTTCCCGTCCCGGCGCGTGAAGACCGTATAGGCGGGCATGTCGGCATCCTCGCGGCTCACGTATCGCGGGTGAAATCACCGTCGACGTCCGCATAGACCTTCAGCTTCTGCCAGCCGCGCGCCCGCCTGGCGGCCACGAGCCGATCGATGGGCGAGCGCGCCACCATCGCCAGCGCCACGCGCTGCTCGATATCCGGCACCTTGTGGTCCCACGATGCCATGATCGACGTGCACATGGGGCAAGGCTTTTCGCGCTGCGGCCCGAACATGTAGCTGTAGATGACCAGCGTGTCCTTGTCGCCAAACAGGTCGGCCAGCGTGACCGGACCGTTTTCTCCCTGGAACGTATAGCGTTTTGTCACCTCCCCGCCCGGTGGCAACTTGCGCCGCTGCCTGGCCACGCGTTCGATATGCCGGCGCAATTCAATCTCCTCCGCGAGCAGCGCATTGCGCGCCTGGCGGTACTCAGCGCTTTCATTGGGGAAGCGGATAGGGTTGCGTTGCGCAAGTTCCGTTGCGGGAACCAGTTCTGACTTGGCATCCATGTCGACTCTCCTTCATGTCGGTCGCGCCAGAAAACGCGAGTCCTCCGCCCCTGGGGCCGGGGTCACGCATTCCATGGCCTTGTTCTGGTTCGTGTCGGCCGACGCCGAATCGTTCCTGCCAATGCACGACCCGATTCCGGGCCCTTTCCGACCGCTGCTACCCAGGTGTCTGGCAGCCGCAAACATGCCACCGAACCAGTGTCGGTGCCGGGCAGACAGCACGCCGGTCTGCCGATTCCCGCCACGTCCGGCAATTACCGATTTTCTTCTTTGTTTTCAATGCATTGATGTCATTGTGCCGGTCGCTGGCTGGCCCTGGCACACCCCATGCGTATATGCCTGCGAGCGCAACATCTGATGCTCACCACCCTAAGCCAAACCAGTTCATCCAAGGAGTTACATCATGTCCCTCACCATCCAGAACCTGCCCCTCGAACAAGACCTCGACCATGCCAAGATGGGCGCCGTGCGCGGCGGCAGCATCTTCGTGAATTCCGGCATCAATGCCATCACCGGCGGCTGCAGGTGTCTCGTTCGCGAGCCCCAACACGATCGTGGCCCCGGTCACGCAGGTCGATGCCTCGACCCGCACCAGTGTCGACATGAAGACCGTCAGCAACATGCTGAACAACGTCGGCGGCATCGTTCAGGCCCTGCAGCACTGATCCAGACCTTCCAGCTCATTCCAGTTCATTCCAGCCTACCCAGGAGACCATCATGTCCTTGACCATCCAGAACCTCCCGCTCGAACAAGACCTCGACCGCGCCAAGATGGGCGCCGTGCGTGGCGGCAGCGTCTTCGTGAACTCGGGCGTCAACGCCATCACCGGCGGCGCTGGTGTCTCGTTCGCGAGCCCCAACACGATCTTCGCCCCGGTCACGCAAGTCGATGCTTCGACTCGTACCAATGTCGACCTCAAGACCATGACGAACACGATCAACAATGTGGGGGGAGTCGTCGCGGCCTTGCAGCACTGAGCCGCGCCGGGAACGGAGAAGCCGGCGCCAGTCCGCGCTCTCCGCTTCACGCCGGGCCGGCGCCTTGCGACCGGCTCTTTTCAGGAACCGCCCCGCCGTGGGCGGTTCTTCTTTTCCCGGCGCAAACCTGCCTTCTGTCCACCATGACAGCAAACCCTGGCGGTCACTGCTTCAGCCGATTGAGTCTGCGCGCGGGCCGGGTTACAGTCTGATCCGCTCAGGCCGCCCGGCCTTGGGGAACATTGAGCGGGACGGCTGTGCCAGGCATGTCTGCCGGGCCACGGCCCGACGCCGGAGATCAAGGCATGAACGCGCGGATCGCAAGGATGATGGGCAGCATTGGCGTTGCGATTGCCATGGTTGCGGCAGCGATGCCGGCAATCGCCGCCGGACCCGGTACGCTCACCATCACCGCCGGCAAGGAACAGCGAAGCTGGACCGCCGATCAACTGCTGCACGATCCGCGCCTTACCGACATCACCATCGACGACGAGAACCTGAAACAGCGCGTGAGTCTCAAGGCGATTCCATTCGCCGCGCTGCTCGCAGGCTTGCCGGCCATGCCCGAGGGCACCGCCACCACGGCCGCGACCGATGGCTATGTGTCGCACTTGCCGATGCGCCGGCTGCTGGCCGAAGACCGCGCACAGCCTCGCGCGTGGCTGGCGGTGGAGAATCCCGCTGCGCCGTGGCCAATGCTCCGGGGCCAGGGGATCGGGCCGTTCCGCCTGGTCTGGACCGCGCCGGCCGGCCGCGCTGAAACGGTCACCGAGAGCTACTGGACCTACAACATCGAGCGCATCGAGATCAACGCTTCACCTGCCGAGCGCTACCCCGCGATCCGCCCCGCCGCGAACCTGCCGGCCGACGGTCCGGTCATGCGCGGCTTTGTCGCGTTCCAGCGCGTGTGCCTGTCGTGCCATTCGCTGAACGGCGCCGGCGATGCCCATCTTGGCCCGGACCTGAACATGCCGTACAGCCCCGTCGAATCCTCGGCGACGACAAGCTCGCGCGGCTGATCCGCGATCCGCAGTCGCTGCGCTGGTGGCCGGAAGCGCGCATGCCGTCGATCGACGCGCGAACGCTGCCGGACGCCGAAGTCAGGATTTGCTTGCGTATTTCCACCATATGGCGGCGACGCGCAAGCCAGCAACGCCTGCCGCCGAGCGCCGGCAATAGTGCTGCAAGCCGGTGTCTCGCCCGTGATCGGATAAGATACGCCCCGTTTTGCCAACCAACGGAGTGCTTCAGTGATCCAGCCCACCCCTGTATTCAAGGACAACCTCGCCCAGATGCCTGCAATCGACGGTATCGCGCGCATCGAGCTGATCGACGGCGGCGGCGCGGTGGTCGCCAGCATCGAGAACCAGCCGGGCAAGCAGGGCTCGCTGGCCGTGTATCACTACCTGCAGCAGGCATTCGGCACGCTGGACGCCAAGCTGCCGAATACGGCCTGGCCCTGTTCGCCGAACACACGGCCGATGCACGCAACCGCCCCGGTGCGCACCCGAACGTCGACCGCCTGCTGGCGATCGTGGCCGGCGCGCAGGCGCTGCGCATCAACGTGGTGGCCAACGCCTGAATCAGGCTTCGCTATCAAGTGACCGCACCAAATCGCCGTAAGACTCGCCAGATTCCGCCCGGAGAATTCCCCCGAATGAAGAAGGCTTTCCTGTTCGCCGCCGCGCTTTGCGCGTCTCTCGCACACGCCGAACCGGCCGGCAACATTGCCGCGCCGCTCGGTCTCGAACTCGGCAAGACCCGATGCGCGCGGCTGACGCCCGGGCCGAACCGTGTGAACACCGGCAAGGCGCAATGGGCCGGTGGCGACACCGTAGAGATCCGCAACCTGGATCGGTTCAACCTGCCGGGCCTGAGCCGCGCCATCGTCAATTGCGATGCGCAGGACACCGTTGCGCTGGTAACACTCACATTCGACCGGACCGCGCTTGACGATGTCTCCGGCAAGCTCGACGCGCGCTACGCGTCGAAGCGCAAGACCGAGGCCAATGCCGAGAACGCCTACGCAGAATGGGTTGCAGCCAACGGCAGCCTTGAATTGCTGTATGCGCGTGATGGCAAGCAGTTCACTGTGGCGTACTGGGCCAAGGGGGCCAAGGCGAAGTATTTTGGGTACAGTGGTTCTGGGGAGAAGAAAGCGGAGGCGGTTGTGGCGCCTGCGCCTGCGGCGAAGCTGGCAGCGCCGCTGTAGGGGGTGTGGCGTGGGGCTGTCGGACGACAACACAAGCCGCGCAGACCGTCAGGATCCCCGGAGGCGCAGCGTGGCACCGCTGCGCATTCCGGATGGATGGCCCTCAGCCCATATCCCCTGCCATGCCAATCGCCTTCATCAGTTCGCCGTACCGCGCGTTGTCGCTCGCGACCATGTCGCCGAACTGGGCCGGCGAGGCACTGTGCCGCAACTCGCCCGCGTTGGCCTTGAGCTGGACATCGAACACACCGGCGTCTGCAGCGCGCTGACCGCGGCGTGGAGCTTCTGCGTCAGCGCCGGCGGGAAGCCGGCCGGCGCGAACAGGCCGCTCCAGTTGTCGATGACAAAGCCGGGAGGCAAGGCCTGCGCCAAGGTCGGCGCGTCCGGGAAACGGGCGAGCGCGCCGCGGCGGTCACCGCCAGCACACGAATCTGGCCATTGCGCACGTATTGGGCGGCGGTGGCTAGCACCGGCATGCCAAACTGAGTCTGGCCCGTCAGCATGGCGGTGATGATCTCCGGCGCGCCCTTGTAGGGGACATGAACGGCCTCGCAGCCGGTCTGGTGCAGCAGGCTTTCCACGGCCAGGTGGGCGATGCTTCCCTTCCCCCCGGAGCCGTAGTTGAACTTGCCGGGCGACTTCTTCATCGCCGCAACCAGTTCGCTTGCACTTCTGTACGGCGACGAAGCCGGGACCACCAGTGCGGATGGGCCGCCTGACAAGGCGGTGATCGCGGTGAAGTCCCGCACGGGGTCATACGGCATCCTGCTGTACATATGCACGTTGATCACGTGCTGGTTGGCCAGGATGCCCAGCGTATAGCCATCAGGCGCGGCACGACGCAGCGCATTCGCGCCGATGATGCCGCCGGCGCCGGGCATGTTCTCGACCACCAGCGGCTGCCCCAGCTTCTGGCCGAGCGCGGCCGACAGCGTGCGGGCGATATTGTCCGGCGTGCTGCCGGCGATGAACGGGACGATCAGCCGGATCGGCCGGTTCGGGTAGGCAGTGCGCGCGCGCGGGCAGCATCAGGCTGCCCAGTGCGGCAGCGCCGGTGGTGGCAAGCCATTGTCGGCGGTTCATGCTCGGTCTCCGTGGTCTTGTCTTGTTGGCGTGTTGTCGGGTTGTCTTGATGCAGGCCCGCTCAGCCCTGTTGCCGCTGCGGTTCGAGGATCGCGCGCGCAATGGTGTTGCGCTGGATCTCGCTGGTGCCGGTGAAGATGCGGAACATGCGCAGCTTGCGGAAGATCTGCTCGACTGGCTGGCCTCGCGTGACACCGACGTTGCCGTGGATCTGCACGGCCTTGTCCGCCACTTCAAAGCAGCGCTCCGACACGAACAGCTTGCACGCGGCCGCCTTCATGCGCAGGTCCGCGCCGGCATCGGCCAGCGCCGCGGTATGCGCGATCATGCTTTCGCAGGCCCACAGTGCGGCAGCCATGTCGGCCAGCATGTGCTGAATCGCCTGGAAGCGCGCGATCGGCCCGCCGAACTGGTGGCGCGTGCCTGCATACTGCACCGACAGCTCATAGGCGCGCATGGCCAGGCCCAGCATGGACGGGCAATGGAGCAGCCGGTTCACGTTGATGCGCGACATGCCGAGCTTGAAGCCGTTGCCTTCGCCACCAAAGATATTCGCGCGCGGCACGCGCACGTTCTCGAACCGGATATCGCCATCGATATGCTGCCCCGACATCGGCACGTACTCGTTGCTGACCGTCACGCCAGGCAGGTCCAGGTCGACCAGCACGGCGCTGATGGCGGGCGGCGTGGCAGCAGCGTCGGTCACGCACATGACGATGGCAAAGTCGGCAAACGGCGCACCGCTGATGTAGTGCTTGCCGCCGTTGATCACCAGCTCGTCGCCATCGGCGACCGCAGTGGTCCTGATGCTTTGCGCGTCGGAGCCCGAATGCGATTCCGTCAGCGCGAAGCACGTCGACTTCTCGCCGCGGATCACCGGCTCGAAGTACTGCCTGAGCTGGCCCGGCGTCGCGTGCCTGAGCATATTGCCCACGCGCGGCGGCCCGCCGAGGTCGCCCAGCACGTGGGCGGCAAGCGTCGAGCCACTGACCGCCAGGTCGGCCTTGAGCGCGCATTGCTCCTGGATGTTCAGGCCCTTGCCGCCCAGCGAGGCCGGCAGGCAGGCGGCATAGAAGCCGAGTTCGTACGAACGGCGCCAGACCCGGCGCAGCACCTCGCGCGGCCAGGGATCTTCGCTGCCCAGGCCCAGTTCGCGTTCCAGCGGCAACAGTTCCTCGTCGATAAAGCGTCGAATGCCGGCGCGCGTCTCGATCAGTACAGGGTTGGTCAGGTGGTCGAACATGGCGGACTCCTCAGTTGACGCGCCGCGCCACGCCTTGCCAGTAGCGTTCGCGCACGATCTTGCGGGCCAGCTTGCCGCTGGCGTTCTTGGGCAACTCGGCGACGAAGTCGACCGAGCGCGGCGACTTGTAGTCGGCAATGCGTTCCCGGCAGTGGGCAATGAGCTGCTGCGCGGTGGCGGCGCGGCCAGGGCGCAGCGTGACCACCGCTTTGACGCTTTCGCCCCAGGTGTCATCGGGCACGCTGATGACGCACGCTTCGAGCACGTCAGGGTGCTGGTACAGCGTCGCCTCGACTTCGGTCGGATAGACGTTGAACCCGCCGGAAATGATCATGTCCTTCCTGCGGTCGACCAGGTACAGGTAGCCGGCCTCGTCGACACGCGCGATGTCACCGGTATGCAGCCAGCCGTCGACAATGGCTTCGCGCGTCAGCTCCGGTTCGCCCCAGTAGCCCTGGAACACGTCTTCGCCGCGGATGACCAGCTCTCCGATCTCGCCCACCGCGACCTCGCGGCCGTGTTCGTCCACCACACGCACTTCGGTTTCACCGAGCGCGCGGCCACACGAGGCCAGCCGTTCGGGATGGCGCGCGATGGCCTCGGCATGGTCGGCGGTCGACAGGCGCGTGACGCCGGATGTGGATTCGCTGGCACCGTAGCCTTGCGAGAGAACCGGGCCGATGCGCTCCCAGGCCTCGCGGATGCGTGCCGGCGCCATTGGCGCGGCGCCATAGGCCAGCGTCTTCAGGCTGGAAAGGTCGGCCTGTGCCAGCGTCGGCTCCGCCAGCAGCATATTGATCATGGCCGGCACCATGAACACGTGCGTGATGCGCAGGCGTGCCACCTCGGCCAGGAAGTGCGCGGGCTCGAACTTGTCGAACAGCACCAGCGTGGCGCCCGAGTACAGGTAGGGTTGCATCAGCATGCCGGACGCGTGCGTGACCGGGCCGATCAGCGCCAGCCGGTCGCCGGGGCGCGCTGGCCGGTCCATGCCGGCAACCATCTTGCGCAGCGCCGCCATGCGGTTGCCATAGCTCTGCATCGCGGCCTTGATCTTGCCGGTGGAGCCTGACGAGAAATGCAGCACGGCGAGATCGCCGGCCGCCGGCGTGAAGTCGGGCACCGAGGTGCTGGCGTCGGCCAGCAGCGATTCGTAGCCGACGTAGCTGACCGGTGCGTCGCCGATGGCGATAAAGGTCTCCACACTGCCGAAGCCGGCCGTGCTGCGCGTGTAGCCGGTATAGCCGGGGCCCGCGATCAGCACGCGCGGCTTGCAGTTCTCCATCACGTCGCTGGCTTCCGCAGAGGTAAAGCGCGGATTCAGCGCCGCCTTGACCAGCCCGGCCTTGTACAGCGCGCACTCCAGCTCGACCAGTTCGGGCCGGTTGCGCGATTGCACCGCGACCCGATCGCCGCGCTGCAGGCCGAGTGCCAGCAGCGCGTTGGCCAGGCGCGTCGAACGCTCGTCGAGCTGCCGATAGGTCACCACCTGGTCGTGGTAAAGGATCGCGGGCGCATCGCCCCAGTAGCGCGCGGCGCGGCGCAGGAAATACCCGAAACTCATGCTGTCTCCGTGATGCCGATGGTGTTTGTGCAACTGCCTAGTGCCGTAGTCTGTAAGATGGGCGGCATCACCACAATGACGTATTGGCTATAAATCCATAACCAACAGGAATGTGACGCAAATGGAGACAAGGGATCTCGACTACATCCTGGCCGTGGCGGCGCAAGGTGGCATCGGGCGGGCGGCGGAAGTGCTTGGCATCAGTCAGCCGGCGCTGACCAAGGCGGTCAGGCGGGTCGAACTGCAGGCGGGGCTGCCGCTGTTCGAGCGCAACGCCAACGGCATGCAGCCGACCTACGCTGGCAAGCGCTTCCTTGAACGCGCGCACCGCATCCGGCTGGAATACGAGGATGGCCTCAAGGAGATGCTCGCCCTCCGCACCGGGGAACAAGGCGTGCTGCGTCTCGGCTATTCCCCGTCGATTCCAGGACGAATGGTTCTGGGCGCCTGCCGGCAGCTCGTGCGGGAACGGCCTGTGGCCAGGTTGCGCCTGCGCCGCAGGCTGGCGCGCGACCTGCTGGACCTGCTCGCCGCGGGTGAACTGGACATGGTCCTGGCACCGGCGCCCGTCGCAGGTTCAGGTGACTTTGCGGTCGAGCCGCTGTTCGACGACCGGCTGGTGGTCATCGCGGACGGGGGGCATGCGCTGCTGCGCAGGCGCAAGCTGCGGCTGGCCGACCTGGCCCACCAGGAATGGCTGCTGCCTGAAGCGCATATCCCGTTGCGGCGACAGGTCGACGCGGCCTTCCGCGAGTGCGGCCTGCCCGAGCCGACGCCGCGTATCGAAATCGATTTCGGCAGCACGTCGTTGTTCGACCTGATGCAGGGCACACAGATGCTGAGCATCGCCAACGAAGGCAGCGATGCCATGGAGCATGGGCTGCATGCGTTGCCGCTGGGGGTGGAGGAACTCGATCTGCGCCGGCACGTCGGCGTGATGACGCGTGCGCGCCTACCTCTCGCCGCTGGCGCAGCGCCTGACGGAACTGCTGCGCGAACATCGCCCCTCGGCACGCCGGCGCTGACTGCGAGCGGCATGGCGATGCCGAGTCCCTCGCAGTCCATCGCTTCCTGTGCACGACTCATCACCGGCCGGCGCGCCGCCGGGGCGCTCCGGCCCGGCACGGCTATGAAGAATCCTTGGTGCGAGTCCGTGACACAGCGGCCATGATACCCAGGCCGAGGACAATCAGGCATGCAATGCCGATATAGACGGGCGCCAGGCCCGCGATCGACAGGCCCCAGGCGATCCCGCCCACCAGTACCAGCAATCCGATCAGGAAGAGCGCGAATGACATAAGGCACCTCCGGCAGTAAGTCGCTAAGGCCAATGTAGTTGCCTGGAGACGGCCCGAGCATCGGCGGATGGCGCGACCGCGCGTAGGCGGGTTCTGACTTACCCAAGGTGCCGGTTAGGCGCCTGCCAAGGCACCCCCTGCACACATTGTTGTTTTGCGTCACAATTCGCCCTCGCGCTGCGCCGGAGCGCGCTGGCATTCGATAAGGCGGGACGCAGAAACCCGCCCGCCAGCGAGCAGCGACTGTACAACAGCATTTCGCGCTCTCCCTGCTCATGATGGCTCCACACGCCCCCTCCGATACGCTTCCCGCCTCCTCCACCGACAACCCACCCTCCCCCTCGCAAGCCGCCGCGCGCTGCTCGCGCTCGCGTGGGGCAGCTTCGGCATCGGCACCGGCGAATTCGTGATCATGGGTCTGTTGCCCGACGCGGCGCGAGATCTGTCCATCACGATCCCGCAGGCGGGCCACCTGATCAGCGCCTATGCACTCGGTGTCGTCATCGGCGCCCCGCTGCTGGCCGTGCTGGGCGCGCGCTGGCCCCGGCGCAACCTGCTGATCGCATTGATGGCGGCATTTGCCCTGGGCAACTTCGCCAGCGCCGTTGCGCCCTCGTACGCATCCATGCTGATGGCGCGGCTGCTGACGGGCTTTCCGCACGGCACCTACTTCGGCGTGGCGGCCCTGGTGGCGGCTGGACTGGTGGCGCGCGAACGCCGTGCCCAGGCGGTCGGCCTGGTCATGCTGGGGCTGACGGTCGCAACGCTGGTGGGCGTGCCGATTGCCGCGACCGTTGGTACGTGGCTCGGCTGGCGCGCCGCCTTCGTGATTATCGGAACCATCGGTGTGCTCACAGCCTGGCTGGTGTGGTGCTGGGTGCCGTTCTTGCCGGGCGATCGCCGCGCGAGCCCGCTGCGCGAGCTGTCGGCCCTGCGTCGCAAGCAGGTATGGCTGACGCTCGGCACGGGCGCCATCGGCTTTGGCGGCATGTTCGCGGTGTTCAGCTACATCAAACCCACCATGCTCGAAGTGGCACACATGCCGGCGGGCACGATCCCGGTTGTGCTGGCGCTGTTTGGCGTGGGTATGGTGACCGGCAACCTGGCCGGTGCCCGGCTGGCGGACAAGGCCCTCATGGCGACCATTGGTGGCGTGCTGGCGTGGTCCGCGCTGGTGCTGGGGGCGTTCGTTCTGACTGCGCCGCATGCCTGGCTGGCTTCGGCCAATGTGCTGCTGATCGGCACCGTAGTAGCGCTCGGACCGGCGCTGCAGATCCGCCTGATGGACGTGGCCGGCGATGCGCAGACGCTGGCGGCCGCGCTCAATCACTCGGCATTCAATATGGCCAATGCGCTGGGCGCGTGGCTTGGGGGCGTGAGTATCGCTGCGGGGCTTGGGTGGACTTCTACCGGCTGGGTGGGTGCGCTGCTCGCCGGGGGGCGCCTCGCAGTGTTTGCATGGTCGGTTCTGGCCATGCAGCGCCGCGGTGTGACCATGCCGCAGGCGTCCTGATTCCCGCCGCTATCGGAAATCCGGCGAAGACGACTCAGTTCGGGATCAAGGTGCGGTGCCCGCAAAGGACGGGCTCGGGAGTCCGGCAGGCCGCAAAAAAGGCATGCCTGGGCCTGCCCGCGATGTACATCTATCGATCAGATGGTGAATTCGGGATTGCTATAGCGCGTCAGCAATGACTCGATCAGCGCCATGTCTTGCGTTTGCGGCGTGCGGTCTTCGATCGCACGCGACGGACCGCAGTAGGTCGCCGTCACGTGGCGGCGCACCGTCAGCACGCTGGAGTCCGGTTGCGCCACGTCCACCACGGGCCACGGCGTGTGCCGGTAGCTGCCGGCAATCCAGCGGCCGGGGTCAGGTGCAGTTCTTCCCATTCTTCGCTGTTAGACATGCCTTGCTCCCCTCCTGTGGTCGAAATCGGTGGCGCGCAGCGATGCCCGCATCAGGCAACGCCGCGATATCGCAGCCCCTCAGGACTTGTGACGATAGTTGATGCGGCCCTTCGTGAGATCGTATGGCGACATTTCGAGCGTGACGCGGTCACCGGCAAGAACACGGATGCGATTCTTCTTCAGCCGCCCGGACGAATAGGCCCAGACCTCGAAGCCGTTTTCCAGGATGACGCGGAAGCGGTTGTCAGGAAGGACTTCCGACACTTTGCCACCAAATTCCACCAGTTCTTCTTTAGCCAAGGATGCTCCTTTGTTGTAGCAGGGTCTGCTACACGGTACGTTGAATCGCCTGTGCGTGCCGATTGGGGCTACGTGCTGCAGGCGCATGGGCGGGGGCACTTTCATCTGCGCGGCGGACGGCTTGCCTGGTCTGGCTTCCGGGTGCTGCGTAGCATGCCCACATCGAGACATCGGCGACCATGCGTTCGGCGCCGGACACGTGCCTGCGGGCAAGTTGCAGCCGGGCAGGCACCACGCATCGAACGAGCGAGCGGGCCGCTGTTCGAGCCATGCGCGCCTGACGGCACGCCTATAACACCAGGGGACAAGAGTGATATCCCGCCCAGTTCGCGGCGGAATAGAGATGCAGGGCGAGCGCCGCAACGTCTGTGTTTGCCCTGCTCTACGACTACCGTCAATCCAGCAGTCGGTTTCATTTCACCACCACGTACATTTGCGGCGGGGAAAAGAAAAAAGCTCCGCTACCACGGAGCTTTTTTCAGGCTGGCGCCGCGGCGCCACTACTCAGTTCAGCTGAGCGTTTCAGATCGGCTCGATCTTGGTCGCGGCCGGGCCCTTCTGGCCAACGCCGGCGACGTAACGAACCTTCTGGCCTTCTTGCAGCGACTTGAAGCCGTTGCCTTGAATTTCAGAGAAGTGCGCGAAGAGGTCATTGCCGCCAGCATCCGGCGTAATGAAGCCAAAACCCTTCGAATCATTGAACCACTTGACAGTACCGGTTTCCATGTTTGGATTCCCCAATAAAGAATTCCCGCCTGGCAAAAGCGCCGGCGAGGCATGATGATCAAGGAAGAAACAGGGAGAAAAAGTGGCGCCGTGTGGGCAAGCACCTAGTACTTCGAGGTCGTCTTGAATATCCTGCAACAACCGTTTTACAGGGGTCTGGCGGTTGTGTCAACAAACATCTCCGATAGCAAAGGAAACCACGTAATGTGCGGACTATGGGCCTGCGTGGAATCCCCATGTAATGACTCGAAGACTCATTCGATCTTGACGTTGGCCTTCTTGACCAATGCCGCGTAGCATCGGCCTCGCTACGGAAGAACTGCGCCGCGGCTTCCGGCGTGGTGGGCTTGACCACCGTCGCCTGCTTCTTCAATGCCTCGACCACTTCCGGACTGGAGAACGCGGCGGCAAAGGCGTCGTGCAGACGCTTGACATCGGCAGGCTTCAACCCGGCCGGACCCGCCACGGCGAACCAGCCTTCCACGTTGTAGTGCGACAGGCCTTGCTCGGCGATCGTGGGAATGTCGGGCGCGACCGCCGAGCGCGTGTCACCGCAGAGCCCGATCGCTCGCAGCGTGCCAGACTTGATGTGCGGCAACGCCGCATTCAGCGCGATGACGCCCATGTCGACCTGCCCGCCAATCAGGTCCGTGATCATCGGGCCGGTTCCCTTGTAGGGGATATGGTTCGCCCGCACCCCGGCCTCACTCAGGAAGAGTTCGCCAGCCAGATGGATGATCGTCCCGTTGCCCGACGAAGCCATGTTGTAGCCGTCCGGCTTTGCCTTGAGCAGCGCGGTGAGCTCCTTGACGTTCTTGGCAGGAACCTTGGGATTGACGACCATGACGAGTTGCGTCGCGCCAAGCACGCTGATCGGCGTGATGTCCTTGATCGGGTCGAACGGCATCGACTTGAAGACACTCGGATTGATGACATGGTTGTTCGAGACCACGCCCACCGTGTTGCCGTCCGGCGCTGCCTTCACGACGGCAGCCGCACCGGTGATGCCGCCCGCTCCGGGCAGGTTCTCGATCACCACGGGCTGCCCCAGCGTCTTGCTCAACGCCGGTCCTGCGGCGCGCACAATCGCGTCGACGCCGGAGCCGGCGCTGATCGGCAGAATCACGCGCACTGGCTTGCCACCTTGCGCCAGGGCGGGCATGGCAGCCGCCACAGCGGCGGCCAGCAGGATTTTCAGGGCCGACCGCCGGCCGGCCTGCGATGCGGGGGATTGGAACATCGTTGTCTCCAGAGTTTTCTTGTAGTGGAAGCGTGTACGGCTACGACGCGTCAGGGTGCCGTCCCGAGGATGCGTCCGAGGATTTCATCGGTGTGCTCCCCCGGTTTCGGCAGGGGCCTTTGCACACCCGGACGCGGCCGCCCATGAGCAATGGCAGCAGTACGGTAGGCGCCATCGATCCATCTTCCACCTGCATCGGCACCAGGCCACCGCTCGCCTTGAGGTGCGGATCATCGAGCAGTTGGTCCGGGCGCATGATTGGCGCATAGGGGATGCCGGCGGCTTCGAGTTGCGGCGCGAGCGTCTCGACATGGTGGTATTTCAGGATCGCCCCGAGTTCCTCCAGAAGGCGTGGACGCACGGCGACGCGCGCAGCGTTGTCCTTGTACTCGGGCCGCTCGACGAGTTCGGGGTGGGACAGCACATTGCACAGCGTGACGAACTGCTTGTCGCTGACGGCGCCGATAAAGAGCTGCTCGTCTTCGGCGAGCGTGAAGACGTCGTAGACACTCCATGCCGAGACGCGCGAGGGCATCGGCGGGGGCGCTTCCCCGGTCATCGCGAACTGCTGCATATGCTGCGACGCCAGGAACACGCAGTTCTCGAACAGCGCGCTCTGGACCTCCTGCCCCTGGCCCGTGCGGTCCCGCTCGCGCAACGCGGCCAGTACGCCGATCGCGCCGAACATGCCGCCCATGATGTCGTTGACGGACGTGCCGGCACGCAGGGCCGGCCTTTCGGACCCGTCATGTAGGACAGCCCGCCCATCATCTGCACGACTTCATCGAGCGCCAGGCGCTTCTCATACGGCCCCGGCAGGAAGCCCTTGTGCGAGACATAGATGAGATGCGGGTATTTCTTCGACAGCGTGGCATGGTCCAGCCCAAGCTTTTCCATGAGGCCGGGCCGGAAGTTCTCGATCAGTACGTCGCACTGTCCGGCAAGTTCGGCGGCGGCAGCGCGCCCTTCCTCGGTCGTGATGTCGAGGATGACGCTCTTCTTGTTGCGGTTGAACGCGCGAAAGAACCCGATGCCAAGCCCTGGCAGGTTGCGGGTCTTGTCGCCGCCGGGCGGCTCGACCTTGATGACCTCGGCCCCCAGATCGGCCAGGATCATGCCGCATGTCGGCCCCATGACCATGTGCGTGAACTCGACCACGCGGATGCCGGACAGCGGAAGATTGTTTTCCTGATTCATGGTAGTGCTCATGGGTAGGCTCATGCCGCGACGCGGCTCGGGGACGAGGCAAAGGTCTTGGGAAGGCCGGCGCGCCATAGCGTGCCGTGCAGCGTCTCGCCCGGAAGCAGGGCCTCGACCTGCCGGCGCAGTGCCAGCAAGGCGTTGATGTCGATACCGGTGTCGATGCCCATGCTGGCGAGCATGAAGCCAGGTCTTCCGACGTGACGTTGCCGCTCGCGCCGGGCGCGTGCGGGCAACCGCCGATGCGGCCAGGCAGGCATCGAAGCGGCTCACGCCGGTCTCAAGCGCCGCCAGCACATTGGCCAGGCCCAGGCCGCGCGTGTCGTGGAAGTGTCCGCAGTGGAAGCGATCCCCGCCGATGGCCACCGCGCGTTCGAACAGCTCGCGCACCATGCGCGGATCGGCGTAGCCACGGTATCCGCCAGGCTGACGCGGTCGGCGCCGGCATCGAGCAGCGCCTGCATCAGCCGCAACACCTCGCCGGCATCGACCCGGCCCTGCAGCGTGCAGCCAAACGCGGTCGCCCACGCCCCCTTCGATCAGCGTTTTGGAGCCGGCTGCGTCGCGTGCTGCCCGAATGCGAGCGACTTCCGCCACGACGTCGTCGGGTGTCTTGCGCAGGTTGGCAAGGCTGTGGGCGTGACTGGCGGAAAGCGGCACCAGCATCAGGTCCGCACCGCTGTCGATGGCGTTCTCCGCGCCACGCAGGTTGGGGACGAGAACGGATACGAACAAGCCCGGCAGCGTCCGTGCGAAAGCCACCAGTTCGGCAGTGTCGGCAAGTTGCGGAAGCAGCCTGGCCGGAACGAATGAGCCTACTTCGATTTCACGCTGGCCGGCGGCATGAGCAGCGCGAATCCACGCCTTTTTCTGTTCGGTCGGAACGACCGTCTGAATACTTTGCAATCCATCGCGCAGGCCGACTTCGCGGATCACCGCGTGTGTCGGCCATGGCGCCGTGCTGGCGTCGGATGTTGGCGTCATGTCTGATCCCGTGAGGCGAAGCGATGGGCCCACTATATGGCCTGCCTGGAGCGGGCTGAAGCGGTAATCTGCCATGGGATCGATTCCCGATCGGAAAGTCTTATTGCCTGGCCGAATGTTTCCTTGTTCGTCAATTTACCGCTAGAGTTGCGCAATCGAATTCCCGACCGGCAGCCCTGAAGCCTTTATGCGTGATCTAGACCTCACAACGCTGCGACTTTTCGTTGCCGTCTGCGAAACACGCAACATGGCGCGGGCCGGCGAGCAGGAGCACATCGTGGCGTCCGCAATCAGCAAACGCCTGGCCCAGCTCGAACTGACCGTAGGCGCGGCGTTGTTCGAGCGCCGGCGACGCGGCGTCATTCCCACGGCCGCCGGCGAGATTCTGCTCGAGCATGCCCGGGCGATCCTCGCGGCAACCGAGCGGGTGGCTCGCGACATGGCTGATCACGGCACGGGCGTCGCGGACAGGTGCGGCTGCTTGCGACAGTCTCATCCATGGCGGAGTCGCTGCCAGACGACATCGCCAGCTTCCTCGTGCAATCCGAGCATCGCGATATCCGCGTATCCGTGGAGGAGAGCCTGAGCAAGGACGTGGTCCGGGCGCTTCGTGAAGGCTCTGCGCCCCTGGGCATCTGCTGGGATGCCGCGGATCTCGAAGGCTTTGAGACGCGCCCGTACCGCACTGACGCACTCTCGGCAGTCGTTCATCCTTCGCACCCTTTGGCGGCGCGAGAGACGTGTACGTTCGAGCAGACACTGGCGTTCGAGCATGTCGGAATGCCCGCCCAGACCGCGGTCTACACGATGCTCACGCGCGCATCGGCGATCCTGGGCAAGCCGATGTCCTACCGGGTCGTGGTCTCCTCATTCGATGCATCGCTGCGGTGTGTGCGGGCGAACCTGGGCTTGGCCATCATGCCGAAGGAAGTCGTCGGTGCGCTGGAAGACTCACTAGGCGTGCGCGTGGTGCCGCTTACCGATGCATGGGCAAAGCGCCGGTTCGCGATCGTATTCCGCGCGGAGGCGGGCCTTTCACCGGCTGCCCGGATGCTGGTGGACCATCTGGTAGCCAAAGCGAAGGAATCCGCTACCGAACGATGATCATGCATGACGCACTGGCGCCCGGCTCTGCGTCTCGTGCTTCGCACGCACGACCCGAACCGGTTCGCGTACAGCCATGTGAACTCGGCGCCCAGCAGGAATATCTGGGCCGAGTAGTAGACCCACACCAGCACCACGACCAGGGAACCCGCGGCGCCGTAGCCGGTTGCCACCCCGGCCTTGCCGATGTACAGGCCGATCAGCAACTTGCCGATCGTGAACAGTATCGACGTGACGAACGCGCCCAGCCACACGTCCGGCCACCTGACCGCGGCGTGGGGCATGATCTTGTAGATCATGGCGAACACCACAGTCACCATGCCGAAGCTGAGCACCATGTCGATGAGATGAGCGAAGACCTCGTCTTCGCCAAGCATCGGCGACCAGTACCGCCCGATGGCCGCCACGGCCGCGCTTGCCACGAGCGAGACGATCAGCAGGAAGCCGATGCCGAGGATCATGCCGAACGACAGTATCCGGGCGCGAAGCAGTTCCCAGATGCCGGACGGCTTTTTGCGCTCCGGGACGCGCCAGATGCGGTCCAGGTCGCCCTGCAGTTCCGCGAATACGGTGGTCGCGCCCACCAGCAGCGTCAACGTGCTGAGCAGCGCCGTGGCGGTGCTCTTCTCCGGGTTCCTCAGCGACACCAACATGGCTTCGATGGCCTTGGCCCCCTCGTCGCCAACAAGCCCTCCGATCTGCCCTACGACCGCGCCACGGGCGGCTTCGTCGCCGAACACGATTCCAGCCACCGATATGACGATCAGCAGCAACGGGCGACCGAGAAAACCGTGTAATACGCGAGCGCGGCGCCCATGCTGGGCGCGTAGTCATCCAGCCATGCCGACACCGTATCCCTGAGCAGAACGGCCAGGTCTCGTAGCGATCTGCCGAGCGTGAAACCGCCTTGCATTGTCGGCCCTCCCGTGCGCCCGGCGCAGCAGGCACCAGTTTGCTGGTTTCAGGGTAGCGGGCCGGCCGCGGGTCGGCTATCGGACAGCGTCCGACACATCGCCGCCGGCGGTGGCGTTTTCAATGTTCCTGTTCCGTTTCGCTGGCGCAGCAGGCGCGGGTCCTGGGAAATTGGTGCGTAGTCGCTCTGGCATGCGCGGCTGTTTCGCCCGCCGGATGACATGAAGCGACGCTCGCCGGGTGAACGCCGTCTATTGGTTCTCGATCCACTGAATAGCGAAACGCGTCAATTCCTTCCCGCTAGGAATATTCAGCTTCTCCTTGATATTGGCCTGATGCGCCTCGATGGTCTTGATGCTGCGATTCAATTTCCTGGCGATCTCGCGGCTGCCGAAGCCGAGTCCGATCAGGTGCAGGACCTCGAACTCCCGCTCCGAAAGGCTTGCGACCGAGCCGGCCGGGTCTCTCCGGGGAACTGTCAGGGCCCGCGCGAGCTTGCCATGCATTGCCGCGCTCAGGTAGACATTGCCTGCCAGCACCTCGTGGATGGCGCTCATGATATGTTCCGTGGCCTCGAGTTTCATTAGGTACCCGTTTGCCCCGGCCCGCAGTGCGCGTTCGGCAAACAAGGCTTCGTCGTGCATGCTGAGCACAAGGATTGCGAGGTCCGGGTGCTGTTGCCTGAGCGTTCTGACAAGATCCAGACCCGAGTTCGTGTGCAGGCTGAGGTCCACAATGGCCATGTCGGCTGGCAAGCCATCTCTGCCAAGGCTTCTTCAGCACTGCCGGCCGCACAGCACACATGCAGCTCGTCATGCAGATTCAGCAAATGGGTCAAGCCCTCCCGGATGATCGGGTGGTCGTCCACGATCAGGACCTGTGTCGGGCGAGACTGGCTACGTGACGTCGCTTGCATGACCCGGACTCTGCGGAACTGGATAGCTGATTGCAACCGTGGTGCCACCCGAGGCATTGCGGCCAATCATGCACGAGCCGCCCAGCAGGCTCGCACGGTGACGCAGGCTGCGAAGTCCCAGTCCCGAAGCGCACGCCATCTTGTCCTGGTCGATTCCCACTCCGTCGTCGCTGACGGAAAGCCTCTGCACGCCTGCGTCGAACTCCAAGTCGATCCAAATGTGCTGGCCATGGCTGTATTTCAGCGCGTTGTTGACCGCCTCCTGCGCCGCCCGGTAAAGGTTGATCTGCGCGGGCGAATCCAGCGGCCCCACCTCTGAAGGGATGCGCAGCCTGCAGTCTATGCCGCTCAGCGTGCCAGTCATCTGCGCCAACCTATGCAGAGCCACTGAAAGCCCACCGGCTTCCATGGCGATTGGGTCCAGGCCGTGGGCAATCTTGCGAGCCATCAAGGACGCCTGCTTGACCAGTTCGACGATCTTGGCCGCTTCCGTGGCGGCGGGTGGCCTTGGTTCTGAAGTGTCTGGCTCAGCGTGGCGCAGTAGAAGCCCAGGCTGGTGAGGTGCTGCCCAAGGCCATCATGTAGCTCCCGGCCGATGAGTCTCTGCTGCTGATCGCCGATTCGTATCAGGTCCGCCTCCAGCAGACGACGCCGCGCCATCTCCTGCTTCAGGTCGACGTTCGCCTGCTGCAAGTCCCGGGTCCTCTCTTGCACGTGCCGCTCCAGTTCCGCGTTCGCTGCCAGCAAGAGGCTATGGAGGTGCCGTTCCTGCGCGTGCGCAGCCACCAGCAACAGTCCGGTTACCGCCACGACATTCGCGAAAGCGCACCATCTCACGAGGCTGTCCACTGGAAGTTCGGCGGCAAAGGGGCCGGTGCCATGCGTGGTACCCCAGATGGCCATGATCGATACCATCAAGGTTGCGAGGCTGGTGCCGAGGTGATCGAAGCGGAGCGCCGCCCAAACAACAAATGGAAAGATTGCCAGGGCGGCAGGATAGTAGCCATGCCCGGCAAGCTGCAAGGCGCCGAAGATGAGGTAACTCACGCAGAGAATCGCAATGACCAGGCCGCACGCTTCCACCGCCTGCGTTGCCGAACGGACAGGAATCCGATACGTGAACAGGCTGAGCAATGGGGGGGCCACTACGAGCACCCCCATCATGTCACCGAGCCACCATTTCAGGATGGCGGTGCCATATTCGTTGACGGATACCAGCCCTCCGCCCAGCAGGGCGGTCGCGCCGATCAGTGCGCTCAGTGCCGTGCTGAACGTCGCGGCCACGATGATGAAAGCCAGGACATCCCTGATGCGGTCGAGGGCGATCTGGAATCGGGCCACTCGCTTCAACAAGAACGTGGCCGTCAAGGCGGCGGTCGTTGCACCGAGGCCGATCACGACAGCCACTTGCAGGGGCACGCCCACCGACACATTGGCCAGCACGGAACCGATAGCAATCCCGGGAGCAATGCCGCTGCCCATCATGAGCAGCGCAACGAGGGCGATTCCGCTGGAAGGCCATACCAGCGACACAGCACCGCCCACTACGGCATACACGAGCCCAAGCTTTGCACCCGCGAAGTACGCCAATGCGACAACAGCGGTTTGCATGAGGAGGCTTAGACTCGACTTGTGCGGAAAGCTGTCCATTGTTCGCCCCAGATTCTCGGCACAGACTCTGGCACATCAAGTCATTTTTTTGTCGTTAGACAAAACGACAATACTGCTACGAACGGCAAACGCCAATGAATTTGTGGCATGCGCTCCCATCGGTCCGCAGGTAAACCTGCGCTGAACGATCCGGCAACGAATCCAAGTCAGAACTCCCTCGGCACAGCGAGCGCGGACGGACAGGTTCGATGGTTTCAAGTCCGCCACCAAATAGGGCAATCCCCTAAGCGCTTTTCGGACGAGCGCCTTATTCCTCCGCATAGCAAGAGCGCCTACATTGCAATCCTGAGACGTACCCATTCAAACAAGCCGGAGCGAAGGTTCGTTCGGGTATCTTGCAACCGCATGAATAGGGGGTGAGGGAATGCTCAAAGCACTTCTACTGCTCGTTGGGGCGAGCGCGGCGCTTGGCGCCGGGGTGGCGCAGGCCGGCATCGGGACGCGCGACGTCTATACGGACGGCTCCAGCGTCCTGGGGCCACGAGACCCATATAGCGACGGCGGCGCAAAGTTTGACATCTACTCGGATGGGGCGAGAGTGGTGGATAAGCGAGACGTATTTACCGACGGCGCGAGCGTCGTGGACAAGCGGGACGTATTCACCGACGGCGCCTAAATCAGCCGCCAGGATCGCCCTGCCTTCAAATCAGCATCCCCCGAGCAAAGCCTCGGGGGATTTTCTTTGTTCAAAGAGGAACCCCTGGAGAAGTCAGTTCCGGATCGTGGGCACTAGTCCCGCGGGCGATTGGGGTGCGCGCAGGTCACGCACACCAAATCCGCCCGCGGTGATGATGAAGTGGCCGCGCTCAGCTACGCAGCGCGATATGGTTGACCACGTTCTCCACCCCATGCACATACCAGGCATCACGCTCGATCTGCTTGCGCGCATAATCGGTGGCCGCATAGCCTTCCAGCGTCACGACGCGATTATCGGTGCGCACCGTGATGCGGCCTGCGTCGACGAACGGGTCGGTCTCCAGCACCAGCACCAGCGCCTCGGTGATCTCGTCATCGCGATCGGTTTCGGCAGGCGCCACTACCAGTTCATTGACCACGCAGCGGCAGCCGCGCGACCACCACGCCAGCACGCCGGCCAGGCGCATGTGGGACAGGCTGATTACCTGCCCGCTGAGCGTGACCACGCCGTTGCTCGCGGCGACTTCAATCCATCCGCTGCGCTCGCCAGCGACTTCGCGCATGGCTTCGAGGTGTCCCTTGACCTTCGCACAGATCTTGAAATTGCGGAAATCGATCGCGTTGAGCAGTCGCTCGCAAACCGCATCGCGCAGCTCGCCGTCGCCCACGGGCGTACTGCCGTCGGCCACGCGCAGGTGGTCGATCACGCTGGTCACGCCATCCACTCGCCGCACCATGGCGGCGGCGCGGGTCTTGTCGACAATATCGGCCACCTCGCCTTCCAGGATCAGCGCGCCGTCGGACAGCCGCAACTGGATTTCGGGATGGAGATGATGACCCTGATAAGGCACATGGGCCAATGCTGCGCGCGCCTGCGTCAGCACCGCTTCGCTACTCTGCATGATGTCTGCCTCGCCTGATGGTCTGGAGCCCGGAAGGAGCGCGCCCATGCCTGCAGGCACGCCTGGCGCGGCGCCCGCCGGCTACTGATGACGAGGAGCAGGCCGACACCGCTTCCCCATTATAGGAAGCGCTGTGCCGGCGTTCGTGCGGCGTTGGCCGCGTCAGGCAGCCCGCTCGCCCTGGGCCTCGCGCGACTTCGCCACCTCCTGGTTGCGCAGGATGAAGCGCTGCACCTTGCCGCTCGGGGTCTTGGGCAGTTCGGCCACGAACTCGATCTCGCGCGGATAGGCGTGGGCCGCCAGGCGCTTGCGCACGTGCAGGCGCAGCTCCTCGGCCAGCTCGGGTGTGGGCCGGTATTGCGGATCGAGCACGACGAAGGCCTTGATCAGCTCGGTGCGCTCCGGATCGGGCTTGCCGATTACGGCGGTCTCCACGACGGCGGGATGCTCGATCAGCGCGCTTTCCACGTCGAACGGCCCGACCCGGTAACCCGAAGTGGTGATCACGTCATCCGTGCGGCCGATGAAGCTGATGCTGCCATCGTCGTTGAGTTCGGCCGAGTCCCCGGTCAGGTAGTAGTGGCCGACAAAGCGCGCGTTGGCGTGCCGTGGTAGCCGGCGAACCAGCACATCGGCGACTGCGTCAGGTCCAGCGCGAGCGTGCCCGGCTGGCCGGCCGCAGTTCGCGGCTCTCATCGTCGAGCACCACCACGCGGTGGCCGGGGCTCGCAAACCCGGCCGCGCCCATGCGCACGGTATGCGCCAGCGCATGGTGGTTGCACAGCACCATGCCGGTCTCGGTCTGGCCATAGTGGTCATGGATGGTCACGCCGAGCTCGTCGGCAAACCAGCGGATCACCTCCGGGTTGAGCGGCTCACCCGCGCTGCTGACCGCGCGCAGCCTGCCGCGCAGCGGCTCCGATACCGCCTTGCCGGCCGCGATCAGCAGCCGGTACGCGGTAGGCGACCCGGCCAGGTTGGTAATGCCGTATTTCCGGATCACGCGGCATGTGCTTTCCACGCTGAACGGGCCATCGTAGAACGTGGTCGGATGACCGAGCGCAAGCGGCCCGGTGACGGCGTAATACAGGCCATAGGCCCAGCCCGGATCGGCCAGGTTCCAGAACGCGTCCTCGTCGCGCAGGTCGACGGCATCGCGCATATAGCCCGCGAACGCCACGATGGCCTTGAGCGGCACCAGCAGCGGCTTGGCCGGACCCGTGGTGCCCGAGGTGAACATCATCAGGAACGGGTCGTCCCCGCGCCGCATGACCGGGGCGAATTCCGCGGGCTGGCGGTCCACCTCGGCCCAGAAACTGAAATCGCCGCGGACCAGGCCGCGACCCTTGTCGCCGGCCACGGTGACGATCGGCGGGCAATCGGCGACGTCGTCGAGCTTGGCGCGGTTCGCGCCGTCGGTTACCACGAACTTCGCGCCCGATGCATTGAGCCGGTGCTCGATGGCCTTCGGACCGAACGCCGTGAACAGCGGCTGGTAGACCGCGCCCGCACGCCACGTGCCCAGAATAGTCGCCAGCAGTTCGGGCGTGCGCGGCAGCAGCCCCGCCACGCGGTCACCAGGCTGCACGCCCTGCGCCTTCAGGAAGCCGGCAACCTTTGCGGAAAGCGCCTGCATCTGCGCGAAGGTCCAGGTCTCGGCGGTGCCGTCGCGCCCCTCCCAGAACAGGGCGATGCGGCCCGGCAGCGCATGCCGGTCGCAGCATTCCACACAGGCATTCATGGCATCCAGGCTGCCATGAAGCTGTTTGCTGACGGTGTCCTGGTACGAAAATCCGGCAAAGGCTTCGGTGTAGTCGCGCATGGTGTCTCCAACCTTGTCATGTCTGTTCTGCGGCGCGGTGCTGTGCGGTGGCGATGCGGCACGCGCCTGGCCGCACGAGTGTCGTCCACCGAGCCGTGCGCGGCAATAGCCTATTGCGCCACCGCGGCTGACAGTTTTTGCCATGTGCGCAGCGTATGGACCGTCATTCCCGCACATCCCCGAAGGGCACATGGGCGGGAATGACGGCTGAATCCCGAACAGCCTTCGCGCCCACATTCCGCCCCCATCGTCCTACCAATAGGACTCTGAGATCGGATTCAGGGGTCTACAGCTACCTTCGTCCCAGTTCTATGCTTTTCTCCATCGACCCGGGCACCCCCGGACAACGAATCAGACAGGAGATGGCAATGAAGAGAATCCTGGGCGTCTACAGCGCACCGCGTCCCCACTGGGTAGGCGACGGCTTCCCGGTCCGTTCGATGTTTTCCTACCAGAGCCACGGCAAGCAGCTCAGCCCGTTCCTGCTGCTCGATTACGCCGGCCCGGCCGACTTCACGCCGACCAGCCAGCCGCGCGGCGTGGGCGTGCATCCGCACCGCGGCTTCGAGACCGTGACCATCGTCTACAAGGGCGAAGTCGCGCACCGTGACTCGACCGGCCAGGGCGGCGTGATCGGCCCCGGCGATGTGCAGTGGATGACGGCGGGCGCCGGCATCCTGCACGAGGAGTTCCATTCGAAGGCATTCTCCGAAAGCGGCGGCCCGCTCGAGATGGTGCAACTGTGGGTGAACCTGCCGGCGCGCGACAAGATGGCGAAGCCCGGCTACCAGGCCATTACCAGCCAGGACATTCCTGCGGTTGCCCTGCCCCGCGGCGCAGGCACCGCTCGCGTGATCGCCGGCGAGCTCGACGGCCATGCCGGACCCGCGCGCACGTTCACGCCGCTGCACGTGTGGGACCTGCGCCTGAACCAGGGCGGCCTCAGCGAACTGCCGGTGCCGGACGGCTGGAACGCCGCGCTGATCGTGCTGCGCGGCACCGTGCGCATCAATGGCGACACCGTTGCAGGAGAAGCGCAGATGGTGCTGCTCGACCGCGTCGGTGAAGGCACCTGTATCGAGGCCAGCACCGACGCCACGGTAGTGCTGCTGGCCGGCGAGCCGATCGACGAACCGATCGCCGGCTACGGCCCGTTCGTGATGAACACCGAGCAGGAGATCGCGCAAGCGCTGAGCGACCTTAACAGCGGGCGCTTTGCCACCCTGGCCGGACAACCCGCCAACGCCTAGTTTCAGTGGACACCGTCCACGCCCAGCCACCTGCCGCCCCCCTGGCGGCAGGTTCAACAGCCGGTGCTACGGCACCAAACCGTTCCAAGGAGATACACCATGAGCACCCCTGCCAACTTCAACGGCAAGCGCCCTGTCATCGACCCGGCCGATACGGCCATGCTGCTGATCGACCACCAGAGCGGCCTGTTTCAGACGGTTGGCGACATGCCGATGCCCGAACTGCGCCTGCGCGCGGCCGCGCTCGCCAAGATGGCGACGCTGAGCAAGCTGCCCGTCATCACCACGGCGTCGGTGCCGCAGGGTCCCAACGGCCCACTGATTCCCGAGATCCACGAACGCCCCGCATGCGAAGTATGTCGCGCGCAAGGGCGAAATCAACGCCTGGGACAACCCCGACTTCGTCGCCGCCGTGGAAGCCACCGGCAAGAAGACGCTGATCATCGCCGGCACCATCACCAGCGTGTGCATGGCCTTCCCGTCGATCAGCGCGGTAGCTGACGGCTACAAGGTATTTGCCGTGGTCGACGCCTCGGGCACGTACTCGAAGATGGCGCAGGAAATCACGCTGGCACGCGTGGTGCAGGCCGGCGTGGTGCCGATGGACACGGCCGCGGTGGCATCCGAGCTGCAGCGCACATGGCACCGTGACGACGCGCAGCAATGGGCGGAGATCTACACCAAGATCTTCCCGGCCTATCAGTTGCTGATCGAAAGCTACATGAAGGCGCAGTCCGTGCAGAAGGACGGCGAAGTCCTGGACTCGGCACGCTGATCTTCGATAGCGGCATGGCCATTGCGGCCATGCCGCTATCTGTCAGCCGCGCGCCGGGCGCTGCAGCCACGGATAGCGTTCGGTGTCGTTGTCGCCATAGTCCGGATCCAGGTACACGTAGCAGCGCTGGATACGGAAATCCCGGATCTCGAAAACATCGCACCAGTGGCCCGCATGAGTGACGCCTGCGCGCCACGCCTGCCCCGATTTCATCGTGCCGCTGGAGGTACCCTCCACCACGACCATGTCGCCCTGCTGCATGACATTGGCATGCGCGATATCGTGGCTCACCGATTCCAGGATTCCCATCAAGTCCCGGAACAGCGTTTCGATCCGCGCGCGTCCCCGAGCGATCCCCCACTTCGGGAAGTACAACACCGCGTGCTCGTCGAACAGTTCGGCGACGCTCTCGCCTCGGTCCATGCGCCGGAAGTATTCCAGCGCGATTGCCTTGCGCTGCATGGCAAAACCCTTGGAAAACGAGATCGACCTCTATCCCCCCTCGCTCGCGGCCACGCCACCCCGGCACCTCGACCTGGCGCGGACGCTGATGCAGGAGATCGTCAATGGTCGCCCGCGGGTCGGCGAGTTGCTCCCGACCGAAGCGGAGTTGTGCGAACAGTGGAATCTGAGCCGCTACGCCGTGCGCCAGGCCATTCAGAAGCTGACCAATCTCGGCATGGTCAGCCGGCAGGCCGGCGTGGGCACGCGCGTCATTTCGGACCGGCCGCGCGAACGCTACATGCAAGTCATGGATTCACCGGCCGACCTGGTCGCTATGCCAAGGGCACCACGCTGCGCGTGTCTTCCCGCGAGCGGATCCGGGCGGATCCGGCCCAGGCCACGCTGCTGCGCAGCGACGTGGGCGCGAATGGCTGCATATCGGCGGAATCCGGTATGGGGCAGATGCCAAGCGCGAACCGATCGCACTGGTCGACATCTACGTCGACCACGCCTATAGCGGACTGAAGGCGCTCGGCGAAGTCCTGAGCGACCCGGTCTATACGATGATCGAGAAGGAATATGGCATCAAGGTGACCCGCGTCGAGCAGGAACTGCAGGGGCTGCTGATCGCGGGCATGCAGGCCCAACAGCTGCAAGTCGAAGACCGCTCTGCCGGACTGCGCATCATCCGCACGTATTTCCTGCGCGACAAGGTCATCGCCGTGACCACCGGCGTCATCCGGCAAGCCGGTTCAGCTACTCCATGAGTTATCAGCTGACGCAGGATGGCAGGTAGGCCTCGCTCCCTGTAGGACAGCACCCCACTGAACATCCGCCCTTCGCTCCATACAATGAAAAGGTCCGGCGCACCGCATGGCGCGCCGCCTTGCCAATACGAAGAAGCGCGAAGGAGCGGAGCGATGCGAGCATCGGAAAGCGGCTGCGCCGAGGCCGCCTTGGCTGGTGGCGTGGACGACGTCGCCCGCGTCGCGCTGCGCGAGGCGGGACTGCATCATGTCGACGACAGCACCCCGGGCATCACGCGGGTACGCGCGGCAGCGGCTTCACCTACGTCGATGCGAAGGGCAAGCGCGTGCGCGACGCCGCTACGCTCGCGCGCATTGCCGCGCTGGCCATTCCGCCCGCCTACGAAGACGTCTGGATCTGCCCCGACCCTGGCGGGCACCTGCAGGCCACGGGCCGCGACGCCCGGGGCCGCAAACAATACGTCTACCATGCGGACTGGGGCGCGCTGCGCGATACCGACAAGTACGGGCGGCTCGCAGAGTTCGGCGCGATCCTGCCGCGGCTGCGCGCGCGCGTGGAACGCGACCTGACCCGCAACGGCATGCCGCGCGAGAAAGTCGCGGCCGCCGTGGTGCGCCTGCTCGACGCCACGCTCGTGCGCGTCGGCACGCCGCGCTATGCGCGGCAGAACCGCACCTACGGCCTGACCACGCTGCGACCGAAGCACGTCACCGTGCGCGGCAGCCGTCTGCGCTTCCAGTTCACCGGCAAGAGCGGCATTACCCATGACGTGTCGGTCAACGATCCGCGCGTGGCGCGCATCGTACGCAACTGCGCCGAACTGCCGGGCCAATGCCTGTTCAAGTACATCGACAGCGACGGCGAAGTCCGCGACATCGGCTCGGCGGACGTCAACGCCTACCTGCGCGACATTACCGGCGGGGAATTCACCGCCAAGGATTTCCGTACCTGGGCCGGCAGCGTCCACGCGCTGGCGCTGCTGCGCAAGGCGGCACGCGCAACGACGGAGCAGGACACGCAGCGCCGCAAGGTCGTGGCCGATGCGGTCAAGACCGTGGCCCAGCGCCTGCGCAATACCGTGGCGGTATGCCGCAAGTGCTATGTCCATCCGGCGGTGATCGAAGCCTTCCTCTCCGGCGCGCTCGAGGTCAGCGCTGCCGCAGGCACGCGCAGCCGCCTGCGCGCCGACGAAGCCCGCCTGCTTCAGCTGCTCGCGCAGGCCAGCCTGCCGATATAGCCAGGCAGGTTTCGCGCCCTGGCGCTATGGGCCAGGCGAAATCCGCGCACCAGGGCCGCGGCAAAGCCTTCCGACGTATCCAGCGGCCCCTCGATATGCTTGCGGAAGAAGTCCGCCCACCGGAAGTCGGGATAGGCCTGCTTGACCTTCCGGTATCCGCCCGCAAGCTGGACAAAGGCCTCCAGGCTGCGGTAAGGATCATCGCGCATGTCGTGAACGGACACCGGCAATTCCTTCAGCGGCCGGCGCTTGCCGCGCTCGTCGTAGGGATGGACCATGTGCCGTTCAACCATCCAGCGCCAGAACTCACGCTCGCCAAGGTAGCTGATATCGGCGCGGACGATCGCGGGCACATGCGTCAGTCCCAGGTCGTGCCACGCGCGCACCCAGTGATGGTGGTCCACCACGTAAAGCGTGTGTTCCGGCCCGATCACCACGTGGACGCGGTGCCGGTCCAGGAAAGCGGCCCGCCGCGACGGCGCGATCCGGCGGGTGACATGCATCTTCTGGGCGACGTGATAGGCGCCCACGGTGATCTGGGTGGGATGCAGCGCGTCCAGCGGCACCATGAGCTTGCTGCCGCTGCGAAGTGTCCGGGGCTCCCGCATGCGTACGCGGCGCGGCGGCAGCGCCGCCGCGCTGGTGGCTCAGCTCTTGTTCAGCGTGCGGTCCGGCGACGGCGGCGTGTCAGCGCCTTCGAGGTGCCCGGCGACCGGGCCCGCGCGAACCGTGCCCTCATTGCGCTGCACGCGCAGACGGTTCTCGACCTCGGTCACGCCGAACACGGCTTCGGCAATCTCCTCGATCACGTATTTTTCGCGCCGCTGCTGTACCGTGCCTTCGAGCATGACGACGCCGTTCGACACCTCGACCGAAACATCCGACACATCGACATGAGGATTCATCGCCAGCCGTTCGCAGACGTCCTCGTGCACGCGTTCGTCCGGACGCCGGTAGCCCTTGGGGCCGACCGGCCGGCGCACCGCTCCGGAGAAACCGCTGCGGCCGCCGCGGTTGCGCATTTCGTCCAGGTCGTCCTCATAGACACGCTGGCCGCCACTGTACGACTGGCCACCGCTTTCGGAGTCGCCGAAGTAGCCGCCGCCATAGGATGGTTGTCCGCCGCGCCGGCTGCGGTCGCGCTCCATGCCTTCGTTCCAGTGCATGGCCCGGCCGCCGCGCACGCCCTGTGTGCGGCGCTGCTCCTCGTCCTCGCTGCGACCGCCATAGCCGTACGAGCGGTCACCACCCGGATCGAAGCTGCCTTCATAGCTGCCCGTGTCATAGCCGCTCTGGCCTGACCGGCCACCGCGCTGCCGCGATGCCTGCTCGTACTCGCGGTAGCCGCTGTCCTGCGGCGTGGGCCGATATCCGCCATAGGTATCACTGTACGGATGCCCTTGGCCGCCCATGTCGGCAGCCCCATAGCGCTGTTCACCCCAGCTGCCGCGCGACTGTCCGGCAGGCGTGTCCTGCTGGTGCCAGGCGCCGCGTTGCGACGACTCGCCGCGCCAGTCCTCGCCCCACTCCTGGCCCCAGTCCTCGGAGCCGCTGCCGCGGCTTTCGTACCCGGACCGGCCCCGGCCCTGGCCCTGTTGCTCGCGCCGCTGGAAATCGCCGCTTTCGCTGCCGCTGCCGCGGCCCTTGCGGAAATTGAACATTGTCTGCCTCCTTGGAGTCCTGGCCCCCGCAGTCATCGACGCGCGGCACATTTGCGCAGCCCACGCCCGTTTGGCCGTCTCGAGTACCAGCACGCCGCAAGAACCATGCCCCGCCGCCGGCCGCCACCCATGCGCCCTTGCGCTCCTCCTCGCCGTGGAAAATTCTTCCAGGCGCTGGCGTGCCCACGGTAAAGATTTCCATACCGATGTAAGGCTTACGGCGGTCTGGCGACACACTCGGACTGTGATGTACGCGCGATGCGCGGCACGAAACTTGCGCGAGGCCGACCGAGACGACACCCAGGAGACGCCCATGTCTACGCCCAAACAGCTCCCGCCACAGCATCAGGAGCGGCAGCCCGGCCTCGAAAGCCGGATGCACCCGAAGCCCGACAGCGGCGCCGACGACTATGTCGGCAGCGGCCGCCTCCAGGGCAAGATGGCCCTGGTAACTGGCGGCGACAGCGGCATTGGCCGGGCCATCGCCGTGGCCTTCGCGCGCGAGGCGCGGACGTGGCCATTGCCTACCTTGACGAACACAGCGACGCGCGCGAAACGGTCAGGCTGGTCGAAGAGGCCGGCCGCAAGTGCGTCTCGCTGGCAGGCGACCTGGCCGACGTGGGCCATGCCGAAGCGGTCGCCGCACGCGTGCTCGACGCATTCGGCCGGCTCGACATCCTGGTCAACAACGCCGCCGAGCAACATCCGAAGTCATCGCTGGAAGACGTGGAAGCCGAGCAGGTGGAGGCCACGTTCCGTACCAATGTCTACGCCATGTTCCACCTGACACGTGCCTGCTGCCGCATCTGCAGAGCGGGTCGGCCATTCTCAACACCACCTCGGTCACCGCCTACCGCGGAAGTCCGCACCTGCTCGACTACTCGGCAACCAAGGGCGCCATCGTGTCATTCACGCGTTCGCTGGCGCTGCAGGTGGTCAAGCGCGGCATCCGCGTGAATGGCGTGGCGCCCGGGCCGATCTGGACTCCGCTGATCCCTTCCACCTTTAGCGCCGAAGAAGTCGAGGAATTCGGCAAGAAGACCCCCATGGGGCGCCCAGGCCAGCCGTTCGAGGTCGCGGCGGGCTACGTTTTCCTGGCGTCCGACGCGGCCAGCTACATCACCGGACAGGTCCTGCATATCAACGGCGGCGAAGTGGTGAACGGATAGCCGTGCCCGGCCATCACGGGGACGGCGCATCGATTGCAGGAGACCAGCCATGTCACCGATCGTATTTGGACGGTTCGAGGCCATTTCCCCCGCCGAAGACGCCGCACGCGCCCTGTATGCGCGTGGGTTCTCGGTGTGGGATGTCTCGATCCTCTGCGCGGCCACGGAGGACACTCGGCGCGCCGGCGGACCCGTGCCGGTGGTACTGGCCGCCTGCGTCCGCCGCGGCAACGCGGCCGTCGCCGCCGATGTGCTCCGCGAAGCGGGCGTGCGCGACCTGCAGCGCACGCAAGGCAAGTGGGAGAGCGGGCGGTGGACCGACTTCGACCCTGTCACCCACTGCCCAAGCCAAGATGCGGCACAGCCCGTGGCGCGCGGAGCGGTGGATTGCGAAAGCACCGGCAACGAAGATCCGGGCAGCGAATTGGAACACTATGTCGACCCTCAGCGTTCCGGCAAGGAGTAGGCGCGGCAAGGCGGTGGCCGAGCTGGCTCGCTGCGCCCGACCCAGATCACGCTGGGCTATACCCATATGCGCGACAAGATGGCTGTGACGCGCAAGCATCAGGACGCCGGCGACCGCGCGGCATTGCGCCGCTTCCTGCGCAGCCACCGGATCAAGACCGTGGTGGGCCCCGGCGGCGCGCTGTTTATCGTCGATCATCACCACTGGGCGCGCGCGTGGTCCGAACTAGGCTTGCGCCGCGCGCCCGTGCGCATCATGCGAGACCTGAGCCGGCTCGATCCTGACGCGTTCTGGAAGCGCATGCGCGCGCTCTGTTACGTGCATCCCTATGACGAACTCGGCAAGCGGCGCGGCGTGGACGCGCTGCCCGCGAGCGTGATGGGCATGCGCGACGACCCGTACCGGAGCCTGGCCGCGTTTGCGCGACAGTCAGGCGCTTACCGCAAGCCGCCCAACGCCAGGGGCGACTTCCGCTGGGCCGGCTTCCTGCGCGAGCGCATCGAAGAGGACATGAGCTCGATCGGCGGCTTTGCGCTGGCGCTGACGCAAGCCATCCGGCTCGCACGCGGCGGCGCCGCGCGCCGCCTGCCTGGCTATTGCGGCGGCGCTGCCCGGTAGCAGTATCTGTCCGGACTCCGTGCCTCCCGCCGCACGTGGGCTGCCGGGCGTGGCACTGACATCACCTGAATTGCCCCGGTGCCTTTCCGATGACGCGAAAGTCAGACGCCGGCGGACGGCAGCATGCATTTCGGACATGTAGAACACAAGCATGGTTCGTTCAGGAGATACCTTCCATGTCCAGCAGAAGTTGTTCCGTTCGGGTGTTCCAGACAGAAGCCGGCCAGTGGTCCGTACGGTCTGATGCACCAGGCGCCGATGACGTCGGCTATCCGTCGCAGGTCGATGCGATTACCGCGGGCGTCCGCATGGCGATGGCAGAAGGCGCACTGCTGACGATTCACGCGGCCAATGATGCGAAGAGCGAAATTGACTTCACCGGGTGCAGCGCACCCCTCACGGCAGCCTGACGGGCGCTGCGTGGCTCCCATGTCCCGTTGATTACTTCGGCCGAGGCGCGGCCAGGTCGCTGCCAACGGCCGGTAGTTGGCCCTTGCGGCGCAGCGTCACCGCCTGTGCGAGCGCTGCGCCCGCATTTTCCACCTCACGCTGCACGCCGGTGTCTTCGTCGAGCGCGCGGTGCGACGTGGCATAGGGTGCGTAGTAGCCGATAAAGCGGTCAAGCTGCGCATGGGTTCCCGCATCGATCAGGCCCATCCAGCCAAGCCAGTCGCAAAGCGAGCGGCGCACGCTTTCGATGCCGGCCACATCGCCATGCACCACCACCCCGTAGACGCGGCCCGCGAGGTGCTTCGGATAGCTCCATCCCTTCAGTTCCAGCGCCTTTGCCTCGGCGACGGCCTTGCCATGCGTGCTGCTCGGGTCGGGATTGCCGCCGTCCGCGCACACGAGCCGGTCCATCATCAGCTTGAGCGGGCTGGCCACCTGGTACCAGTACGTCGGCGTCACGATCATGACGCCATGGGCTGCCACCCACCGCGGGTAGATCTCGTTCATCCAGTCGTTGACCTGCCCCAGTGCATGGTTCGGATAGCAGCTGCATGGCCAGTGGCACAAGGGCATGGCCGTCGAGACACAGCCCTTGCACGGATGGATCTGCCGGTCAGGGTCGGAAGCGAGCAGGCTCAGGTCCAGCGTATCGACGGTGATGCCCAGGCTCTCCATGCGCGAGCGCGCTAGTGCCGCGAGCCGCCAGGACTTGGATACTTCGCCGGGACAGGTGAAATCATTGCGCGAGGCGCAGATCACGAGCAGCACGCGCGAAGGCTCGCCGGGGTCGTCATGCCGGCGCTGGGCCTCGCGGATGGCATCGCGTGCCTGGCGCCACTCCACCGAGAGGTCGTAGTCGGGATCGGCGGCGCCGGGGCCCGCCTTCTCGGTCACGGGCGCCTTGCGGGCCTGGCAGTAAGCGTCCCAGGCAATCGCCTCCAGGCGTTCAATCGCGGCGTCCTCCTTGCGGAAGGCCGGATCGTAGTACCTCGCCCGAAAACGCGCGGCGAATGCCTCGCGGGACATGAATTCGACTACCTGTCCCTTGCGTATGTCTTTCGCGGCTTCATTGCTTGTCTTATGCTGACTGGCCACAGCGATGGGGCCCGCGGGTTTCACACCCCCAGCCCGGTAGTTGATGGTTGATGACCGCGTTCATGGCTGTGTTCGCGGCATGCCCTGCGCACGCGGGGTCCGAATCTGGTTGTCTACCTCCCTGACACCGAACACCCCATCGGCAATCTCCTCGATGCCGAATTTGTCCGCGCGCTCGCCGACCTCGCCGCCCAGCGTCACGACGCCTTCCGCCACCTTGACCTCCACCTCGCTCACATCGAACCGGCTATACGCAAGTTGCTGGCACAGATCTTCCTGGATCCGCGCATCGGAACGCTGATAGCCCTTCGGGCCGACCGGCTGGCGGCGGCGGCCGGTTCCCCATTCGTCGCGCAGGGTCTCCGCGGAGGTGGACGCATCGCCATAGCGCGAAACGCCGCCCTGATGCCAATTGCCACGGGAATCGCGACCCGTCGCGCAGCGGCGCCACGTACCGTTGCTGGCTTTCGGGGCGCATGCCGCGATACCGGCCTTCACCATACTGGCCATATCGGCCCTCGCCATAGGCGGCATCGCCCCAGCGCCGCTCCTGGCCTTCGCCAACGCGTTCCTGCTCGCGGCGAGCATCGCGATAGCCGCGCGGCGATGCGGGCGACGTCGACCCGCCATCCGACGGCTGCCGTGTCCCCTCCTGCCAACGTGGGTCACCACCGGACAGCCTGCGGCGCAAGGCACGCTGTCTGCGCACGGCGTCGTCGTCCGCATCGTCCGGCCAGTCTTCCTTCGAGGTGCCGTAGCGACGAAGGTCCCCGTATTCGCCTCGGTTCATCAATAGCTCCGGTTAGCGCGCACGAAGGGCATCCGCCAGCGTTCTCGGTGCTCGGTGCGCCACACCCCTTCCCGCAAGTTCCGTACCGCCCCCGCATGCCGGAAACCACGCCGCGACCTTGGCGCTCCGTTCCGCTCGATCTACATCGCTACAGGGAAAACTTTCACGCGTGGCGTGGCATGCCCCCGGATGCCTCAGCCGGCCACGTCCCGGAATGCCGCCTGCCAGTCCGCCACGAACCGCGCGATGCCGAAGCGCTCGCGCGCCGTGTGCGCGGCGGCCCGCCCCCAGCGCGCGGCCAGTACCGGATCCTCGATCAGCGCGCGCATGATCTCGACGAGGCTGTCGGTACGCGTATCGATATAGCCGTTCGTGCCGTTGCGTATCACCGTGGACAGTTCGGTCGTGGCCAGGCCCACGACCGGCATGCCGATCATCATCGCTTCCACCACCGCAAGGCCGAGGCTGGTGTAGCGGACCGGATGGAAGAAGAACCGGTAGCGCGCCATGAACGCGGCGAGTTCGTCATTCGCGATCTCCCCCAGGCCGCCCGACGCTTCGGCTTCCATGCCGACGAGATCGAGCGCCACCATCCGGCTGGCGTCGGCGAACACGTCGGCGCCAAGCCGGCGGCCGCGCCGGCCCAGGTGGTTGACGACACTGATGCCGCGCGCGAGCACGCCGGTGTACCGCACCGACGGATCCACCAGCACGCCATGGTCGATCACACGCGCGGGGGTCATGCCGCTGTCCCACATCAGCGCATTGAACGGCGTGACGTGCACCAGCAGGACATTGGGGTCCTGGACCGGGTGCCGCGTATTGGTCGGGTGCTCCTGCGGCGGGTCGTGTTCGAGGTAGATCGCAGGCAGGTTGCGCTGCACGGGCGTCAGCAGCGCCACGCGGTCGTGCTCGTAGTGGTGGCGGTGCTGGTAGAGCACGCAGTCGAAGTTGGTGGCAGCGACGCGGTCCCAAGGCACCTCGTGGACGTTCGTGCCCCATGGCAGCGAACGCCCACGCCGGCATAGCCGGGAGGGTAGCCCGGCCGTGTCACCAGGAAGAACTCGTGCGGGACCTGCGAAAGGTAATACAGGTAGTTGCCGTGGACATGCCACGTGAGGATGCGCAGACGGCTATGCATGGTCGTGGCCCCGTGACGCCAGGCTCAGCGCTGCGGCCTCGACCGCGTCGGCGGTGATCGCTGTCGCGCATTCATGCCGGAACGGGCATTTCTGCCAGCCGCAGGGGCGGCACGGCGGATGGGCGGCCAGCACATGGTGGAGCGTGGGGTCCAGCGGGGCCCACCGCCCGCTTTCACCACCGCAGGAAATGACTACGCTCGGGGTGCCCAGCGCCGCGGCGATGTGGGACGGCCCCGTGTCGTTGCACAGCAGCATCCGCGCATGGGCGATCAGCGCGGCCAGTTCCCCAAGCTGCGTGGCACCGGTCAGGTTGACCACGTCGCCACCGATCAGCGAGCACAGCCGGTGCGCCAGCATGACTTCGTCCGGCGCACCGGTGACCACCACCTTCCAGCGCGCGCGCAGCCGTTGCGCGACCTCCGCAAAGCGCTCGACGGGCCAGCGGCGCGACAGCATCCGCGCGCCGGGGTGCACGCAGATGTACTCGCCGCCCACGAGCCCGTGCAGCTCGGCCAGGCGCTGCCAACCCGCATGGTCCTGCGGACGCAACGGGAAAGAGAGATGCGTGTCGACGGGCGGGTATCCGAGCGAACGCATCAGGCCCAGCAGGCGTTCGATCTCGTTGCCCCCGGGCCATGGCATGAGCCGTTCGTGCTCGCTGGCCAGGCTTGCCTCGGCCGGCGTCGGGCAGAACCCGGCGAAGACCGCGCGCCCAGTTGGCGGACCACGTCGTTGCTGAACGTTCCGCTGCCGTGAAGCTGAATGGCCAGGTCGAACCGCCGAGCCCGCGCATCGGCGTGGAACGCGGCCTGCGCGGCGACATCGCAAGGCCGCTCCGGAAATCCGGGCGCGCCGGGAAAACCATGACTTCGTCAATCAGATTGGTGAAGCGGTCGGCGAACTGAGCGACCCATGGCAAGCCGATCAGCGTGATATGCGCGTCGGGTTCGCCTTCGCGCAGCGCGCGCAGCGCAGGCACGGCGCACAGCATGTCGCCAAGCTGCAGCGCGCGGAACACCGCGATGCGGCGACGCGCGGCGCGCTCCGGCATGTGGCTGGCCGTCGTCGTCGTCAATGGCAGCGCGGCGTGATTCTCCGCACCCTCGCCTCTGCCCACATTCCTTAACAATAGCGGCGCACTCATAGGAACCTCGTCTGGAACGCCACCGCGCCGCGCAAGCGCCAGTACAGTGACAACGGCGGAATCAGGATCGACGTGACGATCATCTCCGCGATGTGCGAAGGCGTCAGCGCCGCGCCGCGCAGGCGGTGCCGGCACAACATGGCCGTCAGCACGAACCACAACAGCGCGGCGGCGCACGCCATGCGCCATGCGCCCGCCAGTGCTGCCACCGCGGCCACGATCACGGCCAGGCCGATCGCGTAGTACTGCCACGGCGGAAAGCGCCGGATCCGGGCGCGGTAGAGCCTCGGGTGCTTCTTGTAGAGCAGCGCATCGAAATAGACCTTGGCCTGCGCGGCCAGACTGCTGCCCCACGGCGCCGGCCGGACCGGATGCACGACCACGGCCTGCGGCGCGCGTCCGACCGGTCCCACTTCCTGCTCGAGCCGGAATTGCAGGTCGGAGTCCTCGCGCCAGGCGCGTTTAAAGCGCTCGTCGAAGCCGCCGATGCGTTCGAGCGCCCGGCGCCGCACGAACAATTGGCGGTGATGAACTCGGCGGTGGCCAGCCCGGCGGTATCGCGCTCATGGTCGGTCGGACGCGGCGGCGTCGGCACCAGGGTCCGGCCGGACACTGCACTCCATGCAGGCGTGGCCGCGAGCGCGCGCAGCTTGCCGTTGCCAGTCAGGTGTCGGGATCGTGTCGTCGTCGGTAAAGGCGATGATGCCCCCGCGTGCCACGCGCGCGCCGGCATTGCGCGCGCGGCGGGCCCCTGCGTGCGCGGCACGGCGACGTAGCGCAGCACCGCGTGCCGATGCTCCGCCGCCAGGTCCGCCACCAGCTGGGCAATGCGCCGCTCGCAGCCGTCGTCGCAGACAATGATCTCGAACGCGCCGGCGTCGATATCCTGCGCGCAGAGTGCGCGCAGGCACCGCATCAGCAGGTCGGGCCGCCGGTAGGTCGGAATGACGACCGAGACGATCGGCATGGCCCGGATGGAAGAGTCAGGCGCTCGCATCGGCCATTTCTCCCGTCGTCGCCTGCGCGGCGGCTTCCACTGCGGCCGGCGCCGCCGGCTTCTCGAGCAGGAAGGACCCGATCACCAGCGCGTCGAGCGGCGACGTCCAGAAGCATTCGACAGCGTCGCGCGGTGTGCAGACGATCGGCTCGCCGCGTGTGTTGAACGAGGTATTGACCAGGATCGGCACGCCGGTGAGGCGCTCGAACGCGGCCAGCACGTCGTAGTAGGCCGCATTCTGGTCACGCCGGATGGTCTGGACGCGGGCCGTGCCGTCGACGTGCGTGACTGCCGGGATCGCCGCCGCCTTCCCGGGATTTACATCGTAGATGAACAGCATGAACGGCGCCGTGCCGTCGCCGGGCTTGTCCGCATGGAACCATTCGTTCAGGCGTTCCTGCATGACCACAGGTGCCACCGGCCGGAAATCCTCGCGGTCCTTGATCTGGTTCAGCCGCTGCTGCATGCCCGCGTCGATCGGTGAAGCCAGGATCGAACGTGCGCCGAGCGCGCGTGGGCCGAACTCCATGCGGCCCTGGAACCAGCCGATGATCTTGTTCTGCGCCAGTAGCGCAGCCGTGGATTCGGCGATGTTGTCCAGGCGCGTATAGGGCAGCCGGGCCCAGTCCAGGAACGCCGCAATTTCGTCGTCCCCGTACGCGGGCCCCAGGTAGGCGTGATCCATCTGCCAGCGCCGCGGTGGCCGCCCGCGCTGTTCGAAATCCACCCACAGGGCCGCGCCAAGCGCCGTGCCCGCATCGCCGGCGGCCGGTTGCACCCATACGGCATCGAACGGGCTCTGGTCGCGTACGCGTGCGTTCATCACGCAGTTCAGCGCCACGCCGCCGGCCATGGCCAGGCAGCGCTCGCCGGACGCCTGCGCGAGCCACGTCGCCATGCCGACCACGGTTTCCTCGAGCACCTGCTGCAATGACCTCGCAATATCGAAATGCCTGGCGGACATGGCGCTGCCCCGCGCGCGCGCCGGACCCAATACGGCTTCGAGATCAGCATCGGCGACGCGGTACCCGCCTGCGCCGTCCGGCGTCACCATCTTGCGGAACACGTCGACATACGCGGGCTTGCCGTACGAGGCCAGCGCCATCACCTTGTACTCATCCGACGAGTGCAGGAAGCCGAGATGGCGCGTGACGCGCTCATACAGCAGCCCGAGAGAATCCGGCAGGTCGATCTGTCGGATGCGGCGATACGCCTGGCCGTCGAATATGCCGTAGCTGGTCGTGGCGCGCTCGCCGCGCCCGTCCATGGTCAGCACCGCACACCGCTCGAACGGCGCCGCCAGGAAGGCGCTGGCCTCGTGCGCCATGTGGTGTTCCACGAAGTGCCAGCGAAACGGCCCGTCGTGCCGCACGCCCTGGAACCGGGCCTGCAGGTGATGCGGCGCGCCGGAGGCAAGCTGGCGCGGCGCGTTGACGATGTACGACAGGAATAGCGGCTCCCAGGGCGCTGCCAGCGCCCCGCCCGCACCGGCGCGCGAAGGTTCCAGCGGCAGCGACAGCGTTTCGTCACCGTGCTGCTCGCCGAGCAGCAGCGACGGATCGTACGAGTAGGCAATATGGTCCACGTCGGCCAGGGCAATGCCGGCTTCTGCCAGGCAATAGTCGATCGCGTGGTACGGCAGCTCCCAGGTGCTGAACGGCACCGGCCGCTTGCCATGCTTGATATGGGTGAAACGTTCGTCTTCGGCGGCGGCGATCACCTCGCCGTCGCGCACGAGACATGCTGCGCAATCGTGATAGGCGGCGTTAATGCCAAGCGTATACATGCATGCTCTCCTCGATGGTCGACACCGGCGTGCCGGCGGCTGCGCCGGCTGGCGCCCGGTCGGGTTCCGGTCCCTGCACCCATGGCATTCGGTCGTCCGCGGCGCCCTCGCCGCCGAGTAGCGCCCGGGCTGCGGCGATCACCGCGGCCGGCCTGACCCCGCGCAGGCAGCGATGATGGCCCTGCGGGCAGGTGCTCTTGTAGCAATAGCGGCATGGCACGTCTTCGAACAGCGTACGGTGCGGCACCTGCCACGGCGTATGCTGCGGATTGGTCAGCGCGTACAGGTCGACGACGGGCGTGCCGAGCGCGGCCGCGATGTGCACCGGGCCGCTGTTGTTCGACACGAGCAGGTCGGCCGTTTCGAGCAGCGCCCCGAACTCTCCAAGCGGCAGCGCGCCGGCCAGCGGCATGACATGGGGATGCGCGGCATCGCGGCACACGCCGTCGGCGAGTTCGCGTTCGGCCGCCGTCCCTGTCACGAATACCAGCGCCCCCGCCTCCAGCGCGAGCTGCCGCGCCACCGCCGCAAAATGCTCCGCGGGCCAGCGGCGCGATGGTGCGGTAGCGCCCGGATGAAGCACGATCGTGATGTTCGCAACGGCACGCGCTGGCAGTGCCGCCAGCCGCTGCGCCAGCGCGGCGCGGTGGGCGTCGTGCACGGCAAAGCGCAGGCGCGCGTCGGCGGTACGGGCGCCGATATGGGCGACCAGGTCGAGCTGGCGCTGCGCCTCATGCCGCGGCTGCGCACCCGGGTCGGACTCCATGACCCAGTCACTGAGCAGCACGTACGGATTCTCGCGGCAATGCGCAAGGCGCAGCGGAATCCTGGCCAGCGTGCAGAGCATGGCGGCAGGCAGCGCGCTCTGGCTGTACACGGTAAAGATCACCGCGGCGTCGAAGCGCGCCGCGGCGAGCCGCGCAGCGCACGCACGCAGCTGCCGCGCGACTTCCTTCGGCGCCGGCGAACCGGCCTGGCGCACCCATGGCGCGTTCCAGCCGATCACTTCGTCGATCATCGGCAGGTGCGGGGCCAGCCCCGCCGACGCCTCGGAAGTCAGCAAGGTCAGGTGCCGCTGCGGCAATGCATCGGCGAGCGCCTGCAGCGCGGGCGTCGTCATCAGGACATCGCCCATATTGTCGAGCCGGATACACAGCACCCGGCGTGCGCGCTCCCAAGCCGTCATGCCTGCCCCGCCACGAACGATGCGGGAGCCGCCACGCGCTTGCCCGCTACAATCTGCGCCGCATCCGCCAGCGTCGGCACCACGAAGTCCGGCGTGCGCCACGCGCCGCCGACCCATTCGGTTTCGCCGCCGCAATCGACCAGGATCGTATTGCAGCCCGCGCGCCGCCCCGCCTCGACGTCGTCGAGGATGTCGCCGATCATCCACGACGCCTGCAGCGCGAAGCCGAGCACCGACGATGCCGCTTGCAGCATGCCCGGCAGCGGCTTGCGGCAGCTGCACGGCACCGCGTACTGCGCGACGGCGCCTTGCGGGTGATGCGGACAGTAGAAGAAGCCCGCGAGCCGGACCCCGTGCAGGCTGAACAGCTCCGCGAGCCTATGGCGCACCGCTTGCAGCGCACTTTCCTCAAAGCAGCCCAGCGCAACCCCGGGCTGGTTGCTGACCACGACCAGCGGCATGCCGGTGGCGCCCAGTATCCGCAGCGCATCGCCAGCGGTCTCCATCAGGTGCATCCGGTCGGGATCCACGTTATAGGCGACGTTCCTGAGCAGCGTGCCGTCCTTGTCGAGCAGCACGGCACCGTGCGCCGGTCGGATCAGGGCCATGAAGTCTCCTTCATCGGCAGCACCATCAGTTCGGGAATCACCGTCTCCTCGGGCTGGGTCAGCACGAAGCGGACGGCGCGCGCGACATTGGCCGGATCCTGCAGCGTGGAGGTGTCGATGTCGGGAAAGCGGTCGAGCAGGAACGGCGTGCGCATGCCTCCCGCCACGATGGCCGACACCTTGATCCGATGCGGCCGCAGTTCGGCGTGCAATGCATGCGAGAAGCCGAGCACGCCCCATTTGGTCGCGTGGTAGGCCGACGCATTGGGCCATGCGCGCTTTGATGCGGTCGACGCGATATTGACGATATGGCCGCCGCCCTGCGCCTTCATCAGCGGCACGGCGGCATGGGCCAGCAGGAACGGGCCATAGAGATTCACCAGCAGCACACGGCGCCATTGCTCCGTGTCCACTTCTTCAACCGGCAGGGTGATGTCGATGGCCGCGTTGTTGATGATGCCGTCGATGCGCCCGGCAAGCTGGCCGCCGGCGCGGCGATCTCGTTGAAGAGCCGGTCCACGGCCGCGGGATCGGATACATCCACCCCAACGGCTTGCGCCTTGGCGCCCGCCTCCTCCAGCGATGCCGCGCACGCCGTCGCGCGCGACAGGTCGAGGTCGGCGACGATTACGTGCGCGCCGGCTTCGCCGAGCATGCGGCAGATCTCGCCACCCAGCCCGCGGCCGCCGCCGCTGACGAGGAATCGCTTGCCTTCCAGCAGAGGGTCATTGCCCGGCATGTCGTGCCTCCGTTTCGATGGTCAAATGATGATCAGGTTCAGGCCGCCGCAGGCGGCGGCCTGCCTGAGAGAGCGAAATGCATGCCAGTGGCGCTACGCCTTGCGCGACGCTTCCATGCGCGCAGTCGCCGCGGCGCGCAGCAACGCTGCCACGCAGCGTGCAAAGGCCTCGTCATACCAGCCGTTCGCGCCGCTGACAGCCACGACGATGCGTCGTACACGATGCCGCCCGGCAGCACGATGTCGCCCACAACAAGCCGATGCGGGGACAGCGTGGCGACTACGCCCGAGTCGGTCTGCGTGCGCCATGCCACGCGCGCCTTCTCGCGCGCGTAGAAGGCATAGTCGGCATCCCAGCTATCGCGCGACGGCAGCGAATGCTCGTAGAGAATGGCCTCCTCGAACGTGCAGGAGCCGCAGGGCCGGCATGGATCCATCACGACGATATGCATGCAGCGGCTCTCGCCGACGTCGCGGTCGGCAAGGCTGGCGGACAGCATGGGCAGGGCAAGGTAGACGGCGCGCTGCGCGGCTTCGGCGTCGGCGAATCGGGAACTCATGGGGACCTCCTGACCAGGCACGGGGCCGCTTTCACGCAACGTCCGTGCCCATCGCAGCGGCCGCCAGGTTAGACCGGGGGCAGAGACGCTTCTACACGCAGGTGGTAGAAAGCGCGAGCGCGAAATTCAAACGGGCAAGCGATACGGTTCTGCGGTTGCCGCGCGATGGGGGAAAGCCGGGAATCGCTATAACGGCTGTCCATCGGTTCCGCAGGGAAGGCACGAAAGAATTTCGCCATTCGCCGCCATTCCAGGCATGCATGCTGCAGAGGCGGGCCTACCGATGCCACACCCGGGAGCCCGCCATGCAGCGCATTGCCATGATCAGTGAACATGCCTCGCCGCTGGCGAGCATCGGAAGCGTCGACAGCGGAGGCCAGAACGTCTACGTGGCGCACCTTGCCAGGCAACTCGGCAAGAGCGGCTATCTGGTCGACGTATTCACGCGCCGTGACAAGGCGCTGCTGCCGGACGTCGTGGCATTCGCGCCTAATGTGCGCGTCATCCACGTGCCGGCCGGCCCGGCTGTGTACCTCCCCAAGGAGCAGCTTCTGCCCTACATGGCAGAGTTCGGCGACTTCATGGTGGATTTCATGCGGCGCGATGCCATCGGCTACGACGTGCTGCATGCCAACTTCTTCATGTCGGGCGTCGCAGCCATGCGCGCACGCCAGGTGCTCGATATCCCACTGGTCATGACGTTCCACGCACTGGGCAAGGTGCGCCGGCTCCATCAGGGCAGCGCCGACGGCTTTCCGGACAACCGCTTCGAGATAGAAGACGAGCTGGTGCGCCATGCCGACCGCATCGTCGCCGAGTGCCCCCAGGACCTGGACGACCTGGTGAACCTCTACCACGGCGATCCCGCGCGCATCGACGTCGTCCCGTGCGGGTTCGACGAGGAAGAGTTCGCCCCGCTCGACCGGCACGACGCGCGCCGGGCGCTGGACTGGGACGCCGACGCCTTCACCGTGCTGCAGCTCGGCCGGCTGGTGCCACGCAAAGGGATCGACAACGTCATTCGCGCAATCGGTTGCCTGCGGCGCGATTTCCGCATCGATGCCAGGCTCTATGTCGTCGGCGGGAATGCCGAGCAGCCGAATGTGGAAGCCACGCCGGAGATCGGCCGCTTGCAGGGCGTCGCCGAAGAGGCCGGGGTGCAGGATTGCGTCACGTTCGTCGGGCGGCGCCGCCGGTCGCAGCTCTGCCACTTCTATTGCGCTTCGGATGTCTTCGTCACCACACCGTGGTACGAGCCGTTCGGCATCACGCCGGTCGAGGCCATGGCATGCGGCGTGCCGGTCGTTGGCGCGGACGTGGGGGGCATCCGCTCGACGGTGGTTGACGGCGAAACCGGCTACCTGGTGCCTGCCCGTGCGCCCGAGGTGCTGGCCGACCGCCTTGCGCGGCTGGCTTGCGACGGCGCCATGGCGCGGCACATGGGCATGGCCGGCCTGCGCCGTGCGCACGCCAGCTACACATGGATGAGCGTGGCCCGCACGATGGAGCAGGTCTACGCCCGTGTCACGCCAACGCAACGCCCGGCGCGCCGCGCCGCAGCCTGAGCAGGAGCCCACCATGCGGGAAGACGATCGCAAGCGCATCCTCGTGACCGGTGGCGCAGGCTTCCTTGGTTCGCACCTGTGCGAGCGCCTGGTGGAACTCGGCCACGATGTACTTTGCGTTGATAATTTCTACACGGGCTCGAAGGAGAATATCGCGCGCCTGCTGCCGCTCTGCAATTTCGAGCTGCTGCGTCATGATGTGACGTTCCCGCTCTATGTCGAGGTGGACCAGATCTACAACCTTGCTTGCCCGGCATCGCCCGTGCACTACCAGAGCGATCCGGTGCAGACCACCAAGACCAGCGTGCATGGCGCGATCAACATGCTCGGACTGGCCAAGCGGGTCAAGGCACGCATCCTTCAGGCATCGACCAGCGAGGTCTACGGCGACCCCGACAACCACCCGCAGCGCGAAAGCTACTGGGGCCACGTCAACCCCGTCGGCCGGCGCGCGTGCTACGACGAAGGCAAGCGTTGCGCCGAAACGCTGTTCATGGACTACCACCGCCAGCACGGTGTCGATGTGCGCATTGCGCGCATCTTCAACACCTACGGGCCACGCATGCACCCGTCGGACGGCCGCGTGGTCTCGAACTTCATTTCCCAGGCGCTGAACGGCGCGCCGCTGACGCTATATGGCGACGGATCGCAGACGCGTTCGTTCTGCTATGTCGACGATCTCGTCGATGGACTGATCCGCCTGATGGATTCCTCTGCGGCGGCCACACCGGTGAATCTCGGCAACCCGTGCGAATGCACGATGCGCGCGATCGCCAGCGAGATCCTGCAGGCAACGGGATCGGCCTCCGCCATCGAGACGCGCCCGCTCCCCGAGGACGATCCGCGGCAACGCTGCCCGGACATCACGCTCGCGCGCACGCTGCTGCAGTGGAGCCCGTCGACAACACTGTCGCAGGGCCTGCGGCTGACAGTGGCGTACTTCGTCTCGCGGCTGGCCGAGCGCGTCAGGCGGCAGAAGATGTCGGCCCGCCCTGCTGCACTGGCAAAGCCAGCCGAGCCTGCGCAGCATCAAGGCGCGCCCGATGCTTCCTGAGGTGTCCTGACACGATGACAGCCTTCCACGCCCCGGAGCGGATGACGGTCCTCTCCCCCCATCTCGACGACGCCATCTTCAGTTGCGGATGCCTGATCGCCGCCGGCAGGAACGCCAATGTGCTGACCGTGTTCGCGGGACTGCCGTCGCCCGAGGCGGCGTTGCCGGAATGGGACCGCGCGGCGGGCTTCGGCAGTGCGCGCGAGGCCGTGCTGTCGCGCCGCCATGAGGACGCCCGCGCCCTCGGGCAGCTTGGCGGCCATCCGCTGTGGCTGGACCTGCTCGACAGCCAGTACCTGCGCAGCTATACGGTCGAAGCCATCGCGGCGCGCATCGAGGCCTGCCAGGTCCTGCGGGAGAGCCGCACCGTGGTCGCGCCGATGGGCCTGTTCCACAGCGACCACATCCTCGCGCATGCGGCCAGCCTGCTGCTGTGCTGGCCGGCGCTGGTCATGGAAGGCGGGCGCGACGCAGAAGACCCGGCCGCCGAGCCGCAGCGGTGGCTGTTCTACGAAGACGCGATCTATCGCCGCCTGCCCGGGCTGGTGCAGAGCCGGCTTGCCGCCTGGCAGGCGGAGGGGCTGGTGGCGACGCCGGTGCACTTTGCCACGGCGCCATTCCTGCCGCGGAAGATGGAGGCGGTCAATGCCTACGCGAGCCAGCTGCCGCTATTCAGCGCCGAGCAGATCGCCGACATTGGCGCGCCCGAGCGCTACTGGTCGCTGACGTTCGCGGGGCGGAGCCAGACATGATGCATCCGGCCATCAGCGTGGTGGTGCTGACCCATAACCGGCGCGATACGCTTGCGCATACGCTGCGCCAGCTCGAGGCGCTGCCCGAGCAGCCCCGCGTCGCGGTGGTCGACAACGGCTCGACAGACGGGACCTGCGCCATGCTGGACGAGTTCTTTCCCGCCGTGTCCTGCCTGCGCTGCCGGACCAACCTGGCGCCGCGGCCCGCAACGTCGGGGCCGAATGGGCGCCCACGCCGTATGTCGCGTTCTGCGATGACGATTGCTGGTGGCAGGCCGGCGCGCTGGGCCGCGCGTGCGCCATGTTCGATGCCAACCCGGAAATCGCCGCGCTGACGGCCCGCATTCTGGTCGGCGATGCGCAACGCGAGGATCCGACCAGCACGGCAATGTCGCGCAGCCCCCTGCCGTCCGCCGGCTTGCCCGGCCGCTTGATTCTTGGCCTGATGGCTGGCGCCACCGCCTTCCGCACCGCCGCCTACCTGGAGGCGGGCGGCTACGATCCCCGCTTCTTCATCGGCGGCGAGGAAACCCTGCTGTCGCTGCGGCTCGCCGCACGCGGCTGGTCGCTCGTCTACGCGCCGGAGCTTGTCGTGCATCACCATCCGAGCGCGGCGCGCGACGCGCAGCGGCGCCGCGCCATGCTCGCGCGCAACGCGGTATGGTCCGCCTGGCTGTGCCTGCCCGCGTCGATGGCCACGGCGCAGACGCTCGCCGTCCTGCCGCACCTAGCCGCCGAGCTGGAGCGGGACGACTGGATCGATCTGCTGCGCGGCATGCGCTGGGTGCTGCGGGAACGCGAGGTGGTGCCGAGGCATGTCGTGGCGGCGCTGCGGCTGCTTCGCAGCGCGCGCTGAAGACTAACGCCTAACCGACGACCAATGCCTAACACCTAACGCTCGGGCAACTCCGAACCTTGCACGGTATGCGCCTGGATCGCGGCGATCAACTCGGCCATGCGGACCGGCTTCGGAAGATGGATCTGGAAGCCCGCCATCATCGCGCGGATGCGGTCCTGCGGCTGCGCGTGCCCCGACAGCGCAATAGCGGTCACCCGCCGCAGCAGCGGCACTTCGCGCTGGCTTTCCAGCCGCCGCACATCGCGCAGGACCGTATAGCCGTCTTCTTCATGGAGCGCGATATCGCAGAGCAGCACGTTCGGCCAGTCGGCGTGGGAAGTGGCCGCCAATGCCTGCAGCAAATCCTTGCCGCGACCGAATGCCAGCGCGCGCGCGCCGAGGTCTTCCAGCGCTTCGACCAGGACTTCCCGCGTCGGCGCATCGTCGTCCAGCACCATGACGCACCGGTCGCGCAGCGCCTGCGGCCCCGGCATGGGGAAGTCATCCGGCGATGGCGATGGCAGCGCGACGGCCTCGCGCACGGGCCGCATCGGCATGCGGAAGGTCCAGACCTGGCGTGCGGAATCGGCGGTGAGCGTCACGCCCGCTTCGGCCAGCCGCGCCTGCAGCCGCTGCATATCGGCGGCCGGAACACGGCGCCCTTCGGCGGGCTGGGTCGCGGCCAGCGTCAGCGCGGCATCGCCATTCAGGCGCTCGAGGCGAAGCTCGATCCGTCCGCCCGCGTCCATGGTGTCGATCACGCCTTCGCACAGTTGCCAGATGCCCTGCTGGAGCACGCCGGGGTCGCCGGTCACGCGCAGCTCCGACTCGCCGACAATCGTGAACAGGTGAATATTGCGTTCCGCGATGATGTCGCGCAGACCATCGACCACGCCGGCCACCAGCGCTTCGAGCCGGATCGGCTGCATGGCGAGCCGCTCTTCGGTGCGTTCCAGTTCGCGCTGCTGCTGCTGCAGGCGCCACATCTGCGCGTACACGCCGCCGCGCGCGAGCAGGTTCTGGTGCGTGCCCGCCTCCACGACGCGGCCATGTTCCATGACCAGGATATGGTCCGCATCGGCAATCGTCGACAGCCGGTGGGCAATGATCAACGCGGTGCGTCCCCGGGCCACTTCGGCCAGCTCCTGCTGGATCGCCCGTTCGGTACGCGTGTCGAGCGCCGAGGTCGCTTCGTCGAAGACGATGATCGGCGGCTTCCTGAGCATGGCGCGGGCAATGGCCACGCGCTGGCGCTCGCCCCCGGACAACCGGACACCGCGTTCGCCTACCATGGTGTCGTAACCGTCCGGCAGGCGGTCGACCAGGGTATCGAGCTGCGCGGCGCGCGCGGCTTCCACCACATCGGCGCGCGTCGCGCCTTCCCTGCCGTAGGCGATGTTGTAGGCAATGGTGTCGTTGAACAGGATGGTGTCCTGCGGAACGATGCGACCGCCTCGCGCAGGCTGCGCTGCGTGACCAGGCGCAGGTCCTGCCCGTCGATCAAAATGCGCCCCGAATCGGGCTGGTAGAGCCGGAACAACAGCCGCGCGAGCGTCGATTTGCCCGAGCCGCTGCCGCCGACCACGGCCACCGTCTGCCCCGCGCCGACATGGAAGCTCACGTCCCACAGGGTCTGGCGGCTCGGGTCATAGCTGAAGTTGACGTTCTCGAACGCGATGGTCCCGGTGTTGATGCGCAACGCCGACGCACCCGGCGCATCGTCATCCTCGCCGGCCCGCCCCTTGGCGTCGAGCAGCGCGAACAGGCGCTCGACGTTGGTCATTGCATCGTTCGACTCGCGGAAGATGAAGCCCAGCGTATTGAGCGGCAGCACGACCTGGATGATGTACGCATTGATCAGGACCAGGTCGCCCACGGTCAGCGCACCATGCAGCACCTTGTCCACGGCCAGCAGCATGACGCTCGCCACGCCGAGCGCGATGCACACGCTCTGCGCAATATGCAGCGTGGACAGCGCATACTGGTTCTCCACGCTGACGTCGACCCACCGGCCCAGCAGGCCGCCAAGGCGCCGGGACTCGAACGACTCGCGGGCGAAGTACTTCACGGTGTCGTAGTTCAGCAGGCTGTCCACCACCTTGCTGTTGGTCTGCGCTTCCACCCTGTTGACTTCGCGCTGCACGCGCATGCGACGGCGTGCGAGCAGCACGGTGCAGACCGCATAGAGCGCGAACACCACGACGATGATCAACGCGAAGCTCGCGCCATAGCCCGCAATCATGATGACAAGCACCGTGCCGATCTCGAGCAGCGTCGGCACGATCGTGAACACCGAAACCCCGAGCAGGAACCCGATTGCCGCCGTGCCTTTCTCTAGGTCGCGGATCACGCTGCCGGTTTCGCGCCGCGCATGGAATCGCGCGCCGAGCTTGTGCAGGTGCGCGAAAGTGCGGGCCGTGAAGCCGGCCACGGTATGCTGCGCCACGTTGGCAAAAACCACGTCGCGCAGTTCGTTGAAGGCGTTGCCGAGCAGGCGCAGTACGGCGTAGGCGAGTACCAGATATGCCGGCATCGTCACCACAAGCCGCGCGATCGACCCGGCCTGCGCGCCTGTTCCAGCCACCGGAACTGGCGTGAGTTCGTCGACGATCAATTTGAGGACGAGCGGCACCGCAACGGTCGCCGCCTTGGCAAGCAGCAGCAGCGCCACGGCGACGAGGACGCGCGCACGGAACCTCCAGATCGCGCGCCACAGCTCGCCTGCGATCCTTCGGCGCGAGATGGATGGCACTGTCGCCGGCATTCCCGCCCTGGGTGTTAAGCGCGCCTTTCAGCGGGCCGGTCCGGGCGGGTTCGAAAACGCGGTCAGCCTATCGCTGGCCGTGGCAATATCGCCGGGCGTGGGGCGGCCATCTGTTTCTCCTTGTCGTCGGCTCGGCTGCAATGACGCGCAGTGCGAGGTAGGGGAGTGCATTGCAACGACCATGCCTGTCGCATGCGGCACGCATTCGGCACGCATAGGAGACCCGCGGGCGCCTCGGCCTTCGCAAGACGCGAGCGCAATTGCAGTCGATCATGGAAAGATTTACCGCCTGCGGGGACCGGCCGCCAGGCGGGCCGCCTGGCGCAGGCTGGCCACGATGCGCTCGAACGCGGCACGGCGGCTTTCCTCGCTGCGCTGGCGCAGGACGAACGAGGGGTGATAGGTGGCAACGACCATTCGCCCTTCCTTTTCGACCGGCGCGTCCATCAGCGTCGACAGCGCCACGCGCTTTTTGCCGAGCACGGCGCTGGCTGCCGTTGCCCCAAGCGCCACGATCACCGCCGGCTCGATCGCATGAATTTCCTGTTCCAGCCAGATGCTGCAGGCTTCGACCTCGAGTTGCCCCGGCGTCTTGTGCAGGCGGCGCTTGCCGCGCATCTGGAACTTGAAGTGCTTGACGGCATTGGTCACATACACGTCGTCGCGCTCCAGTCCGGCCCGGGCCAGCGCTTCGCCAAGCAGTCGGCCAGCCGGACCGACGAAGGGCTCGCCCTGCAGGTCCTCCTCATTGCCTGGCTGTTCGCCGACGAGCATGACCTTTGCGCTGGCAGGACCCGCCCCCGGCACGCCTTGCGTGGCGTCGTGCCACAGCGGGCAGCGCCGGCACGCGTTGACCTGCTCGCGCGCAGGCACGGCTTCGCGGGGAGGTTCGGCGCGGCGTGGCATGAGAGCGTATCGTTGGCAAAGATGTCAGTGGCCATTCAAGATGCATGCCGGAGGCATGCCGCGCCGGCTCGGCGTCCCTCCACCGCCTGGCATGAGTGATGCTCCGTGCTGATGCCCCTTGACAGGTGCGGCCCAAACGCATGTACCATCGTGCGCTGCGATCAGGAAATGCGGAGCGAGCGCGCATCGGTCTGTGCATCGACTCGTACCACGCCGCCGGCGACACCGCCGCGCGTCATTGCAGGAGCTGACATGCAACCGTTGAAGCCAAAAGTCAGATCCACCGTCGTATGCATCCGGCACGGCCGCGTCCTGCTCGTTTCAAAAGACGGGGTGCGATGGGCGCTGCCGGGCGGCCGCCCCGGCAAGCAGGAGTCGCCCGAGGACACGGCGCGGCGCGAACTGCAGCAGGAGACAGCGCTGGAAGCGAAGACGCTGGTCGGTGCATTCCAGTTCATCGGTGCAACCACGGTGCACCATGTGTTCACCGCGGCTATCAACGCATCCGCGCGGCCCAAGCCCGGGCATGAGATCAAGTGCCTGCAGTGGCTGCCTCACGAGAAGCTCGGCGAGATCGAGACAAGTCCGACCACGCGGCAAATTGTGTCGCAGTTCTTTCAGGAACACGTGCGGTAGAAGCGTGACACGCGCGCAACGGTGCCGCGCAGGCATGGGCCCCGCATGCCGCACCTTCTCGCCGGAAAAGTGGCGCGTGAATGATTCCTGCGGCGACGCGCGGCGCCAACCGTCGCTGCAGCGCGACAGCCGCCGGAATGACCCATTTGCGGCGATGGTTCACGAGTACACTCGCTACAGGGGCGGTTAACGGGTACGCCTCAACCACTTAAGGCCCTCGACCACCCCGGCCGAGGGCTTTTTTATTTGCGGGGGTTGCTTGGGGAGCTGAGATTGCCGCTATTGGCATGCGCGCGGCTCCGTATGTTTTGGCAGGACCAGCTCCAAATGCCCTCTCTATCGGTTCCCCTCCCGAAAGAGGGTGTCGGACGTAGCGAATGCTGCCCATACTGCCGCCCTTATCGGCCATCAGAGCCGTTCTCAAGGGTCAAGAATGCAACACGTCGTCGCTTGCGGCGCGTATTTCGTCGCCTGCCTGATTGCATTGCTGATTGCCGCCCGCTGGGTCTCGCGCAATCATCCCGCGCTGCGGGATTCCCCGCCGCCGCGCCCTGGGGAACACGAAGGACCGTCCCCACCTGATCCCTAGCACTTCAGAAATCCCCACCAAGAGCCGCGAAATCTCATTAATTTCGCGCAATTCCAGGGAACTGAATCCCACTTCCCTTGCCATACTTGTGCTGTCGCGGCAACACTGCCGTGCCGGTCACCCTTCTGCTTCGTGCCGGGCGCATGGCCCGCACGTCTCTTGCCGCCGCTCGGGGGCACCTAAAACTAGAAAGGAAAAAACAGGGATGGCACTGACTTCCAACAAGCTGCCGGCGTGGACCGTGTGGGCGCCGCTTGCCGCGGCGGCGATTCTCGCCGCCGGGCTCGGCCTGCCCAGCCAGGGCTGGCTGATCATGCTGATGCGCCCGCGCTCGCCGGCGCGGTGTTCGCAGCGGTCCACCATGCGGAAGTGGTGGCGCACAAGGTCGGCGAACCGTTCGGCACGCTCGTCCTGGCCATTGCGGTGACCGTGATCGAGGTGGCGCTGATCGTTTCGGTGATGCTCTCGTCGGGACCGGAGAAGGCCGGACTCGCGCGTGACACGGTGTTCGCGCCGTCATGCTGATCTGCAACGGCATCGTCGGGCTGTGCCTGTTCGTCGGCGGGCTCCACCATCGCGAGCAGGCTTTCCAGCGCCGGGCGCGAATGCCGCCATGGCGGTGCTGGCGGCACTGCTGGTGCTGACGATGGTGCTGCCCAACTACACCAGCAGCTCGCCGGGGCCCGTTCTGACGCCTGCGCAGCTCGGCTTTGCGGCGTGATGTCGCTGGTGCTGTATGGCTCGTTCGTGTTCGTGCAGACCGTGCGCCACCGCGACTACTTCCTGGCCGACGGCAGTTCGGACGAAAACGAACACGCGCCGCCGCCGCCAGCACGCGTGGCCACGATCAGCGGACTGCTGCTCGTCGTGTGCCTGGTGCTGGTGGTGGGCCTGGCCAAACTGCTGTCGCCATCGGTGGAAGCCGCAGTGCTGCACGCCGGCGCACCCGCAGCGGTGGTCGGCATCATCATCGCGGCATGGTGCTGTTGCCGGAAGGCTGGCCGCGTTGCGCGCCGCGCGCGCCGACCGCATTCAGACCAGCCTGAACCTCGCGCTCGGCTCGGCGCTGGCGAGCATCGGCCTGACCATTCCGGCGGTCGCCGCGGTCTTCATCTGGATCGGACAACCGCTGGAGCTCGGGCTTGGCCCCAAGGAAACGGTGCTGCTGATGCTGACGCTGGTAGTGTCGTCCCTCACGCTTGGCAGGGGCCGCACCACAATCCTCCAGGGCGTCGTGCACCTTGTGATCCTGGCCGCCTACCTGTTCCTGTCGGTGGTGCCCTGAGCGGACCCCACCGCTGGCTCACGCGCGCCGGTAGTGCGCGAGCTTGTCGTCGTCGAGCGCCAGGCCCAGCCCCGGGCCTTCGGGCAAGTGCAGGCTGAAATCGCGATACTCGGGCCGCTGCACGACCACGTCGTCCTTGAGCAGCAGCGGGCCGAACAGCTCCGTGCCCCATGCGAGCTGCGGCAGCGTGCAGAAGCCATGCGCGGCGGCGATGGTGCCGACGCTGCCTTCCAGCATCGTGCCGCCGTACAGCGCGATGCCCGCGGCATCTCCGACCGCAGCCGTGCGCAGCATGCCGAAGATCCCGCCCGATTTGGCAATCTTCAGCGCGAACACATCGGCGCCGCCGATGCGCGCGAGTTCCATCGCATCTTCGGGACCACATACAGCTTCATCCGCCATGATCGGCACGACGAAGCGCGCCGCGAGCCGCGCCAGCGCCGTGCGCTGCTCGCGTGGCGTGGGCTGCTCGATCAGGTCGATGCCCGCGGCTTCGAGCATGGCAATGCCGCCTGCGGCATCGGCCTCGTTCCAGGCCTGGTTGATATCCACCGTCACGCGCGCACGGTCGCCGAGCGCGCGCTTGATCGCCGACACGTGCGCCACGTCGTCGCGCACGCTGCGCCGGCCGATCTTGAGCTTGAACGTGTTGTGCCGGCGCTCGGCCAGCAGGCGCTCGGCTTCGTCGATATCGCGTGCGGTATCGCCACTGGCCAGCGTCCACAGCACCGGCAGCGTGCTGCGTACGGCGCCGCCGAGCAGCGTGACGAGCGGCACACCGAGGCGCTTGCCCTGCGCATCGAGCAGCGCGGTTTCGAGCGCCGATTTGGCAAAGCGGTTGCCGCGCGCAATCTTGTTCAGCCGCGCCATCGCGGCGTGAACGTTGGTGGCATCTTCACCGGCCAGCGCAGGGGCGAGGTAGGTGTCGATGGCCAGCTTGATGCCTTCCGGGCTCTCATCGCCATAGGACAGACCACCGATGGTCGTGGCTTCGCCGATGCCCTCGATGCCGTCGCTGCAGCGCAGCCGCACGATCACCAGCGTCTGCTGCTGCATGGTGGCCATGGCCAGTTGATGGGCCCGGATGGTGGGCAGGTCGACCAGGATGGCCTCGATGGCGGAGATCGTCGCTTTCATACCTTCTCGATACAGTGAATGTCGTAGGCGAAAGTATGGGAGCCCGTTTTCCCGCTGTCCAAGACCGATGATGTCTCAACACATACCTATCAGGTATGGATCAGACCGAATGTCCAATGCGCCGCGCCGGGCGCACTCACTCATGGCCGGGCGGATTGTAGGACATGCCCAGTTCCTCGTAGAGCTGGTAGATCATGGCCTGCATCTCGCGCAGGTCCTGCGATTCGTCGAGCATGCGCATGCTCATGATGATCGGCGACACCAGGCTCGGATCGTCGAGTTCGACGTAGCTGACATCGTCGCGCTTGAGCCCGTACACGCTGCTTGGCACCACCGAAATGCCCTCGCCCATCGCCACGAGTCCTAGCGCGATCTGCAGTTCGCGCACCTCGTGCAGTTTGCGTGGCTTCAGTGCGCGATCATGGAATGCAGCAAGCACCTGGTCAGCAAAGCTCGGGCGCGGCGCCTTGGGGAAGATGATCAGCGATTCTTCCACGAGGTCATGCAAGGACAACGTGGCATGGCCAGTCGCGAGCGGGTGCCCGAGCGGCAGCGCCACGATCATGCGTTCCTCGCGCAGCACCACGCGGCGCACGGCCGGGTCGTCGTGGCGGATGCGGCCAAAGCCCACGTCGATGCGCCCGTCCTTGAGCGCCTTGATCTGGTCCATGGTCGACATCTCGTGCAGGCTCATCTCGATGTCGGGGTGCTCGGTGCGAAAGCGCCGGATGATGCGCGGCAGCATGCCGTACAGCGTCGAGCCGACAAAGCCCACCGACATCTTGCGTTCGATCTTGGCCACGCGCCGCGTCATGGCCTCCAGCTCCGAGGTCTGCGCCAGCAATTGCAGCGCGTGCGTGTAGAAGAAGCGCCCGGTGTCGGTCAGGCGCAGCGGGCGCGTGTTGCGCTCGAACAGCTGCACGCCCAGCACCTCCTCGAGCTGCTGAATCTGGCGGCTCAACGGCGGCTGGGCGATATGCAGGCGCTCGGCCGCGCGGGTGAAGTTGCGTTCCTCCGCCACCGCCACGAAGTAACGCAAATGTCTCAATTCGATGGTCATACCTGCTGGGTATAAAAAAGATACTAAATCAGTGTTGGACGCCGAAAATACCCGTGAACTATGCTCCGTACCAAGTCGAACGGCAAGCCTTGATACCTCAAACGCATTATCTGACCGACCGTTCGACGCCATTGGATACAACGACAGTCCCGGAGCAGACAACATGACGCACGCCGAAATCGAAGCACTGGTGAAGCAATTCATCGTCGATACCGCCACGCAGGGCACGCCGAACCCGCGCGTCCAGCAGGTGGTGGTTCGCCTGACCACTGACCTGTTCAAGGCCATCGAGGACCTGGACCTGAGTCAGAGCGAAGTGTGGAAGGGCATCGAGTACATGGCCGAAGCCGGCGCCAGCCAGGAACTCGGCCTGCTCGCGGCGGGCCTGGGGCTGGAACGCTTCCTGGACGTGCGTGCCGACGAGGCCGATGCCAAGGCCGGTATCTCCGGCGGTACCCCGCGCACCATCGAAGGCCCGCTGTATGTGGCCGGCGCGCCCGAAAGCAAGGGCTTCGCGCGGCTGGACGACGGCAGCGAAGCCAGCAAGGGCGAAGTGCTGTTCATGCAGGGCACCGTCTATGACGACGCCGGCAAGCCGCTGCCCGGGGCGAAGGTCGAAGTCTGGCACGCCAACCTGCTGGGCAACTACTCGTTCTTCGACAAGACCCAGTCGCACTTCAACCTGCGCCGCACCATCGTCACCGACGACAAGGGCCGCTACCAGTTCCGCAGCAACGTGCCGATGGGCTATGGCTGCCCGCCGCAAGGCACCACGCAGCGCCTGCTGGACCTGCTGGCCCGCCACGGCCGCCGCCCCGCGCACATCCACTTCTTCGTGTCCGCGCCCGGCCACCGCAAGCTGACCACGCAGATCAATATCGACGGCGACGAATACCTGTGGGACGACTTCGCCTTCGCCAGCCGTGAAGGCCTGGTGCCGGCGGTGACGCGCGTCAGCGACCCCGCGGCGCTGGACAAGCATGGCGTCGACAAGCCGTTCGCCTCGATCGACTTCGACTTCCGCCTGAATGCGGAGCGCAACGACGCGCCGCCGGCAGAGGTAGAGCGCACCCGCGCCGCCGCCTGACGCTGACATTGAAGCTGACGCTGCCGGCAGGCAGCAACCACCGGGGACGGCCGCCCGGTTCCACCAACGGGCCGCAAGACACCGAATCAGGAGACGATTCCATGATCCCCATCCACGTGGACCGGGGCACGGCCCCCGCTCGCCCGCGCCTCTCGCTCGACCAGTTCCTCGTCGAAAACCACGAGACCGGCGACCACCGCCTGCACCGCAGCGCGTTCACCGACGAAGCGCTGTTCGAACTCGAAATGAAGCACATCTTCGAGGGCAACTGGATCTACCTGGCGCATGAAAGCCAGATCCCGAACAACAACGACTACTACACCACGCACATGGGCCGCCAGCCCGTGTTCATCGCGCGCAACCGCCAGGGCGAACTGAACGCCTTCATCAACGCGTGCACCCACCGCGGCGCCATGCTGTGCCGGCACAAGCGCGGCAACAAGGCCACCTACACCTGCCCGTTCCACGGCTGGACCTTCAACAACAGCGGCAAGCTGCTCAAGGTGAAGGACCCGGAAGGCGCCGGCTATCCCGACTGCTTCAACAAGGAAGGCTCGCACGACCTGAAGAAGGTGGCGCGCTTCGAGAACTACCGCGGCTTCCTGTTCGGCAGCCTCAATGACGACGTGCTGCCGCTCAAGGAGTTCCTGGGCGATGCGGCGCGCATCATCGACATGATCGCCGACCAGTCACCCGACGGCCTGGAAGTGCTGCGCGGCTCGTCCACCTACACCTTCGAAGGCAACTGGAAGCTGCAGGCCGAGAACGGCGCCGACGGCTATCACGTCTCCGCCGTGCACTGGAACTACGCGGCTACCACGAACCAGCGCAAGCAACAAAACGAGCGCGAAGACAAGATCCGCGCGATGGACGCCGGCAAGTGGGGCCAGCAAGGCGGCGGCTTCTACGCGTTCGATCACGGCCACATGCTGCTGTGGACGCGCTGGGCCAACCCGGAAGACCGGCCCAACTTCAGCCGCCGCGCCGAGTTCGCCGAACGCTGTGGCGAGGAAACCGCGGACTGGATGATCCAGAACTCGCGCAACCTGTGCCTGTACCCGAACGTGTACCTGATGGACCAGTTCGGCTCGCAGATCCGCCTGCTGCGTCCGCTGTCGGTCGACAAGACCGAAGTCACGATCTACTGCATCGCGCCCAAGGGCGAGCCCGACGACGCGCGCGCGCGCCGCATCCGCCAGTACGAAGACTTCTTCAACGTGAGCGGCATGGCCACGCCCGACGACCTGGAAGAGTTCCGCGCCTGCCAGCAAGGCTACAACGGCGGCGCGCTGGCCTGGAACGACATGTGCCGTGGCGCCAAGCACTGGATCGCAGGCCCGGACGAAGCCGCGCAGCGCATCGGCCTGAACCCGGTCATGAGCGGCGTGCGCACCGAGGACGAAGGCCTCTACACCGTGCAGCACCGCTACTGGCTGGACGTCATGAAGAAGGCCATGGAGGCGCAAGACACGCAGGACTGCAACGGGAGCGCCGCATGAGCACCATCGATATCGCCGCCGTGGAGGCGTTCCTGTACCGCGAAAGCCGCCTGCTCGACGACGAGCAGTGGGATGAGTGGCTGACCTGCTACCACCCCGAAGCGCAGTTCTGGATGCCGTGCTGGGACGACGATGGCAAGCTCGTCACCGATCCGCAGCGCGAGATCTCGCTGATCTTCTACCCGAGCCGCCAGGGCCTGGAAGACCGCGTGTTCCGCATCAAGACCGAGCGCTCCAGCGCCACGATTCCGGACACGCGCACCAGCCACAACCTCAGCAACGTGGAAGTGGTGGAGCGCGATGGCGACAAGCTGACCGTGCGCTTCAACTGGCACACGCTGGCGCACCGCTACCAGACCAACTACAGCTACTTCGGCATGTCGCGCTACGTGATCGACTTCGCCGGCGAGCAACCGCAGATCCTGGACAAGTACGTCGTGCTGAAGAACGACTACATCAACCAGGTCATCGACATCTATCACATCTGACCCACCAGTCTGGAGGACAAGGCCATGGAACACACGATCGCACTGCAGTTCGAAGACGGCGTTACCCGCTTCATCACCTGCGGGGAAAACGAAACCCTCTCGGATGCCGCTTATCGCCAGAAGATCAACATTCCGCTGGATTGCCGCGACGGTGCCTGCGGCACCTGCCGCGGCCTGTGCGAATCGGGTAGCTATGACCTGCCGGAATCCAGCTACATCGAAGACGCGCTGACCGCCGAGGAAGCCGCGCAAGGCTATGTGCTGGCCTGCCAGACGCGCCCGCGCTCGGATTGCGTGATCCGCGTGGCGGCCTCGTCGACGGCGTGCAAGACTGGCGTCACCAAGTTCGAAGGCGCCATTGCCAGCGTGGACCGGCTGTCGGATTCCACCATCGGGTTTTCCATCGATCTTGACGATGCGGGCGGCCTGGACTTCCTGCCGGGGCAATACGTCAACGTGGAGATCCCGGGCAGCGGCCTGACGCGCTCCTACTCGTTCAGCTCGGCGCCAGGCAGCACGCGCACGGGTTTCGTGGTGCGCAACGTGCCGGATGGCCGCATGAGCGGTTTCCTGACGAACGACGCGCAGCCCGGCCAGCGCATTGCATTCTCGGGCCCTTACGGCAGCTTCTATCTACGCCCGGTGCAGCGTCCCGTACTGCTGCTGGCCGGTGGTACGGGCATCGCGCCGTTCCTGTCGATGCTCGATGTGCTGGCCAGCCAGGGCAATCCGCATCCGGTGCGGATGGTATACGGCGTCACCAACGACATCGATCTCGTCGAACTGCCGCGCATCGATGGCGCTGCGCAGCAACTGGCCGGCTTTGAGTACCGCACCTGCGTGGCCAGCGCGCAGAGCAACCACGAGCGCAAGGGCTACGTCACCCAGCACGTAGACCCGGAATGGCTCAATGGCGGCGATGTCGATATCTACCTGTGCGGTCCGGTGGCCATGGTGGATGCGGTGCGCAACTGGCTCAAGGAAAGTGGTGTCGAGCCAGCAGGGTTCTACTATGAAAAATTCTCGGCCAGCAGCGTGGCCTGACAGTCATGAGCACTCCCAAGCGATTTGAAGGAAAGGTCGTCGTCATCACCGGCGCGGCACAGGGCATCGGCCGCGGCGTCGCACTGCGCGCGGCGGCCGAGGGCGCCACGCTGGTGCTCGCGGACCGCTCGGAACTCGTCCATGAGGTCGTGGCCGAGATCGCCGCGCGGGACGGGCGCGCCACAGCCGTGATCGTGGACCTGGAAACCTACGCCGGCGCAAAGGCCATGGTCGAGACCGCACTGTCGGCGCATGGCCGGGTCGATGTGCTGATCAACAATGTCGGCGGCACCATCTGGGCCAAGCCTTACCAGCACTACGAGGAAGACCAGATCGAAGCCGAGATCCGCCGTTCGCTGTTCCCCACGCTGTGGAGCTGCCGCGCAGCGCTGCCCGGCATGGTGGCGCGGCGCCAGGGCGCCATTGTCAACGTGTCGTCGATCGCCACGCGCAGCATCCACCGCGTGCCGTACGCGGCGGCCAAGGGCGGTGTCAACGCGCTGACGGCCAGCCTTGCGTTCGAGCACGCTGACGAAGGCATCCGCGTCAATGCGGTGGCCACCGGCGGCACCGAGGCGCCGCCGCGCCGCATTCCGCGCAATTCGGCCGAGCAAAGCCCGCAGGAAGCCGAGTGGTACCAGGGCATCGTCGACCAGACCATCAGCTCGAGCCTCATGCACCGCTACGGCACGATCGACGAGCAGGTCGGCGCGATCCTGTTTCTGGCCTCGGATGAGGCTTCGTACATCACCGGAACAGTGCTGCCAGTGGGCGGCGGCGACCAGGGATAAGCGCTTTGTCCTGCGAGGGGCAGCCTAGGTCGCTGCCCGCGCTGTCCGGCCAGTGGCGCCATGGTGCCCTGGCTTTTTTTTGTTCTTCGCCCGCGTTGCCGGGAAAGCAGTGAGCAAGCGGCCGAGATCACGGCTTTCGGACAAGCAATCCGTAGCGACTGCATGCGCGCAACGGACGTCATCCCAAGGATCCTTGCGAAGTCCGCAGAGACAATGGTCGTCGCCGACGGCTTCAGTTGCCGCCTGCAGATCCGGCACCATACGGGCGCCGATCCGCTTCATGTCTCGCAAATGCCGGCGAGAGCCGGATCCGTGGCCGCAGGGACATGAGGGGCCGACAGTCGACGCCATGCCTGCGCGTCGCACAGCAAGGCCCCTCAGTTCACAGCTAACGCCATGCAGGTTCGCTGCGTTGCTCGAAATGGTCATAGGCAGCCAGCAAGCCCTTTATCACCTCCGCCGAGGTCTCGAACAAGGCTTGCGCTTTCGGGTCCGTTACCTTGGTGACGTCCGCGCGCAGGTGCTGCAAGGTGTCGTTCAGCATGGCCTTGATCTTGAGCGTGTGATGTCGCGGGTCTGTCTCGGGCAACTGGTTCAATTCAGTCATCTCGATTCTCCTGGACCGGATGGTATGTCTTCGTTCTATACCAACCTGGCGAGGGTCGATGTCAGTCTGACGCTGACATCGATGCAGCCAGGTTATCCATTGGTCTCACTGAGAAGCGACGTCCACCGTGCCACGTTGCGCGGCCACGAACATGGTGAGACCGAGCAACTGCAGCCCGGCCATGCAGAGGGCCATCTTGACGGTCGAATCCAGCAGCAGCGGGACCAGCAGCGCCGCCGTCAGGAAATTCCCGAACTGCTGCCCCGTGACATAGCCACTCGACGCCAGTCCGCGTCGTTCGGGGAAGCAGTCCAGCGCTAGCAATTGCAGGCTCGGTTGCGTGATGGTCATTCCGGCGGCGAAGACTGGCAGTGCCATCAGCGCCCACGGCATGGCCGGGGCGTGCAGGGTCGTGACCGCAATGTTCAAGATGCCGGCCAGCAGCATGACAGCGTGCCCGAGCAACACGCTGCGCTCTGGGCTGATATTGCCGGCGATGCGATGCGACACGAGCGAACCCAGCAGGATCCCGGCTACGATCGGGATGAAGAGCCAGCCGAACGACTGCGCGCCCAGGCCGAGATGCCGGCTCACGAACGTGGGCGCGGCAAAGACGTAGAGATAGATGCCGAGGTTGACCCCGGCGTTCGCGAGCGTCAGTGCGATAAAGCGCCAATGGGTCAGCATGGACACATAGCCGCGCGCCAGCAACACGGGATGAAGCGGGTGCCGGCGTGCCGGCGGCAACGTCTCCGGCACCCATTGCCAGCAGGCGATGAGGAGCACGGCGGACACCAGCGCCAGGAAGACAAAGATGCTGCGCCACCCTGTCCACAGCAATAGCCAGCCGCCGCATACCGGCGCCAGAGCCGGAGCCAGCGCAAAGATCATCGCGACGAGCGCCATGACCTGCTGGGCCTGCATGCCGTCAAAGACATCGCGCACCATTGCCCGGCCAACAATCACTCCGATGCCCGCACTGACGCCCTGCAATGCCCGTCCGGCATAAAGCGTCCCAATGCCGGTGGCGCCGGCACAGACCAGCGAACCGAAGGTAAACAGTGCACAACCGAATAGAATCATGCGTCGACGGCCCACCGCATCGGAGATGGCGCCGTGCCATGGGAGCATCAGCGCGAAAGGCAGCAGGTAAGCGGTGAGCGACTGCTGGACCTGCGCATTCGTTGCGTGCAGGGCATCGCTCATGATCGCGAAGGCGGGCAGATACGTTGCAATGGCAAACTGCCCAAGCATCGACAATCCCGCTGCGATGGCCGCCATGGCGGCAGCACCGGGAAGAGCGTTCGGGTGTGGATGTCTCGGGTTCAGCAAACTTGAAGCTGCCTGCTCATCGGGTCTGCTGCGCATCGTTGTCGTAATACCTGTCGGCGATCAGGAAGGCGGCGGCAGCGCCCAGTCCCGCCAGCGGCAATATCTGCATGGCGGTGAGCAAGCCGGAGGCATCGGCCAGCAGGCCGACAATGAACGGGCCGGGCGCATAGCCGAGAATATTGTTCGCCAGCGTCAGCATTGCAAACGCCGAGGCATGGATCGCGGGTGGCGAGACAGCCGTGACGATCACGCCCGAAGCGCCGACAAAACCCGACCCGGTCAGGAATGCTGCCGCAACGGCAAGTAACTGAGGATTGCCAGGCTGCAGTTGGAAGGCGATGAGCAGCAGCGCAAAGTAGCACAGCGCGAAGCCCACCATGATACGCAGGCGCCGCACGCCCCGGCGGGCGCTGAGATAGTCCACCAGTGCGCCGCCCGCGATCATGCCCACGCCGCCCGCAATCACCAGCAGGCCCGTGGTGGCGCCGGCGCGCGTCATGTCAAAGCCGTAGTAGCGGTTCATCAGCGACGGCATCCACGCAAGCAGCGCTCCCTGAATGAACATCATCAGACCGGATCCGAGGTATGTCCACAGCGCCGTCTTGGTTGTGAGCAGCCGCTTGAGGACATCCTTCACCGGCAGGTGAGTCTTGACCTGGGCAGCGTGGGCTCGCGGTTCCCTGACACCCGCGACGTAGAGTAGCGACAGGACCAGTCCGCCTGCGCCGATAATGAAGAAGGCCGTGCGCCAGCCATGCCGCTGCGCCAGCGTCCCGCCAAGGACGAGTCCGGACACAGAACCGAACAGCGCGGCAGACAGGAAGCTGTTGATGATGGTGCCGTGCAGCCGGCGCGGAAACACGCTAACCAGAATCGCGCCGCCTGCACTTGCATAGCCGGCCTCGCCGATCCCGACAGCAGCACGTGCCATGAACATTCCGGCATAGTTGCCGCTCATGCCGCAGGCGATCGTTGCCACGCTCCACAGCAGCGCCATGATCGACACGCTCTTGACGCGCCCACAGCGATCGGCCAGCAATGAAGCCGGAAAGGAAAGAACGCCGACTCCCAGCGCCACGACACTGACCAGCGCACCGAGCTGGGTGTCGCTCAGGGCCCACTCTGCCTTCAGCGCGGGGAAGGTGGCGTTCAGTATCTGCCGCGAAATGTAGTCCGAGAGCATGAGCCCGACGCTGAGCGCGAACACTCGCCAGGCATAGAAACGGGTGACCGGGAATGCGTTGGCTTCAAGGCTTGTTGCGTCGCCGGCGGGTAGATGAATCGCCACAGCAAATGTCCCTTGTCAGTCTGGCAGGGGCAATACAGGACCGTTGCCCCCCGCCACGTTGATGATGCATCCCGTCGTTCACGACGGGTTGACCTAGTGCCCGAGGACCCTTGCTTCTTCCATGCGCTTGCGCAGCACGGCTCGCAAGTCCTCGCCGTAGCCAGTGAGCACGCCGCCGTCGACGGCCAGCAACTGGCCGGTGATCATGTCGGCACGTTCACTGGCCAGGAACGAAACCGCCTCGCCAATTTCCTCGGTGTTGCAGAAACGGCCGAGCGGAATGACGCGCTGGGCAATGGCGTCGCGCATCTCCGGTTCGGTGTTCTCCTCCATCATTGGCGTCATGATCCCGCCGGGACACACCGCATTCACGTTGATGCGGTGATCCGCCAGTTCCCACGCCAGATGTTGAGTGAGGCCGGTGACGGCATGTTTCGACGCCGTGTAGTCGATGCTGCCAAAGAAGGTCATGCGAATGCCGGCAATCGAGTCGATATTGACGATCTTGCCGCGCTTCCTGGCGATCATGGTCGGCAGGACCGCCTGGCAGCAAAGCAGCACGCCCTTGGCGTTCACCCCCATCACGCGGTCCCACTGTTCTTCGGCGAGATCCTGTACCAGGACGGGCGGCCCTTCAATGCCGGCGTTGTTCACCAGGATGTCGATCGTGCCGAAGGCTTGCAGCGTTTGCGCCGCCATGGCCTCGGTGTCGGCCTTCCTGGAAATATCGGCGTGAATCGCAATCGCACGCGTGCCGCCAGGGTCGATGCTCCGGGCAACCTGCCGGGCGTTCTCAGGGTTGACGTCGACTACGGCCACGCGCGCGCCCTCCCGTGCCAGAACGCGGGCGATACCTTCTCCGGCACCTCGCCCACCACCTGTGACAATCGCGACTTTGCCCTCCAGTTCCATTCGGATCTCCCTTTGTCAGGCACGTAATGTATTGACCCGATGGTATTGGCGTGAAAGACTTAAAAACTCACGAATCGCGCCAAAAAGGTGGCAATTCACGTCACTACAGGGTTTACGCTGATGAGCTTGAATATTCGATCCGCGTCGCTGGCCCGGTTCCTTGAGGTTGCAGACGAGCTTGGCCTGGATTCGGAGTCGCTATTGCTGCGACACGGGTTGACCCGGGATTTGCTCTCTCCGTCAGAGCGCAGCTTCCTGCCTGCGCGCGTGGTGATTCAGTTACTGGAGGATGCGGCAAGCGCCTCCCGCTGCCTCGCGTTTGCAGCGCTGATGGTGGAACGCCGCAAGCTTTCGGATATCGGAGCCATCAGCCTGCTCTTGCGGCACCAACGCTCCGCGCGCGCTACCATCGGCTTTCTGATGCGACACAAAGGGCTGCTGAATGACGTCCTGGCAATTCAGATCGAGAGCGAGGGACAGTTCTCGGTGGTCAGGATCGAATTGGTGTCCGAGGCCTATGCCAGGCAAGCGGCGGAGTTGGGCGTCGGTGTGATCATCAGCATCTTTCAATCCCTGCTGGGAGAACAGTGGCGTCCGCATGAAATCTACTTCTCCCATGCCGCGCCGGAAGATCTTCGGATACATCGCCGCGTGTTTCGCAGCCCGCTCAGGTTTGGCGCGGAGTACTCCGGCTTTGCCTGCCTGACCAGCGACCTTGACTCTCCTTCAGACTTCTCGGAGATCGAGCTAAAGCATTACGAGAAATTCTTCCTCCAGAACCTGCCGGTCATCAATCGTGAATCGGTGCTGGAGGATGCAAAGAAAGCGATTTCGTTGCTGATGCCGAGCGGCAAGGTTGACTTGTCGCTGGTTGCCGATTATCTGAAGATGAGTTCCCGCTCGATGCAGCGGCGATTGGCCGGCGAAGGCACCACGTTCATGCAGGTTTACAACTCGGTGCGCCGGGACAACGCGCTGCGCTACCTAGAGAATACGCGACACTCCATTTTCGCCATTGCGGAACAACTTGGCTTTGATAGTTCGAGATCGTTCACCCGCTGGTTTTCGCAGGACTTTGGTGTCTCGCCAAGCCAGTGGCGTAAAGCACAAAGGCAAGAGGACTAGCGTGCGAGACTCAGTCAGTGCGCGGTCCGCTGCCTTGATATTCGTTGAGTTTCAGAAGACCAGTCCCACCGCCTGTCATTTCCTTTTACTGGCGTTTTCCCAAGTCCGGTCCTCGCCTGCCTTCGGAATGCCTGGTACCGCGCGGCGGGCAGAGCAGGCCTACTGCGTACACTTCTCTTGATACACCCGTTGCAACTGCCTGCGGGTCCGGTCGCGCTGGACCGTGGCCACATCGGTGCCCTGGCTGTTCTCGACCGGCGCGTTCGAAGGTCGGTAACTGCGGCGCGGCGTCTGGCCGATCTGTTCGGCAAGCCGGTCGCATTGCTCGTCGCGCGAAAGAGGTTGGGCAGGCGTAGGTTGGAACCGATGCGACCCTTCACGTACGGCATCGGAGATGGCGTCATTGATCGCGGGGTCTGGCGTAGACGGCCGCTGTGTCTGGGCATGGCCGCTAAACAGCGGCGCCAGACGGCGAGCAATGCGAGTTGGCACATATGGCGGCGCAGCGACATGGAAGTCTCCTCGATATACGGGTACACCGCAACGTGCGGCAGGCGCGGGCTCACTCGCAGTCAATATACCGTGGTATCTCTGCCCACGTTGACTGCTTCTTCTTCGCCACTTCCAAGGCAAAAACCAAGCCACTCCGAACCCGACCGAGGCGGGGCGCGCGCTGCTACACCACTGAACCTGCAGCCTGCGACATCCCTCTCGGCAGGCCCGCCTGGATGCAGATGTGCTTCAACTCGGTGAAGTCCGCGAGGGCGTCATAACCGTGGAGCCGTCCAAGGCCGCTCTGCCGATAGCCGCCCGTCTCCGCTTCGGCGAACAGGCGGTTGTGGTCGTTGACCCAGACCGTGCCGTTGCGCAGCGCCCGCGCGAGGCGCATGGCGCGCTCGCCGTGCTGCGTCCAGACGCTGGCGGACAGGCCGAAGACGGTGTTGTTGGCCTTGGCCAGCGCCTCGCCTTCGGTCACGAAGGTCTCAAACGTGACGAATGGCCCGAAGATCTCCTCCTGGCAGAAGAAGGCATTGGGGTCGCTGTGTTCCACCAGTGTGGGGCTGAGGAAGGCGCCGCGCGCGAGCGCGCCGCCCGGCATCGTGCCGCGCAGCAGGACCGTGTCCGCCTCGTCGCAGGCGCGCTCGACTTGCGCGCTCACCATCGCGCACGCGTCGCCTGGTCGATCAGCGGGCCGATTTGCGTGTTGGGCTCGATGCCGGGCCCGAGGCGCAGCGCGGCAAGGGCCTCGGTCAGGTGCCGGCGCATCTGTGGCGCGATGGCTTCGTGCACCAGTACCCGCCGCGCGGCGGTGCATTGCTGGCCCGAGATGACGGTGGCGGCAAGCGCGAGCCGTTTCGCAACCGCTTGCGCGTCGACGTCGTCGAACACCAGGCAGCACGATTTCCCGCCGAGTTCCAGCGAGAGTTTTTTCACGCTGTCCGCAGCGGCGATCATGATCTTCTTGCCGGTTGCGGTCGATCCTGTGAAGCTCACTACGTCCACGTCGTGCGAGCGCACCAGGTGGTCCGCTGCCGCATAGCCCGTTTCGCAGACCAGATTGACGGCGCCGCCGCAGGGCTGTGCGCTCGAACAAGCGCAGCATGGCGGCTGTGAACAGCGTGGTTTGCGCTGCCGACTTGACCACTGCCGTGCAGCCCGCGGCCAGCGCTGGCGCGAGGGAGCGCACGAGCAGCACCGCCGGCGCGTTCCAGGGGACGATGATGGCGGCGACGCGGCCGGCTCGCGCAGGATGGTCGAAATCGTGCCTGGCTCGGGCTCCAGCACGTGACCCGGGATGTGCCGCGCCAGCCCGGCGTAATAGCGGACCTCTGAAATAGCGGCGCCGACCTCGCCCCGGGCTTGTGCGACCGGCTTGCCGTTTTCCGCGGTGAGCAGGCTGGCCAGGCGCTCTCGCTCTGCCTCGAGCGCACCAGTCCAGGCTAGCAGAACGTCCTGGCGCAGGCGGGCATCCCGGCCCCAGGTGGTGCGCTCGAAAACATGGCGCGCGGCAGCGATGGCGGCTTCGGCCTGCCAGATGCCGCCGTCCGCGAACTGCCCGATCAGGGTCCCGTCGGCGGGGTTGACGCTATCGGCGGAAGGCTCGCCGGTCCATGCGCCGCCAATCCAGTGTTGCGCGTTCATTCCATCTTCTCCTTGTTCAAGTCTTGGCTGCCGGGCGTTGCCGCGTCCGACGTACGCTGGATCTCGCTGGCAATGATGCTGACCAACGCCTCGGCCGCTGTGCTCAAGGGGCGGCGGGGATGGCTGATGCGCACGATGTGCCGGATCAGCCGTGGCGCCAGGATGGCGTGCACGCGCAACGTGCCCCGGTCCACCGCGCGCTGCACCGCGATGCGCGGCAGGATCGTGGCCATGCTGGTTGACGCAACAAGCTTGACGATGGTGCCGAGCGCGTCGATCTCGTACTTGGGCGTGAGCATCATGTCCAACTGGTGCGCCGCGCTGTCGAGCACGCCGCGCAGGCCGTGGCGTTTGGTGGGCAGCACCAGTTCACTGCGGGGAGGCTGGCTAGCTGGACCGAGCCCGGCAGGTCCGGGCCGTGGGCCGCGCTCGTTGCCAGCACCATTTCTTCGTCGAGCAGCGGCCCGGAGTCGAGTGACAACTGGGCGCGCGGTTTGTTGATGATGGCCACGTCCAGTTGGCCGCCCGCTACCCAGTCGATCAGCGTGGTGCTGTAGCCGTCGGCCACGGTCACCTCGACCTGGGGATAGCGCATACGAAAGCGGGTCAGTGCTTCGGCGAGCGCGCCCTCGGCGATGGAGGCGATCAGGCCGATCGAGATGTTTCCGGAGACGACCTCGTCCCGTTGCACCAGTTGTTCGCGCGCATGCGTAATGTCGCGCATGATGGGCAGGAACAGCCGATACATCTGGCGGCCCGCGGCGGTCGGCGACATGCCATGCGCGCCGCGCTCGAACAGTTTTTGATTCAGCTCTTCTTCCAGCCTGGCGATCTGCATGCTCAGCGCGGGCTGCACGATATGCAGCCGCTTGGCGGCCCGAGTGACTGATCCGTCCTCGAAGAGCGCGATGAAATACTGGATCTGCTTTAAATCCATATGCCCGAGTTGCCTCATTATCTCATCATTAAAAATGATATCTGGAAATCAGTACATATAAGCCAGTGATCTCCAAGGCACCGGGTGCCAGCGCCGGCAATCGGCCTGAATTGCAAAATCCACCAGGCACAGCCGATAAAGCGAAGATCGCTTCCAAGGTCTCAATTAGCGTTCAGCGCCTGTCGGCTGTCATCGGGTCAAACACGTATATCAGCAACTATGATATTTCGGATCAATAAACAGTATTAGACCTGATGAAGCTTCCTGACTAGGCTTGCCTCACCTTGCATGCGGTGGGCCAGTCAGGACCTGGGCCGCATGCCGACGACTCAGGAGCAATGCAATGTTCAGGCAGACAGCCGAATCGATGAACCGCGCGCCGGAACCCATGGCCATGCCGGAGGAGGCGCTGACCCTGCGCAGCTGGCTGCGCCGCCTTGGCGACACCGGGAGGCTGGCGGCAATAGACGAGCCGGTTGCGCTTGAGCACACCCTTGCCGCGGTCGCCAAGCGGCTGGATGGCGAGCGCGCGGCCTTATTCAACCAGCCCGGCGGCCATGCGATTCCGGTGGTGAGCGGATTCATGTCTCGCCGCTCGTGGATCGCCGAGGCGATGAGGGTGCCCGAAGACGGCTTGCTGGAGCGCTTCCGCAGTGCGGCTGCGCAGCCCCTGCCGGTGCGCGAGATCGCCCAGAGCGAGGCAGCGTGCCAGCAGGTCATCCACCTGGACAAGGTGAACCTGCACGAACTGTTGCCCATCCCGACCCACAGCGAGCACGACAACGGTCCCTATATCACGGCCGGCCTGGCCATCGCGCGAAACCCGCGCACAGGCGTGCAGAACGTCTCCATCCACCGCATCCAGGTGCATGCGCCGGACCGCATGGCGATCCTGATGCTGCCACGCCATCTCGATGCGTTCTACCGTGCGGCCGAAGCATGCGGCGAGGCGCTGCCGATCGCCATCGTCATCGGTGTCGATCCTCTCACCATGCTGGCTTCGCAGGCCATCGCACCGATCGACCATGACGAACTGGAAATCGCCGGCGCGCTGCATGGGGCGCCGCTTCCCGTGGTCAAGTGCCGCACCAGCGATGTGCGCGTGCCGGCCAATGCCGAGATCGTGATCGAGGGCCGGCTTCTGCCCGGCGAGCGCGAGATGGAAGGGCCCTTTGGCGAGTTTCCCAAGTACTACAGCAGCGCCGAGCCGCGCGAGGTCATCCAGGTCGACGCCGTCACGCATCGTCATCGCCCGATCTATCACACCATCGTGCCGGCGGAGATGGAGCACCTGCTGCTTGGAGCAATTCCGCGCGAGGCGACCTTGCTGGCGCATCTGCAGCGCAGCCATCCCGGGGTGCAGGATGTGCATCTGTCGGTAGGCGGCGTATGCCGGTACCACTTGTATGTGAAGTTCGACAAGAAGCGCGAGGGCGAGGCGAAGAACGTCATTCTCTCGGCGTTTGGCGCGCATTACGACATCAAGCAGGTGATCGTGGTGGATACCGATGTCGACGTCCACGACCCCGCCGAGGTCGAATGGGCCGTCGCGACGCGCTTCCAGGCGGACCAGGACCTGGTGGTGATCGCGGGGGCGCAGGGCTCGCTGCTCGATCCCTCCACCACCGTCGCGGCCAGCCTCGCCGGCATCGACAATCCCGAGCCGCACCTGCAAGGCATCTGCGCCAAGATGGGGCTGGACGCGACCCGCCCGGTCAAGTACGCGGCGCATGTGTTCACGCGCGTGCGGATTCCCGGCGAGTCAACCATCGATTTACAGGCGCTTGTGTCCGCCGACCCATCGCGCTGGAAAGCGTATCTGGGCGATGGAGCTTGATGTCATGGCCAACCAGAAACGCATCATCGTCGGCATCTCCGGCGCCAGCGGCGCCGCCATCGGCGTCAACCTGCTCAAGGCGATACGCAGGCTGGACAACGTCGAGTCGCATCTGATCGTGTCGGCTTCGGGCATGCTCACCGCGACCCAGGAACTCGGCATCAAGCGCAGCGAACTCGAGGCGCTTGCCGACGTAGTGCATAACGTGCGCGATATCGGCGCGGCGGTGGCCAGCGGCTCTTTCGTGACCGAGGGCATGGTGGTCGCGCCGTGCTCGATGAAGACACTAGCGTCGGTGGCCAACGGGTTCTCCGACAACCTGCTGACGCGTGCCGCGGACGTGGTGCTCAAGGAGCGGCGGCGTCTGGTGCTGGTGGCGCGCGAAACCCCGCTGAACCTCGCGCACCTGCGCAACATGCTTCACGCCACCGAGATGGGCGCGATCGTGATGCCGCCCGTGCCCGCCTTCTACGCCCATCCGACCAGCATCGAGGACGTGGTCAATCACACCGTGGGCCGCATCCTGGACCTGTTCCAGATCGAGCACGACACGCTGGCCAGCCGCTGGTCGGGGCTCGCTCACGATTCGCCGCTGAACGCCAGCGCAGCGGACCGGGGCGTCGATCCCGGCCGCGCCTTGAATACTGAACCAGCAGGAGACAGACATGAAACGTGGCTCGCCCATGCCGGGCTCGCTTTGCTGTTGGCAACGGGACTTGCCCACGCGGACGGCTATCCCACCAAGCCGATCCGCATCGTGGTGCCGTACCCGCCCGGCGGTTTCAACGACACGCTGGCCCGCATCGTCGGCAGCAGGCTCACTGCAGCCTGGGGCCAGCCAGTGGTGGTGGACAACAAGCCTGGCGCGGGCACCATTATCGGCACCTCGTTCGTGGCCAAGGCCGCGCCCGATGGCTACACGCTGCTGGTGGTGCAGTTCCCCTTCGGTGCCAATCCCTGGCTCTATAAGTCGCTGCCTTACGACACCCTCAAGGACTTCACGCCCGTCATCCTGGCGGGGCAATCGCCGATGACGCTGGTGGTGACAAGTGGATCGCCGATCCGGTCCGTGGACGATCTTGTCAGATCCGCGAAAGCCACGCCGGGCAAGATCAACTACGGCTCGTCAGGCAGCGGCTCATCCAATCACCTTGCCATGGCGCTGTTCGAGCGCAGTGCGGGCGTCTCGCTTGCCCAGGTGCCTTACAAGGGCAGCACGCCCATGTTGACCGACCTGGCCGGCGGGCAGGTCGAAGTGGCCTTCGACGCCCTGCCCCATGTGCTGCCGTTCGTGAAGTCCGGCAGGGTACGCGCACTCGCCGTGGCGGACCGGAGCCGCTTCGCGTCGCTTGCCACGGTGCCCACCATGGCGGAGAGCGGCCTGCCCGGCTATGACGCGTCCTCGTGGCACGGCATTGTCGCGCCGGCCGGCACGCCCCCGGAGATCGTGCGCAAGCTGAACGCGCAGATCAACGACGCGCTGCGCACGGCGGATGTGCGCAACATCTTCCACGAGCAGGGCGTCAGGCCGGCCGGCGGCAGCGCGGCGGACTTCTCGGCGTTCATCGGCAAGGAACTGGCGAAGTGGAAGCAGGTCGTGCATGACGCGGCCATCCCCTTGCAATGACGCAGCAACCACGCACATGACAAGGGGAGAACACATGGTTACGCCGAGGGACCGCTTTGACTATGTGATCGTTGGCGGCGGGTCCGCCGGCTGCGTGCTGGCCAATCGCCTTTCTAGGGACCCGGGCATACGCGTCGCGCTGATCGAGGGGGGCGTCGATACGCCGCCCGGCGCGGTGCCGGCGGAGATTCTCGACAGCTATCCGATGCCCCTGTTCTTCGGCGACCGGTACCTCTGGCCATCGCTGCAGGCGCGCGCGTGGCAGGGGCGCGCGCCAGACTCTACGAGCAAGGGCGCGTCATGGGCGGCGGCTCCAGCATCAATGTGCAGGCCGCCAACCGCGGGCTGCCGCGCGACTACGACGAGTGGGCGGCGTCGGGCGCGCCCGGCTGGTCGTGGCAGGATGTCTTGCCCTACTTTCGCAAGCTCGAACGCGATGTGGATTACGGCAACAGCCAGCTGCACGGCAGCGACGGACCGGTGCCGATCCGCCGCATCCTGCCGCAGGCTTGGCCGCCGTTCTGCACGGAGTTTGCGCACGCGATGGGCCGCAGCGGCTTGTCCGCGCTGGACGACCAGAACGCGGAGTTCGGCGATGGCTGGTTTCCCGCCGCCTTCTCGAACTTCGATGGCAAGCGGGTATCGACCGCCATCGCCTATCTCGATGCGAACACGCGCAAGCGGACCAATCTGCGGATCTTTGCCGAGACAACGGTGAAGGAGCTGGTCGTATCCGGACGCGAAGCGCGCGGGGTGATCGCCGTTCGTGCCGACGGGGCGCGGCTGGCGCTGGACGCCGGAGAGGTCATCGTGTCAGCGGGCGCACTGCAGTCTCCAGCCATCCTGATGCGAGCAGGGATTGGCAACGCGGCCGCGCTGCAAGCGCTCGGCATCGAGGTGGTGGCCGACCGGCCCGGTGTTGGCCGCAATCTCCAGGATCATCCTGCGCTGACCTTCTGCCAGTTCCTCGCGCCCGAGTACCGCATGCCGCTCGTGCGCCGGCGCTCCAGCATGACGGCGGCGCGCTTCTCATCCGAAGTGCCGGGCGGCGAAGCGTCGGACATGTATTTGTCCAGCTCGACACGGGCGGGCTGGCATGCGCTCGGTAATCGGCTCGGCCTCTTCTTCCTGTGGTGCAACCGGCCATTCTCGCGCGGGCAGGTGAGCCTTGCGGGCGCCCAGCCGGAGGTGCCGCCACTGGTGGAGCTCAACCTGCTCGATGACGAACGGGATCTGCAACGCATGGTGGCTGGTGTGCGCAGGCTGGTGCGCATCGTCGGTGCGTCGGCCTTGCATCAGCATCCGGATGATTTCTTCCCCGCCATCTTTTCGACACGCGTCAAGGCAATGAGCCGCGTGAGCCCCGGCAATGCGCTGCTCACCGCGTTGCTGGGGGCGCTGCTCGATGTCTCGGGGCCGCTACGCAGAAGCCTGATCGCGCGCTTTGTCACGGGCGGGGCAAACCTGACCAGCCTGCTCGCGGATGACTCCGCGTTGGAGGGCTTCGTGCGCCAGAGCGTCTTCGGGGTCTGGCATGCCAGCGGCACTTGCCGGATGGGCGCGCATGCGGACCGGAGCGCGGTGACGGACGCAACGGGCCGCGTCCACGATGTCGGCCGGTTGCGCGTCGTCGACGCGTCGCTGATGCCTCGGCTGCCGACGGCCAATACCAACATTCCCACCATCATGCTCGCGGAAAAGATCGCCGACGCCATCTTGGCCGAGCGCCGCGCAACCCGGCGGGCGTTGAGCGAAGTCGCCGATCCAGGCTGAACACCGGCGCTGGAAACCAAAGGTAAACACCGAAGCTGCACTATGGGGCGCCACCAGCGCCTGGAACGAGGAGACAACGATGAAATACGATGACGAAGTCCGCGCACGCTCTTACCGCTTCCGCGACGAGTATGTCGCGTCCACGCCCGCGTGGTACCGCGGCGAACTGCATCTCGCCTTCACGCTGCTGTTCACGAGCGGCGTGATTGCATGGTGCGCGATGAAACTGCAAGCACCGACGCTGGCACAGTGGCTCGCGATCGTGCCGATCTTCCTGTTCGGGAACTGGGCCGAGTGGGCCGCGCACCGCTATGTACTGCATCGGCCGACGCGCTTTTTCAGCATGATCTACAAACGGCATTGCGCCGTGCACCATCGCTTCTTCACGCACGTGACGCTTGAGTACAAAGGCCAGAAGCACTGGCGCGCCTTATTGTTCCCGCCGTTCGCGCCGGTGGCTTTCGTGCTGGCCGCAGTGCCGTTCGCACTGGCGATCGGCGCGGTGTTCTCGAAGAACGCGGGCTATATCGCGCTGATGACGATGGCTGCGTACTACCTGATGTACGAGGGCCTGCATACGCTGTCGCACATCACGGATAGCCCGCTGCTGGACCGGATGCCGTTCGTGGGGACCGTGCGGCGCCTGCACGTCACGCATCACGATCCTGAGCTGATGGCCACGCAGAACTTCAACCTGACCTTCCCGATCTGCGACACGCTGTTCGGCACGCGCAGCGATGCGCCGCGCGAGGTGCGCAGCCCGGTGGAAGGCCGGCGGTAGCCAGGGCCACTGCGTCAGGATCAGGCTGGCGTTCCGGATACCCTCCGGATCTCCTCGGCCACGATCGCGATCAGCGCGTCGCCCGCCGTGCTGAGCGGGCGCTGCGGATGGCTCACGCACACCAGGTGGCGCACGATGCGCGGCGCCAGGATCGGGTACATGCGCAGCCGGCCCTCATCCACCGCGCGCTGCACCACGATGCGTGGCAGCACCGTGGCAAAGCGCGTGGCCTCGACGAACTGCACGATGGTGCCGAGGATGTCGATCTCGAATTTTGGCTGCAGCGTGACGTCTTCGATCTGCGTCGCGGCGTCCAGCACGCCGCGCAAGCCATGGCGTTTGGTGGGCAGCACCAGTTCCAGCCGGGCAGCTTGGTGAGTTCCACAGCGACGGCAGTGCCGGGCCATGCTCGGCGCTGGTGACCAGCACCATTTCCTCATCGTGCAGGGATTGCACATGGAGCGAGAGCTTGCCACGGGGCTTATGCACCACAGCCGCGTCGAGCTGGCCGGCGGAGACCAGGTCGATCAGCGTGGCGCTGAATCCGTCCGCGACCGATACCTCCACATTCGGGTAGCGCGCGTTGAACCGCGCCAGCGACCCCACCAGCACGCTTTCCGTTTCCGACGCCACCATGCCGATGGAGATGCTGCCGGCCACCTGCTCTTCGCGTTGCATCAGTTGTTGCCGCGCATTGGCGAGGTCCCGCGTGATCGGCAGGAACAGCCGGTACATCATGCGGCCGGCGGCGGTCGGCACCATCCCGTGCGGGATGCGATCGAACAGCTTCTGCCCGAACTCTTCCTCCAGCTTGGCGATCTGCATGCTCAGCGCCGGCTGCACAATATTCAGCCGCTTGGCCGCGCGCGTGACCGAGCATCTTCGAACAGCGCGATGAAGTATTGGATCTGTCTGAGGTCCATGCTAAGTGGGTCGATTCGGTATCAATAAATTTGTGCCACTGGGACTTAGCGTATCAGCTTTTTTCTGTGGCAGGCCTCGGAAATCGTGGCCGATATTTGGGGGGAAACCCTTATTTGTGGCGCGCGAAGAGGCCACATATCCCCATTAAGGAGCGCCCTGCCAGACATCACTTTAATTGATTAGCACGATCAAAAAACAATATTAGAACTAATACCATATTCTCTCTAAGCTCCTGTTCAACGTCGCATGAACCAGCGGGCTTGCCCCGCCGGATCCGGCGCGCAGAACGGAGTCAGGAATGAGAACAAACGATGCTGGCGGCATGACCGGCACGACACAGGAGACAGCGGCAGCGGGCGTTTGCCTCGCGCCGCGACACGCTTTCCCGTGCCGGCCCGCAATCCCCGCTAACCAGATGGACCGCCCCGGTCCCGCCACGCGGGAGGACCGGTCATGAGCGACAAGCGCAGCCTGCCGGCAGCGGCAGCGGCTCTCCTCCTTGAATCCGCCGCGGCCGGGCGCCAGCGTCACGTGGGCCGCGCGATGGAGCGGCTCGAGGACGCCGCGATCCTCACCGGCCGTGGCCGCTATGGCGACGACCTGGGCGTGAAGCCCGGCACCCTGCATGCGGCCATCGTGCGTTCTCCGCATGCGCATGCCGAACTTGGCACCATCGATGCCACCGCCGCGCTTGCCGCGCCGGGTGTGCATGCCGTGCTTACCGGCGCCGACCTGATGGCCTGGTCGCGTCCCTTCGTGGTCGCCGTAAAGTCGGCAATGGAGCAATGGGCGCTGGCCATGGACCGCGTGCGCTATGTGGGCGAACCGGTGGCCGTGGTAATGGCCGAGAGCCGTGCCTTGGCCGAAGACGCGCTCGACCTGGTGCGCGTCACTTACCGCGTGCTGCCGCCGGTGGTATCGATCGAAGCCGCACTGGCCGACGATGCGCCCATCCTGCATCCCGGCGTAGGCGCCAATGTGGTGAGCGACCGCCACTTCCGCTACGGCGAGCCTGAAGCCGCCTTTGCCGCGGCGCCGCACCGGGTCACGCTGACCGCGCACTATCCGCGCAACACCTGCACGCCGATCGAATGCGGCGTGGTGATTGCCGAGTTCCTGCCCGGTGACGAGGGCTACGACGTCACCTCCAATTTCATGGGGCCGTTCTCGCTGCATGCGGTGATGGCGATGGCGCTCAAGGTGCCGGCCAACCGGCTGCGCCACAAGGCCCCGCGCGATTCCGGCGGCAGCTTCGGTGTGAAGCAGGCCGTGTTTCCCTACGCGGTGCTGATGTGCCTGGCGTCCCGCAAGGCCGGCGCACCGGTGAAGTGGGTGGAAGACCGGCTCGAGCATCTCAGCGCCGCCACCTCCGCCACCGCGCGGCTGTCCACGCTGGAAGCCGCGGTGATGGCCGATGGCCGCATCGTGGCGCTGTCCTATGACCAGGTCGAAGACTGCGGCGGCTACTTGCGCGCGCCGGAGCCCGCCACCTTCTACCGCATGCACGGCTGTCTGACCGGCGCCTACGACATCCCCAACCTGCTGGTGCGCAACCGGGTGGTGATGACCAACAAGACGCCCACCGGCCTGGTGCGTGGCTTTGGCGGCCCGCAGGTGTATTTCGCCCTGGAGCGGCTGGTGCAGCGCATCGCGACGCAGCTCGGCCTCGATCCGCTCGATGTGTATCGCCGCAACTTTGTTGCCGCCGATGCCTTTCCCTATCGCGCCGCGGCGGGCGCGTTGCTGGACTCCGGCAACTACCAGCTGGCGCTGGCGCGCGCGCTGGAAGAAGGCGGCTACGCCGAGCTGAAGTGCCGCCGCGAAGCCGCGCGCGCCGAGGGCCGGCTGTATGGCATAGGCTTTGCCGCCATCGTCGAGCCGTCCGTGTCCAACATGGGCTATATCACCACTGCCATGCCGGCCGAGGCGCGCAAGAAAGTGGGGCCCAAGAACGGCGCCATCGCCAGCGCCACGGTCAGCGTCGACCTGCTCGGCGGCGTGGTGGTCACCATTGCCTCGACGCCCGCCGGGCAGGGCCATATGACCGTGTGCGCGCAGGTCGTGGCCGATGTGCTTGGCGTGGACCCGGTCGACGTGGTGGTGAACGTCGAGTTCGATACCCACAAGGATGCGTGGTCGGTTGCCGCCGGCAATTACTCTAGCCGCTTTGCCGGCGCGGTGGCCGGCACCGTGCATCTGGCCGCCGAGCGGGTGCGCGACAAGCTGGCGCGCATCGCGGCGCCGCAGTTCGGCTGCACGCCTGCGGAGGTGGTGTTCGAAGATGGCCGCATTGCCCGCAAAGGCGCGCCCGAATCCGGCCTGCCGTTCACGCGTGTAGCCAGCAATGCGCCGCACTGGTCACCGCAGCAGCTGCCGGCGGGAGAAGAGCCTGGCCTGCGCGAGACGGTGTTCTGGTCGCCGCCCAACCTGGAAGCGCCGGATGAGAACGACCGCATAAACACCTCGGCCGCCTACGGCTTTGCCTTCGATATGTGCGGCGTGGAGATCGACCGCGCCACGGGGCGCGTGCGTATCGATCGCTACGTGACCGCGCACGACGCCGGCACGCTGCTCAACCCGGCGCTGGCCGATGGCCAGATCCGCGGCGCCTTCGCCCAGGGGCTGGGCGCGGCGCTGATGGAGGAGTTCCGCTATGGCGCCGACGGCAGCTTCCAGTCCGGCACGCTGGCCGACTACCTGATGCCGACCACCTGCGAGGTGCCCGATCCGGTGATCGTGCACCTGGAAACGCCAAGCCCCTTCACGCCGCTCGGCGCCAAGGGCCTGGGCGAGGGCAACAACATGAGCACGCCCCCCTGCATCGCCAACGCGGTGGCGGACGCGCTCGGCGTGCAGGACATCCGCCTGCCGCTGACCCCGGCCAAGGTGATGGCCATGGTGGGCTTCGACGATCCGCCACCGTCGCGCCCCGAGTTGCTGGAAGCCATACGCGAGGCCGCCGTGCCCGCGGCCCGCAAGGGCAGTGGCAAGGCGCTCACCGCGCGCGGCTCGGTGGATCTCGACGCCACGCCCGAAGCCATCTTCGCGGTGCTGCTGGACCCGCAGGCGCTGGCCAAGGTGGTGCCCGGCTGCCACGCGCTGGAGCGCACCGCCGAGAACCACTACCGCGCCGACGTGACGGTAGGGGTTGGGATGATCAAGGCGCGCTTCGAGGCGGAGATCGCCCTGTCGGACCTCGATCCCCCGCGCCGGCTGCGGCTGGCGGCGCCGGCATGTCCTCGCTGGGCAGCGCGCGCGCGCCGGCCTGGTGAATCTGGTCCCGCATGGCGGCGGCACGCGCCTGAGTTACGACTACGAGGCCGAGGTATCCGGCAAGGTCGCCGCCGTGGGCGGACGCATGCTGGAAGGCGCCGCCAAGGTGGTGCTGCGCCAGTTGTTCGAATCGCTCGGCCGCCAGGCGCCGGCAAGCCGGTACGGCCGCAAGGCTGGCTTGCCCGCCTGCTGGCCCGTTTGGGAGTTCGTCGATGAAGCCATCCGCTTTCGATTACCTGCGCGCCGAAACCACGCAGCACGCGCTCGATGCGCTGGCCCGTGGCGGCGAAGGCGCGCGCGTGCTGGCCGGTGGCCAGTCGCTGATGGCGGTACTCAACATGCGCCTGGCGCAGCCGCAACTGCTGATCGATATCTCGCGCACCGCCGAGCTGAACACGGTGCGGGTGGAAGACGCTCACCTGGTGGTGGGTGCCGCGGCCACGCAGGGCAGCGTCGAATGGCGCGCCACGCTGGCCGACGAGGTGCCGCTGCTGGCCATGGCCTTTCCGCATATTTCGCATTTCCAGATTCGCAACCGTGGCACCGTGTGCGGCTCGGTGGCTCATGCCGATCCGAGCGCCGAATTGCCCTTGGTGCTGACCGCGCTGGGTGGCGAGGTGGTGCTGCGCGCCGCGCGGCGCCGCCGCGTATTGCCGGCGGCCAGCTTCTTCCAGGGCATGTTGATGACGGCACGCGAGCCCGACGAGCTGGTGGAGGCGGTGCGCTTTCCGCTACAGCGCCCCGGGCGCGCTACGGCTTTGCCGAATTCTCCGCGCGCCACGGCGATTTTGCGCTGGTGGCCTGCGCGGCCACCGTGACCGATGACGCCATCGCGCTGGCGGTTGGCGGCGTGGCGGACCGGCCAGTGCTGGAAATCTGGCCGCGCCTGCAGGGCAAGGACCTGGAGGAGGCCATCAACGATTTCAGTTGGAAACTCGGCGCGCAGGACGACGCCCATATCAGCGCGCAGTACCGCCGGCACCTGGTGCGGCAACTGGGCATGCGTGTGATCAAGGAGGCAAAATGAGCAAGACCACCAAGGGCGCCGAATCCGGCGAGGCCGCCGAGGTGATGCAGCGCCAGGAGCGGCGCCGCATCACCCTGACCCTGAACGGCCGCGAACGCAGCGGCTATTGCGAGCCGCGCGAGCTGCTGTCGGATTTCCTGCGCCACGAACTCGGCGCCACCGGCACCCACGTTGGCTGCGAGCACGGCGTCTGCGGCGCCTGCACGGTGCGGGTCGACGGCGTAGCCGCGCGCTCGTGCCTGATGCTGGCCGTGCAGGCCGAGGACCGCGCCATCGATACCGTCGAAGGCCTGGCGCGGCCGAGGGGCTAAGCGACCTGCAGGAGGCCTTCCGCCGCCACCACGCACTGCAGTGCGGATTCTGCACGGCCGGCATTCTGATGTCGTGCGCGGACTACCTGGAGCGCGTGCCGGACCCCAGCGAAGCGCAGGTGCGCGACATGCTGTCCGGCCACCTGTGCCGCTGTACGGGCTACACCCCCATCGTGGCCGCCGTGCTCGACGTAGCCGCGATTCGTGGACGGGCTCGCCATGCTGCTGCCGGCGTAGTTGCCGAGGAGGCCTGCGATGCTTGATCTCGGCCGCACCTTCCTGCAGAGCGTGGAGCGAAGCCCGCACGCGCCCGCCATCGTCGATGGCGACCTGATGCTCACCTATGCGCAGTGGTACGAGCGTATCCGTTGCGTCGCGTCCGGCCTGCGCGAGATTGGCCTGGAACCGGGCGACCGCCTGCTGGCCGTATTGCAGAACCGCTGGGAAATGGCCACGCTGCACTGGGCCTGCCAGTTCGCCGGCATCGTGATGGTGCCCCTGAACTGGCGCGCCAAGCCTGAGGAGCTTGATTACTGCGTGCAGGATGCCGCCGTCAAGGCGCTGGTGTTCGAGCCGGTCAGCGCCGATGCCGTGCTGGCCAGCCCGGCGGCGCAGGCCGTGCCCTGCATTGCGCTGGACTGCGCGGCGGGCGGCTCGATGTCGTTCGCCTCGCTGCTGGACAGCGTTGCGTGGCATGACGCCCCGGTGGCCGATGCGAGCGCTGTCTCGCTGATGCTCTACACCTCGGGCACCACCGGCAAGCCCAAGGGCGTGCCGCGCCGGCACCGGCAGGAGCGCGCCGCCGCGCTCGCCCACGTGGCGCAGAACCTGTATCGCCATGGCGAGCGTACCCTTGGCGTGATGCCGCTTTACCACACCATGGGCGTGCGCTCGCTGCTGGCGATGGCGCTGGTGGACGGCCTGTTCGTCTGTGTGCGGCGCTGGAACGCCGGGCAGGCGCTCAAGGAGATCGCCACCCACCGGATCACATGCCTGTACCTGGTGCCGACGCTGTACCACGACCTGCTGGCCGATCCGGAATTCGATCCCTCGGGGATCCGCACCGCGACCAAGCTCGGCTTTGCCGGCGCGTCGATGAGCGATGGCCTGCTGCGCCGCCTTGCGCTGGCCTTCGAGCCGGAGCTGTTCGTGAACCACTACGGCTCATCCGAGGTGTACACCTTCAGCATCGACCAGCGCGCCACCCGCAAGCCCGGCAGCGCGGGGCGCGCCGGCATCAACACGCGCCTGCGCGTGGTGCGCCTGGACGCCCGCTCACCCGACGATCTGGCGGCCACCGGTGAGGAAGGCCAGATCATCGCCGACCTGCGCGGCGATGAGGCCTTCGAAGGCTACTGGAACCGCGACGACGCCAACGCCAAGTCGCTGCGCGACGGCTGGTACTTCACCGGCGACACCGGCTACTTCGACGCCGAGGGCGACCTCTTCGTCAGCGGCCGGGTCGACGACATGATCATCAGTGGCGGCGAGAACATCTCGCCGGTCGATATCGAGTCGGTGCTGTCGCTGCATCCGGCGGTGGAAGAAGTGGCGGTGGCCGGCGTGCCGGACCCGCGCTGGGGCCAAAAGGTGGTGGCCTTCGTCAAGTCGCGCGGCAACGTCGATGCGCAGGCACTGGATACCTACTGCCGCGGCTCGGACCTGGTGAACTTCAAGCGCCCGCGCGATTACGTCTTCGTGGAGGAGATCCCCAAGTCGCCGGTCGGCAAGATCCTGCGCCGCAAGCTCTCCGCCGGCGAGTACGAGCCGGCCTCGCATTCCGGCAACCCTGACCTCAATCTCAACCCCAACCCTAACCAGGCAGCGGACGCCACGCCTGTCGACACGATCAAGGAGTAAGACATGACCCAGGTAACCGAACTGATCCATCCCGACCAGCAACGCCTGCAACAGCTCGACGGCTTCTCCGTGGAGATCAATGCCGTGCGCGAGCGCGCGGACATCATCCTGCACCGTCCGCCGTACAACGTGATCGCCATGACGGCGCGAGACCAGCTGCGCGCCGTCATCGAAGCACTGGATGCCGACGAGCGCGTGCGCGTGATCGTGCTGCGCTCGCAGGGCGAGCATTTCTCCAGCGGCGGCGATATCAAGGGCTTCCTGGAGGCTTCGCCCGAGCACGTCTCGCAGTTGGCCTGGAACGTGGCGGCGCCGGCGCGCTGCAGCAAGCCGGTGATTGCCGCCAACCGCGGCTATTGCTTCGGCGTGGGCTTTGAGCTGTCGCTGGCCTGCGACTTCCGCATCGCCACCGAGACCACCCAGTACGCGCTGCCGGAGCAGAAGCTGGGGCAGATCCCCGGCTCGGGCGGCTCGGCCCGCCTGCAGAAGATGGTAGGCATCGGCCGCACCAAGGACATCGTGATGCGCTCGCGCCGTATCTCGGGCAAAGAAGCCTATGAGTGGGGCATCGCGGTGGAATGCGTGGCCGACGCCGAGCTGGAGGCTGCCACCGACGCACTGGTCGACGAACTGCGCGGCTTCTCGCCGCTGGCGCAGCGCACCGCCAAAAAGCTGCTCAACGACACCGAGGACGCACCGCTGTCGATCGCCATCGAACTGGAAGGGCATTGCTATAGCCGCCTGCGCAGCTCGGACGATTTCCGCGAAGGCGTGGAAGCGTTCCACGGCAAGCGCAAGCCGGCGTTCCGCGGCAGCTGATGGAAATCGCGGGCGCGCCGGCAAGGCCGCCCGCATCCCGGACGAACTGACCGGATAACGATGCCCGCTGCCACGGCGCAAGCATCGCGGGGGAGCGCTCGCCTGCCGGCAAGGCACCGCCCGCGCGCCATCGCTGCGTCATGATCCCAGTAGAGATCCAAATCAAAGGAGACAACAATGGAAGCCGTAGCAAAGAAGAGTACAGAGACCATCAGCGGGGCGCTGCCAGCGGCGAGCAATCGCCAGGTGTTTGGTGCCGTGACGGCGTCATGCATGGGATGGGCGCTGGACCTGTTCGACCTGTTCATCCTGCTGTTCGTGGCCCGGTGATCGGCAGGCTGTTTTTCCCGTCGGAGCACGCCATGCTGTCGCTGGCGGCGGTGTATGCATCCTTTGCCGTGACGTTGCTGATGCGTCCGCTCGGCTCCGCGATTTTCGGCTCCTATGCCGACCGCCACGGCCGCAAGGGCGCGATGGTGGTTGCGGTTACCGGCGTTGGCTTGTCCACGGCGGGGTTCGGGCTGCTGCCCACGGTGGGACAGGTGGGCCTGCTTGCGCCAGCCTTGTTCATCCTGCTGCGGCTGGTACAGGGGATCTTTGTCGGCGGCGTGGTGGCATCCACCCACACCATCGGCACTGAATCGGTGCCGCCGTCCTGGCGCGGGGCCGTCTCGGGGCTGGTTGGCGGCGGTGGCGCGGGTATCGGGGCACTGCTGGCTTCCATCACCTACATGGCAATGACCGCGCTGTTCCCCGGGGATGCGTTCGACACCTGGGGTTGGCGCTGCATGTTCTTCTCCGGCATCCTCAGCTCGGTGCTCGGCCTATTCATCTTCAATTCGCTGGAGGAGTCGCCGCTGTGGAAGCAGTTGCAGGCGGCCAAGGGACATGCCGCTCCGGTTGAGAACCCGTTGCGTGTCCTGTTCTCCGGCAAGTACCGCGGCGTCCTTGTCGTCAACATCCTGCTCACGATCGGCGGTGGCAGCGCTTACTACCTGACCTCAGGCTATCTGCCAACCTTCCTCAAGGTCGTGGTGAAGGCACCGGCGGGCGCATCCGCGGCCATCCTGATGGCCAGCAGTGTCGGCGTTATCGTGGCATCGATATTTGCCGGTCACCTCAGCACGCTGATTGGTCGCAAGCGATCATTCCTGCTGATCGGCGCCTTGAACGTGGTGCTGCTGCCGTTGATCTACCAACGGATGCCCGCGGTACCGGACGTCACCACGCTTGGCATGTATGCGGTGGCGCTGGCGATGCTGGGCAGCATGGGTTTTGCTCCGATCCTCATTTTCCTGAACGAACGGTTCCCCACCAGCATCCGTGCCACGGGGACTGGCCTGTCATGGAATATCGGCTTTGCCATTGGCGGCATGATGCCGACGTTGCGTCGCTGTGCGCGGGCACCCCCGCCGACCTGCCAAAAGTGCTGGGGATCTTCGTCGCGGTGGTCACTGCCATTTACCTGGCCGGTGCGGCGATCGTTCCGGAGACCGCCGGCCGCCTTGGGGAAAAGTGAGGGTGACTGCGCAGTGGCTCTGTCAAACGCTTCTTCCAGCTAGGCCTTTCCGCCTTTCGCATGACCGGTGAGATTGCAATCCCTTGATTCACAATAGCTTTTGTGGCCAGACCGCCACATTAACACGAAAGGCACGATCACCCCCTACAGCACGCGGGTTTCGGGGAAGCTGTTGCGCAGTTCCGCCATGTCGGTCCGCAGCGCGGCGTCGCTCGTATTCGCATGCTGCCGTCGATGCCAAGGCCTTAAATGAACAAGGGCCCCCGAAGGAGCCCTTGCCAGTAACTTTTCTGTTTCGAGGTCAGTTACAACCCAAGGCGGCTGTTAGGCGGCCAATGCGAACTTTTCGTCGTTAGCATTTACTTCGATTTAGTTTTAACGTCTTCTCTGACGGGTTGCCTCACGACCCTATCTCCCCCTGTCGAAACCAAGTCAGGCCCATCAGAAGCGCACTACCCGTGCAATGTGCTTCTGGTGGACCTGGGCGGAATCGAACCGCCGTCCAGAAGGCCTTCAAGAAGAAGGTTCACAACCATTATCGAGAGCCTTGCGGCCCCCAACTGGACCGATTCTACGCCTCCTGGCTGCAGCGTCAAGGCAGTTTGCGTGCGGCTCTACAAGGACTCACCGCTCGGGCAAGCAGTTGGCGATCGGACTGAAGGTGGGCGCGTCGCCTTGGCACCGCCGACAAAGGTACAGCTGGGACTGTCAATCGCAGCCCCAGCGAGCCCACATCAAAGCCCTCGTTTCCCGTCAGCGCTCCAGCTTCGCCGCCGCGTCGCGCAGCGCCGTGCGCAGGCCCTCTTCCACCACCGGGTGGTAGAACGGCATGGCCAGCATCTGCGCGATGGTCAGGCCCTGCTGGCACGACCACGCCAGCAGGTGCGCAATGTTCTCGCGCGCGGGCCAGTCCACTCGCGCCCAGGAACTGGCCGGTGGCTTTGTCGGCATATACGTGCATCAGACCACGGTTCTTCAGCATGACGCGGCTGCGGCCCTGGTCCTCGAAGCTGACTTCGCCAGTGACGAAGCTGCCCTCGGCCAGGTCGGCGAAGCGCTTGCCCACCATGGCGATCTGCGGATCCGAGAACACGACCGCAATCGGCGCGCGGCGAGCCAGCGGCTTCACCTGCGGGTAGCTGGCGGCATTTTCCCCGGCAGCCTTGCCCTCGTCGGCGGCTTCGTGCAGCAGCGGCAGGACGTTGTTGGCGTCGCCGGCAATGAATACCGGCGACACGCCGCACTGCAGCGTTGACGGATCGAACACCGGCACGCCGCGTGCATCGAGCTCCAGTCCGGCGTTCTCGAGGCCAGCGCGCACGTTGGGCTCGCGCCCGGTCGCGGCGAGTACGTAGTCGAACGTCTCGGTGACAGGCTTGCCTTCGCGGTCGGTGTAGGTAATGCGGGCCAGGTCGCCTTCGCGCGCCATCTCGGTGACGTTGGCCTCGGTATCGAGATAGAACTCCTTGCGGAACGTCTCGTTCGCATGGCTGCGGATGACCGGATCGGTCAGCGGGCCGAGCGAGCCGCGTACGCCGAACACGCGCACCCGCACGCCGAGGCGCGACAGCGCCTGTCCAAGCTCCAGCCCGATCACGCCCGGGCCGAACACGGCTACGCTGCGTGGCAGGTCTTCCCATGCGAAGACGTCGTCGTTGACGATCAGGCGGTCGCCGAACACCTTGAATGGCGCCGGCAGTACGGGTCGCGAACCGGTAGCAATCACCACGCGGCTGGCGCGCACGGTGATGTCGCCATCGCCCGCCGTCACTTCCAGCGTGGTGTTATCGATGAACCGGGCGTAGCCGCGCACGCGGTCGGCCTCGGGGAGGCTCTCCACGCCGCTCACGACGAAGCCGACAAAGCGGTCGCGCTCGCTGCGCACGCGGGCCATGACTTCGCGGCCGTCGATGCGGATCTGGCCATCCACGTGCACGCCGAACGGGGCCGTGTGGCGCAGTTCGTGCGCGGCTTCGGCGGCGGCGATCAGCAGCTTGGACGGCATGCAGCCCACGCGGGCGCAGGTGGTGCCGTACGGGCCACCTTCTATGATCACGGCGCGCTTGCCGGCCGCGATGGCGGCGCGGTACGCGGCGAGGCCGGCGGTGCCTGCTCCGATGACGGCGACGTCGGTCTGGATGGTATTCATGGCGTACGATTCCTTCCGTTCAGGTTTTGTTCGAAATGACATCAATCGACAGACTGGATGGCGCCGCGCGCTGGGCAACGCGGCGCCATCGGGTCCGGCGACTGCCGGACCGCGTTCAGGCGGTCAAAACAGGATTTACTGCGCCAGGTACTGTTCGAGCGCTGCCGCGCCACCGACCAGCTTGCCGTTGATGAACACCTGCGGGGCGGTCATCTCGCCGGACACGGCGCCCAGCACCTTGCCGCGGACTTTGTTGTCGAGCGGCACTTCGATGTACTCGTAACCAGCGTCGGACAGTTGCTGCTTGGCCTTGGCGCAGAACGAGCAGCCAACCTTCGAGAACACCACCACCTGGTCCGGGCGCTTGGCGTCGGGGGCGATATGGTTGAGCATGGTGTCGGCGTCCGAGACCTTGAACGGGTCGCCCGGCTCTTCCGGCTCGATGAACATCTTCTCGACCACGCCATCACGCACGAGCATCGAATAACGCCAGCTACGCTTGCCGAAGCCCAGGTCCGCCTTGTCCACCAGCATGCCCATGCCTTCGGTGAACTCGCCGTTGCCGTCAGGGATCATCGTGATGTTCTCGGACTCCTGGTCCTTGGCCCACTCGTTCATGACGAAGGTGTCGTTGACCGAGACGCACAGGATGGCGTCCACGCCCTGCTGCGCAAAGGCCGGCGCCAGTTCGTTGTAGCGCGGCAAGTGGGTCGACGAGCAGGTCGGCGTGAAGGCGCCGGGCAGCGAGAACAAGACGACGGTCTTCCCATCGAACAGTTCGCCGGTGGTGACCGTCTTCCACTCGTTGTCCTGGCGGATGCGGAACGTGACATTCGGAACGCGTTGACCTTCACGGGATTGCAGCATCGGGATCACTCCTTGGTTTCGGTTGTTTGCTGCGTCGTGCAGCGATGGAGGTCATTCTGTCGATGCGGATGTGATTTGTACAATTCATCGTTTAAAACCCATCGATTAGTAATAACTATCATATGACCGATAGGCCTCCTCGTGGACAGCGGAAAGTGGCCAAACGAACACGCCAATTCTTACAAGGAAGCCTAGAAGTGCCCTATCATGCTGCCATCTGTCGACATCATTCGGAATCCCCCAGCACTGATGATCCGCCCTACTTTTCTGAACGCCGGCCCCCGTAGCGGCGGGTTGATTTGCCTGCTCGCCCTGTCGCTTGCCATCGCATGGCCTGCCGCGGCCGAAACGCTGCGCAAACCTGCGCTGGATTCGCTGATTGCCGCCCACAAGTCGGGGACGCCGGCCAGCCTGGAAACATTCCTTGCCAACGCGGCCAAGGCCGAGCCCGTGGTCGCGCCCGCCGTGGCCGCGTGGCAGGCAGGGTCGCCGCTAACTGGCGACAACCTCGTCAACTTCGGACGCCTGCTCGGTGTCTACAACCGGCTGCACAACGAGGCAGCGGTGATCGACACCCTGGGCAAGATGGTCGCGCTGCGCACCGTGCGTGACGACAAGATTCCGCAGCACGAGAACCCCGCCATCATCGAATTCGGCAAGCTCGTGGAGGGCATGGCCAAATCGTTCGGGCTGGTCTATCGCAACGTGGACAACCGCGTGTTCGAAGTCACGCTGCCCGGCAGCGGCACCGACACCTTCGGCATCCTGACGCATGCCGATGTCGTGCCGGCGGTCGCCGACGAATGGGTGCTCGACAACGGCACGAAGCTCGACCCGTTCGCCGTCACGCGCGTGGGCGACTACCTGTACGGCCGCGGCACCATCGACGACAAGGGCTCGATTGCCGCCGCGCTGTACGCCATGAAAACCGTCAAGCAAAGCGGCGTGCCGCTCGAGCGCAGCGTGCGCCTGATGATCGAGACCACCGAAGAGACCGGCGGCGATGGCATGAAGTACTACCGCGAACATAACGCGCTGCCCGACTACAACATCGTGCTCGACAGCAAGTACCCGGCCGTGGTGGCAGAGAAAGGCTCCGGCGCGTTGCGGGTCCTGTTCCCGATCCAGGCCACCGAAGGCAAGCACCCGACCATCGTCGCCATGCGTGGCGCGGCTTCGGCCAATGCCGTGCCGGAGACTGCCGTCGCGCGCATCGCCGGCGGCAACCCGGCCTTGGTCTTGGCCACGCTCGATGGCGCCCGTGCAACTTTCATCCGCAAGTACACGCCGCAGGGCGGGAGGTTCAAGATTGACGTGGCGCGGGACGGCGACGAGGTCGAGGTCAAGGTAACCGGCGTGTCGGCACACGGCTCGCGCCCCGAAGAGGGAGTCAATCCACTGCCCCGTCTCGCCCTGTTCCTGCAAACGTCTGGCGTGCAACTCGCCGACAACCACTACCTGCGCGCCGTGCGCTACATCGGCGACTTGTATGGCGTGGGTTACCTGGGCGAAAAGATGGGTCTGTCCTACCGCGACCCGTTCATGGGCCCGCTGACGATGTCGCCGAACCAGATCCGCGAGCAAGGCGGATTCGTCGAGGTCACCACCAATGTGCGCATGCCGCGCGGCAGCACGCCGGATGCGCTGAGCGGCAAGGTGGTGCAGCGCATCTACAAGTGGGCTGCCTCGACGGGCTCGACGGTGGAGATCAAGCATGACCAGGGCAACTGGATGGCGCGCGACCGAAGGGCGCGTGGCTAGCCACGCTGCTCAACATCTTCGGCGAGACCACGGGGCTCGAAGCCAAACCCGTGGCCACGGCGGGCAGCACCACGGCAAAGCTCATGCCCAACGCCATCAACTTCGGTCCGGCCATGCCGGGCAAGAAGTACACCGCGCACAACGCGAAGGAGTACAAGGAAGTTGCCGATCTCGACCTGGACCTGCAGATGTTCACCGAGATGATGGTGCGGATCGGGAACCTGGGGAAGATGCAGTAAGGCTGGCCCGCGGCCAGCCGTTCGCGCGCTGCGCCGTTGCGGTCGGCGCGTCAGGGCTTGGGGCGCGAGTTCTCGACCGCCATGAGCTTCGTGCGCATCCTCAATGTGCTGTTGCGCGACAAGGCGCTGGGGCGGCGCATCGTGCCGATCGTCTCGGACGAGTCGCGCACGTTCGGCATGGAGGGCCTGTTCCGCCAGATCGGCATCTGGTCGCAGCAGGGCCAGACCTACACGCCGCAGGACGCGTCGCAGCTAAGCTTCTACAAGTGAAAGACGGGCAGATCCTTTGGGACGAATCCGGCTCCAGATGGCAAATCTGCGCATCAGAGTCCCGTTTTCAGAACGATAGGGAAGCACGCTTGCAAGACCTGAACGACCTCTACCTCTACGTGCAGGCCGTCGACCACGGCGGTTTCGCACCCGCCGGGCGTGCCTTGGGCATGCCGAAATCACGGCTGAGCCGCCGCATGGCCATGCTGGAAGAGCGGCTTGGCGTGCGCCTGATCCAGCGCTCGACCCGGCGCTTCGCCGTCACGGAAATCGGGCGCATCTACTACGAGCATTGCAAGGCCATGCTGGTGCAGGCCGAGGCCGCGCAGGAAGCAATCGAGGTCACGCGCGCCGAGCCGCGCGCACGGTGCGCGTGACCTGTCCGGTCGCGCTGCTCCAGGCGCATGTGGGCACCATGCTCGGCGAGTTCATGGCCCGGCATCCGCTGGTGACGATCCATCTCGAGGCCACCAATCGCCGTGTCGACCCGGTGGCGGAGGCCGTCGACGTCGCCATCCGCGTGCGGCCGCCCCCGCTCGAGGACAGCGACCTCGCCATCCGCCCGCTGGCCGAGCGCAGCCAGTGCCTGGTCGCCAGTCCTTCGCTGGTGCAAACGCTTGGCATACCGCAGTTTCCGTCCGCGCTTCATGACTGGCCGAGCCTGGCCATCGGCACCCCGCAGGCCGACCATGCCTGGCGGCTATTCGGCCCAGACGGAGAGCAGGCCACCATCCATCACCGTCCGCGCTATGTCACCGGCGACATGATTGCCGTGCGCAACGCGGCGATCGCGGGCGTCGGGGTCTGCCAGTTGCCGGTGATGATGGTGCGCGACCAGCTTGACGACGGCTCGCTGGTGCGCGTGTTGCCGGGCTGGGCGCCGCGGCGCGAGATCCTGCATGCCGTTTTTGCCTCGCGGCGCGGATTGCTGCCGGCGGTCAGGATGCTGATCGACCACCTGGCAGACCGCTTCGGGCACATGGACGAGGACTAGCGGCTGATGTCCTGCGTGTACTGGCCGGCCATTCAGGCTGCCTGCACCGCCACCTGCGACGCGGCAAGATAGCTGTGGATCTGCGCTACCACGGCGGCGCCTTCGCCTACCGCCGCGGCCACGCGCTTGGTCGAGCCCGAGCGCACGTCGCCGATCGCGAATACGCCCGGCACGCTGGTCTGCAGCGGATACGGCACCGCCGACGCGCAACCGAGCGTGCCCCCGCCCGTACGCACGAATCCCTTGTCGTCGGTCTCCACATTGCAGGTGCGCAGCCACGATGCGTTGGGGTCGGCGCCGATGAACAGGAACAGGTGCCGCACCGCCATTGCGACCGGTGTGTCGCTTTCGCTCGGCGCGCGGTACCGCACCTCCGAAAGCCAGCCCTCGCCGTCGAGCGCACTAATTTCCGCACGGCTATGCAACTGCACGTTGGGCAGGCCGGCAATGCGGTCGATCAGGTAGCGCGACATCGTGGCCGCCAGCCCCGGGCCGCGCACCAGCATATGCACTTGCGCGGCATGCGAGGCAAGGTACACCGCCGCTTGCCCGGCCGAGTTGCCGCCACCGACGAGCATGACGGGCTCGTTCTTGCACAGTTTGGCTTCCACCGGCGAAGCCAGTAGTACACGCCCCGGCCCTCGAAGCGCTCCAGCGCGTCGATCGCGGGCCGGCGGTACTGGGCGCCGGTGGCGATCACCACCGTATGCGTCGGGATCATGCGGCCATCGACCAGTTCGAGCCGGATCGGGTCCGCGCCACAGTGCAGGGCCTTGACCTCGAGCGGGATGGCAATGTGAGCGCCGAACTTGAGTGCCTGCACGAACGCGCGCCCGGCCAGCGCCTGGCCTGAAATGCCGGTCGGGAAACCCAGGTAGTTCTCGATGCGCGCGCTGGCACCGGCTTGTCCGCCTGGCGAGCGGCAGTCGACCACTGCGACCGACAGCCCCTCCGACGCGGCATACACGGCCGTAGCCAGGCCGGCGGGCCCGGCGCCTACCACGACCACGTCGTAGACGTGTGCCGGATCGAACTCGGGCAGCAATCCGAGGCACGAGGCGAGTTGCCCTTCGTCGGGCGCGCGCAGCACGCGGCCGTCCGGGCAGATCACGAGCGGGAAGTCCGTTGCCGGCGCGTTCGCGAACTCGCTCAGGCACGAGCAGTCGCGCTCGGCGTCCATGTCGATCACCGTATGCGGATGCCCGTTGCGGCGCAGGAAAGCCTGCAGCGCCAGCAACAATGGCTCGGTGCCGTGGCCGACCAGCACCGGGCCGCTACCCGACTCGATCAGTCCGACACGCCGCAGGATCAGCGCGCGCATGATGCGCTCGCCCAGTTCTGCCTCGGCCACCAGCAAGGCACGCAGCCTGTCGGGTGCAATGACGAAGCCTTCGGAATCCGTCTGAGCACGGCCGTCCACCAGCGACGGGCGCCCGCTCAGCGTGCCGACTTCGGCCGAGAACATGCCCGGCCCAAGCTCGATAATCAGATGCTCGCGCCCCAGCCCGTCGCGCCGGATGATCTGGACGCTGCCACTGAGCACCATGTACATTCCACGGCCCACCTGGCCGACCGAAAACAGTTTCTCACCGGCGCGCCAGCGCTGCGGCGTACCGAAGCGCCGCATCCGCTCGACCTCGTCGGCATTGAGCGTCGGGAACATCTGGTGCGCCCGGCTTTCCAGCGTGGAATACGGCGCATCGAGACTCGCTGTTGCCTCGGTGCCCTGCCCCTCGACGCTCGCCGTCGATTCCGCCTGCTCCATGCTTCCCCCGTAGCCAAGAAATTGTCGGCTTTCGCGCACAAAGAATTCACTGAGGCGGCGCCGACTGTTGCACCTCATCGATAGTAGTCGGCACTGGCGCGAAAGCGAGGCGAGCCTGCATGGCGGTTGCAGCAGTTGCGCAATGTGCGGCTTGCGTTTGAATGTCCGACTTGCCGGCTTCGGCCCACCGCACAACGACACACGTCCCTGATGAGCTCCACGCCCGAATCCCTCTCCCGCCAGCCGCTCCGCACCCTGACACCGATCGAAGGACGCGTGCTCGGCGTACTGCTGGAAAAGCAGCACACCGTGCCCGACACCTATCCGCTCTCGCTCAATGCGCTCACCGCAGGCTGCAACCAGAAGACGGCCCGTGCGCCGGTCATGAATGTCACGGAAGCGGAAGTGGTGATGGCCATCGACGGCCTCAAAGGCTTAAGCCTGGTGTTCGAAGGCAGCAGCAGCCGCGTGCCGCGCTTTGAACACAATATGAACCGCGTGCTGGGCGTGCCCTCTCAGTCCGCTGCGCTGCTCGCCATGCTGCTCCTGCGCGGGCCGCAGACCGCGGCCGAGCTGCGCCTGAACACGGTGCGCCTGCACGCGTTTGCCGACGTCTCATCCGTCGAGGCCTTCCTGGACGAACTGGCTGAACACGAACCGCCCTATGTGGTGAAACTGGCCCGTGCGGCGGGCGAGCGCGAGCATCGGTGGATGCATCTGCTCGGTGGAGAAATCAGTGCGGATAGCCTGGCGGCAGCCGGGCCGGCGCCTGCCGATGAAAGCGTCGCTCCGTCCGAACTCGAGCGGCTGCGTGCGGAACAGCGGGAGCTTTCCACGCGGGTACAGCGGCTTGAAGCGCTGGTTGAACATATGGCGAGCCAGTTGGGTATCGATCCGAATAGCTTGCCCAACTGATGGTCGGGGATGTTGGGGTTGGCGGGTGCGGCTGTTTCGCTGGCGTAGCGGCGGGACGCTTGGTGAATGACTGGCCTCTCGCGCTTGGCATGCCAGGCACGACACCCCCGCAATCAGGCGAATAGCCAGACCCGACGTCATCCCATCACGCAAGCCGCAGGCGACCGCAGGTCGCTCCAAGGTGGCGACTCCGTCCTGTCGGTTAATTGCGGTATTGGAGTCCTGCGCGCACCCGGCGCCGAACCGCAATCAGAACGGAGGTAGTCTGGCTCCCCGCGCCCCGAATTTGGGCAGCAGAGCCTGCCATGGGCGCCAGTGTCGCCTATGCTTTGCTCAGGAGGACTCCTGCCAGCCAGCGCGGCGCGGTTGCGCAGCATCAATACCATGGAAAAACCGCTTTCGTCTTTGCCGGCGGCGGCAGCCTGGGCGCGATCCAGGTCGGCATGCTGCGCGAACTGGTGGCGTGGGGCCTGACACCGGACATGGTGATTGGTGCCTCGGCCGGCGCCATCAATGGCGCCTATTTCGCCTGCAATCCCGGGCGAGAAGGCGCCGCCCGGCTCGAGCAACTGTGGCGCGCGATCCGGCGCGCGGAGATCATGCCGTGGTCCTGGCGCAGCGTGTTCGGCATGCTGGGCGGCAGCCGCGGCTACCTCGTGGATGCCTTTGGCCTGCGCACGATGCTGAACCGCAATTTCGGTGATGCGCGGCTGGAAGGCGCCGCCCTGCCGCTGCATGTGGTCGCCACCGACATGCAAAGCGGCGAGGAAGTCCTGCTTTCCAGCGGCGGCATTGTCGACGCCGTGCTGGCCAGCGCGGCGATCCCCGGCGTTTTCCCACCGGTGCAGTTCGAGGACGCACGCTGATCGACGGCGGCGTGGCGAACAACACGCCGGTTTCGACCGCCATCCGGCTCGGCGCCACGCGCGTGATCGTGCTGCCGGCGGGATTCACATGCTCCGAGCGGCGCCCGCCGCGCGGCGCGCTCGAACACGCGTTCAATGCGCTTTCACTGCTGGTCGCGCGCCAGCTTGTCCATGACCTGCAGCACTGGAGCGGCCACGCGCATATCTCGGTGGTACCGCCGCTGTGCCCGCTCGATATCTCTCCCTACGACTATTCCCGTTGCGGCGAGCTGATCGACCGTGCGGCCGGCACCACCGCGCTCTGGCTGTCGCACAATGGCCTGGACAGCCAGAATGTACCGGGCGCCTTGCATCCCCATAAGCACGATGCGGAGTCGCCGAGTTGCAGTGCGGATATTCCGCCGCCTCCGCAGCACGACCATTCCCCGCCTGCCGAGCGGCATCTGTAACAGGCAGAGGCAGGGCCGGTCCGCCGGCCCCCGTCCCGCTCACTCCACCCTTACACCCCCCTTCTTCACCACCTCGCCCCAGCGCACCAACTCATCCTTGATAAAGGCCTGGAACTGGTCCGCCTTGCCGCCCACGGGATCGATGCCGTAGTCGATCAGCCGCGCCCTGACGTCGGGCTGGTGCAGCACGGCGTCCATCTCCGCGGAAATCTTCGCCAGGATCGCGGGCGGCGTCTTCGCCGGCGCGATCAGCCCGATCCAGCTGCTGGCCGTCACGGTCGGATAGCCGGCCTCGGCCATGGTCGGCACGTCCGGTGCGGCGGCCAGCGCGTCGGGCTGGAAATGGCCAGCGCGCGGACCTTGCCTGCCTTGACCTGCGGCATCATGGTTTGCACGGAATCGAAGATGATGGCCACCTGCCCCGAGAACAGGTCGGGCAACGCCGGGGAGATGCCCTTGTACGGGATGTGGACCATCTTCACGCCCGTGGTCTGCGCAAACAGCTCGCCAGCCAGATGGGCGCCCGAACCGTTGCCGCTGGAGGCAAAGGTCATCTTGTCCGGATGGGCCTTGCCCCAGCTCACCAGTTCCTTGACGCTGGTCGGCGGCAGTTGCGCGCTCGACACCAGCAGCAGCGGGATCCGGCCGATCAGGCTGACGCCGGTCAGGTCCTTGATCGGGTCATAGCTCATTTTCGGATACAGGCTCGGGTTGATCGCGTGCGCGGCCACCACGACCAGCAGCGAGTAGCCGTCCGGCGCGGACTTGGCCACGTTGTCCGAGCCGATCATGCCGTTCGCGCCCGGGCGGTTTTCCACCACCACGGGCTGGCCGATGCGTTCGGCGAGCTTCTGCATCACCAGCCGCGTGACGGCGTCGGAAACGCCGCCGGGCGTGTATGGCACGACCACGCGCACGGGACGGCTGGGCCAGTTGTCGCCCTGCGCGATGGCCGGCATCGCGCCGGCGACGAGTCCCGCGAACAGGCCCAGCCCCAGCAGCCTGTGGATACGCCCGTTGGGCTTGAGTTGTGTCATGTCTCCTCCTTGTCGGATGGGCGCCTGTTGCCAGCGCGTAGGGTCTGCTTCAGGTCGACGGTTGTGCGGCCGGCTTATGCGGCCGGCTTATGCGGCCGGGTCATGCGCCCAGCTCTGCGGTACGGAAAGCGGAAAGTCCAGCAGCATCTGCGCATAGCTCTTGCCGAGCGGGTCCGAGCGCAGGCTCGCCACGCCGCCGCCGCCCAGCGCGCCATGCATCAGGAAATTCAGCGCATGCAGGCCAGGCACGTCGAAGCGTTCGACCTCGCCGTGCACGAGGTGGGCGAAGTACGCACGCACAGCCTGCGGCGTGAGCTGCTCGCGCAGCAGCGGCAGGTATTCGGGCCGGCGCGCGATCACGCCGATGTTCTCGTCGTCGCCCTTGTCGCCGCTGCGCGCATAGGCCAGCGCCACCAGCGGGCGCTGCACGCGCGGCCCATCCGGCACAGGCGGCAGGGATGGCACCTCGACGGCCGCGGGCGCAGCGGCGTCGCCGCACTGCGCAGCATTGGCCAGCACGATCCCGCCGTCTTCGAACGCCACGCGCATTGGCACGTCGGCCTTCGGCACCAGGAAGGAAAAGACCTTGACCACGGCCTGGATGTCGACACGGCCCGAGAACGACGATCGCGTGCCCGCCGCCATCGACGTCCCCGCCGACGAGCACTCGCGCTGCAGGAAACTCAACGCCTTGGCCTGTTCGTGGCGCGCGCCAATGCGCAGGACGACCTCGCGCGTGGGCAACTGGCGTGCGTGCGGCCCGTACTGCGATTCGCAGCCAAGCAGCTCGACGATGGTCTCGCTGTAGTCGGGCAAGCCGCGCTCCGCGAGCATGGCGCGCGTGCGCTTGAGCAGTGCATCGGCCGTGCGCCGCGCCTTGGCGGGTGCGTCGATGCCGCGGATCGCCATCATCAGGCTGATCTGGTAGCCGTCCTGCCATGTCGCGTTGCCCTTGTAGTGGGCGCCGGGTGCCCTGCCGCGCGCGCCAGACACGCGCACCTGCCCGGGCGCTGCCCGTTCGGTGCGCACCGTGCGGAAGTCGCACGTCACGTCGGGCATCAGGTAGTTGGCAGGGTCGCCCACCTCATACAGCACCTGCTCGGCCACAGCCGCGGGGTCGATCAGTCCGCCGGTGCCTTCCGGCTTGCTCAGCACGAAGCTGCCGTCGTGCGCGCAGTCGATCACCGGATAGCCCATGCGGTCCCAGTCGGGCACGCGGTGCCAGTCGGTGAACAGCCCGCCGGTTGCCTGCGCGCCGCACTCGATGACATGGCCCGCGAGCGTGCCGGCGGCCAGCCGGTCCCAGTCGGTCCAATTCCAGTCGAACTCATGCGCAAGCACCCCGACCACCACGGCGCTGTCCACGCAGCGTCCGGCAACGACGATGTCCGCACCGAGCGCCAGCGCGCGGGCGATGGGCTGCGCGCCGGTGTAGACGTTGGCCGACCATGGCTGCGCCGTCGGCACCGGCCGCCCGGCCAGATCGGTCAGTCCTTGCTCGCACCATTGCGCGAACTGCGGCTGCACGTCGTCGCCGGTCACCACCGCAATGCGCGCCGACAAGCCCTGCTGCGCAGCCACCTTGAGCAGTGCATCGCGACACGCTTCCGGGTTGAGGCCGCCGGCGTTCGCAACGACGCGGATGCCGCGCCGCAGGATCTCGCCAAGGTTCGGCGCCATGGCGGCGTGCACGAAGTCCGTGGCATAGCCAAGCGCCGGGTCTTGGCGCGGGCGCGCGCAAGGATGGACATGGTGGTCTCGGCCAAGTAATCGTAGACCAGGTATTGCATGCCCGGCACGCCGAGCAGTTGCGGCGTGGCGATCGCGGAGTCGCCCCAGAAACCCGAGGCGCCGCCGATGCGTACGGTCTTGGCGGTATCGGTCATGCGTTCTCCTGTTCGGCAGCATCGGCTTCCACACGGGCCAGCAGCGCACCGGCGCTGGCTTGCCCGCCCGCGCGGGCGGACAGCTCCGCCACCACGCCTGCGAACGGCGCGGCAATGATGTGTTCCATCTTCATGGCTTCGAGCACCACGAGCGGCTGGCCGGCCTGAACGCGGTCGCCCTCGGCCACGTGCACGGCGACGATGCGCGCGGTCAGCGGCGCCTGCAGCATGCCGTCGGCATCGCCGGTGTCGCGCCGGCGGCGCGGGTCTGGCGCTGGAATCTCCACGCGCGGCCAGCCTGGAACAGGTGCAACGCATGCTTGTCCGCGGCGAATACCAGCGGATAGGCAACGCCGTCGCACTCGACCAGCGCGGTGCCAGCCGCGGCGTCGGTACGCAGAACGCGCAGCACGTATTCCTCAGCCGGTGCATCACCGTCGCGCTGACGCAGGCTCACATGCCATCCGTCGCGTCCGGCACGCAGCATCGCCTGCAGCGATTGCCCTGCCACGTCCAGTGCAACGCTGGCCGCGGCACGCGCCAGCGCAAACGGCGTGCTGCCGCCGTCCAGCACGCCAGCGGCAACCAGCGCGGCGCTCGCCGCCACGTGCAACGGCGGCACCCTCACTTGCAGCGCGGCCTGCATGTGGGTTTCGACAAAACCGGTGTGGACATCGTTACCCGCGAATGCCGGGCTGGCCAGGCAGTCCGCCAGGAAGGCCTGATTCGACGGCACGCCCAGCAGCACGCAATCCTCGACCGCGCGCAGCAGCTTGCGCCGCGCTTCTTCGCGGTCGGCGCCGTGCGTGACCAGCTTGGCGACCATCGAGTCATAGTGGGTCGGGATCGCCCCGCCCTCTTCGAGCGCGTGGTCCACGCGCACGTCGCGGCCTGTGGCAGGCGGACGCCAACGCATCAGCGGGCCGCCCTGCGGCAGGAAGCCGGCGGGCACGTCTTCGGCCGTGAGGCGGACTTCGATCGCGTGGCCGTTCAGTTGCACTTCGTCCTGCGTGACCGGCAGCGGTTCACCGGCGGCCACGCGCAACTGCCATTCGACCAGGTCGAAACCGGTGATGGCTTCGGTCACGGCGTGCTCGACCTGCAGGCGCGTGTTCATCTCCATGAAGTAGAAGTTGCCGTCGCCATCAAGCAGGAACTCCATGGTGCCGGCGCCCACATAGCCGATCGAGCGCGCGGCACGCACCGCCGCTTCTCCCATGCGGGCGCGCAGCGCAGGGCCGACCGCCGGCGACGGCGCTTCTTCGATGACTTTCTGGTGGCGGCGCTGCACCGAGCAGTCGCGCTCGCCGAGGTGGATCACATTGCCATGGGTATCGGCGAAGACCTGGATTTCGACATGGCGCGGTGCGATGACTGCACGTTCGAGGATCAGCTCGCCCGAGCCGAACGCGGTCTCCGCCTCCGAACGCGCACTGGCCAGCGCGGCGGGCAAGCCCGCGGCATCGCGCACCAGCCGCATGCCGCGCCCGCCACCGCCGGCTGCTGCCTTGACCATGAGCGGGAAGCCGATCTGGCCCGCCTGCGCCAGCAGCGTTGCGTCGTCCTGCGCAGTGCCCTGGTAGCCCGGCACGCAGGGCATGTTGGCGGTCAGCATCAGGCGTTTGGCTTCAGCCTTGTTGCCCATCGCGCGGATGGCCTGCGCGGGCGGACCGACAAAGACCAGCCCTGCGGCTGCCACGGCCTCGGCAATTCGGCATTCTCAGCCAAGAAGCCATAGCCTGGATGCACGGCGTCGGCGCCGCTCTTGCGAGCGGCGTCAATGATGGCCGCGATGTTCAGGTACGACTCGCGCGGCGCCGCGGCGCCGATGCAGACGGCGCGATCGGCAGCGGCCAGGTGCGGGCTGTGGCGGTCAGCCTCGGAGTAGACGGCCACCGTGGACAGGCCGAGGCGGCGCGCGGTGCGCATGATGCGCACGGCAATCTCGCCGCGGTTGGCGACAAGCAGCGTATGGAAGGGTCGGCGAGTAGCGGACATGAGGAAATCCCGTGAATCTCTTTGAAGTCTCAGGCAACGGCCTGCGCGGCGCGTACGGTGTCGGCATCGAAGCGCGCGACCCAGGCGGCGTCGCGCTTCTCGCGGAAGGCGGCCACGCCTTCCGCACCTCGCGCCGCATGCACTGCGCAAACAGGCGCGATGCCTCGTCGAGCAGCGGCGACACTGGCTCTTGCCCGCATCGGCCCACCAGCGTCTTGAACATGCGATTGGCGTGCGGGCCGCAGCGGCCGATGCGCGTCAGCCATTCGGCGATCAGCGCGTCGAGTTCGGCGCTGTCTTCGGCGAGCTGGTCGACGAGGCCGATGCCACCGCGGACTGGCCGCTGACGCGCTCGCCGGTGAGGCCGAGCGGCGCGTGGTCACGGCACCGAGGCGCTGCACCACGAACGGCGCGATCTGCGCGGCGATGATGCCCAGCGTCGTCTCCGACAGCGCAAAGCGTGCGTCGCGCGTGGCCAGCACGATATCCGCCGCGCACGCCAGGCCCATGCCGCCGCCCATGGCCGCGCCGTCCACGGCGGCAATCACGGGCACCGGCAGCGCCGACAGGCGCTCCATGAAATAGCCGAACTGGCGGTTGCGCGTGGCGACCGGGTCTTCCTGGCTGGCATCAGCTTGCATGCGGGCCTGGAAGTTGCCGACGTTGCCGCCTGCACTGAAGATGCCGCCAGCGCCGCGCAGCACCAGCGCGCGCACTTCAGGGTCGGACTCGGCCTGCTCCACCGTGGCGGCCAGCGCCGCCACGACTTCGGGCGCCAGCGCGTTGCGCGTAGCCGGAATGTTCAGCGTGGCGAACAGCACGCCGCTGGCGCGGCGAACGATCACGCCGTCGTTCTGCGAGGGGTCTGGCATGGCAGTGTCTCGTCGAATGTGGAAAGACACGCGTTCAGCCGCGCGACATCAGGCCCATCTGCTTGGCGATCACCTGCAGCATCACCTCGTCCGCGCCGCCACCGATCGAACCCAGGCGGAAGTCGCGATAGGCGCGCGAGGCATGGTTGTCCCACGTGTAGCCCATGCCGCCCTGGAACTGCATGCACCAGTCCGCCACCTCGCGCGACAGGCGCCCGGCCTTGAGCTTGGCCATCGACGCCAGCTCGGTCACCTCGCCGCCGTCGATGTAGGTCTGCGTGGCCACATAGACCAGCGCGCGCAGCGCTTCCATCTCGGTCTTGAGTTCGGCCAGCTTGAACTGGATGAACTGGTTGTCCAGCAGCGGCTTGCCGAACGCGATGCGCTGGCGCAGGTACTCGGCGGTCTCCTCGATCAGCGCGGTGCAGGCCAGCCGGCGCGCGGCACCGTTCAGGCGCTCTTCCTGGAACTGCTTCATCTGGTAGATGAAGCCCATGCCCTCTTCGCCGATGCGGTTGCGCGCCGGCACGCGCACTTCATCGAAGAAGATCTGCGCGGTGTCCGAGCACCACATGCCGAACTTCTTGATCTTCTGCACTTCCACGCCCTTCACGCGCTTGCCGTTCTCCTTGAGCGGCACCACGATCAGCGACTTGTTCTTGTGCACCGGACCCTCGGAGGTATTGCACAGCAGGCAGATCCAGTCGGCCTGTGTACCGTTGGTGATCCACATCTTGGAGCCGGTGATGACATAGTCATCGCCGTCGCGGCGCGCACGCGTCTTGAGCGAGGCCACGTCGGAGCCCGCACCGGCTTCCGACACGCCGATCGAGCACACCATGTCGCCCGCAATGGCCGGCGCCAGGAACTCGCGCTTGAGCGCGTCGGAGCCGAACGCGGTCAGCGCCGGGGTGGCCATGTCGGTTTGAACGCCTACGCCCATGCCGATGCCTTGCGCACGCGCATAGCCAAGCGCCTCGGCCGCGGCGATGGCGTACGAGAAATCGAGCCCGAGCCCGCCGTATTCCACCGGCTTGGTGATGCCGAGGAAGCCGAGGTCGCCCATCTTCTTGAACAGCTCGTGCGCCGGGAAAATCTCGGCGGCTTCCCACTCATCGACGTGCGGATCGATTTCCGCCGACACGAAGCGGCGGATGCTGTCCATGATATTGCGGTGGTCTTCGGTGTACAGCATGCTGGTCTCCAGGAATTCTTGTTGGGTAGGTATGCGTTGATGGCTCAGAGGCGTGCGACGCCAAACTGCACGGCCCGCGGCTCGCGCCGGTTCGCTTCACGGGCCGTGGCCAGCACGAAGGCCAGCACGGCGCGGGTATCGCGCGGATCGATCACGCCGTCGTCCAGCAGCAGGCCGCTAGTGACAAAGGCGCTGGCCTGGCGTTCGAAGTTGGCGACGATCTCCGCATTCTGCGCGGCAAGCTGCGCTTCATCGACGGCCGTGCCCTTGCGCGCGGCCTGCTGGCGCGCCACGATCTCCAGCGTCATGGCGGCCTGCTCGCCGCCCATCACCGCGGTTCGCGCATTGGGCCACGAAAAGCAGAAACGCGGATGGAAGCCCCGGCCGCACATGCCAAAATTTCCGGCGCCGAACGACGAGCCGCAATAGATCGTGACCTGCGGCACGATCGAGTTGGACAGCGCCTGGATCATCTTCGAGCCATGCTTGATCATGCCGGCTTCTTCCGAGGCGCGGCCGACGATAAAGCCCGTGGTGTTCTGCAGGAACACGATCGGCGTGCCCGACTGGTTGCACAGTTGGATGAACTGCGCCGCCTTGGTCGCGCCTGCCGGATCGATCGGGCCGTTGTTGGTGATGAAGCCCACGGCATGGCCTTCGATGCGCGCATGGCCGCACACGGTGCCTGGACCGTAGTCGGGCTTGAACGGTAGCCACGCAGAATCGTCGACGATGCGGGCAATGACCTCGCGCATATCCACGGGGCGCTTCATGTCCAGCGTCATCACACCATCGAGCTCGGCCGGGTCAGCGCGGCGCGCGCGCCTTCGTTCGCAGGCGGCGGATGGCAATCCCGGCGGTGACGAGGTTCGTGCGCAGCGCGCAAGGCGGGAGGAAGCGGCGTGGCGGCGTCCAGCCCGGCGAGCCTGTGTTCGGCCTCTTCGAGATGGCCGATCAGCAGCAGGCGGCGCACCTGCGTAGCATGCATGCGCGGCGTTGCCGCGCGGTCGCCATGCGCTTCGAGCGTGGCCCGCGCGGCGTCGAGCGATTTCACGGGCCAGCCCAGCTCGCGCGAGACGAGCGCGATCTCGGCTTCGGCGACGATGCATCGCGCCCGGGACACGGCTTCTTTCGGACCGAACGCGCGTGCGGCACTGCGCAGGAGCAATTTCGCGCGCGCGAAATCGCCGAGCTGCGCCATGGCGATCCCGCGCAGCGCCAGCGCGGGCGCGTCATCGCGCAGGGCGACCCGGTTCAGCGCGCCGAGCGGGTCACCGACCGCCAGTGCACGGGCCGCAGCCGTGATCAGCGAGTCCATCCGAATCCCGCCACGCTTTTCCCCTCCGCCGTTGGACGCCCGTGCCCAATCTAGCACATGGCTCTTTGCCGGCTCGCCGTACCGACCCAGCCGCGTGCAGGGGGCGGCACGTGTAGTATGGGGATGGCGGTCCGCATGTCCGCCATCCCCTTTATTCCTGTTTATGGAGGTAATCAAGATGACTGGCGCGGCGTACAGCAAGATCGTGGTGGCGGTGGACGGCAGCAGCACGTCCGCCCTGGCCCTGGACGAGGCGGTTCGGTCGCGGGCCCGGGCGGCGCGACGGTGCTCGCGCTCTATGTCGTCGACAGCGCGACGCCGCTCTTCGATGCCGGTTTCTACGACCCGAGCCAGGTACAGAAGGCGTTTGTCGAGAGCGGCCAGCGGGCACTCGAAGACGCGGCGGCTCGCCTGGCAGCCGCCAATGTCAAACACGAGACCCGGCTGGTGAGCGAGGCTGCGGTCCCAGGCGATATCGGCGCATCCATCAACGAGGCCGCCCGTCAGTGGGGCGCGGACCTGCTGGTGATCGGCACGCACGGCCGACGCGGTGTGCGCCGCCTGGTGCTGGGCAGTGTCGCCGAAGCGGTGATCCGCCAGTCCACCATGCCGGTGCTGCTGGTGCGCGGCGAAGGCGCCCCGGACTGAGTGGATCGGCCGTGCCGGACCGGTTAGCCGGCGAAGCGGAAATGCCCGCTGCGCAGCACGATCTCCCGGGCCTCGGTCAGCTCGAACAGGCTTTCCGCCAGTTGCTCGATTCGCTGGCGGTTGCTGGCGAAGGCCGCCAGCAAGTCTTCTTCGCGCGGCGAGCGCGCGCCGAAGTGCGCTTCGAGCGCTTCAGCAGTGACGGAATACTGTGTGGGGCTGCCGTTGACCGTTGCAGGGCAGGACAGCCGCAGGCTGGCCGCGCAGTAGGTCGGATTGGCGCGAGGAAACGAGACAGCGGACATGGCGTACCCCTCGTGCGGTCGACGAACGAATGAAGACATTCTAGGACATCGGCTGGCGCCGTAAAGGCGCTCAGATCGCCGGCAGAAGGCAGTGGCCGGCCCGATGTCATTATTTTGCTGCTCTGCAGCAAAATCAATAATCGCTGCCGTATTTGCAATGATCGGGCGCATCATGCTCCGCGCCGCGGCAATCGCAGTCATTCGTATGCGCACCAAGTTGCCACGAGAGTAAATCCAATGGTGGCAGGACCTTTCGCCGAAATTGGGCAAAACCCGCGCAGGGTTCTGCGCGGGTTGGAATCCACCGAGGTGGTGGAGGAGACAGACTTCACTATACACGCTTTGTTGCGACGCACCAAGCTGGCTCCCGGAAATGTTTGCTTTCTGACACAACATCGTTGTGTGAGTACAACAAACCGGGTTTGCTTTCGGGCCTGTGAGTTGCGAGAGGCGCTTTCTCTAGCGGAACAGATACGCGGCCCCGACAGCGCAGACGAGTCCCGCGACATCCGCGAATAGCGCGCATGCTAAGGCGTGACGGGTATTGCGCACATTAACGCTGCCGAAATAGACGGCAAGAACATAGAAGGTCGTCTCGGTCGATCCCTGGATGATGGCCGCCAGCCGCCCCTGAAAGGAGTCGACGCCGTACGTGGTCATCACATCCACCATAAGGCCGCGCGCGCCGCGCCGGAGAGGATTTTCATCAGCCCGACCGGAAGGGCGGGCACGAACTCGGTGTCCAGCCCAAGCCAGGCGAACCCGGCAGTCAGGCCATGCATCACGATGTCCATGCAGCCACTGGCGCGGAACAGGCCGATCGCGACCAGGATCGCTACCAGATACGGAATGATCTGCACCGCGACGCCGAAGCCCTCCTTGGCGCCATCGATAAAGGCGTCATAGACATTGACGCGCCGAACCGCGCCACACACCAGGAACACGGTGATCAGTGAAAGGATGAAGCCACTGCCGGCCAGCGCTGTAAGCTGGCCGACCTGGCCCGGCGGTGCGTGGCGAAGCCAGGCCAGCAGCGCGCCCAGACCCAGTGCGGCCACTGCAAGAGCCGCCAGTACCGCCGGCCGGAACAGGTTCAGCCGCTGCACCCAGGCCACGGCCAGCAGGCCCGCCAGGAACGAGCCGCCGGTCGCGAGCAATGTCGGCAGGAAGATATCCGCGGCATTGAAGCCGACCAGCCCTTGCTTGATCGCCACCGCCTGCCGCATGGCGATGACCGAGGTCGGGATCAGGGTCAGGCCCGCCGTGTTCAGTACGATGAACATGATCTGCGCGTTGGTGGCGATCTCGGGCGCGGATTCAGCGTCTGCAGTTCGCGCATGGCGTTCAGGCCCAGCGGGGTGGCGGCATTGTCCAAGCCCAGCAGGTTGGCCGAGACATTCATCATCATCGCACCCTGCGCGGGATGGCCCTGCGGCACGCCGGGGAAAAAGTGACGCAGCAGCGGGTTGACCAGCCTGGCAAAGGCATCCACGACGCCGGCGCGTTCTCCGATGCGCATGATGCCCAGCCACAGACTCATCACCCCGGCCAGCCCCAGGGAAATCTCGAACGCCGTGCGGGCGCTGTCGAACAGGCTGGCCAGCATGGCGGGGAATACGGCGAGGTCGCCGTTGGCGAGCCGTACGCAAGCGGCCACGAAGGCAGTCAGGAAGAAGCCGAGCCAGACGAAATTCAGGACCATCGGAAATCGGAGCGGGGTAAGGGCGCCAGGAGCCAGCCGCTGGCGCGGGCACGGACGAGCAAGGCGGAGGGAATATTGTCAGCCAATCACTGCGCCGCGCTCGGCCAGCAGCTCGCGTAATACCGAGCGGTGGCAGTGCGCTTCATCCTCGCAATAACAGCCCACGGAGAAGTTGGTCTGGTGTGACAGCGCAGCCAGCAGGTCCAGCGTGCGGCTGGCGTCGGGTGCGGCCATTTCCTTGCGGAAATGCCTGACGAATGCGCGCCAGGCCTTGTCGTCGTCGGCCGCCAGGGCCTGGGCGACCAGCTCCGGGGTGGGAGAGAGGACGGGATACCAGACGTCGTAGAAATCGCGGCTGGCGAATTCCGCCTTGGGTACGCCCCGGGGTGGTCGGCGCACAGTGCCAATGCGAAGACCCTCATCGGCGGCGCGCGGGGATCCCTGTCGAACGATCCGGATAGTCATGGAGGTTTCCGCTTATGCGGTACCGCGTTGCTGAAGTCCCTGATCATGAGCCATCGTGCCGTGCATGACAAACCTCTTCAGGCTGCCGGCGAACTCCATAGGCATTTCCATCGGCTTGACTTGCAGGCAATAGCTGGAGCCCGAAAATGGCACCAGCGTATTAACGCCGCAACCGACCCTTATATATAGAGAGAGCAGCCCCTGCCTCGGGCTGCCCGGCAAGGGCAGAAAAGCAATGCATGATGCACTTTTCTGGTTTCGTTGAATTATTTCTTCCAAGGGCTTGCCAAGCGCGGATCGCTGCCTTAATATTCGCCCCCTCGCAACACAACGCGGCGCTGCAAAGCAGGGCTGGCAAGGGTTGCGGGGTCGATGGGGTGGTTGGAAGCGCGAAGTTGGCGCGACGGACCGAAGCAAAAAGATTGCTGATCCGGTTGACGAAACGTAGAAAGCGCTTCATAATCTCGTTTCTCTGCTGCAGACAACGCAGCGCGCTGAACGGCAAAGCCGGCAGCGAAGTTCTTTAACAACCAAACAACCGATAAGTGTGGGCGCTGGGTAGCGGACGCACGAGGTCTTCGGACTTCGAGCTTCAAAAGTTACAAAGTGCTCGCACAGTAAAACGTGACTGGGTCTTCGGATCTGGTCAGTCAGTTTTCTGAGAGTGAGCGACCGCTCGAAAGAGCGAGGGAGCCGCGAGGCTTCCACACAGAGATTGAACTGAAGAGTTTGATCCTGGCTCAGATTGAACGCTGGCGGCAT
>LRMT01000020.1 GCA_001725945.1 Cupriavidus sp. UYMMa02A | reverse complement strand
CGCCGCCGCGGCCACCACGCCGCTCGCGATCGTCACGGTGTCGGGAGGCGTCGGCATCATGATGGCCGACCGCGCCGAAGAGCTGGGCCTGCCGCTGCCGCCGATGCCCGATGCCGCGGCCGAGGCGCTGCGCGCCGCGATCCCGTTCGCGAGCACCGCCAATCCGATCGACGTGACGGGGCAGGTCGTAGCGCAGCCGCGCGCTCATGGATGCCATCGCAAACGTGGCGCGCAGTGGCGCCTACGGTTGCGTCACGGCATTCCTGGCCGGCGGCGCCAATGCCCCGCGGCTGTGGCCGGAGCTGCAGCAAACCATCGGCGCGCTGAGCGAGGAGCCGGACGCCGCGCCGCTGTTGCTGTCCGGCATCGTCGATGACGACAAGCGCGCGTGGCTGGAAGCTCGCGGCTGCCTGGTATTCCGCGAACCGGGCCACGCGGTGGAAGCCGTCGCCACGCTGGCGCATGCGGCGGCGCTGGAAGATGCGCGCGAAGCGCAGGCCTCGGCAGGCACGCATCCACGACGCGCGACGCAGGCCGATTTGCTGCGCGATGTACCGCCCGCTGCCACGGCGCTGTCCGAGTACGAGGCCATGCGCCTGCTCGCCGACGCCGGGGTGCCGGTGGCCCCGCACGGCCTGGCACGCGATGCCGACGAGGCCGTGCGCATTGCCGAAGACCTCGGCTACCCGGTGGTGGTCAAACTGTGTTCGCGCGACATCCTGCACAAGAGCGATGTGGGCGGCGTGGCGCTCAATCTTGGCGACGCGCCGGCAGTGCGTGATGCCTTCGGTCGCATGGCGCAGGCTGTTGCCGGCATGCGCACGGACAGCGGCAACGCCGTCGAGTTTGATGGCGTGCTGGTCGCGCGCATGGTGCGCGGCTGGGGCGAGGTGATGGTCGGCGTACGGCGCGACCCGGTGTTCGGGCTGGTCGCGCTGGCGGGCATCGGCGGCACGGCCGTCGAGATCTTCCGCCAGACCGCCTGCGGACTGGCGCCCCTGTCGCGCGAACAGGCGCGCGCCATGCTGCGCGAGAGCCGGGCCGCCGCGCTGTGCGAAGGGCACCGGGGCCATCCTTGCGTGGACCTGGACGCTGCAGCCCGGGTGCTGGCCAGCGTGTCGCAACTCGCGTCGGAACTGGGGGATCGGCTGGATACGCTCGAGATCAATCCTTTCATCGTCACCGCGCAAGGGCTGGTGGCGGCGGACGCGGTCGTCACGCTTCGCGCGGACATGCCCGCCGCCCCGTAACGAACGGCGCGCAACCCGACACCGTAGCAAGGATGCCCGCACAGACGGTACCTGCTTCGCAGTAGTGCCTCAACAAAAAAGGAGACAAGCATGCACTTTCAGACGCACTTGCGGCGGCGGCGCATGGCGCTGCGCGGACTGGGCGCGCTCGCCGTGGCGGCACTCTGCGCGGCCACACCCATCGCGCACGCAGGGCCTTATCCCGACAAGCCGATCCGCCTTGTCGTACCGTTTCCGGCGGGCGGCGGCACCGACGTGGTCGGCCGGCTGCTGGCAGCGGGCCTGTCCAAGGAACTTGGCCAGACCGTCGTCGTGGAGAACGTAGCCGGCGCGACCGGCACCATCGGCTCGGCGCAGGTCGCGCGTGCCGCGCCGGACGGCTACACGCTGGTGCTCGGCATCTCCGCCACGCATGCGATCGCTCCGGCTATCTTCCCCAAACTCCCTTATGACCCGTTGCGCGACTTCGTGCCCGTGAGCCGGCTCTTCTATGGCGGCAATGTGCTGATCGCCGGTCCCGCCTTTGCCGGCCGCGACCTGCGCGCGCTGATGACGGCGGCCAAGCGGCCGGGCGCGGACCTGACCTATGGCTCGTGGGGCACTGGCTCGGGCGGCCACCTGGCCGGCGAGAGCCTCAACGTATTGAGCGGCATCCACCTGCGCCATATCCCGTACAAGGGCGTCAACCCGATGCTGACCGACGTGATCGGCGGCACGCTGCCCGTGGCCATGTCCGACCTGGCCGGCACGCTGCCGCTGATTCGTGGCGGCAAGGTGAGGGCGCTGGCCGTCACCGGCTCGGAGCGCTCGCCCGCGCTCCCCGATGTGCCGACGTTTGCCGAATCCGGGGTCGCGTTCGGCGTCGACAGCTGGTTCGCCTTGTTCGCGCCCGCGCGCACGCCGACCGATATTGTCGACCGACTTGAGCGCGCCACGGCCGCAGCCATGCGCGATCCCGCCATCAAGGCGCAGGCCGAAACGCTCGGCATGCGCTACGCCCCTCAGTCCCGCAGCGCCTTTGCCGCGCAGATGCGCAGCGATACGGCGGCCTGGGCGGCACTGGTCAAGTCGAGCGGTGCGGCACAGGAATGAGCCGCCGCGCGCGACAGCTATCCCTTCACGAATGCTTCGGAGCCCTGCATGAACCATCCCGCGCCACAGTTCTTTTCCGCACCCGTCTATAGCTCCAGCCAGGAAGCGCTGGTCGCCGCCGCCGCGTTGCCGCTTGTGATCTACGGCTATCCGCTGATCGAGACCTTGCGCACCTGCCGCCTGCAGACCGCGGTCAGCAAGGCGACCGGCTATGGCCGGGCGCCGGTCAATACGCTGTCGGCAAGCGAGCGCCAGTGGACGCACGAAGACCGCGATGTCGTCACGCCGGCCAATGACCTGCTCTATTTCTGCGGCTGGATCAACCTGGCCGACGGGCCGGTCACGCTGCGCGTGCCGCCGCTGCCCCAGCGTGACCGCTACTACGTCGTGGAGCTGCTGGACGCCTGGACCAACAACTTCGAGAACCTGGGGCCGCGCAACGTGCCCGCCGAAGGCGGTACCGTGACGCTCGTCGGACCGGGCCAGCAGGCTGCGGGCGCCCATGTCGTGAACTGCCCGACTTCGCTCGTCTGGCTGCTGGGGCGCGTGCTCGTGCAGGGGCCGGACGACCTGGCCGCCGCGCATGCGTTCGAGCGCGGCTTTGCGCTCGATGCACAGGGCAAGGCGCTGCCGCAATGCGTGCGCACCTGGAGCGACACCGGCAACGAGGCGCTGGACTTCTTCCAGAACCTGTTCAATGCGCTGCGCGAGTTGCCGCCAGCCGAACGGGAGCTGGGCGTGCTGACGCTGCTGCGCAAGGCCGGGCTCAAGATCGAGGATGAAGTCGACATCTCCGGACTGCGTGCGGAGATCCGCGCCGGCCTGGAAAATGCCTATCGCCAGGCCATGCAGTTGATCGAGGCACATACGCGCAGCCAGGGCCGCAAGAGCTGGGGCTACAGCCTGAAGCTCGGCCTCTATGGCGACGACTGGCTGCAGCGCGCCTGCACCGCGATGAAGGGCCTCGGTGCGTTGCGGGCTGATGAGGCGATCTATGCGATGGCCGATTTCGATGCCGACGCGAGCCGCTGCATGGCGCGCACACGTACGAGCTGCGCTTCCCGCCCGGCATGCTGCCGCCTGCGCAGGCGTCTGGTCGGTCTCGCTGTACGGCGAGGACCGATTCTTCAGCGCGAACGAGATCGGCCGCTATGCCGTGGGCGACCGCACGCCCGGCCTGCGCATGGAGCCCGACGGCGGGCTGGTCATCCCGATTTCGCATCAGCGTCCCGCCCAGGCAGAGAACTGGCTGCCGGCGCCGGCGGGATCGTTCTACCTGATCCTGCGCCTCTACCATCCGGCGCCGGCCTTTATCGATGGCCAGTACCGCATCCCCGCTGTACGCCGCGTTTCCTGAAGAGCGAGGTCCCATGAAGCTGAAGGCAAACCAAGGCACGATATCGCGCAGGGCGATGCTTGCTCGCATGCGCGACCTGTTGCTGCTGGGGGCTGCGCCCGCCCTGGCCCCCCTGGCCGCGCTGGCGCAGACGTATCCGTCGCGCACGGTGCGTCTGATCTCCCCGTATGGCCCCGGTGGGTCCAACGACACCTCGGCCCGGCTGCTGGCCGAGGCGCTGAGCCGCAAGTACGGCCAGCAGTTCGTGGTCGAGAACAAGCCGGGTGCCGGCACTCGTGTCGCCAACGAAACGCTCGCGCGTGCCGCGCCCGACGGCTACACGCTGCTGTGGGCCGCCGCGCCGTTTGCCATCAACACGGCGGCCGGCCTGCCGCAGCAATACGACATCCACAAGGACTTCGTAGCGGTGGGCCCGCGCGTAATCGGCCCGGTGTTCCTGATCGTCAAGGCCGATTCGCCGCTGCGCACGGTCGCGGACTTCGTGCGGATGGCGCAGGCGAAGCCCGGCGGCGCCACCTTTGCCTCGCCCGGCGCGGGCTCGGGGCCGCACCTGACAGCGGAACTGTTCGCGGCCCAGTCGAAATTCAAGGTGCTGAACGTACACTACCGCGGCGACGCAACGGCCTACACCGAGCTGCTGGCGGGCCGCGTAGATGCGACGCTGACGGCGATCACGTCGGCGCTGCCATTCATCAAGGCGGGCCGGTTGCGCGTGCTGGCGGTAGCGTCAGAACAGCGCACGCCGGTCTATCCGGATGCGCCCACCTTCGCCGAGCAGGGGTTTCCGGGCGTGGTCGGCTATGGCTGGTTCGGCCTGATGGCACCGGCGCGCACGCCCGCCGCCATCGTGCAGCAGCTCAACCATGATGCCAGCGCCGTGCTGTCCGATGGCGACGTCCGCAACAAGCTTGCGGCGCTCGGCTTGCAGCCCGAGCCTGGCGACAGCGCGGGGTTTGCGCGCTTTATCGACGCCGAGGTGCGCAAGTGGAGCGCGGTCATCAAGAGCAGTGGCGTGGTCCTGGAGTAGAACGGCCTATATGCGGGCGGTGCTGGTACACAACAGCCCTGGCGGCAACGTCACCAACAACAGCATCGCGATCGACCCGGGAAGCGGGGACGATGCCCGGTCGGTGAGCGTGGGGTTGCGGCACCGGTTCTGAAGCCGGGCTTTGCCGGGGCCGCCGGATCTCGCCCCGGGCCGCAGCGGTTTGCCGTGCGGTCCGGGTCGCGCTGTCAGGCCTGCGCCGGCTGGCCGTCCTTCAGGCGCCAGAGGTTCAGCGGATTGCCGTCCCGCAACGCGGGCGGCAGCAGTTCCGCGGGTACGTTCTGGTAGCACACCGGCCGCAGGAAGCGGTCCATCGCCGTGGTGCCAACTGACGTCGTGCGCGTATCCGACGTCGCGGGGAACGGGCCGCCGTGCACCATGGCATACGACACTTCCACGCCGGTCGGGTAGCCGTTGAACAGCACGCGGCCCACCTTGCGTTCCAGCAGCGGCAGCAGTTGCGCGGCCAGTGCGTAGTCACCCTGGTCGGCCTGCACGGTCGCGGTAAGCTGGCCTTCCAGTTCGCGCGTGACGGCTAGCATGTCTTCCACATCGCGGCAGGCCACCAGCACGGTGGACGGGCCGAACACTTCGGCGTGCATGCGCGGATCGGCGATGAAGCGCTGCGCCGTGGTCTCGAGACCGCCGCGCAGGCCTGGTTCGGACCCGTGCTGGCCTGGCCTGTTGCGGTGCGAGAGAGGCCTGCGATCTCCGACAGACTGGCGATGCCGTGTTCGACGCGCGCTGGATGCCCGGTGTCAGCATGATGCCCGCAGGCTTGGCGCTTACCGCGGCTCCGGCCGTCGCGCGGAACGCATCGAGTGCCGGGCCCTCGAGCGCCAGCAGCAGGCCCGGGTTGGTGCAGAACTGGCCGACGCCGAGCACCAGCGAATCGGCCAGGTCGCGCGCAATGGCTTCGCCGCGTGCGGACAGCGCTTCGGGCAGCAGGAAGACCGGGTTGATGCTGCTCATCTCCGCATAGACGGGGATCGGCTGGGCACGATTGCTGGCGACCTGCATCAGCGCCAGGCCACCGCTGCGCGAACCCGTGAAGCCAACCGCCTGGATGGCGGGATGGGAAACCAGTTCCGTGCCGACCGTGTGGCCGGCGCCGGTCAGCAGCGAGAACACGCCTTCGGGCAGGCCGGCATCGGCCACCGCCTTGCGGATTGCGCGGCCGACCAGCTCGGATGTGCCCGGGTGCGCGGGATGGGCCTTGGCCACGACCGGGCAGCCGGCTGCCAGCGCCGAGGCGGTATCGCCGCCGGCGACCGAGAAGGCGAGCGGGAAGTTGCTGGCACCGAACACCGCCACGGGCCCGATCGCAATCCTCTGCATGCGCAGGTCGGGGCGCGGCGGCGTGCGCTCCGGCAGCGCGCTGTCGAGCGTGGCTGCCTGCCACCGGCCGGCGCGCAGCACGGTGGCGAACAGGCGTAACTGGCCCGTGGTGCGGCCGCGTTCGCCTTGCAGGCGGGCGATAGGCAGCGCGCTTTCGGCATGGGCGCGCTGGATCAATGCATCGCCGAGCGCTTCGATCTGGTCGGCAATGGCTCCAGGAAGCGCGCGCGCTGCTCGGGCGACGTCGCGCGGTAGGCCTCGAACGCCGCTTCGGCCAGTTCGCAGGCACGTGCCACGTCGGCGCTGGTAGAGCCGTAGAAGACGGGTTCCAGGGTCTCGCCAGTGGCCGGATTGATGGCGTGGAAGGGTTCGCTGGTGCCGCGCACGGCACGGGCGCCGATGAGCATTTCGCCGGTAATCGTCATGTCTGGGTTTCCTGCAAGAGGGAAGGGTAGTGCGGAGGCCGCGGTCACACGAACCAGTCCGTTTGGGCGTGCCAGGGCGGAAGATCCAATCTCATAAGACATCATATGACATGAGGCGGACGATCGCAACCGTGCCGCTGCAGGCGGGCTCAGGCGGTGGCGGAGGCCTTGCGCAGGCGTTCCCGGCTGTTGGTCAGGTGCATGCGCATGGCGGCCTTGGCTGCCTCGGGATCGCGGCGCTCGACGGCGTCGTAGATGTTCTCGTGCTCGATATGCACGCGTTCCAGGTACTGGGCGCGCTCCTGCGTATTGACCTGCAGGCGGCTGCGCGGGATCAGCATGGTGCCCAGGTGGCCCATGATGTCGGTGAAGTAGCGGTTGCCGGTGGCACGGGCGATGGACAGGTGGAACTCGAAATCGGCGCCGACGGCGTCGCTTCCCTCGGTCGTATTGCGCTTCATGGTGTCGAGCGCGCGGCGCATCGCTGCAAGGTGCTCGTCGCTGCGGCGCGTTGCGGCCAGGCCGGCGGCCTCGGCCTCCAGGCTCACGCGGAATTCCAGCATCGCCAGTACATCCATGGCGGTGCCCATGGCGGCGGTGTCGATGCGGAACGGCGACGGGGTTTCCGCGGGCCGTGCGAGAACAAAGGTGCCGATCCCGTGGCGCGTTTCCACCATTCCGCTCGCCTGCAGGCGCGACAGCGCCTCGCGTACAACAGTGCGGCTGACGCCGAATGTCGCCATGACCTCGGATTCGGTGGGCAGTTTGTCGCCGGGCTTGAGCTGTCCCTGGCGGATGCGCTCGGCCAGGCCGCTCACCACTTCCTCGGCAAGCGTGCGGCCGCGGCGGCGCAGGGGTGCGGGTGAAGTCATCGGGGCGTCGGACATGGTCGTCACAAGAGCGTAGGGAAATTGCGGCCTTGACCTGGCCGGGATGGCCTCATTATACTCGGTTGTAAGTTATACGACGACTGATAACGTATGCTGAGCCCGCTGCCCTGCGCAGCCGACGACATACGCCATCAGCCGAGCCGCAGCCAGAGCGCTGCGACAGCAGGAACGACAAATCAGATTCCGGAGACAGTCCGCATGAACGCTTCACAAGCCGCCATCCCTGGCCACAGTGCCGCCACGCCGCTCGTGACTGAGCTGGCCGTGGTGCCGGTCGCTGGCCACGACAGCATGCTGATGAACCTGTCGGGTGCGCATGGCCCGTACTTCACCCGCAATATCGTGATCCTGCGCGACAGCGCGGGCAACACCGGCGTGGGCGAAGTGCCGGGTGGGGAGGCATCCGCCAGACGCTCGAAGACGCGCGGCCGCTGGTCGTGGGACAGCCCATCGGCCAGTACCAGGCCGTGCTCAATCGCGCGCGCGCGCGCGTTGCCGGCCGTGACGCCGGCGGCCGCGGCCTGCAGACCTTCGACCTGCGCATCGCCATCCACGCCGTGACGGCGCTGGAAGCGGCGCTGCTCGATCTGCTTGGCAAGCACTTGCAAGTGCCCGTGGCGGCCCTGCTCGGTGAAGGCCAGCAGCGCGATGCGGTGGAAATGCTCTGCTACCTGTTCTATATCGGCGACCGCCGCCGCGCCACGCTCGACTACCGCACCGAGCCGGATGCCGGCAATGACTGGTTCCGCCTGCGCAATGAAGAGGCCATGCGCCCGAGGCCGTGGTGCGCCTGGCCGAAGCCGCCTACGAGCGCTATGGCTTCAACGACTTCAAGCTCAAGGGCGGCGTGCTGCGCGGCGATGAAGAGATGGAAGCCATCATCGCGCTGCATGAGCGCTTCCCGAAGGCTCGCGTCACGCTCGATCCGAACGGTGGCTGGCTGCTGGCCGATGCCATTCGCCTGTGCCGCGACAAGCACGGTGTGCTGGCCTACGCCGAAGACCCGTGCGGCGCCGAAGACGGCTACTCGGGCCGCGAGATCATGGCCGAGTTCCGCGCGGCGACAGGTCTGCCGACTGCCACCAATATGATCGCCACCGACTGGCGCCAGATGGGCCACGCGGTACGGCTGCAGTCGGTGGACATCCCGCTGGCCGATCCGCACTTCTGGACCATGCAGGGCTCGGTGCGCGTCGCGCAGATGTGCGCCGAGTGGGGCCTGACCTGGGGTTCGCATTCCAACAACCACTTCGATATCTCGCTGGCGATGTTCACCCACGTGGCAGCCGCCGCGCCGGGCCGTATCACCGCGATCGACACGCACTGGATCTGGCAGGACGGCGAGCACCTGACGCGCAGCCCGCTGAAGATCGAAGGCGGCATGGTGCAGGTTCCGAAGACGCCTGGCCTCGGCGTGGAACTCGACATGGACGCGCTGGCGCGCGCCAATGCGCTCTACCAGGAGAAGGGCCTGGCGCCCGTGACGACGCCATCGCCATGCAGTTCCTGATACCAGGCTGGAAGTTCAACAACAAGGCGCCTTGCATGGTCCGGTAAGGGTTGCCGCACGCACACAACATGCAGCGCCACCAATCAACAGGAGACAACAATGATCGATCTTTCCATGCTGCTGCGCCGCTGTGCCAGTGCGGGCATTGCAGTGGCATCTCTTGCCGCCGTCGCCGTGGCCAGCGGTGCGGCCATGGCGGCGAGCCCGGCGTGGCCGCAGAAGCCGGTGTCGGTGGTGGTGCCGTTCCCGGCCGGCGGCTCGACCGACACGATTGCGCGCATGCTCGCCGTGCCGCTCAATGAAAAGCTGGGCCAGCCCTTCGTCGTGGATAACCGCCCGGGCGCCACGGGCGCGATCGGCGCGACCTTCGTCAAGCGCGCGCCGGCGGATGGCTACACGATGATGGTGGCTTCGATCGGCGTCTACGCGGTGAACCCGTTCCTGCAGAAGAACCTGTCCTATGACCCGGCCAGGGACTTCGACCTGCTCACCGTGGCCGTGCGTGCGCCCAACGTGCTGGTGGCCAATCCCGGCTTCCCGGCGAAGACCTTGCAGGAGCTGGTCAGCTACATGAAGAAGAACCCGGGCAAGGTCAGCTTCGCGACCTCGGGCGCAGGTTCGTCGGACCACCTGACCGCGGCCCTGTTCTGGCAGAAGAGCGCCACCGAAGGCCTGCACGTGCCATACAAGGGTGGTGCGCCGGCGATCTCCGATCTGCTGGCCGGGCAGGTCGATGTGTCGTTCCAGAATATCAATGCGGTGCTGCAGCACATCCGCAGCGGCAAGCTGCGCGCGCTGGCGGTGACGTCCGACAAGCGCGCCGCGGTGCTGCCCAATGTACCGACCATGGCCGAAGGCGGCGTGAAGGACGTTGAGGTCTATTCGTGGCAGGCATCGCCGCGCCGCGCGGCTTGCCGCCCGAGGTGAAGAGCCGTCTGCATGGAGCGCTGGTCGGCGCGCTCAACGAACCGAAGATGCGCGACAAGCTCGCCGAGAACGGCTTCGAGGTGGTAGCCAATACGCCCGAGCAGTTCGTGCAGTTCGAGAACCAGGAACTCAAGCGCTGGAAGATGGTGATCGAGCAGGGCAAGATCAGCATCGAGTGAGCCGCCACCGGGGCGCTACCGCGCGAGCTGCAGCGTGACGATGCCTGCCAGCACCAGCGCCGTGGCGGCAAGCCGGCGCCGGTCGAATGGTTCGCGCAGCAGGAAGTAGCCAAGCAGCGCGGCGAAGATGACGCTGGATTCCCGCAGCGCCGCCAGCTTGGCTACCGGTGCCTGCGTCATCGCCCACAGCATCAGCGCGTATGAGCCCACGCGGTTGATGCCACCGATCCAGGCGCGCTTCCATTCGCTGCGCAGCAGCGTCACCAGTGCCTGGCCGCGCCGGACGAAGGCGTAGGACGGCATGAAGATGTGCGACATCGCCTGCAGCCAGACGATATACGTGAAGACCTCGCCATAGCGCTTGACGGCCGTGCCGTCGATGACCGTGCCGCCGGCCAGGCACGCGCCCGCCAGCAGCGCGAAGCCGAGCAGGTCGGGCGCCTGCTGCCGCCAGCGCACCAGGCTGACCAGCCCGCAGCAGATCAGTGCGATGCCGGCATAGCCGCCGGGTCCCAGGCGTTCGGCGCCGGTCAGCAGCAGGATCATCGCGACCATCATGGGGGTCGAACCGCGCATGAGCGGATAGGCCTGGCTGAAATCGCCGCGGTCGTAGGCCGCTACCAGCGACAGCTTGTATCCCACTTCCAGTGCCACCGTAGCCAGCAGAAACGGCCATACCTGCGGCCCAGGCAATGGCACGAAGAACAGCAAGGGCGCCGAGGCCAGCAGGCAAAACGTGTCGATCAGCGCCATCGACGAAAGCCGGTCGCACCGACCTTGACGATGGCGTTCCAGGAGGCGTGCATCAGCGCGGAAAGCATGACGGCGGCAAACGCCGCGCCGTGGAAGTCGGCGGGAAGGGGCATGAATGGGGTGTGTCGTGACTCTGGCATGGTCCGCCCGTCTCCCGCCGGCAGGGGGAGACGAGCGGAGCGTGGGCTGGAAACAGGCGTGGTCAGGCTGCCCGCACCAGCGCCTCGGGTTGCATGGTGATGCCCATCTCGCGCAGCGTCTCGTCGATCGCCGTGACGACGTTGCGCATCTCATTGTGGTCGATTGCACCGATGCAGCCCACGCGGAACGTTTCCACTTGCGTCAGCTTGCCCGGGTACAGGATGTAGCCGCGCGCACGCACCTTTTCGTAGACTTCCGGAAGTCATAGCGTGAATCGGCCGGCGCGTGGAACGTCACGATGATGGGGGCCTGCACATCGGGCGACAGGAACGGCCGGAAGCCCAGCGCGGCCATGCCGCGCACGAGCGTTTCATAGTTGCGGCGGTAGCGCTCGCCGCGCACCGGCTGGCCGCCTTCTTCGAGGTACTGGTCCAGCGCCGTGCGGAACGCCGCCACCACATGGGTGGGCGGCGTAAAGCGCCACTGCGTGGTCTTCTGCATGTACGTGTACTGGTCATGCAGATCCAGCGCCAGCGAATGGCTGTTGCCCTGGCAGCCTTCCAGCACCGTCTTCTTCATCAGCACGAAACCCATGCCCGGCACGCCCTCGATGCACTTGCCGGTGGCCGCGACCAGCGCGTCGAACGGCATGGCGCGCGCATCGATTTCGATCGCGCCGAACGAGCTCATGGCATCGACGATCAACCCCTTGCCGAGGCGCGCGCACAGCGCGGCGATCTCGGGCAGCGGGTTGAGCACGCCGCGCCGGTCTCGCAATGCACCTGCGCCACATGCGTGATGGACGGGTCGCGTGCCAGCGCGGCTTCGATCGCGGCCGGCGTGGCCGGCTGGTCTTCGGGAATCGGCAGTTCTACGTGCGCGCGGCCCAGCACCTTGCAGATCTTCAGGATGCGCTGGCAGTAGGCGCCGTTCTGCGGCACCAGCACCTTGCCGTCGCGCGGCACCACGTTGGCAATGGCGGCTTCGACGGCAAAGGTGCCGCTGCCCTGCATCGGCACGCAGACGTGCGTTCCCTCGCCATGGACGATGCCTACCAGGTCCTCGCACAGGCTGCCGGTGATGGCGTTGAAGGCGGTATCCCACGATCCCCAGTCGCGCAGCATCGCCTGCTTGGTGGCCAGCGATGTGGTGAGGGGGCCGGGGGTCAGAAGGATCGGGTCGTTGCCGCGGATCATGGTCGGGCTCCTGGTTTTGGGACGGAAGGTCTTTGTCTGATCAGTACCTGGCTGATCTGGCTGCCGGCTTCCCTGGCATTGTAGTTGGCATTTTGTGTCAATGTGTTGAGAATGTTGCATCTATATAAAGTGACTTTATAGCCAATTAAATTTCATAACCTATTGATTATTAGGTGTTTGTAAAAGGGTCGGAAAAGTTATTCGATAACGAACAACATTCTGTGCCGGGTATTTGTTGATTGTTGACAGTGCGCAAGGCCGCTTGGTCTAATGCAGCCAGCAACCTGCTGTGGCGCATGAGCGCCGAACCACCGGAGTCTTCATGTCAAGCCAAGTCCCGCTTGCGAGCGAAATCTCGATCCTGCAGAACCAGTCGCTGACCACGCTGGTTCAGCGCGAACTGGAAACGCGGATCATGTCCGGCGGACTCGCCCCGGGCGCCAAGCTCAACGAGATCGAGGTGGCGGGGCAACTCAATGTGTCGCGCGGTCCGGTGCGCGAGGCCTTCCGGGCGCTGGAACAGGCCGGGTTGCTGCGCATGGAAAAAACCGCGGCGTTTTCGTGCGTGCCATCTCGCTGCAGGAGGCCGACGAGATCTATGAGCTGCGGGCGGTACTGGACGAGCATATTGGCCGCTCGCTGGCCGCACGCATCACCGCTGAGGGCCTGCGCGAACTGCGCGCTTTTGTCGAGGAACTCGCCCGGGCCAGCGGGGCGCAGGATCCTGACGAGTACACGCGCCTGAACCTGGCCTTCCATGACCGCATGGTCGAGCTGACCGGAAACGGCAAGCTCATCGACACCTACCGGGGGCTGGTCAAGGAACTGACGCTGTTCCGCCGCGAGGCGCTTTCCGGCAACCGGAGCGCCATGCCGGATTCCACGCGCGAGCACCGCGAGATCGTTTCCGCCATCGCCGCGCGCGATGGCGACCTGGCCGCACGCCTGATGCGCGAGCACGTCGAACGCGGCCGCGTCCGCATGCATGCCGCCGTCGACCCCGCGCAGGGGAACGCCTGACAACCATCTGCACTGAGCCGCCCATCCTGTGAACGCAATCCGGAGACCGACCATGAATGCCCCCCAGTTCCCCGACCAGGCAGTCAGCCCCCAGTTCCGCGCCGAAGCGCTGCGCATCGACGGCCAGAAGGTCGTGCGCGAGCGCGTGATCGAAGTGCGCAACCCGTATGACGGCACGCTCGTCGGCACCGTGCCCAAGGCCACGGTGGAAGATGTGCGCCGCGCCTATGAGGTTGCGCACGGTTATCGATCGACGCTGACCCGTTACGAGCGTGCGGCCATCCTTGATCGCGCCGCCGCGCTGCTGCGCGAGCGCACGGAAGAGGCATCGGACCTGATCACGCTGGAGTCCGGCCTGTCGAAGAAGGACTCGATCTACGAGATCGGCCGCGTGGCCGACGTGCTCGGTTTCGCCGCCACCGAGACGCTGCGCGACGATGGCCAGATGTTCTCGTGCGACCTCACGCCGCACGGCAAGCGCCGCCGCGTGATGACGCAGCGCGAGCCGCTGCTGGGTGCGATCTGCGCCATCACGCCGTTCAACCACCCGATGAACCAGGTCGCGCACAAGGTGGCGCCCTCCGTGGCGACCAACAACCGCATGGTGCTCAAGCCGTCGGAGAAGGTGCCGCTGTCGGCGTATTACCTGGCCGACCTGCTGTATGAAGCCGGCTTGCCGCCGCAGATGCTGCAGGTGATCACGGGTGACCCGCGCGAGATTGCCGACGAGCTCATCACGCATCCGCTGGTCGACCTGATCACGTTCACGGGCGGCGTTTCCATCGGCAAGTACATTGCCAACAAGGCCGGCTACAAGCGTGTGGTGCTGGAGCTCGGTGGCAACGATCCGCTGATCGTGCTCGATGATGCCGACCTCGACCGCGCCACCGACCTGGCCGTGCAGGGCTCCTACAAGAACTCCGGCCAGCGCTGCACAGCGGTCAAGCGCATGCTCGTGCATGAGGCAGTGGCCGTGCGTTTCACCGAACTCGTGGTCGAGAAGACCCGGGCGTGGACCTATGGCAACCCGATGGACCGCGGCGTCGACATGGGCACCGTGATCGATGCGCAGGCCGCAGCGCTGTTCGAAGCGCGCGTGAACGAGGCCGTTGCACAGGGCGCACGGCTGCTGGTCGGCAACCAGCGCAATGGCGCCAGCTACTCGCCGACCGTGCTCGATCGTGTCGATCCGTCGATGACCGTGGTGCGTGAGGAAACCTTCGGTCCGGTATCGCCGATCATCACGTTCAGGGACGTGGATGACGCCATCCGCATTTCCAATGGCACGGCGTTCGGACTGTCGTCGGGCGTGTGTACCAACCGCATGGACGATTTCACGAAGATCGCCAATGCGTTGCACGTTGGCACCGTCAACCTGTGGGAAGTGCCGGGCTACCGGATCGAACTGACGCCGTTCGGGGGCATCAAGGACTCGGGCCTTGGCTACAAGGAAGGCGTGCAGGAGGCGGTCAAGAGCTTCACCAACCTGAAGACAGTCACGCTGCCCTGGGGCTGAACGAAGTCGCTGCCGGACGTCCGCCGGGCAGCCTTCGGCTAGAATCGGCGCACTTGTCCGTCCCTTCCGGAGTCCATGTGCTGGCCGAACAGCGGCAGAAATTCATCCTCAACCAGCTTGCCGTGACCGGTGCGCTGGCCATCAGCGCGCTGGTGGCGGAACTCGGCGTCTCGCGCGAGACCATCCGGCGCGACCTCAATGTGCTGGCCGAGCGCGGCCTGCTGGTGCTTACGCACGGCGGCGCGCTGGCCCCGGACCGTACCGAGCCTGACACCCAGACCCGTGCCGCGATCAACGCCGAGGGCAAGCGCGCCATCGGCCAGCGTGCAGCGGAGCTGGTGCCGGACGGCGCATCGCTGATCCTCGATTACGGCACTACCACACACGCCGTGGCACAGGCGCTGCAGGGCCATCACAATCTGCTGGTCTATACCAACGACCTGTCGATCGCGCTGCTGCTCGGGCGGCGCAACGGCAATCGCGTGATCGTGCTCGGTGGGGAATTGCAGGAGAACGAGGATGCCACCCACGGGTGGGACGCCATCGAGCAGGTCTCGCGCTATCACGCCGACTTCGCCTTCATCGGCATCGGCGGTGTCACCCCCCGTGGCGAGATCTGTGATTTTTCGCGCGGCGCGGCCGAACTGCGCAGCCGCATGCTGCTCGCAGCCGACGTTGCCTGCGTGGTGGCCGATTACACGAAGTTTGGCCGCAACACCGGCGTGACCATCCGCCACTTCGATCAGGCCGCCTGGCTGGTCACCGACATGGCGCCGGAACCGACGCTGGCGGAGGCGCTGCGGCAGGCTGGTCCGAAGCTGCTGATCGCATGACCGCGATTTCCGGGTCGCATCCGGAGGGGGCACAGCAGTTGTGACTGTCGAGGCGTTGCCACGGAGTGGTAAAGTGTTGCCTCGTTAATACATTCGTCGCGGTTCTCAATGTATTAACAATTGCGCCGCCCGGGCCTGTTCCGCAGGTCACGCGCAATGCTTACGGCACGCAAGTCGGCACGCATCCGGCGCGGCCGCTCTTTCCAGCACAGCAGAGACATCCCGTGAATTCTCCCTCCCTCGACGCATTCCTGGCCGGCGTAGCCCGGCGCGACCCCGGTCAACCTGAGTTTCTCCAGGCCGTGAAGGAAGTCATGATGACGCTTTGGCCGTTTGTCGAGCGTCACCCGCGCTATGCGGACCAGGCGCTGCTTGAACGCCTCGTTGAACCCGAGCGCGTGATCCAGTTCCGCGTGGCCTGGACCGACGACCAGAACCGCGTGCAGGTCAACCGCGCGTTCCGCGTGCAGCACAGCTCGGCCATCGGCCCGTTCAAGGGCGGCATGCGCTTCCACCCGACGGTAAACCTGTCGGTGCTGAAGTTCCTCGGTTTCGAGCAGACTTTCAAGAATGCATTGACCACGCTGCCGATGGGCGGTGGCAAGGGCGGCTCGGACTTCGACCCGAAGGGCAAGTCGGACGCTGAAGTGATGCGCTTCTGCCAGGCGCTGGTCACCGAGCTGTTCCGCCACCTTGGCCCGGACACCGATATCCCGGCTGGCGACATCGGCGTGGGCGCGCGCGAGGTCGGCTTCATGGCCGGCATGATGAAGAAGCTGTCGAACCAGTCCGCTTGTGTGTTCACCGGGAAGGGCCTCGCCTACGGCGGCAGCCTGATGCGCCCCGAAGCCACCGGCTACGGCACCGTGTATTTTGCGCAGGAAATGCTCCATCGCCGCGGCATGGGCTTCGACGGCCTGCGCGTGCTGATCTCCGGCTCGGGCAACGTGGCGCAATACGCGGCCGAGAAGGCCATCGAGCTGGGCGCCAAGGTGCTGACGCTGTCCGACTCCGGCGGCGTGCTGCACTACCCGCAGGGCATGACCACCGAACAGCTTGCCGAAGTGATGGCGTTCAAGAACGAAGAGCGTGGCCGCCTGTCCGACTTTGCCGCTCGCCAGGGCATGACCTTCGAGGCTGGCCGCACGCCGTGGCATGTGCCCGCCGATGTGGCGCTGCCGTGCGCGACGCAGAACGAACTCGACGGCAACGACGCCGAGACCCTGCTCGGCAATGGTGTGGTCTGCGTGGCCGAAGGCGCGAACATGCCTTCGACGCTCGAGGCCGTGGACCGCTTCGTCGACGCGAAGATCCTCTATGCGCCGGGCAAGGCCAGCAACGCCGGCGGCGTGGCCACGTCGGGTCTGGAGATGTCGCAGAACGCGATGCGCTTGTCCTGGCACCATGCCGAGGTTGACGAGAAGCTGCACGCGATCATGAAGGATATCCACCAGAACTGCATTCACCATGGGCAGAAGGATGGGGGATACGTGAACTATGTCGAAGGGGCGAATATTGCGGGCTTCGTGAAGGTGGCGGATGCGATGCTGGCGCAGGGTGTGATCTGAGTTAGTGGGGGTTGCCGCGTGCGTCGATGGGCGACGGGCAACGCACGTTTTCCGCGTGTGGCGGCTGGGTGGCCACTCGTCTGACGGCTTCCACTTTCGTGGGGATAACCCGACTCCCCGCACGCACCCGCTTCAAGCTATCATCGCCACTGGACAGGCTCATGGCCTGCCGAGAAAGCGGTGCCGGATCACCCTCCGGCATCGTGCGACATCGCAGGAGAGACCGGAACGCCGCCAGGCGCGTCCGGCGCCGACGGAGCAACCGCCCCGGAAACTCTCAGGCACACAGGACTGTGGCGTCGCAAGTACAGATCTGGAGAGAGGCGCTACGCGCCCACCGAAGGGGACGGCATGGCATGGCCATGTCCAAGCTCTCAGGTACCACGGACAGATGGGGCAGGGGACCGGCAACGGTCAAATTCATCCTTGCTTCAGGACAATCTGTCATGTCTCACATGCTCGTCATCGGCGCCGGCATTACCGGCGTCACGACCGCCTATACCCTCGCGAAACAGGGCTATCGCGTTACCGTGCTGGACCGTCACCACTATCCGGCGATGGAACTTCGTTCGCCAACGGCGGCCAGCTTTCCGCGTGCAACGCGGAGGTCTGGAACAACGCCGGCACGCTGCTCAAGGGCCTGAAATGGATGATGCGGCGCGACGCGCCGCTGTTGCTCAATCCGCGTCCGTCGTGGCACAAGTACTCGTGGCTAGGCGAATTCGTCGGCCACCTGCGCAGTTACCGCGCCAACACCATCGAGACCACGCGTCTGGCCATTGCCGCGCGCGAACACCTGTTCGAGATGGCCGAGCGCGAGCAGATCGACTTCGACCTCGAGCGCCGCGGCATCCTGCACGTCTATCATGACTGCCCGAGCTTCGAGGCTGCGGGCCGCACCAACCGGATGCTGGTGGAGGGCGGACTGGATCGCCATGCCGTCACGCCGGAAGAGATCCGCGCGATCGAGCCTACGCTGCAGGGCAGCTACTACGGCGGCTATTACACGCCGTCCGATTCCACCGGCGACATCCACAAGTTCACGCGTGGTCTTGCTCGTGCGTGCGAGCGGCTCGGCGTGAGCTTTGTGCATGGCGTCGATGTGAAGGCCGTGGACCAACGCGCGGATGGTGTGACGATGCGCGTAGCTGCGTCGGAAGCCGCCGTGGCTGCGGGGCAGGATGGCGGCGAGCGTGAGATCGCCGGCACGGCGGTTGTGGTGTGCGCCGGCGTGGGCAGCCGCCATATCGCCGCGATGCTGGGTGACCGGCTCAATGTCTATCCGGTCAAGGGCTACTCGATTACTGTGCATCTCGATGACGAATGCAGCGTGAAGAACGCGCCGTACGTCAGCCTGCTCGATGAGAGCGCCAAGATCGTGACCAGCCGGCTCGGTGCCGACCGCTTCCGCGTGGCCGGCACCGCGGAGTTCAACGGCCACAACCGCGATATTCGCGCTGACCGCATTGCGCCTCTGGTGTCATGGGTGCGGCGCAATTTCGATATCGAGACCTCGCGCGCGGTGCCATGGGCGGGCCTGCGGCCGATGATGCCCGACATGATGCCGCGCGTCTCACGTGGCCGTGCCGCGCGCGTGTTCTACAACACGGGCCACGGGCACCTGGCTGGACGCTGTCCGCCGCCACGGCGACGATGATCGGCCAGACCATCGCCGCGAGCCATCCGGTCCACTGACTGCGCTCAGGTCTCCGACATGCCGGCCGGCGCCATTCGGCCGGCGCGCGGTGCGCCACCAGCTTCTTGTAGACGCCGCGCGGCTGATGCCGATGGCCCTGGCCGCGCGCAGCACGTTGCCATGGCTCGCGGCCAGGGCCTGTGACAGGTATGCGGCTTCATACTGCGCCATCGCCTGCGCGTACCCGAGCGGATCCGGTGGCGGTACTTGCACTGGTGTATGCGTCTGCGTGGGCAGCGGAGCTGCCACGGGCGCAGCGGCCGGAGCCGTGACCGCGCGCCGGCCAAGCAGCGGGGCCAGCATCGATGCATCGACCGCGCCGCCATCGTGCATCATCACCAGGCGCTCGAGTGTGTTGCGCAATTCGCGGACGTTGCCGGGCCAGTCGTGTTCGCCGAGCAAACGCAGTGCGCAGTCCGACAGCACGGGCGCGTCGCGTTCCGTACGCGTGCAGATTTCCTCAAGCATTGCGTAGGCAAGCGGCAGCAGGTCCGCCTGGCGCTGGCGCAGCGGCGGCACGCAGATCGGCACGACGTGAGCCGGTAGTAGAGGTCCGCGCGGAACCTGCCTTCCTCCACCAGCGCGGGCAGGTCGGCCGAGGTGGCAGCGATGATGCGCACGTCCGATCGAATGATGCGGTTCGAGCCGATCGGCTCGATCTCCTTGTCCTGCAGCGCCCGCAGCAACTTGCTCTGCAGCGAGATCGGCATGTCCCCGATCTCGTCGAGGAACAGCGTGCCGCCGTCGGCGAGCTCGAACTTGCCGACACGCCCCTTGCGTTCCGCACCGGTGTAGGCGCCCGGCGCCGCGCCGAAGAACTCGACTTCGAGCAGCGCCTCCGGAATGGCCGCCACGTTGACGGTGACCAGTGGCCGGTCGGCGCGCAACGAGGCGGCGTGAATCGCGTGAGCGAGCAGTTCCTTGCCCGTGCCGGTTTCGCCCAGCAGCAGCACCGGCGCATCGGCCTGCGCGGCCCGTCGCGCGAGGCGCTTGACCTCGAGCGTCGCCGGCGAGTTGCCGACGAAGCTGGCAAAGGTGTACTTGGCGCGGCGCGTCTGTTCCAGCGTGCGCCGCGTGGCGGCCAGCTCATCGCGGGCGCGCGTGTAGTGCGACAGCAGCGGCGTCAGCGCCTTGAGCTCGTCGAACAGCGCGAAGCCCACCGCGCCCACGGTATTGCCGTCGTCGTCCTTGATTGGCAGGCGCATCACGATCATCGGCTCGCGCCCGGCCTCCATGATGTCGAGCAGGATCGGCTTGCCGGTGGCCACTACCTCGCGCAGCAGGCTGTTGGGAATGACCCGTTCGCAATCGAGTCCGATCGCTTCCTGTGGATCGGCAAAGCCGAAGCGCGCGGCATAACGCTTGTTGATCCACACCACGCGGCCGTGCACGTCGACCACGATCGTGCCTTCGCTGAAATTCTCGAACGTGCGGAACAGCGATTCCATGGCCCGGCGCGCGACGGAATCGTAGTTACCCAGTACGTTGTCTCCGGCTTCGCTCAACGTTTCCATATGATGCATCTCGATTGGGAGACGGATAGTCTCATAATCGAGCGGAAATGCAGTAATGATTTTCCATGCCGTCTCGAAAACGAGACGGTGCTGGATCAAACGGCTCAGGAATATCGCAATAAGGTTCTTATCGATCACTTATAGTATTGGCATGCTCCGTGCGATGTGACCCGGTTCCCTGACGCATGGATCCCGGCCGTGCGGACTGCCATAGATGTAAGTGGCCGGGCGCGCTCAAGCGCCGGGACCTATATTTCCCCAGACCAAGAACAATCCTTGCGGAGACTTCATGTCCTTTGTGATCGTCGTTGCTGCCCTAGCTTTCCTGATGCTTGCCGCTTATCGCGGCTACAGCGTCATCCTGTTTGCCCCGCTGGCCGCGCTTGGCGCCGTGCTGCTGACTGAGCCGTCGGCCGTGGCGCCGGCCTTCACCGGCATCTTCATGGAGAAGATGGTCGGTTTCGTGAAGCTGTATTTCCCTGTGTTCCTGCTCGGCGCCGTGTTCGGCAAGGTCATCGAGCTGTCCGGCTACTCGCGCTCGATCGTGGCGGCGGCCATCCGCTATATCGGCAGCTCGCGCGCGAACGCGGTGATCGTCGCCGTATGCGCACTGCTGACATATGGCGGCGTGTCGCTGTTCGTGGTCGTGTTCGCGGTCTACCCGTTCGCGGCCGAACTCTACCGGCAGAGCAATATTCCAAAGCGGCTGATGCCGGGGGCGATCGCGCTTGGTGCGTTCTCGTTCACGATGGATTCGCTGCCCGGTACGCCGCAGATCCAGAACATTATCCCGACCACCTTCTTCAAGACCACCGCCTGGGCGGCGCCCGTGCTGGGCGTGGCCGGTGCATTGTTCATCATCGCGGTCGGCCTGGGCTACCTGGAATGGCGTCGTCGCGCCGCCATGGCGAAGGGCGAAGGCTATGGCACGTCGCTGGTGAACGAGCCGGAGCCGATCGAGACGGCCCAGCTTCCGAACCCGCTGCTGGCCGTCGCCCCGCTGGTGCTGGTCGGCGTGTCCAACTTTGTGCTGACGCGCATGATCCCGCAGTGGTACGGTGCGTCCGCTGCGCTGGAACTGCCCGGTCTGGCCAAGCCGGTAACCGTGCCGGTCGCCTCGGTGGTCGCGATCTGGGCCGTGGAAGGCGCGCTGCTGATGGGTATCCTGCTTGTGGTCGTGACCGCGTTCGGCACAGTGCGCCAGCGCTTTGCCGAAGGCAGCAAGGCCGCGGTGGGCGGCGCACTGCTGGCGGCCATGAACACCGCTTCGGAATACGGCTTCGGCGGCGTGATCGCTGCGCTGCCGGGCTTCCTGGTGGTGGGCGACGCGCTGCGCAGCATCCCGAATCCGCTCGTCAACGCGGCGGTTTCCGTGAGCGCGCTGGCCGGCATTACCGGCTCCGCGTCCGGCGGCATGAGCATTGCGCTCGCGGCCATGGGGGATACGTTCATCCAGGGTGCGCAGGCGGCCGGCATCCCGATGGAAGTGCTCCACCGCGTGGTATCGATGGCCAGCGGCGGCATGGACACGCTGCCGCACAACGGCGCCGTGATTACGCTGCTGGCCGTGACCGGCCTTACGCACCGCGAGTCGTACCGCGACATCTTCGCCGTCACCATGATCAAGACGCTGGCGGTGTTCTTCGTCATCCTGGTCTACTACACGACCGGCCTGGTCTGATCGCTCTGACCGCTTCCCGCAATTTCTGAAGCCGCATTGCCATGACTACCCTGAACGGAAAGACCGCGCTCGTGACCGGCTCCACAGCCGTCTGGTCAGATCGTTACGCCCGAGCAGTTGGGTGGCCTGGCGCTGATGTTGTGCTCGCCAATGGCGGCTGAGGTGCGAGGGGCTACCTGGGTTGCTGACGGAGGCTCGACGGCGCAGTAAGGTCGAAGTCGCTAGCGGTTTTCTCCCCTCTCCCGCTTGCGGGAGAGGGGCGGGGGGAGAGGGCCGGCGCCTGCAAGACGATGCGCTGCGCTTCGTGGAGACGCTTGCCCTCTCCCCCAACCCCTCTCCCACTGCGCGGGAGAGGGGAGCGGACAACGGGCATTTCAAGTAGGCCTCTGACGAGAGCCCGGGCAGCAGCCTGCCACCTTCGGCCGTTTACGCCATCTGACTGATCGTCTTCCGAAACCGGTTCAGCGACAGCACAAACAGCACCACGCCAATCACCAGCAACGCCAGAAACGGCTTCCAGACAACGTCAATCCCCGCGCCGCGGAAGAGAATCGCCTGTCCGAGCGCCACAAATGCGTCGTCGGCGCCGCCAGCATGATGTCCTGCACGATCTGCGGCATGCTTTCGCGCGGCGTATTGCCACCTGAAAGCATCTGCAGCGGCAGCAGGACCAATACCATCAGCATCCCGAACTGCGGCATGTTGCGCGCGACAGTCGCCAGGAAGATCCCCATCGCGGTCGTCGCAAACAGGTGCAGCGCGACCCCCGCCATGAACAGCAGCAGCGACCCCTCGATGGGCACATGCAACGCGCCACGCACGATGAACACCAGCGACAGCATGGCCGCCGCCATCACCACCAGCCCCATCGACCACACCTTGGCCAGCATGATCTCGGTCGGCGTGACCGGCATCACGAGCAGGTGCTCGATGGTCCCGTGCTCGCGTTCGCGGATCAGCGCGGCGCCGGTCAGGATGATCGACAGCATCGTGACGTTGTTGATGATCTGCGTGAGCCCGCCGAACCACGACTGCGTGAGGTTCGGGTTGAAGCGAGCACGCAATGCCAGGTCTACCGGCGCTGGCGTGGTGCCGCGGTAGCGCTGCACGAACTCGTTCACCTCGTCCGTGAAGATGCGCTGGATGTAGCCGCTGCCGCTGAATGCCTGCGTCATCCGCGTGGCATCCACGTTGAGCTGCACGGCCGGCGAGCGCCCGGCGAGCACGTCGCGCTGGAAGTTGGGGCGGAATGTCGAGCGTGAAGGTGTAGTCGCCGGCGTCCATGCCCTTGTCCATCTGCGCTGGCGATATCTGGCGCGGTGGCGCGAACTGCGGCGGGTATAACGCGGAGATGATGCGCTCGGCCAGCGGTGATGCGTCTTCGTTGACCACGGCGATCGGCGCCATATGCAGCGTCTCGGGCACGGCCGTGGCGCCCGTGTAGACCGACACGCTGAATACATAGACGATCAGCACCAGCATGGTCGGGTCGCGCACCAGGCTCCATAGTTCCTTGATGCCAAGCCGGTAGATATTGGCAAGGTGCCGCATGGTCAGCGCTCCTGCTTCTTCAGCAACGCCGCGGTGGCGATGAAAATCACTGGCACGGCCACGAGCATCGGCCAGAACGACGCGCTCAGGTCATGCAGGCCCAGTGCCTTGTTGAACACGCCGCGGCTGATCGTGAGCATGTGCGTGGCCGGGTAAGCCAGCCCGGCCAGCCGTGCAGACCCTTCCAGCGATGACACGGGCACCAGCATGCCGCAGAACTGCACGGCCGGTATCATGGTGCCGATGATGGCAAAGAACATCGCAGCGATCTGGCTGCGCGTGAACGTGGACGCCAGCATGCCGATGCCGGTGGCGCAGAACGCGTAGATCAGCGCGGCGAGCGCCAGCGTCGCGAAGCTGCCCTTGATCGGCACACCGAACACAGTCACGGCCAGCAGCGCCATCAGCAGGAAGTTGAATAGGGCGAGGGCCACGTATGGCAACTGCTTGCCCAGCAGGAATTCCGTGCGCGTGACCGGTGTCACGTACAGATTGGTGATGGAGCCCAACTCCTTTTCCCGTACGACGGCCAGCGCGGTCAACATGGCGGGAAGCATCAGCAACAACAGCGGGATTATCGCCGGGACCATCGCGGGCAGGCTCTTCACGTCGGGGTTGTAGCGAAAGCGCGTTTCGAGCGTGGCGGTGCTGACGGCGTCCTGCCCGTAGCGGTGCCGCATCTGGTCAAGCAGCCAGCCCTGGTGCATGCCCTGCACATAACCTTGCACGGTCTCGGCGCGCGACGGCATGGAGCCGTCGATCCATACGCCGACCTGTGCGCGGGCGCCGCGCTGCACGTCGCGTCCGAAGCCGGGCGGTATCTCGATGGCCAATGCCAGTTCACCGTTGCGAAGGCGCCGGTCCATGTCGCCATAGTCCGTGATCGGCGGGCGTTCGATGAAATAGCGCGAGCCCGACAGATTCAGCGCGTAGTCCTGGCTCAGCACGGTCTGGTCGTGGTCGAGCACGGCGAAGCGCAAGTCTTCCACATCCATGCCGATGCCGTAGCCCATCGCGAACAGCAGCACCAGCGAGCCGACCAGGGCCAGCGTGGCACGCACCGGGTCGCGGCGCAGTTCCAGCGCTTCGCGCCACATGTACGTCAGCGCTCGCTGCAAGCTGAAGCGCTGGCGGTACAGGGCCGGCTCGGCTGTGGCTTCCTGTGGCCTGGCTTGGGCCGGCACTTCGACGGGCGCCGGCCCGCTCGCATCGGTCAGGTAGGCAATGAAGGCTTCCTCGAGCGTCGTCGCATTGCGCTTGCGCACGAGTTCCACCGGCTTGTCGCTGACCAGCACGCGGCCGGCGTGCATGAGCGAGATGCGGTCGCAGCGCTCGGCCTCGTTCATGAAGTGCGTCGAAATAAAGATGGTCACGCGCTCATTGCGAGAGAGGCCAATCAGCAGCCGCCAGAAGTTGTCGCGCGCCACCGGGTCCACGCCGGAGGTAGGCTCGTCGAGGATCAGCAGTTCGGGCTTGTGCACCATCGCCACGGCCAGCGACAGCCGCTGGCGGATGCCAAGCGGCAGGTTGGCCGGCAATGTGTCGAGTACGTCGGCCAGCGCGAAGCGCTCCACCATCTCTGCCACGCGCGCCGGTATCTGCGCCGCCGGAACCGCGAACAGCCGCGCATGCAATGCCAGGTTCTGCCTTACGGTCAGCTCGCCATACAGCGAGAACGCCTGCGACATATAGCCAACGCGCTTGCGGGTATCGATGTCCTTCGGATCGATCTCGTGGCCGAACAGCCAGGCCTGGCCTTCGCTGGCGGGCAGCAGCCCGGTCAGCATCTTCATGGTGGTGGACTTGCCACAGCCGTTGGAGCCAAGGAAGCCGAAGATCTCGCCACGGCGGATGCGGAAGCTGACCTTGTCCACGGCCACGAAATCGCCGAAGCGCATGGTGAGCTCCCGGGCCTCGATGGCGATGTCGGCCTCGTCGCCGGCTTCCAGCGGCGTGATCGTGACTGCAGTGTGCCCTCGCCGCCTGGCTTCCGGCAATAGCGCGATGAATGCGGCTTCGAGGGACGTGGTGCCGGTACGCCCCAGCAGTTCGGCCGGCGTACCGGTATCAAGCAACTTGCCGGCATCCATGGCCACGAGCCAGTCGAAGCGCTGCGCTTCATCCATGTACGCCGTGGCGACGATCACGCTCATCGCCGGCCGCGTGGCGCGGATGCGCGCGATCAGGTCCCAGAACTGCGCACGTGCGAGCGGATCCACGCCCGTGGTCGGTTCGTCGAGGATCAGCAGGTCGGGGTCATGGATCAGCGCGCAGCAAAGGCCGAGCTTCTGCTTCATGCCGCCCGACAGCTTGCCGGCCGGGCGGGCCAGGAACGGGTGCAGCCCCGTGCTGCGCGTCAGATCGTCGATGCGCCGGCGGCGTTCGGCGTCGTCATGCCCGAATAGCCGTCCGAAGAAGTGCAGGTTCTCTTCCACCGACAGCGTCGGATAAAGGTTCTTGCCGAGCCCCTGCGGCATGTAGGCGATGCGCGGGCACACGGCATCGCGGTGTTTCCGGCTGCGCATGTCGCCGCCAAAGGTCTCCACGGTGCCCTGCTGCACCGCGCGTGCGCCGGACAGCAGCGACAGCAGGCTGGACTTGCCCACGCCGTCCGGCCCGATCAGGCCGATCATGCGGCCGGCCGGGACGTCGAGGTCGATGCCATCCAGTGCCACCGTCTCGCCGTACTTCAGGCTGACGCCGGCGAGCCGGGCGACCCGGGGCAGGGCGGTGTCCATGGCTACCGCGGCACCTTCACCGCGAGATTGGCCGGCCATTCGGCCTTCGGATCCAGCTTGACCCAGGCCACGCCGGGCACGCCGGTCTTGACCTGCTTGAGGTGCTTCTTGAGCAGTTCGCGGTCGATCTGCGCCTTGATGCGGAACATCAGCTTCTCGCGCTCGCTGGCGGTCTCCACGGTCTTGGGCGTGAACTGCGCGGTGCTGGACACGAACGAGACGTGGCGGGGATGACATAGCCGGGCGCGGCGTCGAGCAGAATGCGCGCCTCGGCGCCCAGCGGCACGCGGCCGGCTTCCGTCGCAGGCAGGAAGAAGGTCATGTACACGTCGGACAGGTCGACCAGGTTCAGCACCTTGCCGCCCGCGCCCAGCACTTCGCCAGGCTGGGCAATGCGGTACTGCACCCGTGCATCGCGCGGCGAGGTGAGCTGGCTGTCGGTGATGTCCGCCTCGATGCGCGTCACGGTGGCCTTGGCCGCGATGATGGTCGAGCGCGTACCGACCAGTTGCGCACGCGCGGCTTCGATGGCGGCCTGTGCAGCGGCTACCTGTGCCTTTGACGCGGCGACCGCGGCCTGCGCGCTGCGCACACGGGCACGGTCGTCGTCGAGTTCCTGGATGGATGAGGCGCCTTCACGCGACAGCGTGCTGGAGCGAGCCAGGCGGCGCTGCGCCGCATCGAGCTCGCTCTCGCGCTGTGCGACCACGGCATGCGCCGCAACCTTGTCGCTTTCGCGCACGGCCACCTGCGCCGCGGCGCTGGCGGCGGCATTGACGGCCTGTTGCTCCTGCGCGCGTGCTTCGTCGCGCTGCGCTTGCAGCACCTGGACCTGCATGCGTGCCAGGGGTGCACCGGCGGCAACGAAGTCGCCTTCGTTGACGAGAATGGTGTCGATGCGTCCGGCGAGCTTGGTCGCCACGTCAATCTGCGTGGCTTCGATACGGCCGTTGCCGCTTGCGAAGCCCGGCCCGGGACCGGTCTCGCGCATGGCGTTCCAGCCATACACGCCTGCCGCGACGGCCAGCGCCACGACGGCGGCGGGAATCAGCTTTCTGGCAGGGAATTTCATGATGGCTTGCCTGAGGATGGGGGCGGCGCGGGCACGACGGCGGAACCATCCACCTGGACGTTGGTGCCGCCGCCCAGCGCGGTATAGAGGGCCACGTGGCTCGACAGCAGTGCGCGGCGCGTCTGCACCAGCAATTGCTGCGCACCCAGCAAGTCGCGCTGGGCATCGAGCACTTCGAGGTAGGGTGTGGCGCCGTTGTCGTAGCGCAGCCTCGCCAACCGCTCGCGCTCGGACTGGAGCTGCAGCGTGGCCTGCAGGTCGGTGACCTGCTCGGCCAGCCGTTCGCGTGCCGAGAGCGCGTCCGAGACATCGCGGAATGCGGACTGGATGGCCTTCTCGTACTGCACGACGGCCTGGTCGCGCCGCACCTCGGCCAATTGCAGGTTGCTGCGGTTGCGCCCGGCGTCGAAGATCGGCACCGACAAGGAGGGGCCGAAGCTCCACGCGCGGCTGGGTCCCGTGAAGAGGTTGTCAAGTTCCACGCTGGCCGTGCCCAGTGAGCCGGTCAGCGTGATGCGCGGGAAGAACGCGGCACGCGCGGCGCAATGTTCGCATTGGCCGCGGCAAGCTGGTGTTCGGCAGCGATGATGTCGGGCCGATTGGTCAGTAACTCCGAAGGCAGTCCGGGTTCCATGTCGCGCAGCACGATGCTGTCGTCGAAGCGGCCGGTCAGCGGCGGCAGTGCTACCGGCGCGCCGACCAGCAGCGCCAGCGCATTGGCCTGGGCCGCGCGTTCCTGCCGCAGTTGCGAACCGAGCGTGCTGGCCTGGCGCCACAGCGCCTCCACCTGTGTCGGTCGAACTTGGAAGTTGAACCCAGTTCATAGCGCCGGCGGAAGATGCGCAGCGATTCCGCGCGCGAGGCGATGGTCTGGTCCGTCAGTTCGATGCGCTCGTCCAGCTCGCGCAGCACCAGGTAGCCGTTGGCCACCTGGCCGATCAGACTGACAGTGACCGCTTCGCGCGCGGCATCGGAGGCCAGATAGTTCTCGAGTGCGGCATCCCAGCGCTCCGAACAGTTTCCGATCATCGGTGTCAGCGCAAGCTTCAGGCTGCGCACCCGGCCCCAGAAATCGAGTTCCCAGGCGTTCATGCCGACGCCGGCCTCGAAATCGTTGACGGTCAGCGGACGCCCGGTCGGGCTGAAGTCGCGCGGCGTGCGCGAGCGCGTGGCACTGCTTCTTCGACCCGCAGCACGGCGGCGCGCAGGTCGCGGCTGTTGGCCAATGCCTGTTCGATCAGCGCCCGCAGCGCAGGATCGCCAAAGAAATCGCGCCAGGCAGTGGTGGCGGCGAGCCGAGGGCCTGCGCGATACCGGCCGCGGCACCGACGTAGGTGGCGGGAACCGGCGCGGCGGGCCGTTCCAGCGGCGGCGCCATCGACACACAGGCAGACAAGGCCATGGCCAGGGCGGCCACCGTGGCGGCAGCCAGCCTTGATGGGGCACCTACGGGGCGGCAGTGACTGCCGGGATGCGCGGGCGGATCGTCTGGGCAGATCTGCACCCATCGCTCAGCCTCGGAGCGGTGGGTCCTCCGGCCTGGCGCGGCGTGTCCGGATGGGAACGCGCCGCAGCGCGCACTTGGGCAGACGCCGCAACGCGGCGCGGGTCAGCACAACGGAGACGATGGCCGGCAGGGCAAGGATAGCGACGGCGTACGCAAGGACTGGGGCGTCATTTGCGTTTTTCGGTGATTAATTACAACAATACTGTAACGATCTCGTCGCCTTTGCATCTTGATAAAAGTCAAGGCGCTCCGGGCCGCCGCCGGGGCTTGCCAGAATTGCGGTCTGCGGGAGTTGGTGCGGGAGGCCGGATAGCCGGCGGATACCGCCGGCTATCGCTGAGGTGAGCTGAGGTGAGCTGGTGAGGTGAGGTGAGGTGAGGTGAGGTGAGCTAAGGCTTTCAGCTTGTCTTCGGCTTGAGCAAGTTCCCCGCTTCCTGCAGGTTCTGCTGGGCGCGGTTGCGATGACGGCCATGGCCTCGGCCTGCGACTTGCTTGCCATCTCGGCCAGTTGGCGCATATTCTCCAGCGCCTGTTGCAGGGCCTTCTGCACGAACTCGTTTTGCTGGGCCATGGCCTCGGCCGGATTGGAGCCAGTGCTCATCTGCTGCGCGGCGGCCTGGATCTGCTGCATGGCCTGGCCGAAAATCTCGGTCTGCTTCTGCATCAGCGCCTGCATGCCTTCATAGGCGAGCTTGTTGGCCTCGCCGAGTGCCTCGATATCCTTGCGCCGCGCTTCCATCACGGCGCCCATATCCATGCCGGGAAGTTTGAATTGCTCGAACATCTTGGTGAAATCCGCGAGGGGTTGGGAGGGGTAGTCATGCGGTCACTCCTTGTCGGCTGGGGTCTGGTCTGAATCGGCGTGTGCGCGATGCATGCCTCTGCTTACTCTAGGTGGTAGAGGGGGAGGGCGGCAAGGAATGGGGGTACGCGGATTCTTGCAATGTGGCGCCGATCGGGTCGCGATTTGACGGAAGCATGCATAATGCCCGCAGGTGTCCACGACGTGTCTGGCTGCTGTTGCTGGCCGGCAGGAAACGAAAGGGATGCGAACATGGTCACGACCTGGTTCCGTGAACAGGGCAGGGGCATTCCTGATCGCCTGGCGGCAGCAGTGGCGGCTCTGCTCGTGGCGGTCATGAGTTGTTTTCTCGCGCTGTATGGCCACGGCCTGTTCCTGCGGATTCTGCAGGAGCAGGTTTCCACCGACCGGCTTCACCTGCTGGCGACGCACGAGAGCAAGGCCAGGCAAGACTATTTCATCGCCAGGTTTGCCCAGATGACGCAATCCGGCTGGCGCCGGCATTGGTGGCAGCGGCAGCGCGAATCGAGTCGGCGCTGGCCAGTATGTCAGTGCAGTCGATCCAGACCGTTGAATTTCCGGCACCGTTTCAGGCCGCGACCATTTTGTCCGCCTCACGGGCATCGGGCAGCGAGCGCGCGGCACTGGCGCCGCTGATGGCGCAGCTCGTTGCGTTCGAGCGGGCGTACTGGGGGCGGCAAGCCTCGGAATACGGGCATCGATCGTGGCGTCGACGCAGCGTGGCCCTGATCACGCCGGCACCGTGGCCATGCCTGCGGTGCCTGCGGACAAGGCGACAGAGCGATCCGCAGCATGCTGGCACCGCTGGCGGCTCGCTACCGCGAAGCCGCCCTCCCGCAGGCGGAGCTGCTTTGGACGCGGCCGTATCGCGATGTTTTCACCGGCGAGATGGTGATGAGCAACTTTACGCCGTCACGGGACAGCGGCGGCAAGCTGGTAGGGTTCGTCGCGGCCACCATCTCCGCGCGGCAATTGCTGGGAGATGTCATCACGACAAGCGGCAGTCCGATGGTTTCCGATCAGGCAGTGGCCTTCTTTGACGAGTCCGGCCGGCTGCTTTACCGGGGCGATGCGTTGAGCCGGCTCGACGTGGACAGCATCCGCGCCCAGCTGGAGCGCCGCGTCTCGGCAGACCAGCTGAAGGCGGCCTACTGGTTCGAGCAGGGAAACCTGCTGATCGGCAGCCAGAGCCGCGCCCACGGCTGGCGCGCTGTCTACGCCTATCCGGTTTCGCAGGCCGTGGCGGACCATGCCGTGTCGATCACAGTGGCACTTGGGCTCTACCTGTTCGGCGTTGCCGCGGTGTGTGCCGGCATGCGGATGCTCAGGGGGCGCGTGCTGGTCCCGCTGCGGCAGGCCGCAGCGCAGATCGAGGAGGAGGAACACCTGCGGAGCACGCTGCTCGGCACGGTACCTGTGGGACTTCGTGTGGTAAGGCTGTCCGATGGCCATCTATGGATCCAGAACGACCTGGCCGAACAGGTACTGCCATTCCGGACGACCATCGAAGGCGGCGCCTGGTATCGGGGCTTGCTCGACCAGCAGGGCGATGACGTGCGAAAGCTCACGCTGCGCGTTCCGACGGAGTCGGGCGCATTGCGTGATATCGGTGTCGTGGCGCAGACCACCCGCTACCAGGGCAGTGACGTGCTGCTTTGCGCGATCGGTGACATGACCCACGAAGCGGAGGTGCGACGCGCCATGGATCGGGCGCGGCGGCTTGCCGATGAGGCCAACGCCGCCAAGTCGTCATTCCTGGCGGTGATGAGCCACGAGATCCGAACGCCGTTGTATGGCATGCTTGGCACGCTGGAACTGCTGTCGCTGAGTGAGCTGGACGCGCGCCAGCGGGAACAGATTGCGACGATCCAGTCTTCGTCGCGGGTGCTGCTGCAGATCCTCAATGACCTGCTTGACTACTCCAAGGCTGAAGCCGGCCAGCTTGAGTTGGACGCCGTGGCGTTCGACCCTGTGGAGCTGGTGGAGTCCACCGTGCGGGCGCAGTCTCCCATTGCGTTGCGCAAGGGCGTGGAAATGACCTGCTACGCGCAGGCCGATATGCCGTGGCTCATCGGCGACCCCGGACGATTGCGCCAGGCCCTGGACAACCTGGTTGGCAACGCGCTCAAGTTCACGTCGGAAGGCCGGGTTGGCGTGCGGGCCTATCTGGCCGCCCCTGACGGTACCGGGACTGATGGCGTGTGCGTGATTCTGGAAGTCAGCGACACGGGGATCGGCATTGCGGCGGATCGGCAGGCCGAGCTGTTCGAGCCCTTCGTCCAGGGCGAGGCGGCTGTTGCGCGTCGCTATGGCGGCTCGGGCTTGGGGCTTTCCATCTGTCGCCGCCTCGCCCGGCTTATGGGTGGAGACGTGACACTGAAAAGTGTGCCCGGCCAGGGCAGCACGTTCACGATGCGCGTGCACCTTGGCATGGGCCAGCCGCGCTCGCCCGTCGAGCCCGCGTTGCCGGCCGTTGCAGTGCTGGCCGACGACGAGGCCGTGCTGCACGACGTGATCGCCATGCTCGAGGCGCGGGAGCCCATGCGGTTCCCTGCCGCGGCACGGCAACCAGGGAGGGCATGGTGTTGCTCATGGCCGGTCGCACCCGGCTGGAGGCTCCCGCGGGTTACGCAGGTGTGGTCTGCCTGCAGCCAGGCGGTCCGACCGAGCCCGAGCGGCGTGCCAGTGGCTATGTGGTCAGTGCCTACCATCAGGAAGGCATCCAGCGAGCCCTGCGCCTCGCTGCCGGCATGCCGGTGCACAGCGCCGCCGCGGAAGCGGTCGCGGCAAACGATATGCCGAAACTCGGCTTGAGGGTACTGGTCGTGGATGACCACCCTTACAACCGCCTGCTGGTCCAGCAGCAGCTCGAGCAACTGGGCTGCCACGTACAGTTGGCGAGCAACGGGCAGGAGGGTCTGGCCGCATGCCTCCAAGGGGAGTTCGATGTGGTGCTGAGCGATGTGCACATGCCGGTGATGGATGGCTATGCTTTCACCCGCAGCCTGCGCGAAGCGGGCGTAACCGTACCGGTCATCGGGCTCACCGCCAGCGTGGCGGCGGGCGAAGCCGAGCGTTGCCAGGCTGCCGGCATGAATGGCTATCTCTGCAAGCCCATTTCCCTTGCCGCACTGACGGAGTGCTTGCGAGCCGTGCTGCCCCGGTGCCTGGCCGAACTCGTGCCTGACGCAACAGCGCCGGGCGGCCAGTCCGACAACGGACACGCACTCCTCGTGCGGACGCTGAAAGACGACCTGGACGAACTATTCCGAGCGTTGACAAGGGGGCAGATGGGCAAGCTCCGGCAGCATGCCCACCGCATGCGGGGCGCGGTGGCACACATGGAGGGCGGGGAAGCGCTGGCGGACGTTGTCGCGACCTGGAAACTGGCGCTCAGCAGGCGTTGGATGCCGCGCAAGCGCTTGTTGAAGACCTGAAGCTGTATCTGGAGGCCTACCTGCAGGCCGAGGCAGCGGCGGGCGAACCGGCTGATGGTTCGCCTGCGCCAGACATTCGACGGTGACTTTAAGGGTTCCCCTAAGTTGGCCGTTTAGGATTGTTCCTATTATCAAGGCAGAAAATGTGCGGCCGCCGATCAGGCGACGACTAGGTGCCGATTGTGCCTTGACTGCACAAGACTGGCGAAAGGCTGGACAAAGTCATGATTAAGGTACTGATTGCCGACGATCACCCGATCATACTCAATGGAATCAGCCAGGTGCTGGCAAGCGAAGTTGACTTTCAGGTCGTTGGGAAGGCAACGGACTCGACCGAACTGCTGCACCTGCTCCATACGGTAGATTGTGATGTGATAGTCACCGACTATTCCATGCCAGGCGGCGAAATCGGTGACGGCCTTCCTATGCTGCAGACCTTGCGCCGACGCTACCCGGCTACGCGCATCGTCCTGGTTACCATGCTGGATAATCCGGGACTCATTCGCAGCATCCTCAAAGCGGGCATTGAAGTCATTCTGAGCAAAACTGATCCGCTAAGCCACTTGGCGCCGGCGATCCGGGCGGCATTTAGCGGCCTGAGCTACTTGCCGCCATCGGTGCAGGCCTTGTTGGGCGCAGCGGATGACAACGCGAGGTCAGGGCCGAAACTGTCGCAGCGGGAACTCGAGGTACTGCGCAAATGCGCGGCGGGTATTCCGCTGGTTGAAATCGCACGGCAGGCCAATCGCAGCAGCAAAACCATCAGTGCCCAGAAGAGTGTGGCGATGAAGAAGCTGGGCCTGACCAGCGACTACGAACTGTATAAGTACGCTATTGCGCACGGTTTGTTATCCGGCGCCCAATAGTGCCGGACAGCGCTAGCGCTTAACGATTAAGCAAGGATTATCGCGAACGGGTTGCGAATCATTCGCAACCCGTTTTTTTTTTGGGAGTTGCACGCGCAAGGCGTGTTTCTCATCCGTCACTGAACGGACGTGTACGCCCATGATTTATCCGTCATTTGGCATCAAGTTCGGTAATTGGCTCACGGCTCATAATGTTTTCCCCGTGAATTAAGGCTTGCCTTATTCAGCCTTAAACATCGCTTAAATACTATTCAAGTGCTCCGAGGCGCTGGGCGGCAATAGGTCGCAACGCCACGGGAGTGGGGATCCAGGCAACGTTCTCAATGTCGAGTGCGGCTTTGGTTCATCAACATTCTTCTACTCAGAACACACCAATCATGAAGGCTAAGCTTCTCACCGCTCTGATCGTTGCCGCTGGCGCCATGGGCTCGCAATTCGCTCACGCTTCCGACGGCACCATCACATTCAAGGGCCAGATTACCGACACCACATGCACGATCACGACCGGGGCCTCGGGCACCTTCACCGTGACGCTGCCGACGGTCTCGAAAACGACCCTGGGCGCGGCCAACGTCACCAACGGCATCACCGGCTTCAACATCCAGCTGACTGGCTGCAATCCGGCCAGCGGCAATGTCCACGCCTACTTTGAGGCAGGCGCAAACGTTGATCCGGCCACTGGCCGGCTGGTTAACACCGATGCCGTCAGTAGCGGCGGCGCATCCAACGTTCAGATTGGCCTGCTGAACCCGTCCAACAGCACCGCGATCGTGATTGGCGCGTCCGACGGCGCAGCGCAGAATTCGCTGTCGCAGCTATCCAGGCTGATGGCACGGCCCTGCTGCCGTACGCCGCGCAGTATGTCGCAACCGGTGGTCCTGCAGGCGTTGGCACGGTCACGACCTCGGTGACTTACACGCTGTCTTACCAATAAGGCGGTAATCGGTACGGTGCGACAAGCATGACGCACCGTACTTGCTCCTGTTATTTGACGTATTAAGGCAAGACATGAAATCGAGGCGAATGATTCAATCCGTGCTGACCGCAGGGCTGCTTGCGCTGGGCCTGCTCGGCGCACCGGCATCCCACGCCTCGGTGGTGATTGGCGGCACGCGGGTCATCTATAACGCGAAGGAACGAGAGACCACGGTCAAGCTGACCAATGAAGGCAAGGTTCCTGCGCTGACCCAGGCCTGGCTGGACAATGGCGACCCCAAGGCTGCCCCATCCGCCATCAACGTGCCCTTCACGGTAACACCACCTGTCGCGCGTATCGACCCCGGGAGAGGGCAGACCCTGCGCATTATCTATACGGGCGAGCCGCTGCCGCAGGACAAGGAGTCCGTCTTCTGGCTGAATGTGCTGGAAATCCCGCCCAAGCCGAGCGGCGATGAAGCCGATGCAAACAAGCTGCAACTCGCGTTTCGTACACGTATCAAGTTCTTCTTTCGTCCGTCCGGCCTGAAAGGTGAGCCGGGCGAAGCCCCTGCGCAACTCGTGTGGCGCCTGGCGCCGTCGGGCAAGCAACCTGCGCTGGAAGCCCGAAATCCTACGCCGTACCACGTTTCCATCGTCGGCGTGAGGTTTCCGGCGGAGGCAGGACCGCCAAGAGCGAGGATGGGGTCATGGTTGGCCCCGGTGAAACGAAGCTTTTCCCCCTGAAGGGCGAGGTCACTTCGGGGCCAGGCAGCAAGGTCCGCTATCACGCCCTCAATGACTGGGGCGGCTCCAATGACGGCGACGCGCAACTGTCCGCACCCTGACGGCGCCGCACGCCAGCCCATGACTGCTGGCACCCCCTGATTTTTCCACCCACCTCTGTCCGATCGCTGATGCCAGCTAGCTGGCAGGCTGGACTGTTGCCCAAATTCTGAGTTGGATGTCATGCAAGTGAGACGAGACCATCGGTCGTTCCCTTCAAGGCTGTGTCCGGTCAGCGCGGTGGTACTGTCGCTGTTTGCCAGCGTAGGAGCCTGGGCGGCCATGCCGGCCCCGGCAGGCGCCACGGTCGCCGCGGTCGAGTTCAATGACTCATTCCTGCACCAGCCGGACGGCGTGACGCTCGATGTCAGTCGATTCAATCAGGGCAATGTGTCGCTGCCCGGTTCATACCGGGTCGATCTTCATGTCAATGAGGCATGGCTCGGCCGGGCGGAAATTGTTCTGCGGCAGATTGGGACGGATCCGCGCAACGTGCAACCGTGTTTCGGCCGGACGTTGCTGGAACGTATCGGTGTGGACATTACCCGGCTGACGCCGGAGGCAGGCTCACGTCTGGCGGAAGCTCGGGCAGTGCCTGTCCCGTGCTGTCTGAGTTGATTCCCGGTGCCAGCGCAACCTTCGACAACGGTGAGCAGCGTCTCGATGTGAGCGTACCCCAGTCGTTCATGAACCGTAGCGCTCGTGGTTATGTTGACCCGCGCTATTGGGACGAAGGGGTGAACGCAGCGCGCCTGCAATACAACGCCAATGTCTACCATGCGGAAAGCCTGGGAACCTCCTCCACCCAGGGCTATGTGGGCCTGAATGCCGGCGTCAATGTCGGTCCCTGGCGCTTTCGCCACAATGGAAGCTTCACACACAACGATCTGAGCGGGAATCGCTACCAGTCAATCCAGACGTACCTGCAGCGCTCCATTGCGCCAATCAAGAGTCAGTTCATCGTTGGGGATGGTTTCACCGATGGTGCCATGTTCGACAGCTTCGGGTTTCGCGGCATGCAATTGGCCACCGATGATCGGATGTACCCGGAGTCGCAGCGTGGCTATGCGCCGACCATCCACGGCATTGCCAACAGCAACGCGCGGGTGCAGATTCGGCAGAACGGCAACATCATCTACGAAACCACGGTATCGCCGGGCGCGTTCGAGATCAACGATCTTTACCCGACGGGCTATGGTGGTGACCTGGACGTTGTGGTGACCGAGGCCGACGGCAGTGTACACATATCCAGCGTGCCCTATGCACCGGTTGTGAATGCGCTGCGTCCTGGGGTGTCGCGATATACCGTCACGACGGGCCAGTACCGCAATGTCAGCGTACGGGGCACACCGTTGTTCGTGCAGGGCACTTACCAGCACGGCTTCACCAATGCGATCACCGGATACGGAGGGTTGGTGCTGGCCGAGAACTACATGTCGGCAGTGGCCGGTACAGCGCTCAATACGGACTTCGGTGCATTCGGCGCAGACATCACGCATGCCAGCACGCGCCTGACCAACCAGCCCGACCGGAACGGGCAGAGCATACGGCTCTCCTATAGCAAGCTGGTGGCACCGACGCGCACCAACCTGACGTTGGCGGCTTATCGCTATTCCACCAGCGGATTCCTCAGTTTTGCTGATGCCGTCGCATTGCGCGACCTGGACCAGAATAATCTAGGGTCGCTCATGAGCGGCGTCAGGCGTGGGCGGCTGCAACTCATGGTCAGCCAGAGCCTGCCGCACGGCTATGGAAACTTCTACTTCTCCGGTTCGACGCAGGATTACTGGAATCGCAGTGGTCGCGATACCCAATTCCAGGCCGGCTACAGCAATTCCTATAAAAGCGTCAACTACGGTGTTTCGGCAGCACGCCAGCTCAATATCGGCAACGGGAAGTGGGAAAACCGGGTCATGCTCACGCTTGGCATCCCGCTGGGCAAGACGGCGCACGCTCCGTATGCCATGACCAGCCTGCAGAAGGATTCGTCGGGCGCGACCAGCATTCAGGAGTCGCTGACCGGAATAGCAGGTGAGGACAATGCGTTCAGCTATGGAGTCAATGCTGGCCACAGCGGGGGTGGCAACTCAGTCAGTACCACCAAGCGTCGAAACGCTACCTATATTTCGCCGGTGGCAACGTTCACGGCCAACGCCAGCAAGAGCAACAACTACAGTCAGCTGGGCGCGGGAATCTCGGGCGGTGTCGTCGCTTATCCGGGCGGCGTGACGCTCATGCCGAGCATGGGGGATACGGTGGCGATCGTGGAGGCATCGGATGCCGCCGGCGCCGCGTGCTCAATGCCAATGGCTTGCGCCTGGATCCATGGGGCCATGCGGTGGTTCCGAACCTGATGCCGTTCTCGCGCAACCAGATCGAGGTCGATCCGAAGGACTTGCCGCTCAATGTGGAGCTGAAATCGACCATGCAGCAGGTTGCGCCGACTTCCGGTGCCGTGGTCAAGGTGAAGTTCGATACCGCTGATGCGGGTCGTGCCGCCATTCTTCACGTGCAGACGGCGCAAGGCAGGCCGTTGCCGTTCGGTGCCGAAGCATTCGATGAGAACGGACAGTCGGTAGGCATCGTGGCACAGGGTGGCCGTATTGTCGTGCGCGGGCTGAAGGCGGATGCCGGTGCGCTGACGGCCAAGTGGGGGCCCGGTGCGGGCGAGACGTGCTCGCTTGCCTACGCGTTGCCGGACGCTGGTGATGACAAGGCGAAGTCGTTTGCCAGGGCGGATGCTGTCTGTCGTTGATGGCCTTCAATAAACCTGTCGCATACCGTTCCGCACGAAACGGAGTGCATGCAAGTCCGCAGTGATCGGAATGGCTTGTTCAGGCTAACGAAGATCTGTCTGCAGGTGCGAAAAGAGCATGAAAGGAGTTCACCGGAAATGTTGAAAATCCCGTTTTTGGGCTGAGAGGCAGGCTTCTCCTGGCTATGTCGGCCGCGATGTTCTTCGCATCGCCGCTCGCCCATGCCGCGGGCAGCTGTTCGTCGACACCGGCAATGCCCTATCTGCAAACGATGAACAATATGGGGGTGACGACGACGCTTCCGGTTGGAAGCACCATCCCCGGGACGGTGAGGTACTACACATTCAGCGGGCAGTGCGTTTCTGGCGGAAACGGAGAAATCTACCCCGGGGCACAGATCGTTTCCTGCTACTACGGTTCGGGTACGGAGATAATGCCAGGCGTCTACACGACTGCGTTGCCGGAGTTGGTATTCGCCTCAGGAACTCGGCGGGACAACCTATGGTCAATGCCTCGGGTGTTAACTGTGACACGAGATCTGCGGGTCTAGGCACGCTTAATCCCGATTTGTCATACACAGTTTCTGTTTCGGTGGAATTTGTTAAGACTGGCACCATAACAGGGGGGAATCTCGATCCTGGCCAGACCCGATTTGGATTCGGCGTTTACTCGTCGTCTGTCGGCTTGGGCACGAATGTTGATATGCAGAACTATATCGGCTTTAGTGGCTCCGCCGCACCGCGAGCGATCACCTGCAGCGTGAACTACCCGTCAACTGTCACATTGCAGGATGCCAGGGCAGTCGACTTGCGTCCTGCGGGCGCAACGACCGGCACCAAGGCCTTCTCGATCGGCCTGACGTGCGACAGCGTGGCACAGGTTGGCATTACCTTTGATGGTGCCGCCGGAACGCCGATTCAATCGGTCAGCACCGGTGTGCTGGGCGCTTCCAACGCGGGGCAGGCAGGCGCCGCCATGGGGGTCGGGTTTCAGCTGGTGAATGCCGGACCTACTCGCCCGTTCCGCTCCAGGTTCGCAATGACCTGGGAAGCATCGTGGCGAATACGCTGACCAACTACAACTATGCAGTCAGATACATTAGCCTGAACAACGGGCAGCCAGTCACTGCGGGTGCGGTAAGTGGCTCGGCGATATTCACGTTCGACTATCAGTAAGGAACGTCATTCCGCTGGCGCCCGGACAGGGGCCGGTTCGGACGCGATTCAATCGGCTATCAGTAGCCGGTCATCAAACCTGCTGTATGCAAGACTGATTCCAGCTATTCGAGGGACGCGATACTGGCCTGGCCCAGTCTGGGCGCCTGCCATCCGGCAGGCGCTTTGCTTTGCTTTGCGCGTGGTCCCGGAATCACAGTTGAGCGCTCGTCATCAGCCCGCCGGTTGTTCGAATTATTTCCATAGGAATTTAAACCATGCCCTATATCCCAGCCTGACCCTTCCGCCAATACTAACAGTACAGAGTTAGCCCTCTGCATGAGGAAGGACATGGAGAAAGTCAGGCTCGTCGTCGCGGATCACCGGCCCATCGTGCGGCAATCGCTGGAGCAGCAATTGGCCGCCAGTCCTGGAATTGAACTGGCGGGGCAGCCTCCGGCGAGGCCGACTTGCTACGGCTGCTGGAGGCGGGGGGATGCGATGTCGTTGTGCTTGGCTACGCGCCGGAGGGGGCCAGGCCAGAGGTATCGGATACCGGCGAACTGCGCAAGCTGCTTGACGCGCTTGGCCCGACCAAGGCCGTGCTGTTCGGCGACCTGTCCAGCCGGGCGCAAGTACAGGCGCTGATGGGCATTGGCGTGAAGAACATCGTCAGCTCGTTCGACGACATTGAGCAACTGCTTCACGCAGTACTAATGGCGTGCCACGGCATGAGCTCGATGTCTCACACCGTGATCGAACTGCTGTGGGGAGCGTGGCGTGCCCCGCGTGGCGATCCGATGCTGTGGCGCCAACGCCTGTCCGAGCGCGAGCTGGAAGTCCTGCACATGTTCCTGGCAGGCAAGGCGGTCTCCGAGATCGCGCGCGAAACCGGCCGTAACGTAACCACGATCAGCACGCAGAAAAAGAGTGTGATGCGCAAGATGAGGGTGAAGAACGACGTGCAGCTGGTCGCGTTCTCCATCCAGCAGGGCCTCCTCTGAGGCCTTGCGGTAGGCGGATGATCTGGCAGGCCGCAGCGCGGCGCAGCGATGGCAGCACGCAGGCCATCCGATCTCGGTCGCAATCAACACGGACTGGGCCTGCGTGGAAAGCGGCCGCCTGCACCAGTACTTCAACTGAGGCCGGCCACAAGCTGGATATCAAGAAGGAACTGCACCGGGGCGGGATGCCGAAAGGACGAATCGATGGGCCGGCTTGGCAGCTGACTCATCCTGCCGATGCAGAGCATGCAATGAACAGACTGATGAAGCTCGAGAAGCGCCCCGCGCTGCCGATGAGCATCCGACAGATACGCTATCTGGTCTACCTTTTCGTAGGCTGCTTCCTGACGCTGGTGCTGTTGTCTTGGGCGATTCTTCTGAAGTACCGGTTGCACGAAGCGCTGGACCGGCAGGAGATCCTGTTCCGTTCCCAGGCCGAGCAACTGCAGAGCAACCTGCATACGGCCGAGGGCATGACGCTGCGCGCGCAGGGTGTGCTCGCCCGCTTGTTTGAGGTGGGCATGGAGAAGCCGCTGGCCAGCATCAATACCCCGCAATGGGTCAGCCGCCTGCAACGGCGCGGAGACCGGCAGTACATGTCACTGCCGGTTTCAGCGGGCCATCAGGTTATTCCGGCCGGCGAGCAACTGAGCACGCTGGCCGACATGCTGAGCTTCACGTTCCGCGTGAACAACGTCCAGTACCGGAACGTGCAGAACGCCTATCTGTTCGACGTCCATGCCGACCGCTTCTACGTGATTCCGAGGCGGTATGGGCCTGCGCGGCAACTCCTTGGCAACGACGAAGCGTATCAACGCTTTCTCGGGGAAACCCGCAGCCGCCTGCGTGACAGTGCGCTGATGAACCGGCTCTATGCGGCGCCAGACAAGGTGGTGATGCTGGAACCCACGCGCGACTGGGCGAGCGGCGTCAGGGTCGTGACACTGGTGGCGCTGGTTCAGCTCGACGGCAACCCGGCCGCGGTGCTGGCGCTGGACTTTCCGCTGTCCGTCGTGTTCCCCGAAGCCAGGCAGACGACGGAGCGGCTTGCATTGCTGACCAGGGACGGTACCCCGCTGTTGCGGGACGATGACGCCGGCCCATCGTCCGATCGCCTGCTTGCCAGGGCGCTTGCCGAGCGCGCCTCAGGGAGCACCGGCTCGCAGCCGGTCTTCATCCGGGACGGGCTGCTGCTACGCGCGGCCTTGCTGGAGTATCCCCTGGATGCATGGGGATGGCGGGTCGTCAATGTCGTAGGGGTGCAAGCCCTGTGGGGGCACTTTCGCGAGAACACGATGTGGCTGCTGTGCCTGACCGGGCTTTCCTGCATATTGATGCTTGCCTGGGTACGGCTGGTCGACCGGCGCATCATGCGCCCGACCCAGATGCAGTCAAAGCGCCTGCAGGAAAGCGAGACGCTGGGCCGCACGGTAATCCAGTCCGCAGGGGTCGGCCTGATGATCGTCGAGCGCGATGGTGGCGAGGTCCTGCTGGCCAATGACGCTGCCCGGCGAATCGCCGAGCACGCGTTGCCCGAGGACGTCAAACGCCTGTATCAGGAATGCAGCAAAGCACTCGCCACACGTGAAGCCGGTGCGGATGCGATCGGCCCGCTGCGTTTTGCGTTCAAGCTGGCCAAGGACCACGGTCAGGACTGCCACCTGGAGGTCCTGCTCGTGGAGACCACCTACCGCGGCAGGGCGGCATTGCTATGCGCGCTGAACGATATCAGCGCCGCAAAGCAGAGCGAGGCGAGGCTGCTGGAGGCGATCCGCGCGGCGGACGCCGCCAGCCGGGCCAAGTCATCATTCCTGGCCATGATGAGTCACGAGATACGCACACCGCTCAACGGCATGCTCGGCAGCATCGAACTGCTGGGCCTGACGCCGCTCGAGCCGCGCCAGCGCGATCAGCTCGCCGTGATGCAGCAGGCGGCGCGGTCGCTGATCGGCATCATCAATGACGTGCTGGACTTCAGCAAGATCGAGGCCGAGCAGATGTCCGTGCAACCGCGGCCATGCCTGATCGACGAACTGGTCGAGGACGTGACTCGTCGGTTTGCGGTAGAGGCCACACGCAAGAACCTTAGGCTGCTGTGCGCCGTAGATCCGTCACTGACCGGGCCCATCCTGCTGGATCCGCTCAAGGTGGAGCAAGTACTGAGCAATCTTGTCAGCAATGCCGTGAAATTCACCGAGCAGGGGAAGGTTGTCGTGTCGGTCAGCAAGCTGGACGGGCCAGAACCGTCGTTGCAGATTCGCGTGATCGACACCGGCATCGGGATTGCCGAAGAAAACCAGCATCGTCTGTTCGAGCCCTTTGTGCAGGCCGAGCAATCGGATTCGCGCCGCTACGGGGGCACGGGGCTGGGGCTTTCTATCTGCCGGCGCCTGGTAGCGCTGATGGAAGGCGAGATCCGGCTGGTCAGCGAGCCTGGATTGGGAAGCTGCTTCATTGTCCGCCTCCCGCTCAAGATGCCGGACCTATCCGCGACGGCCGAGCCCGGAGCCCCGTCCACATTCACGCCCGTGCTGGACGGCCTGGTGGTGGGCCTTTGCATAACGTTGCGCGAGCTGTACCAGGCTACGGAGCAACTGCTGCTGCACCACGGCGCCCGTCCGGTAGCGTTTGATCCCGCGGCGCCGCCCGCCACGCCGGTGGATGTGCTGATCTGCGATAGCCCGGATCTGGGACTGTGCCCCGATGCCGATGTCGTGATCGATGCCATGGCGCCGGTACAGCCCGATCTCATGCAGACCCCGATCCGGGCGCCGCAATACGCGTGGCGAGGCCTGCTGCGCGCCATCTCGGCAGCCGCCGGCATGGAACAGCCGCTGCCTACCGCGCTGGGGGAGACCTCCGCCAAGCGTGCTACGCGCCGTTTGCGCGTGCTGTTGGTGGAGGACCACCCCATCAATCAAGTGGTGATGCGGCAACAGCTGGAATGGCTCGGCCAGCATGTTGATCTGGCCGGCGACGGCCCCGAAGCGCTCGATCTCGTGGCCTCCCGATACTACGACCTGATCCTCACCGACCTGCAGATGCCCGCGATGGACGGCTATACGCTGGCGCGACGACTGCGGGAACGCGGCGTGACGGTGCCGATCGTCGCCATCACGGCAAGCGTGGGCAGCGATGTCAGGGAGCCCTGCGAGGCCGCGGGCATCGACCGGTGCCTCACCAAGCCTGTGCTGTTGTCGACCCTGCGCGACATGCTGGACGGTGTTCCGTTGGGAACGACCGTTTCCGAGGCGGTCAGAATGCCCGAAGCCGGGCCGGCGGAAACATCGCTCGGCGATCTGCTCAGCGATGATCTGAAAGCGCTGAAACAAGCCATGGAAAGCGGTGACGCCATGCGCTTTGCCGGCCGGCTGCATGGCCTGGCCGGGGCGCTCGCCACGATTGGTCACGTCATCGAAAGCCAGGCGTGCCGCTGGCTGGAACAGTCGGTGCGGCGCGCCGGGCTCGACGCCGTCGCCGTGGGCAATGACTGGCCGGCGCTGCTGTTGGGGTTGCGGACCTGGTGGCCCGCTATGAGAACCCGGATTCCGCCGAGTATCGGCAGCGCCAGGATGCGACGTGAAGAGAGCGTCGGTGAAAGGAAAAGATGCGCCCGCTGAAAGGCGGGCGTGGGACTTGCGAGGCTTACGGTCGCTCAATCTTCAAGGATGCTGGACCTGCAAGTCTTCATGCCCAGCAGGCTGTAGGCAGGGCAGAAACGCAGCAGCCCCGTCACGAGGGGAATCACACCAATCCAACCCCACGGGCCGATCCTTCCGGTTGCCGCAAGTGCAACCAGTACGAGGCCCACAACAATACGCAGTATCCGGTCGACAAGACCAACGTTCGCTTTCATGATGTCCTCCTTTTCATATGGGGATTCTGAACGTCTCACTGAAGGCCGTCTTGATATTGCGCAATCACGGCTCGCGCTTTGGGGAATGGCTGCGCTGTTCATCCTGGCCCGCCGGCGGTGCCGGTTTGTCCGGCTTCGCCATGCCAAGGGCACGGGACAGGGTGCTTAGCGTCAGGCCATTGCAAAGCAGGTTAAGCATCACAAAGCCTGTAGCCATCGCCGCCGCAAAATGACGCGTGTCCGGCGACAGCGCTGTGTCGCGTGCCACGCAGATCGCCAGGGTCAGGGTGACCGGACCGCGCACGCCACCCCACGCAATCAGCAGTTGGTGGGCTCTGGGCAGGGGTTTGCAGATGCCGATACGGCTCAATAGCGGCACGCACACGGTCAGGATGCCCAATCGGCTGCCCACGGCGGCGGCCAGGATAAGGCAGAGCATGATCGCGTCAGCGGCGCGCCAATCGCCCAGCATGGCCGGTACGTGCGCGGTGGCCAGCAGGAACACGCCTGCGCTGGCTATCGCCGCCTGGTGCCGCCAGAGTTGCCGGAACAGCGTCAGGTGAGCGGCCGGGCGCAGGGTGCGCATCAACCTGCCGGCCACCAGGCCCGCGCAGACCACCGCCGTCACGCCGGACACATGCAGATTGCGCTCGGCAAACGGATAGAGCAGGCTGGGCAGGGCCAGTGACAGGACGTATTCCGAGAAGGGCAGGCTCCGCAGCAAGCCGGACAGCCAGACCAGCAGCGCACCCGCCGCGCTGCCAAGCAAGCAGCCGCCAATCAGCGAAAACAGAAATCCCGCCAGCGGATGGTGGACACCGGTACCTGCATGGGGGTACGCAGAAAGCGCGTTGGTCAACAGCGATGTGATCGCAATTGCCGCCGCATCGTTGAAGAGGCTTTCGCCCTCGATCAGGCGGATCAGCCGGGCGGGTGCGCCACTGCTCTGGAACAGCGCGATGACAGTGGAAGGGTCCGTGGTACTGACGATGGCGCGAGCAGCAGGCAGACGGTAAGGCTCTGGCCGCTGGTCAGGTACGCCATCAGGCCAACGCTCAACGTGGCTGCCAGCACTGCGCCGATCGCCAGCAGCAGGATCGGCGCGATGTCGGCAAGAAATCCGGTGGTCTCCACTTCCATGGCTGCCTGGAACAGGACCGGAGGAAGAAATACCCAGAGATAGGCTTCCGGAGGCAGGGCTGGCGACAGGAACGGCGCGATCGTCGTTGCCGCGTAGTGCGGCGCCACGTGTTGCAGGGCAAGGTACCCGAAGCCAAGCGAAACACCCGCGCCAGTGAGGACAAACGAATCTGACAAGCGCAGGCGCTGCGCGATGGCGTGGCAGAAGGCGATGACCAGCAACAGTGTGCCCGCTCGGGTGGTCAGTTCGATGGCGATTTCCAATGGACGGCTCCGGGGACAGGATTAGGGCGTGGGGCGGATTGGGCGGGACCGGTGATCGGGTCTGCGCGCTTGCATTCGCTCATGCAAGGCAGCGAGCACGGTTAGATGGATGAGCGACTGCGAAGATTCTGTCGAATCCAGCAATTGGGCATTGCGTTTGAGGGCGACGGAGCGAGCAATGATCGGCTGGTTTTTAAGTGCAGCCCTATTTCTCGCATGCCTGAACTGCGGAATGATGTGCGGGGTCAGGGTGCTCGCCATTCGCGGCGTGACCTTCCTATGAGGTACGACGCAACGCTCCGCAACTCCAAGTCATGCCATGCCGCGTCGCTGCGCGGCAAAAAACGATCATTACCTGCTACAAGGCCATGTCCGCCACACTTCTGCCCGAACCCCTGCCGCGTGCCATCCTCTCGCCCACCACCGGTGCTTCATCGATCGCCAGAGTCGCCATTACCAGCGAGGCGGACTCGCTATACGATCTGGCCGATGGGCTGGGCAATGATTTCGAGCGCGCGATCGATATCCTGCTCGCCTGCAAGGGGCGAGTTGTGGTGTCGGGCATGGGCAAGTCTGGGCTGGTAGGCCGAAAGCTGGCGGCCACGCTGAGTTCCACCGGTACGCCTTCCTTCTTCCTCCATCCGGCCGAGGCATTGCACGGCGACCTGGGGGCGATCCGCGCCTCCGACGTGCTGCTGCTGATCTCCAACAGTGGGGAGACCGAGGAGGTCATGCGCATCCTTCCGTCGATCCGCAACTTTGGCAACACCATCATCGCGATCACATCGGTGCGCACGTCGACGCTGGCCGGCAATGCTGACGTGGCGCTGCTGCTGCCGTTCCGCAATGAGATCTGCCCGAACAACCTTGCACCGACCACGTCGACCTTGCTGACGATGGCGCTCGGCGACGCCATTGCGGTGGCGCTGATGAAGCAGCGCGATTTCAAGCCGGTCGACTTCGCTCGCTTCCATCCGGGCGGGAGCCTCGGCCGCATGCTGCTCGCCAAGGTCGAAGACGAGATGCACAAGCTGGTTCCCACTGCGCCGCCGCACGCCACGCTGGACGACGTCATCGTGTCGATGACACAAGGCAGGTTGGGGCTGGTCGTGGTGACGGAACAAGGCGTGCTGCGCGGCATCTTTACCGACGGCGACCTGCGCCGCGCTTTGCTGGCGGGCAACGATGCGCTGGAGCGGCCCGTATCGGACTTCATGACAGCAAATCCGGTGATGGTCTCGCCTGGCATGGCCCTTGGCGCGGCGCAGGCGTTAATGCAGGAGCACAGCATTTCGTCGCTTGTGGTGGTGGACGATGCGGGCGGTGTGTGCGGGGTGCTGGATTTGCTTTCGTCGCGTTGATGTCTGGTGGCTTGCGCAATGCACGCAATGCGTTCTTCCCTATCGGTTTTCCTGTCCGTCGGACGAGCGCTGGTGCTGCGCGAAGCCGTCACCCGTTTGTCCACGGAGCGCGCAGGTTGGCTCTGGGTAGTTCTGGAGCCGGTGGAGCATGTGGTGTTCCTGATGATCGTGCATGGCGTACTGCAGCACCATGCCATTTCGGGTGCTGACACGCCGCTGTTCATTGGACTGGGCGTGCTTGGCTTCTTCCTGATGCGCAACATTACCCTGCGCGGGATGGACGCGGTGTCGGCAAATTCTGCGCTCTTTGCCTACCGTCAGGTGCGTGCGGTCGACACCATCGTCGCCCGGGCCGTGCTGGAGGCCCTGCTCAGCGCTGTGGTGGGCGCGCTGCTATTGGCCGGCTGCGCACTGTGCGGCATCGAGATTACGCCTTCGAACCTGCTTACGTCCCTGGCGGCGGTCGGCGTCCTGTGGTTGACCGGGATCGGTCTGGCATTTCTGCTGTCGGTGGCTGCGGTGCTGGTGCCCGAACTGGCACAGCTTGCGAAGATGGCCCTCACACCTCTCTATTTCTTCTCCGCAGTGATGTTCCCCGTCGACTGGCTTCCGCGGCCCATGCGCGACGTTCTTCTTTGGAATCCCCTGGTGCACAGCCTTGAGTCCATCCGCATCGGCTTCTTTCCCGCCTATCACGCTGATGAGCGCATTGGCCTGCTATATCCGTTCCTGGCGGCAATCATTGTGTGTGCGGGTGGGCTTGCCTTGCAGGTCCGCTACAGACGGCAACTGGTGGCGCGATGATTCGGCTGGACAATGTCTATAAGCGCTATCGGTATCACGGTGGCGCGAAGTGGGTGCTAAACGGGGTCAATCTCGAGATCTCACAAGGCGCCAAGCTTGCGCTGATTGGCGCGAACGGCGCCGGAAAATCGACACTCCTCGGTCTGATCGGCGGAATGGACCAGCCGAGCCGAGGAACCATCTCGCGTGGCTGCCGCGTGTCATGGCCGCTCGGGTTGGCAGGCGGGTTCCAGGGATCGCTCAGCGGCCGGCAGAACGTGCGATTCGTTTGCCGGATACATGGCGTCGCCGAGACCATGCTCGCTGAGCACATGGCCTTCGTGCGCGAATTCTCCGAACTCGGCGAATCATTCGATCAACCCGTAAAGACGTATTCGTCAGGCATGAGGTCACGACTGGCGTTCGCCCTTTCGCTGGTCTTCAACTTCGATATGTACCTGGTCGATGAACTCATCTCGGTAGGGGACGCGGCCTTCAGGGTGAAATCCAGGGGCGCATTTCAGGGACTTGCCCAGCGCGCGGGACTGATCATGGTTTCGCACGACGAGACTACACTGCGCACGTTCTGTACCGAGGCCGTTTGGCTGGATCGTGGGCAGATTCACCAGTTCGCGAGCGTCGATGAAGCGCTGCATGCCTACCGAGTATCCCGTCAACAATGAGTATCGTGAAGACAATCCGGGCATGGCTGCGCGCCAGGCCGCTCATCGCGCTCAGCCTCGCCTGCGTCCTGTGTACCACCATCTACTGGAGTGTTATTGCTTCGGACGCCTACGTATCGGAAGCACACGTAGTGTTGCAGCGTACGGATGCAACCGGGGGCGCTGGAAAGGCAACCGATTTGGTCTCGTTGATGACCGGTACCAACGCCAGCCGCGATTTGCTGCTATTGCGGGACTACTTGCGCTCGAACGACATGCTGGTCAGGCTCGACCGAGAGCTGGCACTGCGCGAACACTATGGTGATTCACGCAAGGATGTCCTGTCCCGGCTTTGGTCATGGAACCGGCCCTACGAGCGCTTCCATGGCTACTTCCTGTCGCGCGTGACGGTGACCTATGACGACTACTCGCAGATCCTTATCGTGCGGGCGCAGGCATACTCGCCCGACAAGGCGCACGCCATTGCCGATGCCATGGTCCGCCATGGCGAACAGTACATGAACCAGCTGGACAACCAGCTCGCACGCGAGCAGGTCGAGTTCGTCGACGCGCAGATCGTCGGCATGCGAAACCGAATGCAGGAGGCGCGGCGCGATGTGTTGCAGTACCAGAACAAGCATGGGTTGGTGTCGCCCAAGTTGACTGTCGAGAGCGTAAGCGCGGTGGTGGCGCAACTGGAACAAACGCGTGCGGATTTGCTGGCAAGGAAGCAGGCTATGGCTGGGTATCTCACCGGAAATGCGCCGGACATGGTCCAGATCGTTACGGAGATAGAAGCCGTCGCCCGGCAGATCGCCGAACAGAACGCGAGGCTCGCATCGGCGAGCAACGGTGGCCTGAATGTTTTGGCCGAGCAGCAGGAGCAACTCGAGTCGAAGGCGGCGATGGCCGAGTCCGTCTACAAGGCTGCGCTTGCGGCCCTGGAGAGGCAGCGCATCGAGGCAGTGCGCAAGATGAAGTCCGTGCAGATCTTGCAGAACGCCACGCTACCCGACTATCCAATGGAGCCACGGCGCATCTACAACGTGACGCTGTCGGCCATTGTCGTGGGTCTGGTGACGCTGATTCTATGTTTGCTGATTGCCATCGTGCGCGATCACCGGGATTGACGGACTTGGATTCATGAAGAAGTTGATGCTGCAAATTTTCCGGGTGGGAATGGTATTGCTGGCGCTTTTCCAGCCGGTAGCATTCGCTGCCGAGGTTGGCATGGCGCGCACCGCCCTGTCGCACGGTGAGGGGGGGCGCGACAGCGTTCCTGCGGCGCCCGGGCTAGCCGTGGCCGATGCCCGGTCCGTTGGGCTTGCGCCCCCCGCTGCCGCAGGGACTCTACCGCAGGCCGATACCAGCCCGTTAGCGTCGGCGCCGCAAGCGCTGCCAGCTGCCGACTATCAGGCAAACCTGGGGAGCGAGGTATTTGGCGCGAGCATGTTCAGCGGAGCGTTCGCCCGTGCGGGATCGATCGCGTTCAATCCGGATTACGTCATCGCCAATGGTGATCAGGTGCGGGTGCGGATGTGGGGCGGTTTCGATTTCGATGCCGTGCTGCCCGTGGATGAGCAGGGCAACATCTTCCTGCCGCACGTGGGGCCAATGCGCGTCAGAGGCATACACAACGGGGAACTTCAGACCATGGTGACGGCAGCGCTGCGGAAGTCCTACAGCGCACGGGTGGAGATATACGCCAGCCTCGTGGCGGCGCAGCCGGTCCGAGTCTATGTCACAGGCTTTGTGCGGCGCCTGGTATCTACGAGGGAAACTCCAACGACAGCCTGCTGCGCTTTATCGATCTTGCCGGCGGTATCGATCCTGACAGGGGCTCATTCCTTCAAGTCGAGATCCAGCGCGGCGGCTTGGCGAGGCAGGTCGTCAGCCTCTATGACTTCCTTTTCCACGGCAAGATGGCACAGATGCCAATGGGAAATGGCGACGTGGTCCTGGTGAAGCCACGTGGGAGTACCGTCCTCGTCAGGGGACTCGCGGCGAACGCGAAGCGGTTCGAGTTCCCCGGCATGCAGACGACGCTGTCCGCACTTGCGGCGGCGGCAAAGCCGGATCCATCCGCAACACACGCGCGCGTGACCCGGAACTCCGGTACGGTACGCAACGTGGAGTACTTCCCGCTTTCAGCCAGTGCGGAAGTCGTGCTTGGCGCTGGCGACGAAGTCGAGTTTACGGCGGACAAGCGGCCCGGAACGATTGCCGTCCGGGTGGAAGGTGAGCACGAAGGACCGCAGGAGTACGTGGTGCCCTATGGCACGCGCTTGGGCGAGCTGTTGGCAAACGTGCGCATGACCGAGAGGGCTGACGTCGCGGACCTGCAACTCTTTCGCGTCAGTGTGCAGGAGAGGCAGAAGGCCATGCTGGCTGCCTCATTGCGCAATCTGCAGAATGCGGTATTGACTGCGCGCTCTGGCAGCAAGGACCAGGCGGAGCTGCGCAAGGTTGAATCGGAAATGATCCTGCAGTGGGTGGAACGTGCCAAGACGGTACAGCGACGGGCCAGACGGTGCTGGCGGGGGCAACCAACCAGGGCTCCCTGCTGCTGGAGAACGGCGACATCATTCGCGTCCCGGTCAAGGACAGCTTGGTGCTCGTCAGCGGACAGGTGGCATTCCCGAACGCGATCGTGTATGCGGAAGGCAAGCGTGCAGAGCACTACATCGCGCAATCCGGCGGCATCGTTCAAAACGAGGATGCCACGACGATCGTGGTGGCGCATATGGACGGCACTTTCTCGCGCGGCTCGGACAGTCAGTCTGTCAGGCCGGGAGACCAGATCCTGGTGCTCTCCAAGGTGGACTTCAAAACCACTCAGTTTGCCAAGGACATCTTTGGAATCATGTATCAAATCGCAATCGTCGCCCGCGTGGCGTTGGGCCTATGAGCCATACGACATCTGAACCGGTCATGAAACTCACTGTCGCCATTCCGGTGCGCTGGAGCGACGAGCGCACCGATATTCTCGAACGTGTAGCCTACCCGAACCTCGATGGGTCGGTCCCCCCGCAGGTGCGGTTCCTGGTGGTCGATGACGGTTCCCCGGCAGATCCTGCGCGCCAGCTGCACGAGACTTGCGTGCGGCTTGGCTTCGACTATCTGCATCTGGATACGGGCCACCTCCCGTTCTCGATCGGACGAGCCCGCAACGCTGCAGCCCAGCATGGCACCTCCCCATACCTGATGTTCCAGGATGCGGACCTGATGCCATATCCGGGGTTCTATGCGGACGTCCTGCGTGAGTGTGCCGTCAGCGGACTCGATGCTTCGGCGGACAACTTCCTGATGATCGGCGTCATCTACCTGACCCGGCGCGCGACTGAGCAATTCCTCGCAACGGAGCCCGCGCTGCGCCGGCAGACCTTCATTCATCGTCTATTGGTTGATGACAAGACGGCGATCGAGAAGTTCTCGACCGGAACGTCGGTGACGGTGTGGCGGCGCGACTATTTTCTTGCCTCCGGCGGGAACGATGCAGAATTCAACGGCTGGGGTTATGAGGATCTTGAATATGCGACGCGGGCAATCCGGCGCCGCAAGTTGTTTCCTTTGCCCTCGGAGTTCGCGCTGGACTATCGCAACTTCCAGTCGGTCGTTGAATACAAGGGCTGGAAGAGTGTCTACAGACTGTTCGGTGACCTCACGTTCCAGAAAGGCATTGTGATGTTCCATGCCTGGCATCCAGTCGAGCAAGATAGTCGCTACATGGCTGCGCGCGCGAAGAACCGCAAGCTCTTCGAGGCAAAAATGGCAGCCTTTCGCGACAAGGGGATCGAGCCGGACCCGCTTCCGATGGCCAGCGCAGGAAGGTCGCTCGTCATGCGTGAGAACCCGTGGGTGATGAACCGTTGGGCGACCCCGTTCCTTGGCGAACTGGTACACATTGAAGAAGCGTTCCTGCCGCCCGAGAACTTCCTTCGCTTTCTGACGGAGTCTGGCTTCTCACGGGTCATTTTCCATAACCCGTACGCCAATGACGCTGTGCGTGCGCTATACCAGCAGGTGCGCGACGCGGGCTTTCCATACATGGTGATCGAGCGGGGGGCGCTGCCCGGTTCCGTTTTCTTCGATCCCAATGGGTTCAATGCCGACAGCGACAGCTATCACGAGCGGCACTGGAACCATGCGCTTACACATGAGGAGCGCGCTGCTACCCGCGAGTACATCACCACCAGCATCATCAACGAAGCGTCGCTCGAGGAACAGCCGGAACGCATTGGCCCTATTGCACTGCGTCGCAAGCTCAAGATCGGACGTGGAAAGAGAGTCCTGGTGGCGTTCCTTCAACGTCCCTCGGATACGGTCATCCGACATTTCTGCGGGCCCATCGGCAGCTACGATAACTTCATTCGACTGCTTGCGCGTTTGCCTTATACATTGCCCTCGGATTGGGTGCTGGTGGTCAAGCAGCACCCGCTGGAAAGCGCGGCCAGCGGCGTGCTCGGCGCCTGCGACGGCGACAAGGCCAACACCACCGATCTGTTGGACATGTGTGACGCGATGATAACCATCAATTCGGGCGTTGGCGTGCAGGGCCTCATGTTCGGAAAGCCGGTATTGCATTGCGGCGATGCCTTCTATGGCTGGCCGGGCGTTGCCTGCCAGGTAGTCAATGAAGAACAGGTGAACACGTCGCTCCGTAGTTTTACTCCGGACGCGGAGAAGGTGGAGCGATTCCTCAGCTATCTGGTCAATCGATTCTATTCGTTCGCCCGCTTCACGACCCGCAAGGTGGCGTGGGAAGACGGGAACTTCATGACGGCGACCACGGCAATCGACTATTACGTCTTGCGTGTGCCAGGCCATGCGGAAATGCGGCGGGAGATTCGCGACAAAGTCGAGGTACATGGAACGTCGATCCTGTTCGACCGATACCGAAAGGCCGATGGAAATATCAACACGGGGTTGATAGCAGCGCCTGCCAGGGTGACATCCAAGCCCGGAGCGAAGTGGGGTTCGCATACGGTAGAGGCCGGATCGGCTACGACGTCCGGGCAGCCCGATCTCACGACCCCGGCGCACCCGCCATTGCAGGTAAGGTCGGCGCGCGCCGGTAGCTTGAGGCGCAAGCTGAAAAAGCTGACCAAGAACCCGGTGATGTTCTTCCGCGATTCGACGATAGGACTGTTTCGGATGGTCGGCAACCGCATGATTCGGGATTGATGCAATGCGTGAAGGCTGATCGTTCGCGACACTGGCGCTCAGAACATCTTGCAGATCGCGCCATCGGCGCGGTTCACAAACTGCGAGATCGTGCTGGGCGGTAACCGGAACCACATCGGAATCGGTAGCGGAGCAGTGTTGTCCGGCTTGCGCCTGCTGATGCTCAGTCACGCCAACCGCGTGGAGATCGGAGAGAGGTGCCGAGTCACGGGCTCGGTCATCATGAAGCTTGTCGATGGCAACGTGCTGCGCCTCGGCGATGGTACCAGCGTGGGCGGCTGCAACTTCATCTGTGGGGAGGGGCGCAGCATCATCGTCGGCGACGACTGCATGCTCGCCTGGGGTCTGGAGATCCGCACCACGGATTCTCACGCAATCCGCGACGCGTACAGCGGCGAGCGTATCAATCCTGGCGCGGACATCGTCATCGAGGAACACGTATGGGTAGCGCTCATGCCACGCTGTTGAAGGGCGCGCACGTTGCGCGTGACAGCGTCGTTGCGATGCGCTCGGTCGTCGCGGGCAGATTCTCCGAGCCAGGGGTGGTGCTTGGCGGTTCGCCTGCTCGCGTGCTGCGCTCCGGTGTGACCTGGGACCGCGAATTGCTTGGTTGAGCTCGAACCGCTGCCCGCAAGGGAATGAGAAAGAGCATGAAATGACGACAAGAAAGGGGAAGAAGTGACATCGAGACGAGACGTTATGTTAGCGTTACCCGCGCTCGCGGCGGCCGCGCTGGTTGCGCGTACGGCCTATTCGGCCCCGGCAGCCGCAAGCGGCCTGAGCCCGGGCATGCTCAACGCGAAGGAAACCGGTGCCAGAGGTGACGGGGTATCCGACGATACGGAAGCGTTGACCGCCGCTCTGGCCACGGGGCGTTCGATCTTCCTGCCGGCCGGCAACTATCTGATCAGCAGCACGTTGAGTTTTGCGCGCGACGGACAGTACCTGATGGGCGAGGGAAAGGGCGGCGAATCCGTGGTGGAGAACCGTCGTACGAGCGCACCGCTCTTTACGTTCTCGAACGGATCGGGACGCAATGCACGTCTGCGCTGCGGGCTTTCACGCCTCGTCTTCAAGGGTAATCGCGACTCGCACGGCGGCATCGCCCTGCGCGGCATCAAGGACGACGGCTTGGTGGGAAGTGCGGACAAGGCATGCTTCATCGAAGACGTGGCAGTGACGGGTGTAGGGGCAGGCTATGCGTTGCGCGTCTCCAGTTGGGCGAACGACATTCGCGGTCTGGAGATCGAAGGGTGCGATGCCGGGGTCCTGCTTGGCTCGGAGGCCAATGCCAACCTGTTTAGTACGCTCTACATTACGCGATGCCGCCGCGAGGCGATCGTGACGTTGCACAATGCCAGGCCGACGAACAACACGTTCGTCAACACCGTGGCCCAGTACAGCGGCGGAGAGTTCGCCACTGTGCATATCAATGGTGTCAACGTTCTGCAGTTCCTCGGCCTCTACCTGGAAGGCAATACGGCGCAGACGAATGTGCTGCTCGACACGGCTAGCCGCACGTGCCGGCTGCAAGGCATTTCCTACAATCAGGTCAACGGAACTTCCGGCGCGCCTGTCATCACGGTCCGCGGACGCGGCCATTCCATCGAGGGGGTGCTTCAAATCGCCGGGGAGTCGGACTGCCTTGTCCGGCTGGAGCCAGGGCCGCCAGCAACGCGATATCGGGGCTGACAGTCGCGGGCGGGCATATACGCAGCGGTGCCTGCGTCGATGTGTCTGGACGTACCGACAACCTCATTCGACTGGCAAAGCGGGGGAAGAATGAGCAAGGTCTTGTCATCGACGAGGCATGAGAATGTTGTCGCGTCCGAGGTCCGGCTGGCAGCGTGGGCTGCACCGCTCGTCGAGCCGCAGCAATCATGAAAGCCCGCCGTGCGGTAGCGGGCGCAACGTCCCGCGTGCTGGCGCGTAAGCGCTGGTTGCCCGCGCTACTCGACGCGAACGTGGTAGACCTCTCACGTGCTCGCGGGTCGTGGGATTGCGATTTTGTGGTTGGGTGGGGCAATCGTCCCAGCGGTATACGCGCGCGCGAGCTGGCAGCTCAGCATGCAAGACCGGCATTCACACTGGAAGACGGCTTCCTACGCTCGTGCGGCGACTCATCCGATCCCGCAGCATTCTCCGTTTGTGTGGATGACCTGGGCATCTATTACGATGCGCGCGCGAATCCCGCCTGGAAAGGCTGATATCGGAGCAGATTGCTGCCGCGGAACTTGAGCGCGCGGCAAGGCTGGTGTCCGCCTGGCGGGAAGCGCGGCTGTCCAAGTACAACAGCGTGCGCGATGGCGCCTTCGCAAGTGCCGAACCATACGTGCTGGTGGTGGATCAGACGCGGGGCGATTGTTCTGTGGTAGGAGCACATGCCGATGACGCCAGCTTCCGGGCGATGCTTGATGCAGCGATCGACGAAATCCGCATACGCGCATCATTGTCAAGACCCACCCGGACGTCATGCCGGGCGCAAGCGTGGCTACCTGACCGAGCTGCCTGCCGCGCGCGCGCAACGCGTGATGGTGCTGTCCACGCCGGTTCATGCTCCGGATCTGATTCAGCCCGCTGTTTGCGTGTACACGGTGAGTTCGCAGATAGGTTTCGAAGCCTTGCTATGGGGCATACCGGTGCGGACCTTCGGCATGCCGTTCTACGCGGGATGGGGGCATACGATCGACGCATTGCCGCCACCATCGAGGCGCACGCCGATGCCGTTGCTGCAACTGATCCATGCGGCGCTCATCCGCTATGTACGCTACGTTGATCCGGAAACAGGACAGCGCTGTGAGGTGGAGCGCATCGTCGAGCATCTTGCGCTGCAGCGGCGCCAGCGCGCGCGCTTTCCCGAGCGAGTGCATGCGGTGGGTTTTTCGCGCTGGAAGCGCCCCATCGCGAGATCGTTCTTTCAGGGCAGCACGCTGACGTTCGGAAGGCAGCGTGGCGCGGTGCCTGCCGACGCGCAGGCGGTGGCGGTCTGGGGTCGAAAGGTTGCGGCCAACGGAACGGAACTGAGGCCGGTGATTCGCGTGGAGGATGGATTCCTGCGCTCCGTGGGACTGGGCGCGGCACTGACGCCGCCGATTTCCTGGGTGCAGGATCCGGTCGGCATCTACTATGACGCGCACGCAGCCTCGGGCATTGAACAGCTGCTTCTCGGTGCCGACTTTCCAGGCGAGGCACTAGCACGTGCGCGCACGCTGCGCCAACGGATCGTGGCGCGGGATATCAGCAAGTACAACCTGCCTCAATACCGGCCGTGGCGCCGCCCGTCGTGCGACAGCCGGGTCTTGCTGGTGATCGGACAGGTCGAATCGGATGCGTCGCTGCACTACGGCACGTTGCCAGATGCTGCGGTCCGGACCAACCGAGAGCTGATCGAAGCCGTGCGATTGTCCAACCCGGACGCGTATCTGCTGTTTCGCGCGCACCCCGACGTGGCAATGGGATACCGCCGTGCATCGGCCATGGACACGGCTACTGCCGCCCTGATCGACGAGGTCGTCTCTGACGTTTCGCTTGCAGATCTCTGGAAGGGCATCGACGAGGTCCACGTGATCACGTCGCTAACCGGCTTCGAGGCATTGCTTCGCGGAATTGCCGTAACCGCCTACGGCATTCCGTTCTATGCCGGCTGGGGTCTGACCAGGGACCGGACGCCCATCGATCGCCCGCGATGCCAGCGAAGCTTGATGAACTGGTCGCGGCGACCCTGGTTCTCTATCCGACTTATATTTGTCCGGTGAGCGGGCAGTTCACGACGCCGGAACGAGCAGTGGCCGCGATTGAAGCGCAGCGCATCAGCGCGCGGTGTAGCGAGCGAGAACGTCATGGGTGGAGGGCGGCCGTCTTGCGGCGAGTGCTTGCAGCTCTCGATCGTTGGCGCGCATAGAGACCTGCCCATGTGCATGACTTCAGGCAAGTGCAACGCAGGGCGCTGCAAGGACCGTTACGTGCTGCTGGATCAGCTCGGACGGCACAAGCGACTGCTCTTGTTGCAGGGACCGAACGGGCCGTTCTTTGCCAGACTGGCGAGACGGCTCGCCCGTGCCGGTTGCGAGATCCGCAAGGTGAACTTCAACGGGGGCGATGCACTGTTCTTCCCGGGCTCCCGGGCAATCTCCTTTCGCAAGCCGATGGACGAGTGGCGGGAGTTCCTGATTGCGTTGCTGAATGCCGAAGCGCCAGAGGCCATTGTGCTGTTCGGTCAATGGCGGCCCCAGCACAGGATTGCGATCGACGTGGCCAAAGGGAGGGGATTACGGTTCTACGTCTTCGAGGAGGGGTACATCAGACCCTGGTGGATCACGCTTGAAGCGGGAGAGGTCAATGCAGGCTCCCATCTGCGCGAGCTCGACCTGGCCGCAATCCCGGATCAGCCCACGCCACGCCAACCGGTTCGTTTTCGCTTTGCCTTTGCCAAGATGGCATGCTGGTCATTCCTGTACTTTTTGTTCGGAATGGTGCTGCGCAGCAGGTTTCCTCATTATGAGCATCATCGACCGTTCGAGCTGCGCGAGGCCGGTTGCTGGCTCAGGTCGTTATTCAGGAAGTGTCGCTACGTGTTGACCGAGCGCGACTTGCGCAGGCAGCTGCTGGATCCGTCCGGCGCTGGCTTCTTCCTGGTGCCGTTGCAGTTGTCCACCGACAGTCAATTGCTGTACGCGAGCCCGTGGCGGTCCAACGTTGCATTCATCTCGCACGTGATCCGCTCCTTTTCCCGGCATGCAAACGATACGGACCTGCTGGTCTTCAAACATCATCCGATGGAACGGGGGCACGCAGACTATGCTGCCGATATCGACCGCCTGGCACGGCAGTACGGGATTTCCAGTCGAGTCCGCTATCTGCGCGACGCCAGGATCCCGGCGCTATTGAAGCGCGCGAAAGGGGTCGTACTCATTAACTCGACTGTCGGCCTTCAGGCGTTATTCCACCGTGTGCCGCTTTGTACCTGTGGGGACGCCTTCTACAACAAGGACGCTCTTGTACCCAGCCAGTCTGTCGATGCCTTCTGGAAGCGTCCCATCGCAGCATCCGATGTGGTATTTCGGAAGTTCTATCGCTACATGCTGCGCGAGACACAGATCAATGCATCGTTTTATGTGGAGAGCATTGAAACCGAATAGAGGTAGTCCGCAAGCGCACAGGCAGAGTCCTATTGCGTGCCGCACACCGACCACTGCGCCAAACTGGTTCTTCCCCTCAACGACACCGGCAGCGCCGAGACTCAGCGCCGAGCCGTTCCGGTTCGGTGCATGTCCACAAGTTCGGTTCTCTTCAGCGCTCGCGACGAGCAGGAGCCAGACCCGCCCAGGAGGGGTACTCGTAAAAGGCGGTACTCGTAAAACCCTAAAGTTTCCGTCCCCACTGCCGTTGCCATCCATAGCCCCCCGCTGTGCTCCTGCCCAGTCCGGTGGGCCAAGAGAGCGAAAGGCGGCCGCCGCGTGCCGACACTTCGCCGTATCGAAGTCCTAATCAGGTAGAAGAAACAATGAAGAATTTTGGAATCGGGGTACGCCTCGGCATTGGCTTTGGTGTGGTGCTGCTGCTGTGCGCATTGATGTCCGCCTTCGGCATCCTGCGCCTGCAGCAGGTGGCGGAGCGCACGCATGACATGATGCAGCAGCCGCTGACCAAGGAGCGGCTCGTGAGCGACTGGTATCGGCTGATGCATACCAGCGTGCGGCGTACTACGGCGGTGGCCAAGAGCGCCGATCCGTCGCTGGGCGCCTTCTTCGCGAAGGAAACGAGGCGTCGCTCGACGGCATCGCGGCGCTGCGCGACAAGATGCAGCCGATGCTGACTTCCGAGGCCGAGAAGGCCGCGTTCGCGAGGATCCTGCAGGTGCGTGAGCCTTACAACGCGTCGCGCGACAAGATCACGAAGCTCAAGCAGGAAGGCCTCACCGAGGAAGCCAACGAGGTGCTCGAGAAGGAGTTCGTACCCGCGGGCGATGCCTACCTGGCCGAGATCCAGAAGCTGCTCGATATCCAGCGCACCAGCATCGACACGACCGCCGCTGAGATCAATACCATCTATGTCAATGCGCGCAACAGCCTGATCGTGCTGGCTGTGCTGGTGCTGGCCATTGGCGTTGCGTTTGCAGTGTGGCTGACGCGAGGCATCCTCCGGCCGCTGGGCCACGCCGTGGACATTGCCCGCACGGTGGCGTCGGGGGACCTGACCAGCCGTATCCGCGTGGACAGCCAGGACGAGACCGGCCAGCTCCTGCACGCGCTGTCGGAGATGAACACCAACATCCTGCGCATTGTGCGCGACGTGCGCACCGGCACCGAGGCCATTGCTTCCGGCACCAGCCAGATTGCGGTGGGCAACACCGACCTGTCGCAGCGTACCGAGGAACAGGCATCTTCGCTGCAGCAGACCGCCGCGAGCATGGAAGAGCTGACCAGCATCGTGCGCCAGAACGCGGACAACGCCAAGCAGGCCAGCGCGCTCGCGGTGAACGCGTCGGACATCGCGGCCAAGGGCGGCGACGTGGCCGACAAGGTGGCCGAGACCATGGAAGAGATCAACGGCGCGTCGAAGAAGGTCGTCGACATCATCGCCGTGATCGAAGGCATTGCGTTCCAGACCAATATCCTGGCGCTGAACGCCGCGGTGGAAGCCGCGCGCGCGGGCGAGCAGGGCCGGGGTTTTGCCGTGGTGGCGGGCGAGGTGCGCAGCCTGGCCCAGCGCAGCGCCACGGCCGCCAAGGAGATCAAGGCGCTGATCGGCGATTCGGTCGACCGTGTCGAGAAGGGCTCGGTTCTGGTGGCGCAATCCGGGCAGACCATGCTGGAGATCGTGGAAGCGGTCAAGCGCGTGACTGACATCATGGGCGAGATCAGCGCCGCGTCGGCAGAGCAGAGCGCCGGTATCGAGCAGGTCAACCAGGCCGTGACGCAGATGGACTCGGTCACGCAGCAGAACGCCGCGCTGGTGGAAGAGGCTGCGGCCGCTGCCGGCTCGCTCGAAGAGCAGGCGCAGCGGCTAAAGCAGGCGGTGGCTACGTTCCGGATTGCGGCCTGAGTATTGGCCGCAAAGAGGGGAATGCCCGACGGTTGTCTCCCCTCTCCAGCAAATGGGAGAGGGGAGACAACATTCGCTTACCGCGCCTTCAGGAACTCACCCACCTCCAGCAGCACCAGTTCATTGTCATCCGCACGGTTAGGCTCGCGGCTGCTTGAGAACGGCAGGTTGTTGTCATTGCCCACGACGATGTGCGAGGCATCCACCACCTCCACGTTCTCGATGGTGAAGAACGGGAAAGCCAGCGCGCCGTCGGTCAGCGGCTTGCGCGCCAGGTGGTTGGGATCGGCGATGCGCAGCAGGTCGATATTGCCGATCTTGCGCACCGCGGCGCCTGCGTTGGCATCGGTCAGCTCGATCTTGTAGATGCGCTTGAATTTCGCTACGTCGTCGAAGCAGTCGGCGCGTTTCTGGCCCGCGGGGCAGGCCTTGTCGGACGTGCCTTCACCGTTGTCGCGCTCGATGATCAGGCCCGTGGTGGCGTCGATCATGTTGAAATCGCCGATGGCGTGATGGCCGGCTTCGAGCACGTACTTCCAGTGGCGCCCGGTCCAGGCGCGCTGTTTCACGTCGAACTCCAGCACGCGCAGGTAAGGCTTGCCATCTTCGGACTCATAGGTGCGGCTGGCTTCGTTCCACAGCGCCCCTTCGAGCAGCGCGTACAGCTTGCTGCCGTCCGGCGACGAGGCCATGCCCTCGAAGCCCTTCGAGCGGCGCACCTCGAATTTCACCGCGCCGTCCGGCGCGCCCGGTGCGGTCACGGCCGGGTGGTCGGGCGAGCGCACGACCTTGCCGTCGACCTGGGTCTCGAACACGGCCAACACCTTGCCGTTCAGGTCGGCCTGGATCAGGAAGGGACCGAACTCGTCGCCGATCCAAAGCGAGCCGCCGGCAAACTGGAAGCTTTCTGTGTCGAAGTCCGAGCCGGTCAGATAGCGTGCCTTGGTGCCTTCATGCACGATGCGGAATGGCACCTTCTTGTCCGGGTCATGCAGGAACACGGTCTTCAGGCGCTGGAACTTGCCGCTCGCGAAATCGACCTTGTAGTGGTTCAGGTAAAGCATGAAGTCCGGCGAATTGGCCTTGGCGCCCGCGCCGTTGTCGGTCAGCACCCAGAAGGTGCCGTCCGCCATGCGCTTGATGCCCGAATGGCCCTGCGCGGGCTGGCCGCGGAACGGCAGCGACACACCGGTCGGACGGCCGTTCGACTTGCCCTCCACGGTGCCCGGCGCATCGGCGCGCTGGGCGGTGGTGAATTTGCCGCTTAGTTGCACGTCGCCGGCGCATCCTTTGGCACCGGCAGGAAGGTCTGGGCCGGCAGCACGGCATGGCCGGCCAGCGTGGCGGGATAGGCGGTCTGGGCATGCAGCGAGGGCGACAGGCCAAGGCAGGCCAGCGCGATGGCGCTGGCCAGAACGGTTTGACGGAACATCGGGCGGGCTCCTTTGCCGGGGTTTTCGGTCAGCGCGGCACCAAACCGCGCAAGCAAAAGCCCCCCATTCTGGCGACCGAGTTTGACAGCATTGTGATGCAATCACCGCAGACGGCCGACCGCGCGACGCCACCGCGGTTAGCGGCCGTACCGGCCAATTACGCTGGCGCCGCCGCGCGCATGTCCCTTGAGCGCGGCCATCAGCTCGTCGCGAGCCAGGCCTGCCGGCAGGCTCCCGGCTCCAGGTCTGTCGCGACCACCGTCACGATGTAATGGTGCGGCACGTCGCCGGCGGTCGGGCACGGTCCGCGGTACGCGGCTTCGCCAGTAATGTTCTTGCCGACCGTGATGCCCGGGCCATCCTTCTGTCCTTCGCCCTGCTTGAGGTGGCCACGGTCTGCCGCGATGTTGTAGGCGACCCAGTGGGACACCCCCAGGCCCATTGCGCCATCCGGATCGAACATGAAGATCGCCACGGATTTCGTTCCGGCCGGCAGGCCCGACCATGCCACGGGCGGCGATACGCCATGGCCGCCGCAATCGGGGGGGCGTGTTGCCACCATATGCGGCCGGAATGGTGGCGTTTCGGAGAAGGCGCTCGACGACACGGTCATCGGTGCCGCCGTTGCCATCGACGTGCAGGCCAGGCCCAGCGCCACCGCGGCGCAGCACAGCAAGGGTGATGTTTTCATTGGGGATTTCCGTTCGGTTGCGTGGCGGAACTGCTTGCCATGACTCCAATACGGTAGGACGGAATCCGCCGAATGCCTAGTAGGTTGCCTGCGGTCCGGAACCAGTGGCCTGCGCCGCCGCAAAGCGCTTGCGCAACAACCGGCTGGCATTGGCCAGCGTGCCGTCGGCCACCTCGACAACCTCGCGCAGGTAATCCTCGCTGGCGTCGAGCAGCGCCGCGTACATGTCGCGGCACAGGTCGCGCGCGGTACGGCCGGGCCAGTCCGCAGGCAGCAGCTGTTCGGGCAAGTTCGGGTCGCGCAGCAGCACGCGGCGGTACTCATGCAGCAGCAGAGTGCGCACAAGAACGCATCCGCGGGCGCATGCCGTGTGCCTCCGCCAGCACGGGCGAGAAGCGGCGCAGCAGCGCCTGCCACGCAGCCGCCACGTCGCCGAGCCTGAAGGTCTGGTGCATCAGTGTCTGCAGCGGGCGGATCGAAAACGACTCCAGGCTGATGGCCTCCATCACTGCCACGAAGTCCTGCGCATGCGCGGCGTGGATGATTTCGCCAAGTGATCCGGCGTCGGCGTTCGGGTGCGCATATACACCCGGTGCGATTGCGCCGAAGCTTCCCACAGCAGTTCGCGCTTCAGCCGCTGGCGGATGGTGGCGCGTGCGTCGCCGTGCACCAGCGCCAGCGTCCAGCGGCCGTCCCAGTCGGGCGCATCGCCGGCGTAGATGCGCTTGCCGGCATGCAGGCAGCGTTGCAGGCCGGCTTCGGACAAGCCGTAGTAGCTGCGCCGGCCGATGCGCGTCGCGCTGAGCCAGTCATCGGCCGTCAGGCGGAATGTGGCGGTGCGCACCAGCCGGTCATTGATGCCGAACGGCGCGGCCAGGCGGATCAGGCTGCCGAGCCAAAGCGCCTGCGGACGCGGCGCGACCACATCGCCGAACAGCGTCACCAGCATGGAATTGGCGCCGAGCTTGAGCCCGCGCGCGAGCCGCGCGACCTGCGGGGAAACGGCGTCGAGATCCGTTCGGGTGGCCATGCGTGCACCTCAAAGTGATACACAAACGTCGATTGTTTGAATCAAATTGTATCACTATCATCCACTGCAACCGAATGAATTGACGCAGGTCAAGACCTTACAAAGCGGAGTACGGCATGTACGCACAGTTGGTGGATACCGGGGCAACCATGCTCCGCGCGATGGAAGAGATGGAGCCGCAGGAACGCGAGTTCCAGGCGCGCGTGGATGCCGGCATCAAGATCGAAGCCAAGGACTGGATGCCCGAGGCCTACCGCAAGACGCTGATCCGCCAGATCTCGCAGCACGCGCATTCGGAGATCGTCGGTCAGCTTCCCGAAGGCAACTGGGTCACGCGCGCACCGACGCTCGAGCGCAAGGCCGTGCTGCTGGCCAAGATCCAGGACGAAGCGGGCCACGGCCTTTACCTGTACAGCGCCGCCGAAACGCTCGGCGTGTCGCGCGACGAACTGCTGGGCGACCTGCACTCGGGCAAGGCCAAGTACTCGAGCATCTTCAATTACCCGACGCTGAGCTGGGCCGACATCGGCGCGATCGGCTGGCTCGTCGATGGCTCGGCCATCATCAACCAGGTGCCGCTGTGCCGCTGCTCGTTCGGCCCCTATGCCCGCGCCATGGTGCGCGTGTGCAAGGAAGAGTCGTTCCACCAGCGCCAGGGCTACGACATCCTGCTCAAGCTGTGCCAGGGCACGCCCGAGCAGAAGCAGATGGCGCAGGACGCGCTGAACCGGTGGTGGTGGCCCGCGCTGATGATGTTCGGCCCGTCCGATGTCGATTCGCCCAACAGCGCGCAGTCGATGCAGTGGCGCATCAAGCTGTTCTCCAATGACGAGCTGCGCCAGAAGATGGTCGACCAGACCGTGCCGCAGGCCGAATACCTGGGCCTGACCGTTCCCGATCCGGACCTCAAGTGGAACGAAGAGCGCGGCCACTACGATTTCGGCGCGATCAACTGGGACGAGTTCTACAACGTCCTGCGCGGCAACGGGCCGTGCAACCGCGAACGGCTGCGCACGCGCGTCAAGGCCTGGGACGATGGCGCCTGGTTCCGTGAAGCGCTGGTGGCCCACGCCGACAAGCAAGAGCGCGCCGCCGCCTGAGTCATTCCGGCGCTGCGCGCCGACAACCCCGCAAAACTGACAGGAGAGTTGCCATGAAAGAGTGGCCGCTTTGGGAGATCTTTATCCGCAGCCAGCATGGCCTCGCTCACAAGCACGTGGGCAGCCTGCACGCACCGGACGGTGAAATGGCGATCAACAACGCCCGCGACGTGTACACCCGACGCAATGAGGGCGTGAGCGTCTGGGTCGTGAAGGCGTCCGACGTGATGGCCAGTAGCCCCGGCGACAAGGGCCCGCTGTTCGAGCCCGCCAACAGCAAGGTCTACCGGCACCCCACCTTCTTCCCGATGCCGGAAGAGGTCAAGCACATCTGAGTTCCCGGCGCGAGGACGCATCCACCATGGACCAACACAAGTTCGAATACCTGCAGCGCCTGGGCGATACCACGCTGGTGCTGGGCCAGCGCCTGTCGGAATGGTGCGGCCGCGGCCCCGCGCTGGAAGAGGACATCGCCCTGACCAACGTCGCGCTGGACCTGGTCGGCCAGACGCGCTGTGGCTCGGCTATGCCGCCGAAGTCGAAGGCGCCGGACGCAGCGCCGACCAGCTCGCCTTCCTGCGCGATGCACACCAGTTCCGCAACCTGCTGCTGGTCGAGCAGCCCAATGGCAGCTATGCCGATACGCTCGCGCGCAGTTTCTGTTCGATACCTGGCATTACTTCCTGCTGGAAAGGCTGCAGCATTCGACCGACGCACGTATCGCGGAGATCGCTGCCAAGTCGTTCAAGGAAGTGACCTACCACGTGCGCCGCAGTGCCGACCTGGTGGTGCGCCTGGGCGACGGCACCGAAGAGAGCCACCGCCGCATGCAGGACGCCATTGACGACCTGTGGATGTTCACCGGCGAAATGTTCGAGTCCGATGCTGCTGATGCCGCGCTGATTGCGCAGGGCGTTGTGGTAGATCCGGCGACGCTTGCCGAGCCTGGCGGCGCCACGTGGGCGAGGTACTGGAAGAAGCCACGCTGCGTGTCCCGGCTGGCAACTGGTCACAGACCGGCGGCCGCCAGGGCCGCCATACCGAACACCTTGGCTGCCTGCTGGCCGAGATGCAGTTCCTGCAGCGCGCCTATCCCGGCGCGCAGTGGTGAGCATCATGTCAGCGCAAGTGATGGAGCGCCCCAGCGTGGCGCAAGTCTGGACCTGGCTGGGCCAGGTGCCGGACCCCGAGATCCCGGTGATCTCCGTCGTTGACCTTGGCATCGTGCGCGACGTGGCCTGGGTGGATGAAACCTGCGTAATCACCATCACGCCGACGTACTCGGGCTGCCCGGCCATGACAGTGATCCGAGACGATATCGAGCGTGTGCTGGCCGCGCAGGGCATCGACCACGTCAGCGTGCGGACCCGCCTGGCACCGGCCTGGACCACCGACTGGATGAGCCCGCGTGGCAAGGCGAGCTTGTCCGGCTACGGCATCGCGCCGCCGGCGCAGCAGGTGATCGACATCAGCGGCATCGGCCGCAAGGCGTCGCCGGCACTGGTGGTGGCCTGTCCGCACTGCGGCTCGCGCCACACCCGGCTGGTCAGCCAGTTCGGCTCGACCGCCTGCAAGGCCCTGTACCGCTGCGGCGATTGCAAGGAACCGTTCGACTATTTCAAGGCCCATTGAGCCGCCGGAGCCGAAGATGAGCAAATTCCATGAACTGACTGTCGCCAGCGTGACGCGTGAAACGCGCGACGCCGTGGCGGTGACCTTCGATGTACCGGAGGCGCTGTCCGACACTTACCGCTACGTGCAAGGCCAGCACCTGACGCTGCGCGCCGGCATCAGCGGTGAAGACGTGCGCCGTTCCTATTCAATCTGCTCGGCGGTGCAGGACCGGCGTCTGCGCGTGGCCATCAAGCGCGTGGACGGCGGCATGTTCTCCAACTGGGCCAACGATGCGCTGCAACCAGGCATGACGCTGGAAGTCATGCCGCCCTCGGGGCATTTCCACGTGCCGCTGTCGGAGACGCACAGCAAGCACTATCTGGCCTTTGCCGCCGGCAGCGGCATCACGCCGATGCTGTCGATCATCAAGACCACGCTGATGACGGAGCCGGACAGCCGCTTCACGCTGTTCTACGGCAACCGGGCATCGTCGTCCGTGCTGTTCAAGGAAGAGCTTGAGGACCTGAAGGACACCTACCTTGAACGCTTCAACCTCGTCTTCATCCTGAGCCGCGAGCAGCTCGACATCGACCTGTTCAACGGCCGCATCGACGGCGACAAGGTGCGAGCACTGCTGCGCCACTGGGTGCGTCCGCAGGACATCGACGTGGCCTTTATCTGCGGCCCGTATTCGATGATGGAAGAGGTGTCGCAGGCGCTGCAGGAAAGCGGCGTGGACAAGGCGCGCATCAAACGCGAGCTGTTCGCCACCAGCATTCCCGCCGCGCGCCCGGCTGCACACGCGCACAAGCAGGTCGGCCAGCAGCAGTGCGAGGTCACGGTGATCCAGGACGGCCGCACGCGCCAGTTCACGCTGGAGAAGAACAAGGAGACGATCCTCGACGCCGCGCTGGCGCAGGGCATCGAGCTGCCTTACTCGTGCAAGGGCGGTGTCTGTTCCACGTGCCGCTGCAAGCGTATCGAGGGTGACGTCGACATGGACGTCAACTTTGCGCTCGAAGACTACGAAGTGGCGCGCGGCTTCATCCTGAGCTGCCAGAGCTACGCCGTCACCGACAAGCTGGTAATCGATTTCGACCAGGAAACCTGAACGGTTCCCGGTATCCATTCAAGCCATTCAAGCAAACGTTTCCCCGGAGCAAGCCGTGTCCCATCCGTTTTTCACGCGTCACCAGGCGCTGCTGGATCAAGCCACCCAGGCCATCGCCGAGCGCGGCTACTGGAGCCCGTTCCCCGAAATGCCGAGCCCCAAGGCCTATGGCGAGGCCGCCAACGCCGACGGCAAGGCCGCCTTCGAGGCGCGGCTGAACAAGCCGTTCGCGCTGTCGCAGCCGGGCACCGTCGGCCAGGCCGGCAAGGAAGTTTCGCCGTTCGGCACGGAGTTGGGCGTCACCTATCCGAAGCCGGATCTCGACCAGCTTTTCGCTGGTGTGGCAGAAGGCATGCCCGCCTGGCGCAAGGCCGGTCCGGAGGCATGGGTCGGTGTGTCGCTGGAGATCCTGCACCGCCTGAACCGCGGCAGCTTCGAAATCGCCTATGCGGTCATGCACACCACGGGCCAGGCCTTCATGATGGCCTTCCAGGCTGGCGGCCCGCATGCGCAGGATCGTGGCCTGGAGGCCGTGGCCTATGCGTGGGACGAGATGCGCCGCATCCCCAAGCGTGCCGTCTGGGAAAAGCCGCAGGGCAAGAACGAGCCGCTGCGCATGGAAAAGCAATACACCGTCGTGCCGCGCGGCATTGGCCTGGTGATCGGCTGCTGCACATTCCCGACGTGGAACGGCTACCCGGGCCTGTTCGCGAGCCTGGCCACCGGCAACGCCGTCGTGGTCAAACCGCACCCGGGAGCGATCCTGCCGCTCGCCATCACCGTGGAAATCGCGCGGGAAGTGCTGCAGGAAGCGGGCTTCGATCCGAACCTCGTCACGCTGGTGGCCAACGACCCGACCGAGCGCATGGCGTCGAAGCTGGCGCTGCGCCCGGAAGTCCGGCTGATCGACTTCACCGGCAGCACCGCCAACGGCGACTGGCTCGAGCGCAATGCGCACCAGGCGCAGGTGTTCACCGAGAAAGCCGGCGTGAACCAGATCGTCATCGACTCAACGGGCGACTTCAAGGGCATGGTGCGCAATATCGCGTTCTCGCTTGCGCTGTACTCGGGCCAGATGTGCACGGCGCCGCAAAACATCTATGTGCCGAAGGGCGGCATCGATACGCCGGAAGGGCACGTGAGCTTCGACCAGGTCGCGAGCGCCATCGGCGAAGCCGTGGGCAAGCTCACGGGCGACGCTGCCAAGGCCGTGGAATTGCTCGGTGCGATCCAGAATGATGGCGTGGTCCAGCGCATCGAGGCGTCGCGCTCGCTGGGCGAGATCGTCATCGACAGCCGCGTGCTGCAGCATCCGGAATTCCCCGGTGCCCGCGTGCACACGCCGCTGGTGCTGAAGGTCGATGCGAGCGACGAAGGCAAGATCATGCAGGAACTGTTCGGGCCGATCTCGTTCGTGATCGCCACCGAAAACACGGCGCACAGCATTGACCTGGCCCGGCGCGGCGCGAAGGAGCATGGCGCGCTGACATTGTCGGCCTATACCACCGACGACGGCGTGGCCGATGCCATCCGCGATGCCGCGGAAGATGCCGGCGTGGCACTGTCGTTCAACCTGACCGGCGCCGTGTTCGTCAACCAGTCGGCGGCGTTCAGCGACTTCCACGCCACCGGTGCCAACCCGGCCGCCAATGCGTCGCTGTCCGATGCCGCGTTCGTGGCCAACCGCTTCCGCGTGGTGCAGAGCCGCAAGCACATCTGACGAACCCGTGGCCTTGCCCGCAGTACCGTAGCCCCACGCGCCGGCCCCGTTTGCACGCGGCGCCATGATAACGATGGAGTAGACAATGGTTCAACGCACTTCCCACCCCGACGAGCTGGAGCCGATCGAGCGCGCCAGCCGCGATGAACTGCAGGCGCTGCAGCTGGAACGGCTGAAATGGAGCGTGCGCCATGCCTATGACAACGTACCGCATTACCGCAAGGCCTTCGACGCAGCGGGCGTGCATCCGGACGAACTGAAGTCGCTGTCGGACCTGTCGAAGTTCCCCTTCCTGACCAAGCAGGACCTGCGCGACAACTACCCGTTCGGCATGTTCGCCGTGCCGCGCGAGAAGGTGGCGCGCGTGCATGCGTCGAGCGGCACCACGGGCAAGCCGACCGTGGTCGGCTACACCGCGCGCGATATCGACACCTGGGCCAGCGTGGTGGCGCGTTCCATCCGCGCCGCGGGCGGGCGAGCGGGCGATCTCGTGCATGTGAGCTACGGCTATGGACTGTTCACGGGCGGCCTCGGCGCGCACTATGGTGCCGAGAAGGCCGGCTGCACGGTGATCCCGATGTCCGGCGGCCAGACCGAGAAACAGGTACAGCTGATCCGCGAGTTCCAGCCGAACATCATCATGGTCACGCCGTCATACATGCTGAACCTGATCGAGGAGATGATGCGCCAGGGCATGGATCCGGCCGACAGCTCGCTGAAGGTCGGCATCTTCGGCGCGGAGCCGTGGACCGATGCGATGCGCGCAGAGATCGAAGCGCGTGCGGGCATCGACGCGGTGGACATCTACGGCCTGTCGGAAGTCATGGGCCCGGGCGTGGCCTGCGAATGCATCGAAAGCAAGGACGGCCCGGTCATCTGGGAAGACCATTTCTATGCCGAGGTCATCGACCCGGTGACCGGAGAAGTGCTGCCAGACGGCGAGGAGGGCGAACTGGTGTTCACCTCGCTGACCAAGGAAGCACTGCCGGTCATCCGCTACCGCACGCGCGACCTCACGCGTCTGTTGCCGCCGACATCGCGCTCGATGCGCCGCATCGGCAAGATCACCGGCCGCTCGGACGATATGCTGATCATCCGCGGCGTGAACGTGTTCCCGTCGCAGATCGAGGAGCTGATCCTGAAGGCGCCGGCGCTGGCGCCGCAGTACCAGCTCGTGGTGACGCGTGATGGCCACCTGGACAAGCTGGAAGTACGGGTGGAGGCGCGCCCGCAGTCGTCCGGCCTGAGCGGCGACGACCGCTCGGCGCTGGAGCGCGAGCTCAAGGACCAGATCAAGACCTATGTCGGTGTGACTACGCGCGTGCAGGTGCTGGATGCGGAAGGTATCGAGCGCACTAGCGTCGGCAAGGCGCGGCGCGTGCTGGATATGCGCCCGAAGGTTACGCACGAGCAGCCGGTCGGGGCGATCTGACCTTCTGGTTCAAACAACAACCGCTATCCCACGCATTCCGATGAATTGCTCCCTCTCCCGCAAGCGGGAGAGGGGAGCAAACCAGCGGACGCAAGCAAACCACCAATCAACACCCCCCGACGGCGCCCGCCAAGAGGCGTCACGGCCCCCCTCGCGCCAAAGGAGACCCGCATGGACGCGCAACAACTGGAGACCCTCCAGCAGCACCCCGATTTCATCCGGCTGGCCAGCAGGCGCGCGCGCCTGGGCTGGTCGCTCACGGTGGTGATGCTCATCATCTACTTCGGCTTCATCCTGCTGCTGGCATTCGCGCCGGCCGCGCTCGGCACGCCGCTTGGTGGCGGGGTCATGACGCTGGGCATCCCGGTCGGCGTGGGCATCATCGTGTCGGCCGTCGTGCTGACGGCGGCTACGTGCGCCGGGCCAATACCGAACTGGACCCGATCAACGAACGCTTGCGCAAGGAGTGCCAAGCATGAAGCCGACTCTCCGCAATCTGCCCCTGCTCATCGCGAGCCTGGCCAGCAGTGCCGCGCTGGCCGCGCCGGCAATCCAGGGCGAAGCCGCGCGCCGGCCGTTGAACTGGAGTGCGATCGTGATGTTCCTGCTGTTCGTGGTCTTCACGCTCGGCATCACGCGCTGGGCGGCGCGGCGCACGCGCTCGGCATCCGATTTCTATGCCGCCGGCGGTGGCCTGACCGGCTTTCAGAATGGCCTGGCGATCGCAGGCGACATGGTTTCCGCCGCGTCGTTCCTGGGCATTTCCGCGATGATGTTCGACAAGGGCTACGACGGGCTGATCTACGCGCTCGGCGTCGTGGCCGGCTGGCCCATCATCCTCTTTATCGTGGCCGAGCGGCTGCGCAACCTGGGCCGCTATACGTTTGCCGACGTGGTGTCGTATCGCCTGTCGCAGACGCCGGTGCGCATCACGGCCGCGTGCGGCACGCTGACCGTGGTCATCATGTACCTGGTGGCGCAGATGGTGGGCGCAGGCAAGCTGATCGAGCTGCTGTTCGGCACCAGCTATGAATCGGCCATCGTTGTCGTGGGCCTGCTGATGGTGCTGTACGTGCTGTTCGGCGGCATGCTGGCGACCACATGGGTGCAGATCATCAAGGCGGTGTTGCTGCTTGGCGGTGTCACGTTCATGGCGATCATGGTGCTGGCGCATTTTGGCTACAGCCCGGAAGCGATGTTCGCGGGCGCGGCAAAGGTCCATGACAAGGGGCTGGCCATCCTGTCGCCCGGCGGACTTGTGTCGAATCCGATCGACGCCATTTCGCTGGGCGTGGGCATGATGTTCGGGACCGCCGGCCTGCCGCATATCCTGATGCGCTTCTTCACGGTGGCCGACGCAAAGGAAGCCCGCAAGTCCGTGCTGTATGCGACCGGCTTCATTGGCTACTTCTACGTGCTGATTCTCGTGGTGGGCTTCGGCGCGATCGTCATGGTCGGCAGCGATCCGGCATATCGCGACGCCGCGGGCAAGGTGGTCGGCGGCAGCAATATGGTGGCGGTGCATCTGGCGCATGCCATTGGTGGCGACTGGTTCCTCGGCTTTATCTCGGCGGTTGCGTTCGCCACTATCCTTGCCGTTGTCGCCGGCCTGGCTCTGTCGGGCGCATCCGCAGTCTCCCACGACCTCTACGCCAACGTCTTCCGTCGCGGCACCGCCAGTGAAAAGGACGAAATCCGCGTCTCCAAGGCGGCCACGCTGGTTATCGGCCTGCTGGCCATGGTGCTTGGCGTGCTGTTCGAGAAGCAGAACATCGCCTTCCTGTCCGGGCTGGTGCTGGCCATTGCGGCGTCGGTCAATTTCCCGGTGCTGTTCCTGTCGATGTTCTGGAAGGGCCTGACCACGAAGGGCGCCGTGGCGGGCAGCCTGACGGGGCTCGCGTCTGCGGTGGCGCTGCTGGTACTGGGGCCCACGGTGTGGGTGGGAATGCTGCGCCATGACAAGGCGATCTTTCCATATTCGAATCCCGCATTGTTCTCGATGACGCTGGCCTTCGTGTTCGCATGGCTCGTGTCGGTGCTCGACAAGTCGGCGCAGGCCGCAACGGAACGTGGGCGCTTTGGCGCGCAGTTTGTGCGGTCGATGACGGGGATCGGGGCGGCGGGGGCTTCACAGCATTGACGAGGGCAGACGGCGCGCGGCCAACCGCTGGTCGGGTTTCTCCCCTCTCCCGCTCGCGGGAGAGGGGAACTACGCCGACAGTTAGCTCAATCTCTCAGGATTGCCCGGCACGATCCCGGTAGATCGAACAACGGCGTCTCACTGGCAACATCAGATTGCTGATCGGCGCAGGCTTCATCCTCATGCGGTGACCGCTCGGTTCGATTGAGAAAAGATCAACCGTATGGCAGACTCGCCGGCATGGATCGACTTCCTCCTCTCAATGCCCTGCGGGCTTTCGAAGCGGCGGCGCGGCACCTGAGCATCACGGTGCTGCGCAGGAGCTGCATGTCACGCCCGGCGCCGTCAGCCGCCAGATTCGCGCGCTGGAGGACGGGCTCGGCGTGCAATTGCTGCACCGCGGTCATCGCCAGATCACGCTGACCCGCACTGGCGAGGACTACTACCGCGCCGTGACCCGGGCCATAGATGACCTGCGCGAAGCGACGCGCCGCCTGGGCAAGCGCGCGAAGCGCAAGCAACTCAAGGTGCGCGCCTACACCACCTTTGCGATGCGCTGGCTGATTCCGCGGCTGTCGAGCTTCCATGCGGCCAACCCCGGCATCGAGGTGCTGCTGACGGCCACGCTGGATCCGGTCGATTTCCGCAAGGAGGATATCGATGGCGCGATCCGGCTCGGCGATGGCAAATGGCCGGGCGTGAATGCCTACCGGCTGGTGTCCAACGTGCTGGTGCCGGTGTGCAGCCCCGCGTTGCTGTCGGGCCCGCGCAAGGTCAGGAAGCCCGCCGACCTGAGGGACCAGACGCTGCTGCATTCTGTCGCGCGGCCCGATGACTGGGCGCACTGGCTGCGCGCCGCCGGGGTGGATCAGGACATGGACGTTCGCGGCGGCATGACTTACCAGAGCTCGGCCATGGCCTACGCGGCGGCAATCGAAGGGCTCGGCTTCGCCATCGCGCAGCGCTTCCTTGTGACCGGAGACTTCGCGGCGGGCACGCTGGTGGCGCCGTTCCGCCAGGTGGTGGACATGGGCGAATTCACCTACTACCTGCTGACGCCGGCTGACCGGCGGGAGAGTCCCAGCATGGCCACGTTCCGCACCTGGCTGCTGGAGCAGTTCGCTGCGCAGGACTGAGCTCAATCGCCATCCCGCCAGCCGGCAAAGCGCGCAAACTGCTCCACGGGGTTCGCGCGCGGTGCGCAGGCGGTTTGCCCGCTCATGCGGATCGGGCTGTCCGAGCGACATGCCGCACACCACGATCTCGGATTTCGGCGGCATTCATGACGCAACGGCTTCGGTCTGCGACGTGGTCACGGATGCCTGCGCGCAGTGGATAGCCTGCCGCGCCACCAGCCCGTCGATTTCCGCGCTGCTGTAGCCGGCCGCGCGCAGCACGGCGCGCGTGTCCTGCCCGCACGCAGGAGCCGGGCGCGCGGGCAACTCGTTCTCCTGCGCGCTGTTGATTGGGAAGCCGGGCATGCGGATATTGCCCAGCGCCGGGTGCGCGGCCTGACGGATCATGCGGTTGGCAGCCACTTGCGGATGGCGGGCGACATCCTCGTAGGTGCCCACGCGCGAACACAAGATGTCAGCGTCCTGCAACTCCGCCAGCCACGCGTCGGTGCTGCGCGTCACGAAGGCGCGAGTCAGTGCCTCGACCATGTCGGCGCGGTTAGCCACGCGCAGTGGCGACGTGGCGAAGCGCGGGTCGTCGGCCAGGGCGGGCATGCCCAGCACCTCGCACAGGCGTTGCCAGCGGCCGGGCATATAGGCAGCGACCATGATCCAGCCGTCAGCGGTCTGGAAGGCCTGGTTCGGCGCCGAGTAGGGCGCCGCGCTGCCCGCGCGTACCGGCAGTTCGCCATCGGCCAGATAGCTCGTGATCGATGATTGCTGCAGCGCCAGCGCTGCATTGAGCAGGTTGACATCCAGGTGCCCGCCTTGCCCGTCGCGCGCGCGCTGCGCCAGCCGCGCGAGCACGCCGACGCAGGCGACATAGCCGGTCATGACATCGACCACCGGCGCCTGCGCCTTGCACGGTTCCCCGCCGGGCACCCCGATCAGGCTCATCAGCCCCGAGTCCGCCTGGATGATGCCGTCCACGCCGGCGCGGTCGGCATAGGGCCCTTCCTGCCCATACGCGGAAATCGAGCAGTAGATCAGCGACGGGTGGCTGACCGACAGCTCCGCATAGCCCAGCCCAAGCCGCGCCATCACGCCGGGGCGCATGCTTCCACCACGATATCGGCCCGGCCACCAGCGCCGGGCGACCGCCGCGCCTTCGGCGGACTTGAGGTCCAGCGCCACGCCAAGCTTGTTGCGGTTGAAGCCGTGGAACAGGGCGCTGTCATCGCCAAGCCACCCGGGCCCGAGGCTGCGGCCCAGTTCGCCTGCAGGCGGTTCGACCTTGATGCGTTCGCGCCCATGTCCGCGAGCAGCATGGTGCAGGTGGGGCCGGCGCCGATCTGCGTGAAATCGATGACGGTCAGGCCGTCCAGTGCATTGCGCAGCATGTCTTTGCCTCGGGTAGGGAAGAGGATTGCTTGAAGGTGCCCCGTGCGCGTCGCAGGCCGCCGTCACAACGCCACCTTGATGCCGTTGCCTTCGATCACGCGCTGCCAGCGCTGCAGCTCCTTGCCGAGATACGCCTTGAGCTCGGTTGGCGAGGATGAGCGCGGTTCGAAACCCTGCTGCGCGAGTTGCGCCGTGACGTCCGGCGATTTGAGCGCCGCCACCAGCGCGGCATTGACCTTGTCGACCACGGCCTTGGGCGTCTGCGCCGGCGCGAGCAGGCTGTACCAGAGTTCGGTGTCATAACCTGCCAGGCCGGCCTCCGCGATGGTGGGCAGGTCGGGCATCAGCGCGGTGCGCTTGCTGCCTGCGATGCCGAGTGCGCGCAGCTTGCCGGCACGCACGTACTGGATGGCGGAGGCGAACGTGGCGAAGGACGCCTGCACCTGCCCGCCCATCAGGTCAGTGATGGAGGGGCCGGTGCTTGTAGGGGACGTGCAGCAACTCGGTCTTGTTCAGCCGCGCGAACACCTCGCCGGCAAGGTGCTGCGGCGTGCCGTTGCCGGGGCTGCTGTAGCTGATCTTGCCCGGATTGGCATGCGTGTAGGCGATGAAGTCCTTGAGCGTGCGGAACGGCTGGTCATCGTTGACTACCAGCATGATCGGTACCGAAGCGATCAGCCCCACGGGTTCAAAGTCGCGGTCGATCCGGAACGGCACCTTCATGCCAAGGAACGGGTTCATCGTGACCTGGCTCGACGCAATCACGAGCGTGTAGCCGTCGGGCGCCGCATGCGCGACGTAGTCGGTGCCGAGGTTGCCGCCGGCGCCGGGCTTGTTCTCGATCACGATGGTCTGGCCGAGCAGCTTGCCCATCTTGGGCGCGATCAGCCGCGCGAGGATGTCGTTGCCGCCGCCGGGCGCGAATGGCACGACGAGCGTGATCGGCTTCTGCGCCGGGTAGGGCGCCTGCGCCGCGGCCGGCACCGGCATCGCAACGGTGGCGGTCGCCAGCAGGCCGGCCAGCGCCACACGTGCGAGATGAGAAATGCGTGACATGCTTGTCTCCTGATGATTGTTCTTGCACCGGGCGGCGCGTTTAGCGGCCCAGGTAGCGCGGCGGACGCTTCTCGACGAACGCCTGCCGGCCTTCGTGCCGGTCACCGGTATCGCGCAGTACGCCCCAGTAAAGTTCGGTGAGTTGCTGCGCGTCGGCCTCGCCAAGGTGAGGGGTCTGGCGCGACAGCTTCTTGATCGCTTGTACGGCGAGCGGGGCATTGCGCGCGATCCGGCCAGCGAGCGTGACGGCGCGCTCAAGCAGCGTGCCGGGGGCGGTCAGTTCCGTGACCAGGCCGATGCGCTGTGCCTGGTCCGCGTCAATACGCTCGCCGGTCAGTGCCATCTGCATGGCGTGCGCGGACGGCACCGCCTTGAGCAGCCGATGCAGGCCGGAGACTGCGGGAATCGACCCGACCGAGGCTTCCGGCAGCCCGAACGTGGCCTCCGCCGAGGCCACGCGCAGGTCGCATTGCAGCGCAATCTCGAGGCCCGCGCGAGGCAATGGCCGTTCACCGCGGCGACGATCGGCTTCCACAACCCGAGATCGGTCAGGTCCATCAGCCGGATATACAGGCCGAGGTCGGCGGCTGCTCCGGCGCGCGGAACAGGGCCTCGGGGTAGGAGGCTGGCGAAGTGCGCGTGCTCGACAGGTCGCGCCGGCGCAGAACGCACGGGCGCCGGCGCCAGTCAGCACGGCGGCGCGCAGGTCTTCGCGGTCGCGGACTTCGGCCAGATGGGTGCGCAGCGCGCGCAGGGCGGACACGTCCAGCGCGTTGAGCGCCTGCGGCCGGTCGATGGTCAGTACGGCCACCGCGCCGTCAATCTCCATGCGTACGGTCATGGCGGCCTCCTTAAACGCTCGGCGACGACAGGCTGCGCCCGCCGCACACATAGAGCGTCTGTCCTGTGACATAGGACGAGCGAGGGTCCAGGAAGAAGCTCACGGCGTTGGCAATGTCGTCTGCCGTGCCGATGCGCTGCACCGGGACCGACTTCTGCAGCCGTGACTGAACATCGGGCGCGAAACCGCGAAAGAGCGGGGTATCGACAATGCCGGGCGCCACCGCGTTGACGGTAATGCCCTTGGCCGCAAACTCGATCGCAAGCGAGCGTGTCAGGCTGACCACGCCGCCTTTCGCCGCAGAGTAGTTGGCCTGGCCGAAGCCGCCCAGCCATGCGCGCGATGAGATGTTGACCACGCGGCCGTAGCCGCGCTCGACCATGCCCGGCAGTGCCGCGCGGCAGCACAGGAACTGCGAGCGCAGGTTGGTATCGATGACGAGGTCCCAGTCTTCATCGCTCATGGACAGGAAGCGCATGTCGCGCACGGCACCCGCGTTGTTGATGAGGCAGTCGACGCGGCCGGCCTGTGACAGCACCTGTGCAAAGGCTTCGTTGACGGCGGCAGAGTCCGTCAGGTCGGCTGTGGCGCCGATGACCTTCAGGCCCTCGGCGGCAAGCCCGGACACGGCCGCATCGAGCGCGGCGGCGTCGCGGTCCAGCAGCGCGACGGTCAGGCCGCTGCGGGCAAGATGCGTGGCAATCCCGAGACCGATGCCGCGCGCCGCGCCGGTGACCACGGCGACGTGGGCAGGATCGAAAACTTGTGTCGTCATTTCACACTCCGAGCAGGTGAACCGAAGATGCGGCGTGGTCCACGCCGGCAATGCCGCCGCCGGTACATTGCGTCAGGCCGACACGCGCGTTGGCAACCTGCCGGTCGCCGGCACGCTCCTGCAGGTGCCACAGGATCTCCACCATCTGCGCCACGCCGGTGGCGCCCAGCGGATGGCCTTGGCCAGCAGTCCGCCGCTCGGGTTGACCGGCACGCGGCCGCCGAGCCGCGTCGCGCCGGACTTGAGCAGTGCCACGGCTTCGCCATACGGCGCCAGGCCCAGTGCCTCGTAGTACAGCAGTTCGGCAATGGTGAAGGCGTCGTGCAGTTCGACCACGTCGACATCTTCCGGACCGAGTCCGGCCTGTTCGTAGGCCTGGCGTGCAGCACGCGCGGTGATTTCCGCATCGAGGATGTCGTCGTCCGCCTGCTCGCGGATGCCCGAGACCACCATGGATGCAAGCACTTTCACTGGCCGGTGGCGGGCAGGGCGCTTCGTGCTCACCACCAGCGCCGCGGCGCCATCGACCTGAGACGGGCAGCATTGCAGCAGCGTCAGCGGGTCTGCGATCATGCGCGACGCCAGCACTTCTTCCACCGTCGTCCCGGTGCGCTGCTGCGCATAGGGGTTCAGCGAACCGTTGTGGCGGTTCTTCACGGCCACCTCGGCCAGGTCGGCGGGGCAGGCATCGCGCTCGCGCAGAAAGCGCGTGCCGCGCATGGCATACACCGCCGGCAGGACCATGCCAGCTTTTGCGTAGAGCTCGGTCTTGTGGTCATTGCGCTGCATCGGGATGGTCCCGCCGCCGAGCGCGGTGAGCTGCTCGATGCCGAACACCAGCACCGTGTCATATTCCCCGGCCAGCAACGCATGCCGCGCCAGATGTACACCCGTGGCGCCGCTCGCGCAGGCGTTTTCGACGTTGTAGACCGGGACGCCGCGAAAGCCCAGGTCACGCACGATGAGTTGGCCGAGGATCATGCCGCCGAGCACGTTGGCGCAGTAGATGGCCTGGATGTCGGCCGGCTGCAAGCCTGCCTCGTCTAATGACTGGAGGATGGCCTGTTGCGCGAGTTCTGGCGCGAGCACGCCGGCGTGGCGGCCAAACGGCGTCATGGCGCCGCCGTGGAGATAGATGTCCTGCATCTTGCTTACCTCGTGTGGTCAGCCCGGGACGGCCTGAAAGACGTACGAATTCGGCGTCCGGCTGCGCCACGTAGCGCTGGCCGATGGCGGCGCGGTCGGTGCCCTGCAGGCGACCGAAGATGCGCACGGGACCGGGGAAATCCACGTAGCCCAGCGCATAAGGCGCCAAACCGCTCTTCGGGCTCGGATGGATCACGGTGAAGCTGTACACCGCGCCGGTGCCGGTCACAGGCACCACGTCATGGCGCGACGCGAGCGGCGAGGCTGCGGGCAAGGCGGGGAACACGTATTCGCCGGTGGCGCGCTGGCGCGAGGCGAGCAGTTGTGGCGCTGGGCCGGGGCTCCACAGTGGATAGGGAAGGTCTGGCACGCAGTCTCCTGGTGTCGGGGGTTGGCTGGCCGTGCATCGGTGAGCGCGGCCTTGTGCATAATGGTTGTCGCCGGCGCGGTTCCGTACAAACGATATTTCGGGAGTGATCGATTGAGAAATTCTCAACCGATGGCCGGCGCATCGGCGATGGCTCGGCACTGTTTTTGCCCGTGGCGGGCGGGTTGGCCGACCTTCGATGTGCATTGGCATGGATTGCAAAGCCGCTGGCGCGCTTTGCACGGCCGCTTGCGCGGCAGGCCGCTAGTCTTGTGGTGCGGCGATAGTGCGGCCGGTGTGCGTTCAGGCGCGGCGTCGCACTCCAATGTTTCTGGAAGGACGAAACCAGCATGACCTACTCGATTTCGCGTGCTGACGTGGACAGCGTCACCGATACGGAACTGGAACGCAGTACTACGAGGCTTCTGCCCGACTGGGAGGACATCCCCAAGGATTTTCGTGACGGCAACCTCTACACCCGAATGGCGGAAGCGCGTCTTCTTGACTACCCTCTGCCGGCCATCGCGCTGTCGTTCCTTCCGGGATTCGACGACGCAGCGGCGTGCACGGCGATCGACCGGTGCATCGGCGCGCATCTGAAGGCCTTCGACCCAGTGCACGAGCACCGGATCGCCGGTGTCGGCTACATGATCTCCAAGATCTGCAGGATCACGGCAGTCTGAACGCGCTCAAGACTTGTGGCGCATGCCGACGACCGCGCCGAGTTTCTTGTCGTTTGGGTGGCGCGGCCCGCTGCCGGTCAGGAGCACGGACGAACGCACGCCCACGAGGGCTGGCGAGCGACCGCGCGGTGACGAGGTAACGGAGTGGGGCGGTAGTGCGGTGGTGCGGGAAAGAAGGGCGGCCTGACGGCGTCAGGAGCCCGCCCCGGGCGGGATCAGTCGGCGATCAGGTTGATCTTCGACGCGAGCTTTTGCCAGCGGTCGATGTCGCTGTTCACGAGCTTCTGGAACTCGGCCGGGGTGCTGGTCGTGGTGGCGAAGCCGAGCTGCGCCAGCGATGCCTTGATCTCGGGTTTGGCAACGGCCTTGGCGATTTCGGCATTCAGCTTTTTCACGATTTCCGGCGGCGTATGCGCGGGCGCGAGAATGCCGAACCACTGGTCGACGTCGTAGCCCGCCACGCCCAGTTCGTTGACCGTCGGCACATCGGGCAGCAGCGGCGAGCGCACTTTCGATGTCACCGCGAGTGCCCGCAGCTTGCTGCTCTTGAGGTAAGGCACGGTGTTGGTCAGGGTGTTGATGCTGACCTCCGCCTGTCCGCCGAGTACGTCGGCGATGGCGGGCGCACAACCCTTGTAGGGCACGTGCAGCATATCGATGCCGGACGACATCTTGAGCAGTTCGCCGGCCAGGTGCTGCGGCGTGCCGTTGCCGCACGAGGCATAGCTGGGCGGAGTGCCGCTCTTGCCGGCCGTCATCAGGTCCTTGAACGTGCGGATCCGGGAGTTCTGCGGGACGGCGATGACCGACGGTACCGAGGCAAACGTGATGACTGCGCTGAAATCGTTCTTCGGGTCGAATTGCAGCTTCTTGAAGACGCCGGGGTTGATGGCAAAACTGCTGTTGACGATCAGCAGCGTGTAGCCATCGGCGGGACTCTTGGCGACGAACTCCGCGCCGATATTCCCGCTCGCGCCAGGCCGGTTGTCGACGACAACGGGCTGGCCCAGGCTCTTGCTGATATCAGTGCCGATCAGGCGGGCCAGCGCGTCCGTGCCGCCGCCGGCCGGGAACGTCACGACCATGCGGATCGGTTTTTGCGGAAACGTGCTGGCGATATTGGCCTCGGCACGCCCAGGCAGGGTGCCCAGGCTGCCTGCGACAAACAGCAGCGATGCAAGACTGCGGACGACGGATAGGGGTCTCATGATTGTGCCTCGTCGGCTAGGGTGGGGGAAAGGGGAAGCCAGGTCAATCGGGGGTCAACGCGCACGGCGCTGGCGCATTGGCCGGCCGGCCGCGCCAACGCGACCGCCGCGGCCAGGTCGCCGGCGGCCTGCGGCATGGATGCGGTACAGCGGTTCGCCTGCCGCAACGCGCTCGCCGACCGTGCATAGCAGGTCGATGCCGGCGCCAGCGCGGCGCGGCGCGCCCGCCGTTCGCGCAATGCCCGAAATCTGCCACCCGTCGATGGCGGCGATGCGGCCCGGTGCATCGGCGAGGATCAGGTGTGTATGCGAGCCCGGCATCGCTGGGGCAGGGCGCACACCCTGCGCGGCGACGATGCGGTCGAAAGCGGCTTTGGCATCGCCCTCGTCGAGCAGCGCTGTCGCAATGCGCATGCCTTGCGCGGCGGAGTCCACGCGTGGATCGAATGCGATGATTTCGCCCGCAAAGCGCAGAGCCTTTTCGCGCAGGTCCGCCGGGGCATCGGGATGGCTTTCCAGCACCTGTCGCACGTCGCGCACTTCGAGCGCGGGACCGATGCCGCGGCCGATCGGTCGCGTGCCGTCCGTGGCAAACGCGCGAACATGCAGGCCAAGCCCCTTGCCAACGTGTTCGAACAGGCTGGCGAGCGTCTCGGCATCGGCGCGTGTGGGCAGCTTGGTTTGCGGGCCGTAGGGAAGATCCACGATGACGTGGGTGGCGCCCGCAGTCGCCTTTTTCGACAGGATCGATGCCACCGCCCAGCGGCGCGAATCCAGGCCGAGCGGCCGCGTGATGGCATTCATCACATCGTCGATGACGGAATGATTCAGCCTGCCGTTCCACGCAATGCAGGCACGCGCCTGCGCCACGCAGCGGCGGACCTCGTCATGGGTCAGGTCGACGCGCGCAATGGTTTCCATCGCATCGGCCGTGCCCGCCGCCGACGTGATCGCACGCGATGACGTCTTGGGCATCGCCAGTCCGTAAGCGGCGACGATCGGAACCACGATCAGCGTGATGCGGCTGCCTGGCACGCCGCCCATCGAGTGCTTGTCCACGACGATGGGCTCGTCCCATTCGAGCTTCGGGGCAAAGCGGGTCCGTGCGCGGGCCAGTGCGGCCACCTCGCCGTCATCGAGCGCGCGCGTTGCCGCGGTCAGGAAGGCAGTGAGTTCCTGCTCGGTGTAGCGGCCGGCAATGGCATCGCGCAGGATGGCTTCATAGGCGGCTTCGTCCAGCGCCCGGCCATCGAGCTTGGCTTTCAGGTGGCCGTGGCTCGCCGGTTGGGGTGCGGTACTGGCGCGCACGCCGTTTCTTAATGCATCGGTGAAGCGCGCCACGCCGAGATCCAGCGTGCTGTCATTCGATACCGTGACGCATGGGACGCCGTCGGGCATCGGGGGCGCCTCGCGTGCCACGCGGCGCAGCACATCTTCGCCGGATTCGCGGCCCCGCGCGGCGATACGCTGCGCGAGCACTTCATGCGGTGCGGTCACATTGACCACGACGAAGCGGGGCAACCGGCCCGCCAGCATGGCGATCACGCCGCGCGAGCCATTGGCGACCACATGTTTGCCGGTTTCAAGCAAGCCGACCAGCCAGTGAGGGAGCCCATAGCGGAGCCCATGCGCGTTCCACGTGACCAGAAACTCGCCATTGCGCTCGCGTTCGGCAAATTCGGCCTCGGCGACCCCTTCATGGTCTTCGCCAGGCGAGCCGCTCGGACGCGTGATGATGCGCCGGGCAAAAATGTATTCGTCATTGCCGAGGGTCGCGCGTGCACCCTCGATCAGGGAATCCTTGCCTGCCCCGCTTGGGCCCACCACAAGAAAAAAACGTGCCGCTGTCTTTCATGATTACCTTAGACGTCGAAGATGTTGGGATATGCTAGCACCGGGCCCCTGACTGTCAAGATATGTTCGATGTCTAAGTTAATTCAAGCAGCGGGCCAGCTCCCGCAAATCCAGTGTGTACGCGGGATTTCCGCCGTTCTAGGGGAAAACACCGGGATCGGCGATGCGCGCTGCCGGTGCCCGATGCATCGGCAGCGCGCATGGCGCACTGATGTAGTGATTGCTACATTTTTGGCCGATTCGGGATGGTGGGGATCAGCGCGGCCCGGGTCGGGAAGCGCTATCATGTGCACCGTCCCGCTCCCGGCCATGAGGGCCGCGCGGGATCGCACCGCCTCTCAATGTCACCGCTATGGCCACGAAAAAGCAGGAACCCGCCGTCACGATCACGCCGCCCGATGAGGTCGACGCGGAGCGCCTGGCGCACCTCGTAAAGGACGCCGCGCGCGCCTATATCCGCGCGCTGCAGTTGCGGCTCGCCGAGCATTCGGTGTCATACGGGCACTGGACCATTCTGCGCATCCTGTGGCGTCACGACGGCCTGTCGCAGCGCGAACTCAGCGAGCGCGCCGGCGTGACGGAGCCGACCACGTTTTCAGCCGTCAAGGCGCTGGAAGCGCTCGGCTATGTGGAACGAATGCATCTGCCGGGGAACAGGAAAAAGGTGCACGTGTTCCTGAGCAAGGCAGGACGCGCGCTCAGGCGCAAGCTCGAGCCGCTGGCCGAAGAGGTCAATGCGCTCAGCGTGGAAGGCGTGACCGAAGAGGATGTCATGACCACGCGCCGCGTGCTGATCTCGATTGCCGAGAAGCTCGTGGCCGACGAGGCCGCGCTGGCGGAAAGCGGGCGCAGGGTGCCCTCGACGCAGGAAGTCGGGCGCCTGCTCGCCGATCTCTGACACAGAAGACGAAAAAGCCCCGCGCCGGCAATGCGCGCGCGGGGGAAATGCCCTCGGGTAGACGAGGCGCAGATTCGGGCAGGGCGGATCAGGCGTCGTCGAGGCCGATGTCGACGGCCGGCGCCGACTGCGTGATCTTGCTGGTCGAGATGTAGTCGACACCGGTCTCCGCCACCGGCCGGATCGTCTCCAGACGAATGCCGCCCGATGCCTCGAGCTTGGTCCGGCCGTTGACGATCTGGACGGCTTCCTTCATGTCCGGCAGCGACATGTTGTCGAGCATGATCACGTCCACGCCGGCATCCAGTGCCTCTCGCACCTGGTCGAGGCGATCGCACTCGACCTCCAGCCGGGTCAGTACCGGCAGCTTCCTGCGTACGCGCGCCACTGCCGCTGCAATGCTGCCGCACACGGCAATATGGTTGTCCTTGATCATCACGCCGTTGTCCAGGCTCAGCCGGTGGTTCAGGCCGCCGCCACAGGTGACCGCGTGTTTTTCCAGCGCCCGCAGGCCGGGCGTGGTCTTGCGGCTGTCAATCAGGCGCGCCTTCGTATGCGCGATTTCGTCGACATAGCGTGCCGTGAGATTAGCGATGCCGCACAGCCGCTGCATGATATTGAGCGCCGTGCGCTCGGCGGTCAGCACGCTGCGCGCGTTGCCGCTGACGTTCAGCAGAACCGCGCCTTTTTCGACCTTGTCCCCGTCCGCTACACGTACGTCGATGGAAAGGTGGGGTCATAGCGGGCGAAGATGCGCGCGGCCACGTCGATGCCGGCGATGATCATTGGTTCCCGCGCGTTCATGCAGAACGTACCCGTCTCGCCCGGCTCGATCATCGTCTGGACCGTCAGGTCGCAGATGCCGATGTCTTCGGTCAGCCAGAGATCGATCAGCTTGTCGGTGGAGAAAATGTCGTACATGTGTTGCTCCTGAGTGGTCGGTGGCTGTACTCAATTATCTTAGATATCGAAGTACATGGCGCAATGCTAGCACCTGCAGGAGCTATGTCAACAATTATTCGATGTCTAAGATTATGAGGGAATCACCGTCTTGCTGACGGCCCGCGGGGTGACGCTGGCTTCCGTGGCAGCGCGACGGAAGCTGCCAGTGCGTACGACGCCGAGGAAGAGGGCAAGGACACGGGCTTGGGAACCGCGCGCATTACCATGGGAACGCTGGCCACATGGCATTGCGGCGGCCGTTTCCGCCGCCGCAATGCCACTCCGCGGGGGCGGCGCCGTCAGCTGCCTACATCGACCTGAGCCTTGTGCTGGGCCGCCATCTTGTCCTGCTGCCCGGGCGGCACGCCCTCGTAGTGGCTGAACTGGATGGTGTAGCTGCCGTGGCCACCGGTCAGGCTGTTCAGGCGCGACTGGTAGTCGTTGAGCTCGGACAATGGCACCTTGCCGGCGACGATCACCGTGTTGGCCGCGCCGGTACGCGTGCCGTGCACCTGGCCGCGCTTGGAGGAAAGGTCGCCAATCACGTCACCCATGGTGGAATCGGGCATCATCACCTCGATATCGACCACGGGTTCGAGCACGCTGGGCCGGGCCTTGAGCACGGCGTCGACAAAGGCCTTGCGCCCCGCGGTGGCGAAAGCCACTTCCTTGGAATCGACTGGGTGGCTCTTGCCGTCGAGCACCGTGACGCGCACGTCCTGCATCGGGAAGCCGGCCAGCGGTCCGCAATCGAGCGCCTGCCGAATGCCTTTTTCCACGGCCGGGATGAACTGTCCGGGAATCGCGCCGCCCTTGACCGCATCGACGAACTCGAAGCCGGTGCCGCGCGGCAGCGGCTCCACGCGCAGCATCACCTCGCCGAACTGGCCGGCGCCGCCGGTCTGCTTCTTGTGCCGGTGATGGCCTTCGGCCGAACCGCTGATGGTCTCGCGATAGGCAATGCGCGGCGGGCGCGTGATGACCTCGAGCTTGTACTGGTCGGTCAGGCGCTCCAGCATGCAACGCAGGTGGAATTCGCCAAGCCCCAGCAGCACGGTTTCGTTGGTGCCGGCCGGGTGTTCGATGCGCAGGCACGGGTCCTCCGCGGCGAGCTTGTGCAGGACTTCGGCCATGCGCTGCTCGTTGCCGCGCCGCGCGGGCTCGATGGCGAGGCCATAGATCGGCGTCGGGAATTCGAGCGGAATCAGGTGGATGTTGCCGTCCTCGGTGGCGTCGTGCAGCACGGCATCAAAGCCGATTTCGTCGATCTTGGCTACTGCGCAGATGTCGCCCGGGCCGGCGCGCGGCACCTCTTCGTGTTCCTTGCCCTGCAACAGCAGCAGGTGCGCCACCTTGAACGGCTGGCGCGCATCGCCGATATAGAGCTGGCTGTCGCGCGTCACCGTGCCCTGGTGGATGCGGAACACGGCCATCTTGCCGACATAGGGATCCATCACGATCTTAAAGACGTGCGCGAGCACGTGCTTGTCGGGCACAGGCTCGGCGCGTACTTCCTTCCTGCGCTCGCCGCCATCGCTATCCTGGCCGGTGCTGCGGTAGAACATCGGCGGGTTGCCTTCGGTCGGGTTCGGCAGCAGCCGCACGAAGCGTCCAGCAGTTCGGGCACGCCGGCGCGGTGGCGGCGGACGTGAAGCAGATCGGCACCAGGTGCCCTTCGCGCAGCGCGCGCTCGAACGGCGCGTGCAACTGCTCGGGCTGGATGGCCTCGCCTTGCTCCAGGTAGAGCTCCATCAGTTCGGGGTCGATCTCGATCACCTGGTCTACCAGTGCGTCATGCGCGGCCGGCACGCTCAGGAAGTCGGACTCCCCCGCAGGATTGAAGAAGCAGTCCACCACCTGGCTGCCGCGCGCGGCCGGCAGGTTGATCGGCAGACACTCCTTGCCGAACGCTTCCTGGATGTCGGCCAGCAGTGCGGGCAGGTCCACCTTTTCGCCGTCGATGCCGTTGATGATGATCATCCGGCACAGCTTGCGCGCCTGGGCCCAGGCCATGGCGCGCCGCGTGGTCATTTCGATGCCGGTCTGCGCATTGATGACAATGGCCGCGGTTTCGACCGCTGGCAAAGCGCCGATGGCGTGGCCGGAGAAATCGGGGTAGCCGGGGGTGTCGACCAGGTAGATGCGGGTGTTGCGGAAATCGACGTGAAGGACTGCGGAGGTGAGGGAGTGGTGGTATTTGCGCTCGAGCGGGTCGAAGTCGCTCACCGTGGAGCCCCGCTCGACGCTGCCTGGGGCATGCAGGGCGCCCCCCTTGTGCAGCAGCGTTTCGGCCAGCGTGGTCTTGCCGCACCCCGCATGGCCGAGCAGGGCAATGGTACGAATTGCGTCGGGACTGTAGTGCATGGCAGCTCTCGTCCGGCAATGGCAGTCTGGCCATTATTGGCGAAAATTGCCGGAAGCACCATATGCGGACTGACCCAAAAGGGGCGGCAGCAGACAAAGATGCCCTGCGTCAGTCACATGGCAACCGGCCGACGCGGCTCGCTGCATTGCAGCAAGTCGCGCCGGCAGGGCGCCTTCAGATGACTTCGTCCTTCAGGTGATACCAGTGATACAGGAAGCGCTGGCCAAACCGGCGGAACGGGGCAAACATCTGCGATTCCACCATCTCCCGCACATTGGGGAAGGGCAGCGCGGAGCCGAAGATCGGCAATGGTGGCAGGGACGCGCCTTTTCCGGCGATCAGCGCCGCCAGCCGCTTGCCTGCCTGCGCGGAATACATCACGCCGTTGCCGCCGTAGCCCATCGCATAGTAGATCGACTGTGCCGGATCGGGCTGCGTGATGCGCGGCATCATGTCGTGGCTCACGTCGACCCAGCCCCACCAGGAGTAGTCGACCTGGATGCCGCGCAAGGCGGGGAACTTGCGGTACATGTCCTCGACCAGCTTCTGGCGGTACTGGTCTTGCGGTGCGTCATTGCCGGTGATGGCGCTGCGGCTGCCGATCTGCAGGCGGCCGTCGGGCATCAGGCGATAGTAGTGGCGCAGGATGCGGGTGTCTGTGATGACCTGGTGCGTGCGGAAGTTGCAGGCTTCGATCTCAGCGGGCGTCAGCACGCGCGTGACGATGGAGTTCGACAGGATCGGGAACAGCCGGTTCTTGAGCTGCGGGTGCAGCGACTGCGACGTGTAGCCGCCGGTGGCCACGCCGACCGCGCGGGCGCGCACGATGCCGCCCGGCGTGCGCAGGTAATGCACGCCGTTGCGCGTTTCCCAGCCGGTCACGGGGCTCGATGGGTGCACCTTGGCGCCGAGTGCCGCGCGCGGCGCAGGTAGCCGAACGCGAGCTTGCCCGCGTGGATGCCGATGCCCTCGGGCTCGTGCATGGCGCCGGCGGCTTCCTTGTCGTCGACGTACTCGCGCCGCACCGTGTCGGCATCGAAAATGCGTGCGTCGTACTTGAAGACGTCGCGCAGCAATTTCGCTTCCTTCTCGAGCGCGGGCATGGCCTTGTCGCGATGCGCGATATACAGGTGGCCGCCCGGCTGCGGATCGCAGTCGATATCCTTGATCAGGTTCTTGAAGGTCTGCATGCCGTCGCAGACTTCCTCATGCAGGCGCAGCGCCGTGTCCAGGCCGTAGCGCTGGATCCACTGCGAGCGCTTGAGCCGGCCCGAGGCGCACTGCGCCTGGCCGCCGTTGCGCGTGCTGCAGCCCCAGCTCACGCGGTTGGCTTCGAGCACGGTGGCCTTGATGCCATATTCCTGCGCCAGGAAGATGGCGCACGTCAGCCCGGTGAAGCCCGAGCCGATGATGGCGACATCGACGTCGATGTCGTGCGTGATGGGACCGTCATCGGCGGGCGGCTCGCCCGCGGTGCCGATCCAGTAGGTCGGTGCGTATTCGCGGCCCTGGCCCGGCGTGGGCGTGTGCAGCGGATCGTAGGCGGGGTCGTACGGCCGCGACGGCGCGGTGGCATTGCCGCCGTTGAGGACATTGCGGGTGGCTACAGCTTCCATGGCGCGTCTCCGGTGCTCAGGCGGCTTTGGTTACCAGCGGGCGGTCCTTGCGGTAGGCGTTCTTCACCGCGATCTTGCCGTCGCGGAACGTGAACACGTCCACCATGCGCGCCTCGATGCACGCACCGTCGGCACGCGTGCCGCGGAAGGTCGATTCGCTCACGCCGCGGTCGCCCGACACGAAATGCTCGCCTTCGGTCCACGAGGCATCGGGGAAGGTCTGCCATGCCAGCATGAAGCCTTCGCGCACCGCGTCGCGGCCGATAAAGCTGCGCCCGAGCAGTTCGCCGCCAGCCACCCCGTGGAAGGCGCAGTCGTCGGCCATGAAGCCCATCAGCGCGTCGATATCGTGGCGGTTCCAGGCGTCGTTGAAGGCTTGCAGGAGGTCGGTGCCGACCGGGGTGGTGCTGGGCTTGCTCATTTGTGTCTCCTTGGATTGCGTGACGATGCGGCGGCGGGGGCCACGCATCGGCCATAACCCGAGGATAGGGAGGGCACGCGTTGCGCTGTAGGACCAGTTGGCGGGAATCGCTTGGGCCAGCGGCCGTGTGATGCGGGATTTCCTTGGGACAGATGTGTGCCGCTCATCCCGATATGCGCAAAGAGCTACCGCGACGCAGTAGCCCTTGCTTCCCGGTGTCCGCGAAAGTACGGATCAGGCGGCCGATGCCCCCTGCGTGGGAATGCTCGCGTGCAGTTCGCGCGCCACGCTGGCCAGCACGCGGATGCCCGGCTCGATGCGTTCCGGCGCAATTGACGCATAGCCGAGCCGGAAGCCGTTGCGCGGTGGCGGCTCGCTCATGAAGAATACGCTGCCGGGCTCGATCAGCACGCCCTGCAGTTCCGCGAGCCGCGCGAGCGCATCGGCATCGAGCCACGCCGGACCTTCGATCCAGCACGAGGCGCCGCCGGCAATGGGCACGGGATGGAACTCGGGCATGTGGGCGGCCAGTGCGGCCAGCACGGTCTCGGCCCGCGCGCGGTGTGCTGCGGACAGGCGGCGCAGGTGCGCGTCATAGTGCCCCAGCGACAGGAACAGCGAGAATGCGCGCTGGATGTAGGCGGACGGGTGCCGCAGCATCAGCCGGCGCGCGCCGCGCAGCTCGGCGATCAGTTCGGCCGGCCCGACGATATAGCCGATGCGCAGCCCCGGCGCCAGGCTCTTGGACAGGCTGCCGACGTAGATCACGCGGTTGTTGCGATCCAGGCTCTTGAGCGTCGGCGTGGGGTCGCCTTCGAAGCGGCTTTCGCTTTCGTAGTCGTCTTCAATCAGCACGAAATCCGCGTCTTCCGCCTGCCGCAGCAGCGCCTGCCGGCGCGCCAGCGGCATGGTGACGGTGGTCGGACACTGGTGGCTCGGCGTGACATAGACATAGTCGCACGCACGCAGCGCATCGGACGGGATCACCCCCTCGCCATCGATGGGCAGCGGGACCAGCTTGGAGGAATGGCGGCCGAAGATATTGCGCGCGTCAGGGTAGCCCGGCTCCTCGATGCCGACGGGCGTGTCGGGGCTGGCCAGCAGGTCGGACAGCAGGTAGAGCGCTTGCTGCGCACCCACCGTGATCACGATCTCGTCAGCGCCGGCCCATACGCCGCGGCGCGGCAGCACGCGCGTGCGGATCTGCTGCACCAGCGAATCGTCGTCGCGCACGATCATGTCCTGCGCCCACTCGTGGATATCGAGCACGCTGAGCGCCTTCAGGCAGCACTCGCGCCAGTCGGCGGTGGGGAACAGGACCGGATCGTACTGGCCGTAGAGGAACGGGTAGGGGTAGTCGCGCCAGTTATGGCGCTTGACGATATTGCGCTGGTGCGTGGGGCGGAACACGAAACGCCGGTCCCAGTCGGGGCGGGCGCTGCCATGCGTGTCGGGAGCTGGCGCGCCGCGCAGCGAGGCCACACCGCTCACGCGCGCGCCAAGGATCTCGGGGTTGACGAAATAGCCGCTGCGCTCGCGGGAGATCAGGTAGCCCTCGTCGACGAGCTGCTGGTAGGCCAGCACCACCGTATTGCGCGCCACGCGCAGCTGCGCCGACATCTCGCGGCTGCTCGGCAGCGGGACGCCCTGCGGGAGCTGGTCGTCCAGGATGGCCGACACCAGCATCTGGCGGATCTTGCCTTGCAGGCTCAGTCCGGAGTGGGCGTGTTGCTGGAAGAGCTGGTCCCACATGGGAGGGGTCAGCTTGGCGGTCATAGGGGGCGTTGATCGGGGTTGGGCGCGAAAGACAGAGTACCCCATCCCCACGCCCTTGCCCATCCTCAATCAATACTCATGCAAATCCGGCCGAGGCATCTCGGCTAGCGGCGTGACTTGCTGCACGCCACGCCGAAACAGCTGCCGCACGATATAGGCCGATACCAACAGCCCAAGGCTCGCCACCCCCAGCGCCAGCGGCGTGCGCTGATCCGGAATGAACGCCATCGCCACGACGATCGCCACCATCCCGAAGATCGCGAACCACGTCAGATACGGATAACACCACATGCGTACCTTGAGCAGATGGGGCGCTTCGCGCTCGAGCCGCGCGCGCAGCCGCAGTTGCGATATCGCGATCAGGATGTAGACGAAGATCGCAACCGTTCCATAGGAATTGACCAGGAACGCAAAGACCTTGTCCGGCGACACGTACGACATGATCACCGCCCCGTAGCCGAACAGCGTAGCCGCCAGGATGGCGCGCGTCGGCACACCGTTGCGGCTGACGCGGGCCAGCGCGCGGGGCGCGTCGCCGCGCTTCGTGAGCGCGAACAGCATGCGCGATGACGCGTACAGGCCAGAGTTGAGCGCCGACAGCACGGCGGTCAGCACGATCGCGTTCATGATCTGCGCGGCTGCCGGAATCCCCATGACGTTGAGCGCGCTGACATACGGCGTGGCGATGCCCGTTGCGTTCCACGGCACCAGGCACACCACCAGCAACACCGAACCCACATAGAACACGAGTACACGCGTGATCACCGAGTTGGTGGCGCGCGCCACCGCCTTCTGCGGCTCTGCGGTTTCGGCTGCGGCAATGGTGACGATCTCCGCGCCGAAGTAAAAGCCTGTTGCCGCGACCGCGCCGGTCAGCACCGGCACGATGCCGTTCGGCATGAAGCCGCCGTTCGCGACCAGGTTGGACACGTTCATGCCATGGGCGCCGGGCGCGAGGCCCAGCACGTACACGCCTGCGACGAACAGGAACACCATGATGGCCGCGACCTTGATCGACGCAAACCAGAACTCGAACTCGCCGAACGACTTGACCGAGATGAGGTTGGTCAGGGTGAGCATGACCAGCAACACGAGGCTGATGGTCCAGTTCGGTACGTCCGGCAGCCAGTAGCGCACCAGGTCCGCGCCCGCCACGGCCTCAAGCGCCACGACGATCACCCAGAAGTACCAGTACATCCACCCGGTCAGGAAGCTTGCCAGATTGCCGACGGCGGGGCGGTCGCTCCAGGCCTCGCGGGCGTATTCGTAGAATGAGCCGCCGCCGGGCATGGCGCAGGCAAGCTCGCCGAGCATGCGCATCACCAGCACCACGAGCAGGCCGGTGATCAGGAAGGAAAGGACCGCTGCGGGTCCGGCGGACTTGATGACGACGCCACTGCCGACAAAGAGGCCGGCGCCGATGACGCCACCCAGGGCGATCATGGTCATGTGCCGTTGCTTGAGGCCGTGCGATAGCCCTGACGCGGGCTGCGGTGTATGGGTCATGTTGTGTCTCCTGTACTGCTGACTGCTGTACTGTCGGCCGCCACGGCATCCTTATCTGTAATAGTCGGCGCAGCGCATGATTGCTGGCCGGTGCCATGGTCGGTTCACCCCGTTTGATGCGCAAAGGGGCGCGGGCATCATCCATCCATCGATTTGTGTCTCCGAGTTACTTTTGAAACCGGAACAGATTGTTCCGATAAATGTATTTGTATCGGAAATGTAGGCCCTCTTTCGTGGAAGGTCAACCGGAAATTTCAAGAATTGATATGATTTGTATCTGAAACTGAAACTTGACTATGATGGGAGCCAGGCATGAACGAATTACGTCTTGCCAAGAGCGATGCCAAGCCTGACGGCGATACGCCGGCGCTGCGTCTCTTTGGCCTGCTGGAAGTCATTGCCACCAAGGATCACCCCTTCAACCTGCAGGCGCTGGTTGAGGAAACCGGACTGCCCAAGCCCACGCTGCACCGCATGCTGCAGCAGCTCGAGGCGGCCGGCATGGTCCAGCGCAACGGCGACGGCCGCCATTACGGCACCGGGCTGCGCCTGCGGCGTCTGGCGGAAAACCTGTTGCTGAACAACACCTCGCACGGCGCGCGCCACATGGTGCTGCGCAAGCTGGTGGAAGAGGTCGGCGAAAGCTGCAACCTGACCGCGTTTTCGAGCGGAGAGGTGTTGTACCTGGACCGCGTGGAAACAGCGGCGCCGCTGCGGTTCTACCTGCACCCGGGTTCGCGCGTGCCGGCGCACTGTTCGGCCACGGGCAAGCTGTTCCTGGCGCAACTGCCCCCGGCGCAGCGCCAGCGGCTGCTGGCGCATGCGGAGCTGGAGCGCTACACGGCCAATACGCTGACCGACCATGTGGAGCTGGAAGCGGAGATCGAACGCGTGAAGCGCGACGGCTACGCGATGGATGACGAGGAATTCCTGCCCGGGCTGCTGTGCATCGGCGTTCTGGTGCCGGCGGTGGACGGCGGGAAATCCAACCTGGGGCTTGCGCTGCAGGCCCCGGTCATGCGCGTGACGCACGAGAAGGCGCTGCAGATGCTGCCAGCGCTGCAGCGCGCGGCCAGGCGCTGGCGGCCATCGAAGCCGAGAGCGGTACCGCCTGGGGCGGCGCGGACGAGGACGAGTAGGGGCGGGCGGCGCCGGCTCCCGGCTTGTCCTGCTGTCCGCGCGGAGAAGGACAGAGACAAGCAAGGCAAGCAAGAGGAGCACGACGTGACGCAGATGGAATTTGGCAAGCCGGACCGCATGGTGCCGGTACGCAGCCTGTTCGGCATCGATTCCGGCCTGATGGTGCCGGCGTTCAGTGAACGCGATGACCATGTGCCGGAGATCGACCCGGCCTACCGTTTCCAGCCCGAGGTGACGCTGGCCATCCTGTCGGGCTTCATGCGCGACCGGCGCGTGATGGTGCAGGGGCTGCACGGCACCGGCAAATCAACGCATATCGAGCAGGTAGCCGCGCGGCTGAGCTGGCCGTGCGTGCGCGTGAACCTGGACGGCCATATCAGCCGGCTCGACCTGGTCGGCAAGGATGCCATCGTCATCCGCGACGGGCAGCAGATCACCGAATTCCAGGAAGGCATCGTGCCGTGGGCGCTGCAGCGGCCCGTGGCGCTGATCTTCGACGAATACGACGCTGGCCGCTGATGTGATGTTCGTGATCCAGCGCATCCTCGAGCGCGACGGCAAGTTCACGCTGCTGGACCAGAACCGCGTGATTCATCCGCATCCATCGTTCCGGCTGTTCGCGACATCGAACACGGTGGGCCTGGGCAACCTCAACGGCCTTTACCATGGCACCCAGCTCCTGAACCACGCGCAGATCGACCGCTGGAACGTAGTCGCCACGCTCGACTACCTGCCGCACGCGGAAGAGACCAGCATCGTGCTGCGCGCGTGCCGGAACTGGACAACGCCGAGGGCCGCGCGCTGGTGGATGCCATGGTGGCGCTGGCCGGGCTCACGCGCCGCGGGTTTGCCGCGGGCGATGTGTCGGCGCTGATGTCGCGCGCACGGTGATCAGCTGGGCCGAGAACTGCCAGATCTTCCGCGATCCGGCGCTCGCGTTCCGACTGACATTCCTCAACAAGTGCGACGAGGCCGAGCGCCCCTTGGTGGCGGAGTACTTCCAGCGCTGCTTCGGCAATCTGCCTGGCGAGGCCGCGGGCAGCCGGGCCCAGTCGGACCTGGCCGTAGCCCAGGGCACCGGCGGCCTGCTCGGCTCGCGCCACGGCAGCGCCACCCTGATCCTTGAGCGCGAGTAAGTCGCACCGGGCATCCCACACTGAATCACCGAGACCTCAACATGAGCACTCCTTTCACCCCGCAAGTCCTGACGCGCCTGAAGAGCTGCCGGACAACACCGAGTTCTGGACGGCCGCCCGCGAAGGCCGCCTGCTTGTGCGCCACTGCAATGACTGCGGCAAGCCGCACTGGTATCCGCGCACGCTGTGCCCGTTCTGCATGGGCGAGACCACCTGGAAGGCGTCCGCCGGCCGCGGCACCATCTATTCGTACAGCGTCACGCGCCGCGCCGGTCCGACACCGTTCTGCATGGCCTATGTCACGCTCGATGAAGGCGTCACGATGATGACGCGCATCGTCGATTGCGACCTCGACACAGTGCGCATCGGCCAGAAGGTCGAACTGACCTTCACGCCGACCGACAACGGCCCGCCGATGCCGACGTTCCGTCCGGTCTGACGGACTTGCCGATCGCGCGCCCGGTGCCGGCCATGGTCCGCACCGGGAACTGCGGGCCGCTTTTGCATAAGATCCAACATAACCAGCCACTGCCATGAATACCTCAGCCATTCCGGATTGCCTGCTCAATCCCCGCTCCGTTGCCGTCATCGCGCATCCGACGAGCCCACCCGCATCGGTGGACGCCCGATTTCCTCGATGCTCGCGAACGGCTTTGCCGGCCGCATCCTGCCGGTCAATCCCAACCGGGCCACGGTACAGGGCCTGCCCGCCTATGCATCGGTGGCCGACTTGCCCGAAGTCCCCGACGTGGCGATCATCGCCGTCCCCGCCGCGCATGCACTGCCTGCCGTACAGGCGCTGGCCGACCGCGGCACGCGCGCCGCAATCCTGTTCACCGCGGGCTTTGCCGAGATCGGCGAGAAAGGCGCTGCCATGCAGGCCGAGATGGTCGCCATTGCGCGCCGTGCCGGCATGCGCCTGCTCGGACCGAATACGCTGGGCCTGGCGAACATGCACAACGGCTTCATCGGCAGCTTCTCGACGTTCGCGAGCCAGGCGAAGCCCAAGTCCGGCCGTGTCGGCATCGTCAGCCAGTCCGGCGCCTATGGCAGCCACCTGGTCAGCTCGGCCATGGAAGCGGGCGTGTTCCCGTCCAGCGTCATCATGACCGGTAACGAGGCCGATCTGAACGTAGGCGACATGGTGCGCATGCTGGCATCTGACCCGAATACCGACGTGATTGCCGTGTATTCGGAGGGCATCAACGACGGTCCGGGCCTGATCGACGCGATCAAAGCCGCCTACGCAGCCGGCAAGCCCGTCGTCATGATGAAGGTCGGCCGCAGCGAAGTCGGTGGCGCGGCAGCGCGCTCACATACCGCATCGATCGCCGGCGACGACGCCGTGGTCAGCGCCGTCCTCGAAGAGCTCGGTGTGGTACGTGTGCGCACGACCGAAGAGATGATCGACATCCTTCAACTGGCGTCGCGCCGCATTTTCCCGGTCGACAATACGCTCGGCGTGGTGACCGTCAGTGGCGGCGCGGGCGTCATCATCTCCGATGCCGCCGAGGACCTTGGCATCCGCATGCCCGAGATGCCCGCCGCTGCGCAGGCCCGCATGCTGGAGATGCTGCCGATCTGCTCGCCGCGCAACCCGGTCGACGTCACTGCGCAGTTCGTCAATGACACCACGCTGGTCACGCCGTTCACCGAAGCCATGATGTCGGAAGGCGCTACGCCACCCTGGTGGCCTTTTTCAGCTATGCAGCGGCCTCCCCGGTCGCGGCGGAGGCGCTCCTGCAGCAAGTCGGCGACCTGCGCAAGCGCCATCCGGACCGCCTCTATGTCATGGTGGGCCGAGGCGATCCGAAGATCCTCGCGCGCTACGAGGAAGCGGGCTTCTCCGTCTTCGGCGACCCGAATCGCGCAGTAGCCGCCATCGCGGCGATGGGTCGTTTCGGCCGGGCACTTGCGGGCAAGTCCACGGCACCGGCACCAAAGGTCGCCGCCATTACCCTGCCGCTGACAACGCCTACCGAGGCCCAGGCCAAGGCGCTGCTCGCCGAAGCCGGCATTCCGAGCGCACCGGAACGCGCATGCGCCGACGCGGAAGCTGCAGTACGCGCCGCGCGCGAGATCGGCTTCCCGGTCGTGCTCAAGATCCTTTCGCCGGACATCCTGCACAAGTCGGAAATCGGCGGCGTGCTGCTGAACGTGGCCAGCGAAGGTGCTGTACGCGAGGCTTCGCCCTGCTGCTCGAGCGCGCCGGCGAGGCAGTGCCCGATGCGCGCATCGAAGGCGTGCTGGTGGCCAAGCAGCTCGTGGGCGGCGTGGAATGCATCATGGGCATCAACCGTGATCCGGTCTTTGGCCCGATTGCCATGTTCGGCCTTGGTGGCGTGTTCGTCGAAATTCTCAAGGATGTGGTGTTCCACCGCTGCCCGTTCGGACCGGATGTGGCCGAGAACATGATTCGTTCGATCAAGGGAGCACCGCTGCTGCTGGGCGCTCGTGGGCGGCCGGTGACGGATATTTCAGCGCTGGCGCGCACGCTGTCGCAGCTCTCGGCATTCGCTGTGGCCGCGGGGCCGCGGCTGCAGTCGATTGATCTGAATCCGGTGCTCGCTATGCCTGAAGGGCAAGGGGCTTATGCGGTGGATGCGGTGATTGAGGTTGGGGAGTGAGGTTGGTTGTTTCGCCGGCGTAGCCGGCGGGGCATTTCTGGTATGGACGGCGGCGTCGTGCTTGGCATGCGCCGCTGTTTCGCCGGCGTAGCGGGCTGGGTATTTCTGGTATGGCGGCGTTGTCTCTCTTGGCATGCGCTGCTGTTTCGCCGGCGCAGCCGGCGAGTCACTTTTTGCGAGCGAACAAAAACTAACCAAAAAACGCGTCGCTAGCCGCTGGCATCCATTCCACGGCGGCAGTGGTTCGAGCGGCTTTGGACTCAGTCTTGGTGGTCGGCCGTTCGACCCTGCTACGCGCTGTTTTTCCGCGCGGTGCCTGACGCCAACTGGCTGTTGAACGAGCCCCGCCCACGCCGTGGACGCCTGCTGCAAGCCTCAGCGGTGGGACGCCTTCGGCTGCGCTACGCGCACGTCGTAGTCGGTGAGCCACGGGCATCACCATCGTTAGGCCCAAGCTCACCTTGTTTTTCTTCGCGCATGCAATGCGCCCAAGGCATCGCCACTGAGGCGAGGTTCAGGCTGAGGCCGCAGCGGCCTGACTACTGACCCGCGCGCAGCGCAGCCGAAGGCGTTCGACCGATGACACTGGCAGCAGGCTGCCACGGCGTGGGCGGGGCTCGTTCAAAAGTCGGTGGACGTCAGGCACCATGCGGAAAAACAGCGCGTAGCAGGGTCGAACGGCCGCCCCCCAAGACTGAGTCCAAAGTCGCTGGAGCCACTGCCGCCGTGGAATGGATGCCAGCGGCTAGCGACGCGTTCTTTGGTTACTTTCTGTCGCTCGGACAGAAAGTGACTCGCCGGCTGCGCCGGCGAAACAGCAGCGCATGCCAAGCACAACGCCCCAGTCAGTCACCAAGACCCCACCCCCAAACCAAATCCCTTACGGATACCTCCGAACAATCGACTCCGCAATACAAACCGGCCGTTCCCCACCCTCACGTTCAACAATCATCTCAACCTTGGTCTGCGCCCCACCGCCTTCCAGCGGCTCATACGACAGCAGCTTGAACTGTGCCCGCAGCCGGCTGTTCACCGGCACCGGCGCCGGAAAGCGCACCTTGTCGAGCCCGTAGTTCACGCCGGTACGGGTTTCGCTCACACGATATGCCGAGTTGGTCAGCTCCGGCAGCAGGCTCAACGTCAGGAAGCCGTGTGCGATCGGCACGCCAAACGGGCCGGACTTGGCGCGTTCCGCATCGACGTGGATCCACTGGTGGTCGCCAGTCGCGTCCGCGAACTGGTTGATGCGGCCCTGTTCGATGATCACCCAGTCACTGGTGCCGATGATTTCGCCCACCAGCGGCTGCAGGTCACTGATCTTTGCGTAGACTTTCATGCCTGTTCTCACTCCGTAGTCAGGGATCGCTGCAACGCCTGCGCGACCAGCGCTTCATGCAGGTCGGCGTTGCCGAAGAGCGCATCGGCTACCACCGCGCGCTTGAAATAGTGACCGACGGTGTATTCCTCGGTCATGCCAATACCGCCATGAAGCTGGATGCCCTGGCCGCAAACGTATTGGCCGCGCGCGATCAGCGACTTGGCCTGAGACATCGTGCGCTGCACCGCTTCCGGCGTGCCGGTTTCCACGGCGGCGAGCAATGCGTACAGCATCGAGCGCGCAACTTCCATCTCGGCGGCCATGTCGGCCATGCGGTGCTGCAAGGCCTGGAAGCTGCCGATGGGCACGCCGAACTGCTGGCGCACCTTCAGGTATTCGGACGTGATCTCGATGGTCTTTTCCATGGCGCCCACGAGCTCCGCGCACAGCGCGGCGGTCCCGTGCAGCAGGCCTTGCCGGAGCGCTGCCAGTCCCGTACCAGGCTCGCCAAGGAGCGCGTCGGCCTTGACCTCCACGCCGTCGAACGTCACTTCGGCGGCCCAGGTGCCGTCATGCAGCGGCAGCGCGCGGCGCGTCACGCCGGGTGCGTCGGCTGCGACCACGAACAGGCGCGGTTCGCCGCCGTCATGTGCGCTGGCAGGCTGCGCGATCGGCGTCATGGCCGAGACGATGAAACTGTCGGCTTCGGTGCCGCCGAGCACCAGGGTCTTGACGCCATTCAGCACATAGCCGCCCGGTGCGGCGTCGGCATGCGTGGAAACGGGCGTCGGCAGGCCGCGTGAACCGGCTTCGCTGTAGGCCAGCGCGAATTTGCGCGAGCCTTCGGCCAGGGCCGGCAGCAGCGCGTCGCGCTGGGCCGGCGTGGCGGCAGCCAGCAGCGTCTGCGCCGCGGCGACTGCACAGCCGAGGTACGGCTCGATTACGAGGCCGCGGCCAAGCTGGCCGGCAATCAGCACGGTGTCCAGCAGCGTACCGCCCAGGCCGCCCTGCTCTTCCGGCAGCGCAGCGGCAAGCCAGCCGTTGTTGGCGAAGGTGTTCCAATGCCTGGCGTCGCAGCGCGAGCCTGCCTTGACCAGTGCGGTGCGGGCCTCGAAGTCGTAGTCTTTCTCGACGAAGCGGGCCACGCTGTCCTGCAGCATTTGCTGCTCGGAAGTGAGATTGAAATTCATGATCGTTATGTGCCAGGAGACGTGCGTCGGGACATCAGAGTTGGAACAAGGCGCGGGCGATGATGCCGCGCTGGACTTCGCTGGTGCCCCCGTAGATGGTCGAAGCCCGGCGGAAGAACAATTCGTTGGCCATGCCGCGCGCCACATCCTGCATCGGCAGCGGCTCGGCGCTGGCATCGCCCTCGGGCGCGGCGTAGGCCACCGGGCCGTAATCGCCCAGCGCTTCGACGACGAAGCAGCTGATGCGCTGCTGCAGCTCCGTGCCACGGACCTTCAGCATCGAGCCCAGCGCATGCGCGGCCGGACTGTGGTCCTCGGCCTGCTCCAGCGCGGCCACGCGCTGCACCAGCATGGCGATGGCGTTCAGTTCGGCTTCGAAACGGGCCACCTGCTGCGCGATGTGCGGGCGCTCGATCAGCGCGCGGCCTTCGGCGTCGCGTTGCCGGGCAAGGCTGCGGATCTGGCGCATGTAGCGGCGCAGCATCGGCAGGTCGGCCGCGGCGGCGTGCTCGTTGTTCAGCAGGAACTTGGTGATCTTCCAGCCGTCGCCCTCGGCGCCGACGAGGTTCTTCACCGGCACGCGCACGTTGTCGAAGAAGGTCTCGTTCAGGTGATGGCAACCGTCGATGGTGTAGATCGGACGCACGGTGATGCCCGGCGTCTTCATGTCCACCAGCAGGAAGCTGATGCCGGCCTGCTTCTTGACTTCGGTGTTGGTCCGAACCAACAGGAAAATCCAGTCGGCGCGATGCCCGTGGCTGGTCCAGATCTTCTGGCCGTTGACCACATACTCGTCGCCGTCGCGCACAGCCGACGTGCGCAGCGATGCGAGGTCGGAACCTGAGCCAGGCTCCGAGAAGCCCTGGCACCATGTACGCGTGCCGCCGAAGATGTGCGGCAGGTGCTCGGCTTTCTGCTCGGGCGTGGCGAACTCATTGAGCACCGGGCCGAGCAGCTTCTGTGCGCCGACGTCCTGTGTCGGTGCTCCGGCCAACGTGCATTCCTCATCGAACGCCAGGCGCTCGAGCACGTTCCATCCCGTGCCGCCGTGCGCCGTCGGCCAATACGGCGCCCCCCAGCCCTGTTCGTTGAGAATGCGCTGCCAGCGCGCCAGCTCCTCGCGCGGTGAGCGGGTGCCGATACGCGAGCGGCCCGCCAGGTCTGCCGGCAACTTGTCGCGCAGGAAGGCCCGCACGTCTTCGCGGAACGCCTCCAGGCTGAGGTCAGGCTGAAAATCCATGTCTGTTCCTTGTCATCCACTAAGCGGCCAGCCCCCCGGCGGCCGGCCGCCAACTGCTACCCCATGCGCGGCAATGCTCAGACCGGATCCCACGCGAACGCGTCGCGCGAGAGATCCAGCGGGAACATCGACGGACGGAACATCGGGATCGCACGCTCCAGGCAGCTCTCCACGGTCCAGCCCTGGTCGTTGTGGGCGGTGCGGATCGGGCGCGGCTGCGACATCAGGTAGATCTCGTTGCTGCGCACGCCGAAGATCTGGCCGTTGACGTCCTTGGCCTGGTCGGTCAGCAGCGCCAGCGTGAACGGGGCGATCTTGCCCGGCTCCATGCGCATATGGATCTTCATGCGCTCCACGGCTTCCGGCGTGTTGGCCGGAATGCTTCCGACCATGCGCGTGAACGCGAACGGTGCGATGCAGTTCGAGCGCACGTTGAACTTCTTCATGTCGAGCGCGATCGACTTCGACAGGCCGACGATGCCCATCTTGGCGGCGGCGTAGTTGGCCTGGCCCACGTTGCCGATCAGCCCCGAGGTCGACGTCATGTGCACGTAGGCGCCGCTTTCCTGGGCCTTGAAGTGCGGCGCGACGGAGCGCGACACGTTCCACGTGCCCTTCAGGTGCACGCGGATCACAGAATCGAACTCTTCCTCGGTCATCTTGTGGAACATGACGTCGCGCAGGTTGCCGGCGTTGTTCACCACGCCGTCGATGCGGCCGTACAGGTCCATGGCCTGCTGGGCAATCTTCTGGGCCGATTCCCAGTCCGCCACGCTATCGGTATTGGCTGCGGCCTCACCGCCGAGCGCCTTGATTTCGTCCACGGTCTGCTGCGCGGGGCCGGCGCTGCCGCCCGAGCCATCGATGCTACGCCGAGATCGTTCACGATCACGCGCGCGCTGGCGCGCGGCTTCCATCGCGATACCCTTGCCGACACCGGCGCCTGCGCCGGTCACGATGACAACCTTTCCTTCAAGCAAGCTCATGCTGTGTCTCCACTACTGGTCAAAGAATTCGTCAGGAACTGAATCTCACAAGGCAGCGCCGGAACAACCGCACCGGTGACCGGCTGGCAATGGCACCGGCGCGATACCGGCCGCTACGGCGCCCGCGAAGTCGTGGACGGCCGGCCGCGCGAACTGGCCTGCGCCGGGCACGATGCAGCCGTACAGCGATCCGTCGTCGAGCAGCGGCGCCAACGCCGGCAATGCCCCGGGCGGCGCGATCGCTACCTGCACGCCATGCGCCGCCGTCTGCCGCCCGATCTCCGCGCCCATCTCCCGACACATCGAGCGCAACGGCCTGCGCGCCGCAGCGGGCGATGGCATAGGTGGCAATGGCCGACGACTCACCGCCGTCCAGCATCAGCAGGACGTGGTCGCCCGCGCGCACACCGAGCCGCTGCTGCATGTAACCGGCCAGAGCGAGGCTCGCGTCAACCAGGTCGCGGTAGGTGGCGCAGCCCACGGCCACGCTGTCCGGCTGCGCGTCCGCCAGCGCTTCCAGCTGGCGGAACAGCGCACAGCCGGTGACGCTGGCTGCGGGCGGATCGCCGGCTGGCAGTTGAGCGGGGTACGAAGTGTGGATGGACATGACGCGATGGAAGCCGGGGGAATCCGGCACTGCTGCCTTGTTGAGTCCATCATCGGGGCCGGGGCGTCCGGGGGGTACTACCCGACGCGGGTGGACAGCAGGGGAGGAACTTATGGCGAGACTTAATGCGCCGCTTGTCACGGCGCATAGGCGGACAGGGGGTTGGCGCCCGCTACAGCGCCACCCTGCCGTCGCTTTCCTGCCTCCGTGCCTGCGGTGTCGCGGTACCGCTCACGCGGCCAGGGCGCTGCCCCGCTCTTGCGTTACGATGTCCCGCAGCCGCGCGGCCGCGCGGCCACGGCCGTTGACGCCAAGCTTCGCGTAGATGTTCTTCAGGTGCCACTTCACCGTTTCCGGCGATACGTTGAGCACGCTGGCGATCTTCTTGTTCGACATCGCCTGCGCGAGCAGCCCGAGGATCTCTCGCTCGCGCTCGCTCAGCACGGCGGCCGGCGCGGCCTCGTCAGCAGCGCGCGGCACCGCGGCACCGGCCGCGGCGCCTGCAGCCTGCAGCCGGCGTGCATAGAAGGCCAGCACCGGCTCGTCGATGCCTTCGGCGGCCAGCTCCGAAAACACCTGCGGCGCGCCGCCGGTGACGTCAAGCAGCGTGCGGATCAGGCCCGCCCCGTGGCCGGCGCGCAGCGCGCTCAGGAAGGCCGGGCGTGCCCCTCGCGTATTGCCCGAGGCATGGCGTGCCATCGCCAGCTGCAGCCACAACGCGGCGGTGCGCAATGGCTTGCCGCACGTCTCGCGCGCCAGCAGGGCTTCAAGGCGTGCCGCGGCCACGGCGTAGTCCTGCGTGTAGAGCGACATCTCGACCTCCGCCCGCGCGGCGGCCAGCGTGATATGCCGGGCCACTGTGCCGGTCTCGCCGGCATGGCGCAGGGCCAGTTGCTGAATCTGGCGCAACACAGTGCCGGCACGCTCGGTCTCGGCCTGCTGCAGATGCCGGCGCAGGCGCAGGGCCAGGGCCTCCGTCTGCAGGCGGTCGAGGCTGTTGCGCGCGGCGTACGCCTCGAGCCGGTCCAGGCAGGTGCCAGCCTGCGCACGCCTGCCGGCCTGCCAATGCGCGTTCGACAGCAGCGTGAGCGCGCGCAGGACCACGTCGGGCAGCGACACGCGCTCGAGCATGCCGATGCGCGGCTCAAGCAACTGGCACGCGCCCTCGGGGTCATTCAGTTCGTACAGGATGTCGGCCAGCAGCCCCGCCGCCATGCACGTCAGGCCAAGGAATGTCACGCCCTGCCGTTCCGATTCGCGCAGCACTTCGCGCGCACTCCGGCCCGCACGTTCGATCTCGCCTTCCATCACCAGGCTCATGGCAGTGATATAGCGGCCGAACAGACTGCTGCGCGGCACGCTGCTGCGGCGCTCGGTGTCTTCCTGCAGGCGGCGCGCCTCGTCGTACTCGCCGCGCAGGATGAAGAGCCACGACAACACGTTCCGGCGGGCCGTCCACCAGAGATCGTCCGCCTCGGGCGGAATCGCCCACAGCGCCGGCAGCATGCCGAGCACGGTATCGGGGTCGTCGACCTGCACGGCGCGGCCTGCGCGCAGCAGGCAGACGACGTACTGATGCACGGCGTTGCTACGGTCGCTCAGCGGCTCGAGGCGTTCCAGGCTCCGGCGCAAGCCGTCGACATCGCGCATATAGAGCTGCAGGAATGACACAAGTGCCAGCAGGCCGAAGCGGTTGTACACCTGCTCATCGGGCAGCCGGCGCACCAGCGCCAGCAGTTGTTGCAGCTCGCCGCGCTTGAGCAGCGCATGTCCGCAGCCTTCGACCATCGTCGCGGCGGCCTCGACTTCGCCGGCACGCACCGCGTGGTAGACCGCGTCGTCGAGGTGGCCGCGCCGATCGAACCAGCGCCAGGCCGCGGCGTGGAGCGCGCGGGCGACGCCCTGCTCGCATGCCCCGTGTTCCTCGCCCGCGTCGACTGCGTTGGCACTATCAAGCCCATCGACCGCATGGTCGGTGTCACCCTGGACCGGATCCAGCCCGGCCAGCAGTGTCTCGCGCAGCAGCGGGTGGATGCGATACCACACATCGCGGTCCTGGCTGTCCACCTGCGTGATGAAGAGGTTGTCCGATTCGAGCCGAGCCAGGCGATCGCCGATGCGCGATGCCGTCTCGGTCTCTCCCGGCATCGCGGTGCACAGGTCGGCACAGAACCGGTGGCAGGTGGACATGCGCGTAAGCAGCGCAAGGTCATCCGGCGCGAGCAAGCCCAGTACCTCGCGCTCGAAAAAGGCGGCAAAGGCGCGGGGGTCGCGCACCTTGGTGAGCGGATAGTCGCCGGTGCGGCGCGCACGCAGGTCCACCGCGAAAAGCTGCAGCCCTGCCACCCAGCCGTCGGTCAGCTCGTGCAGCGCGGCCGCGTCGCGCGGCGCGATGGTGCCGAGCTGCTCTTCGAGGAAACGCGCGGATTCCTCGGCGGTAAAGCGCAGATCGCGCATGTCGATCTCGGTCAGCAGGCCCTGCGCGCGCAGGGCCTCCAGCGCCAGCGGCAACGCGCTGCGCGAGCTGAAGGCGAGGTGCAGATGCGCGGGAGCGTAGTCGAGCAGGCGCTGCAGCGCGCGGTAGACGCGCGCATCGGTAATGTGGTGCAAGTCGTCGATCATCAGCACCAGCTCACGCTCGCGCGGGCCGAGCGCCTGCACCAGTGCGATTACCCACTGTTCGATGGCGTCGTCATCCTGCCCGCCGGCTACCTGCATGGCGGCATCGCGCGCGACGCCGGGATCGACCTCGGCAAGGCTGGCGAGCAGGCAGTCGAAGAATCGCATTGGCTCGTTGTCCTCGGCGGACAGTGCGAGCCAGCTCACGTCGAAGCCCAGCGAGATCAGTGCCTTGCGCCACGCCATCAGCGTGCTGGTCTTGCCCGCGCCGGCCTGGCCCTGGATCACCACGCAGCGCTGGCGGCGCGCGTCGAGCAGCCGGTTCATCAGCGCTCGCGCGGCAACAGCTTGCGGGCATGCCGGGGCGGCAGCAGCTTGGCGCTGGCCACCGGCTGCAGCGGACGCGGCGGTCCCGCCCGCCCCAGCCGCGTGTCGAGGCCTGGCACGAGCGAGAGGAAGGACTGCGCCGGCAACACGGAGAACTGTCCGGGCAGATCCGGCTGCGCGGATAGCGGTGAGCTCGCAAGGTCGAACTCCGCAGCGCAAGCCGCCGGCGAACGGCCAGCCGGCGCGCAGGTGACGCCGGCGCAGCGATGCCGCGCGTGCGCGGTGTACGGACTCGGGCTTCCTTCCGGCGCTTGCGGGTGGCCGGTGGCGCCGGCACCGCGAATCCAGTGGAACGGCCCACGCGCATGCTCGCCGATCACGGCCAGCACTTGCGGAATGCCGGCTGGCAGCCCGTCGGCCGCATCGCGCAGCAGGCTCTGCACGGCGCGCATCCATGCCGCCTGCCCTGCCGCGAGGCTGACGGTCCAGCATTGCGCGGCGAGCAGGTCGCGCACCTCGGGATGGTTGTGCGAGACCGCGTTGTCCGCCACGATCAGCAGCGGGCGCCCGGCCGGCACCCGTTCGGCCAGCGTATGCAGGAAGGCCAGCCAGCAGGATGTCCGGCCGTCCTGAAACGCCGGCGCGGTGCTGCCATCGATGACCTTGAGCGCCGTCATGAAAGAGGCCGCCAGCGCGCGGCGGTAGGTCGCACTGTGGCGCGCCGCCGCATCCGAGGCCGGGGCCGCGTCCGTAGCCACCGTATCGGCTTCCAGCGCCACCACGATCGCGTGCTCGGGCTCGGCAACATAGACGCCGACGATTTCCGCGGCGCGCAGGTTGACGCGCGTGGCACCGGGCTGCATATCCGTCACCGCGGTGCCGCGCCGTGGCGGCAGTCCGCTGGCGCGCCAGTGCGCGACACGCTGGCGGGGCTCACGCCCAGTTCGGCGGCAAGCTGCCGGGTGCTGAGCGAGCCGGGGCCTCCCGTCACGGG
>LRMT01000019.1 GCA_001725945.1 Cupriavidus sp. UYMMa02A | reverse complement strand
TAAGAGCCTGGCGATGACCTACTTTCACACGGGAATCCGCACTATCATCGGCGCGGAGCTGTTTCACGGTCCTGTTCGGGATGGGAAGGGGTGGTTCCAGCTCGCTATGGTCACCAGGCATAAGGGGTTGTGGCGCTGGACTGTGGTCCAGCGTCACGAATAGGGATGTAGTCTTGGTACTGCAGAATTCGGGTTGTGCTGATTGTGTCAACGTGGCACAGGCGAATCACTCACCAGGCAAAACACACTGGTTATAGGATCAAGCCTTACGGGCAATTAGTACTGGTTAGCTTAACGCATTACTGCGCTTCCACACCCAGCCTATCACGTCCTGGTCTCGAACGACCCTTCAAGGAGGTCAAGCCTCCAGGGAATCCTCATCTTCAGGCGAGTTTCCCGCTTAGATGCTTTCAGCGGTTATCTCTTCCGTACATAGCTACCCTGCGATGCCTCTGGCGAGACAACAGGTACACCAGCGGTACGTCCACTCCGGTCCTCTCGTACTAGGAGCAGCCCCCGTCAAGATTCCACGCCCACGGCAGATAGGGACCAAACTGTCTCACGACGTTTTAAACCCAGCTCACGTACCTCTTTAAATGGCGAACAGCCATACCCTTGGGACCGGCTACAGCCCCAGGATGAGATGAGCCGACATCGAGGTGCCAAACACCGCCGTCGATATGAACTCTTGGGCGGTATCAGCCTGTTATCCCCAGAGTACCTTTTATCCGTTGAGCGATGGCCCTTCCATTCAGAACCACCGGATCACTATGTCCTGCTTTCGCACCTGCTCGACTTGTCGGTCTCGCAGTTAAGCACGCTTTTGCCATTGCACTTTAGGTACGATGTCCGACCGTACCAAGCGTACCTTCGAACTCCTCCGTTACACTTTGGGAGGAGACCGCCCCAGTCAAACTGCCTACCATGCACTGTCCCCGACCCGGATTCACGGGCCAAGGTTAGAACCTCAAACAAACCAGGGTGGTATTTCAAGGACGGCTCCACGTGAACTAGCGTCCACGCTTCAAAGCCTCCCACCTATCCTACACAGATCGGTTCAAAGTCCAATGCAAAGCTACAGTAAAGGTTCATGGGGTCTTTCCGTCTAGCCGCGGGGAGATTGCATCATCACAAACACTTCAACTTCGCTGAGTCTCGGGAGGAGACAGTGTGGGCAACCCCTTCACCCTTCTGGCGCAGGCCAGTCAAGCTACCAGGGCGTACCTTATCCCGAAGTTACGGTACCAATTTGCCGAGTTCCTTCTCCCGAGTTCTCTCAAGCGCCTTAGAATACTCATCTCGCCCACCTGTGTCGGTTTGCGGTACGGTCTCGTATGACTGAAGCTTAGAGGCTTTTCTTGGAACCACTTCCAATTGCTTCGCAGCACTAGGCCGCTCGCCCCACACTCTTGAATCCCGCGCCCGGATTTGCCTAAGCGCCTTCTCCAATGCAGGGACCGGGACTTCCAACACCCGGACAACCTTCCGCGATCCGTCCCCCCATCGCATCATACGACGGTGCAGGAATATTAACCTGCTTCCCATCAGCTACGCATCTCTGCCTCGCCTTAGGGGCCGACTCACCCTACGCCGATGAACGTTGCGTAGGAAACCTTGGGCTTACGGCGAGGGGGCCTTTCACCCCCTTTATCGCTACTCATGTCAGCATTCGCACTTCCGATACCTCCAGCATCCTTTACAAGACACCTTCACAGGCTTACGGAACGCTCTCCTACCACGCACATTGCTGTGCGTCCGCAGCTTCGGTATATAGCTTAGCCCCGTTACATCTTCCGCGCAGGACGACTCGATCAGTGAGCTATTACGCTTTCTTTAAAGGGTGGCTGCTTCTAAGCCAACCTCCTGACTGTTTTAGCCTTCCCACTTCGTTTCCCACTTAGCTATATTTGGGGACCTTAGCTGGCGGTCTGGGTTGTTTCCCTCTTGACACCGGACGTTAGCACCCGATGTCTGTCTCCCGTGATTGCACTCTTCGGTATTCGGAGTTTGCTATGGCGGGGTAATCAGCAATAGACCCCCCAACCATGACAGTGCTCTACCCCCGAAGGTGAGACACGAGGCACTACCTAAATAGTTTTCGGAGAGAACCAGCTATTTCCAGATTTGTTTAGCCTTTCACCCCTATCCACAGCTCATCCCCTAACTTTTCAACGTTAGTGGGTTCGGTCCTCCAGTACGTGTTACCGCACCTTCAACCTGGCCATGGATAGATCATCTGGTTTCGGGTCTACACCCAGCGACTGAACGCCCTATTCGGACTCGCTTTCGCTACGCCTTCCCTAATCGGTTAAGCTTGCCACTGAATGTAAGTCGCTGACCCATTATACAAAAGGTACGCCGTCACCCGTTTCCAGGCTCCGACTGTTTGTATGCATGCGGTTTCAGGATCTATTTCACTCCCCTCCCGGGGTTCTTTTCGCCTTTCCCTCACGGTACTGGTTCACTATCGGTCGATCACGAGTATTTAGCCTTGGAGGATGGTCCCCCCATCTTCAGACAGGATTTCACGTGTCCCGCCCTACTTGTCGTACACCTAGTTCCACAACGCTGTTTTCGCATACAGGGCTATCACCTGCTATGGCCGGGCTTTCCATCCCGTTCTGCTAACAATGCTGCTAAAGAGTACAAGGCTCTTCCCATTTCGTTCGCCACTACTCTGGGAATCTCGGTTGATTTCTGTTCCTGCAGCTACTTAGATGTTTCAGTTCGCCGCGTTCGCTTCCCTGACCTATGTATTCAGTCAGGGATGACCCATTCGGGCCGGGTTTCCCCATTCGGACATCTCCGGATCAAAGCTTGTTTGCCAGCTCCCCGAAGCTTTTCGCAGGCTACCGCGTCCTTCATCGCCTGTGATCGCCAAGGCATCCACCACATGCACTTGTTCGCTTGACCCTATAACGAGTGTGTCTCAGTGAGACAGTCGCTACAGGATGAGTTCTCGCATTTGTGCCGTATTCCAAGTCATCTTTCGATCACTTAAATACATTTTGGTTGATACAATCACAACCCGGTATCGCGTTGGTACTGCAGCGTCTCATCAACGCTCGCGCGACACCTTTACTACATCCCATATTGTTAAAGAACAGCCGATCCGCAGGTCAGACCCGCGATCGCTTGGCAATGCCAAATGGAAACGCTCTTGCGAAGCGCTTTCATTTGACTACCAATCCAAGGTACCAGGTGATGGTGGAGGATGACGGGATCGAACCGACGACCCCCTGCTTGCAAAGCAGGTGCTCTCCCAGCTGAGCTAATCCCCCTTCGGATAACTTGGTGGGTCTGGTAGGACTTGAACCTACGACCCCCGCCTTATCAAGACGGTGCTCTAACCACCTGAGCTACAGACCCTTGGCTGTAACAGCAAACAAACCGATAAGTGTGGACACTGAGCACGCGAAACGCGCGCCTCTGGAAAGGAGGTGATCCAGCCGCACCTTCCGATACGGCTACCTTGTTACGACTTCACCCCAGTCATGAACCCTGCCGTGGTAATCGCCCTCCTTGCGGTTAGGCTAACTACTTCTGGCAAAACCCACTCCCATGGTGTGACGGGCGGTGTGTACAGACCCGGGAACGTATTCACCGCGGCATGCTGATCCGCGATTACTAGCGATTCCAGCTTCACGTAGTCGAGTTGCAGACTACGATCCGGACTACGATGCGTTTTCTGGGATTGGCTCCCCCTCGCGGGTTGGCAACCCTCTGTACGCACCATTGTATGACGTGTGAAGCCCTACCCATAAGGGCCATGAGGACTTGACGTCATCCCCACCTTCCTCCGGTTTGTCACCGGCAGTCTCTCTAGAGTGCCCTTTCGTAGCAACTAGAGACAAGGGTTGCGCTCGTTGCGGGACTTAACCCAACATCTCACGACACGAGCTGACGACAGCCATGCAGCACCTGTGTCCACTTTCCCTTTCGGGCACCTAATGCATCTCTGCTTCGTTAGTGGCATGTCAAGGGTAGGTAAGGTTTTTCGCGTTGCATCGAATTAATCCACATCATCCACCGCTTGTGCGGGTCCCCGTCAATTCCTTTGAGTTTTAATCTTGCGACCGTACTCCCCAGGCGGTCAACTTCACGCGTTAGCTACGTTACTGAAGAAATGAATCCCCAACAACTAGTTGACATCGTTTAGGGCGTGGACTACCAGGGTATCTAATCCTGTTTGCTCCCCACGCTTTCGTGCATGAGCGTCAGTAACGTCCCAGGGGGCTGCCTTCGCCATCGGTATTCCTCCACATCTCTACGCATTTCACTGCTACACGTGGAATTCTACCCCCCTCTGACATACTCTAGCCTTGCAGTCACAAGCGCCATTCCCAAGTTGAGCTCGGGGATTTCACGCCTGTCTTACAAAACCGCCTGCGCACGCTTTACGCCCAGTAATTCCGATTAACGCTCGCACCCTACGTATTACCGCGGCTGCTGGCACGTAGTTAGCCGGTGCTTATTCTTCCGGTACCGTCATCCCTCCGAGGTATTAACCCAAAGGATTTCTTTCCGGACAAAAGTGCTTTACAACCCGAAGGCCTTCTTCACACACGCGGCATTGCTGGATCAGGGTTGCCCCCATTGTCCAAAATTCCCCACTGCTGCCTCCCGTAGGAGTCTGGGCCGTGTCTCAGTCCCAGTGTGGCTGATCGTCCTCTCAGACCAGCTACTGATCGTCGCCTTGGTAGGCTTTTACCCCACCAACTAGCTAATCAGACATCGGCCGCTCCTATCGCGCGAGGCCTTACGGTCCCCCGCTTTCACCCTCAGGTCGTATGCGGTATTAGCTAATCTTTCGACTAGTTATCCCCCACGACAGGGCACGTTCCGATGTATTACTCACCCGTTCGCCACTCGCCACCAGGGTTGCCCCCGTGCTGCCGTTCGACTTGCATGTGTAAGGCATGCCGCCAGCGTTCAATCTGAGCCAGGATCAAACTCTTCAGTTCAATCTCTGTGTGGAAGCCTCGCGGCTCCCTCGCTCTTTCGAGCGGTCGCTCACTCTCAGAAAACTGACTGACCAGATCCGAAAATCCAGTCACGTTTTACTGTGCGAGCACTTTGTAACTTTTGAGCTAAAAGACCGAAATCTTTCGCATCCGTTATCAAGCGCCCACACTTATCGGTTGTTTGATTGTTAAAGAACTTCGCATTCGGCTTTGCCGTTTTGCGTTGCTGCATTCTGCTTGCAGCGAAGAAACGAGACTATAAAGGTGTTTCTCGGATTAATCAATGATTTCCCAGAAATTTCTTCGCTCTGAGTAGAGCCACCCTTTCAAGTTATTTCCAGCAAGCTTTTCTCCCCCGTTGCACCTACTCTTGCGAACGGGGAGCGAATACTAATACCTCACGACCGACTTGCAAGCTTTTGCCAAAAAAATATCAAAAGTGGCATTTGAGGCGCTTTTTGGGCCTAGCAAGCTGCCGTACGACGATGCGTGTCCGGCTCTGACCGCGCCTACTGACTGATACGTCATTCGTCCTGGCGACACCTTGTAGGACCACTTCCGATACCTGCGCAGTCTCCGCTGATCTATCACAGAAAATAGCCGCCGCTCGTCAGCTGACCGACAACGCATTCGCCTGATGCGTCCTCCACGAGGTGGAATAAGGTCGCTCTCGCAGTCATCGACCGAGCCGTCTGATCAATCAACCCAAGGAATCATCATGACCGTCATCACCAGTGCTGGCCCTCTTATATCCCTGGTCGCAGGGATCCTGATTCTTATCATGCCTCGGCTGCTTAACTACATCGTAGCCATTTACCTTATCGTCATTGGCCTACTCGGATTGTTCGGCGGGCATCTGCGCTAACACGGGAACTACTGTCTTATCCCGCGCTTTCACCTTGGCGTTTCCGTTATCGCTTGTTGGGCCTGCATCCCCGGGGCGAGCCATCCCGGAAAAGAGCCAACCAAGCAACGAAGCGCAGGCCACCCTCCCAGGAGGTGCCTGCACTTGTTGCAGCGGGTTATCTCACTGGGTTAGTGGGTAACCGCGCGTCGACCGTTTCCCGAGCCGAGCAGGTCGTAGCGATCGAGATTCATGACCTTGTTCCACGCCGCCACGAAGTCGCGCACGAATCTTTCCTTCCCGTCGTCGCACGCGTAGACCTCGGCCAGCGCGCGCAATTGAGAATGCGCCCCGAAGACGAGGTCAGCAGCCGTCGCGGTCCACCTGGTCTTGCCCGTAGTGCGATCAATGCCCTCGTATACGCCCTTGTCCGAGACCGAAGGTCTCCACGCCGTGCCGATGTCGAGCAGGTTCACGAAGAAGTCGTTGCTCAACGCGCCCGGCTTGTCGGTGAACACGCCGTGCCCGGATTGCCCGTGGTTTGCACCAAGCATTCGCATGCCGCCGACGAGTACTGTCATCTGGGGCGCGGTCAGCTTCAGGAGGTTGGCCCGGTCCAGAAGACGGGTCTCCGGAGACAGAGGGTCTTCCGCTCGGAAATAGTTGCGGAACCCATCGCCGATGGGTTCGAGCACGTCAAAGATGTTCTCGTCCGTCTGTTCCTGCGACGCATCGGTGCGACCCGGCGCGAACGGGACGCTGATGCTGTATCCCGCCTTTCTAGCTGCTTCCTCGACGGCAGCGCACCCGCCCAGGACAATCAGATCGGCAAGCGAAACCTTCTTGCCGCCGGTCTGCGAGCCATTGAAATCGCTCTGGATGCGCTCGAGCGCGGTCAGGACCTTGGCGAGTCGTGATGGCTCGTTGGATTCCCAATCCTTTTGCGGCGCCAGGCGAATCCGCGCGCCGTTGGCGCCCCCGCGTTTATCGGTCCCGCGGAAGCTGGCGGCAGCGCCCCAGGCTGTGGACACCAACTCGGGGACGGACAAACCAGAGTCGAGGATCGTGCGCTTGAGGGCGACGATATCCTGTTCGCTGACCAACTCATGATCGACGGGTGGGATCGGATCCTGCCAAAGCTGTGCCTCGGGAACCCAGGGGCCCAAATAGCGTGAGCGGGGACCCATGTCACGGTGAAGCAACTTGAACCAGGCTTTGGCAAACGCGTCCTCGAGCTGGTCCGGGTTGTCGTGAAAGCGCTTCGCAATCGGCCCGTAAATCGGATCCATTCGGAGCGACAGGTCTGTCGTCAGCATCGTTGGCGCATGTCGCCTGGACGCCTCGTGCGCATCGGGCACGGTGTCGTTCGCTTCGGGATTCTTGGGCTTCCACTGCTTCGCGCCCGCAGGGCTCGTCGTCAGCTCCCACTCGTACTTGAACAGGTTCTCCAGAAACCCGTTGTCCCATGTGGTCGGATTGTTGGTCCATGCGCCTTCAAGCCCGCTGGTGATCGCGTCGGAGCCTTTACCCCTGCCGAACTTGTTCTTCCAGCCCAGGCCTTGCTCCTCGATCGAGGCGCCCTCCGGTTCCGGACCGACATTCCCTGCCGCCGGCGCAGCACCATGCGTCTTGCCGACCGTGTGGCCGCCCACGATGAGGGCAACGGTTTCTTCATCGTTCATGGCCATGCGGGCAAATGTTTCGCGGATGTCCTTCGCTGCAGCAAGCGGATCGGGGTTGCCCCCCGGCCCCTCGGGATTGACGTAGATCAGGCCCATCTGCACGTTGGCGAGCGGCTTGGCCAGTTCCCGGTCGCCGCTGTAGCGCTCGTCCCCCAGCCATGTGTCCTCTGGACCCCAGAAAATGTCCTCGGGCTCCCAGACGTCGGCCCGGCCAAAGCCAAAGCCGAAGGTCTTGAAGCCCATCGATTCATAAGCCACATTGCCAGCCAGGATCAGCAGATCCGCCCAGGAAATCTTCTGGCCGTACTTCTTCTTGAGGGGCCAGAGCAACCGGCGCGCCTTGTCGAGATTGGCGTTGTCCGGCCAACTATTCAGCGGCGCAAACCGCTGTTGGCCTTCGCCGCCGCCGCCGCGGCCATCGGCGATGCGGTACGTGCCGGCGGCATGCCAGGACATGCGGATGAACAACGGCCCATAGTGGCCGTAGTCGGCAGGCCACCAATCCTGGGATGTCGTCATCAGCTGGATGAGGTCCTTCTTCAGCGCTTCGACATCAAGACTTTTGAACTGTTCGGCATAGTCGAATTCCTCTTCCAACGGGCTGGAGAGGTGCGAGTGCGTGTGAAGCACCGAAAGATCCAGTTGATTCGGCCACCAATCCTTGTTCCCCCTCGGTCGGCGAACCTTTGGCGTGGGCGCAGGGATGACAGGATTTTCGCTTTCGCTAACACTTCCAGTGTGTTGCTTGTCAGACATAGCATCCTCCAGGACCGGTAGCACGTGTTTGAGTTGACACTCCCTTGGATTAGTATGTGCCGCCACAAAATCAAGACTAAGGCGTTGAAATTTAATAATCAACGCGATAGGGAAATACAATCGCCTGGAGGTTACGTACAAGCTCGGCGGTACGTGTTGAACGCCGCACGGCAGGGCGAGGGCCCAAACCGAGTCGGGGAGGAGACCGTCCCTCGCTATCGACCCGAGTTGGCATGGGTCATGCTTGCGCTCCCCTGCACTGCGGTGTCAGCTACCGGATTTAGTCAGCAACACGGGATCGTTGCGATAGAGATCGGGAAAGACCTGCTTCAGATTGCCGACCTTGGGCAGGTCATAGATCATGATGTACGGATAGTTCGGATTCTTCGCCAGGAAGTCCTGATGATAGGCTTCCGCCGGATAGAACCCCTTGTAGTCTTCCACGCGCGTCACGATGGGTGCCCGGAATACCCTGGCTGCGCCAAGCTGGGCAATATAGGCTTCGGCAATCGTGCGCTGTGCCGGCGTGACCGGGAAGATAGCGGACCGGTACTGCGTGCCGTGATCGGGCCCCTGGTAGTCGAGCTGGGTCGGGTTGTGCGCCACCGAGAAAAGACTTGCAGCAACTTGCCGTAGCTGACTTGCGCCGGATCGTAGCGGATCTCGACGGATTCGGCGTGGCCGGTCGTGCCTGTGCCTACCTTTTCGTACTGCGCCGTGCTGGCCGCGCCGCCGGCATAACCCGATGTGACGCGCGTCACGCCGCGCACGTGCTGGAATACGCCCTGGACGCCCCAGAAGCAGCCGCCGGCAAACACGGCCGTCGCGGTATGGGCATCGCCGGCTTTCTCGTCCTGTGTGGGGGCGGGAATGCGTACCGCTTCCTCGGCGGACAGTGCGGGCCGTTCCCAGACGGCGGCAACGGCCACCAGCATGGCCAGGCCCATGAGCTTGAGCGTGGCGGGGCGCGTCCAGCGCCGCAGTGCTGTAGTCGCGTTCATGATGAGGTTCCTTCGTTTCATAGGGTTAGCCGAATGTGAAGGCATACGCCTCCACGCCAGGATCGAGGAATTCGATGGCAAATGTGCGGTCCCTGATCTCGCCGTCCTGCCGCACGAGTTGGTAGAGGCGCTGGGCCGATACCTCGCCGTATCCATCCGGCGAGGTATCAGCGCCGTGCGACGCGCCCGGTGCAGTGCCGTCGATCGTCACGCGAAACCTGACCGGTTTGCCGTCCTGTGCTGGACCGAGCACCAGGTGCAGGTCGCGTGCGTGGAAGCGGTAGACGATGCGCCCGCTCGCGCGGTCCAGCGTGGCGTGCTCCGCGCCGATGCGCCAGTTGCCGACCAGGCCCCATTGGTTCAGATCGAGCTTCGCGGGCGCCGTGTAGTCCTTCGGCCGGTCCTGCGCCGCGCCGCCAGGCGAGCCGAAGTTCTCCGCGCGTTCGTAGCCAACGTAGGTTTCCGGCGACCGCATCGCACTGCTGTCCGCCGCCATCTGCACGCCCATCTGCACGTTATTCCCGGCCTTGTCGTTTGACGTGGACGGTGTGGCCATCGCAGTCTTCGCCACGTCCGCGTGGCCGGCTTCTGCCAGCAGTTGGCGGATCACGGCTTCGGAGCGTTCGTATTCCCCCTCGCCGAAATGGTGAAAGCGGATACGGCCCTGCGCGTCGATGAAGTAGTGCGCGGGCCAGTACTGGTTGCCGAAGCGCGCCAGATGGCGAAGTTGTTGTCGATCGCGACCGGATAGGTCACGCCAAGATCGCGCGTGGCTTTCTTCACGTTGTCGATATTGCGTTCAACGCGAATTCCGGCGCGTGGACGCCGATGACGACGAGGCCCTGCTCCTTGTACTTGTCGGCCCACGCCTTCACGTAGGGCAGCGTGCGCAGGCAGTTGATGCACGAATAGGTCCAGAAGTCGATCAGCACGACCTTGCCGCGCAGGCCCTCGGCGGTCAGGGGCGGCGAGTTCAGCCATTCGACGGCACCATTGAGTCCCGGAAACTGGCCTTCGACCGGCAACGCTGCGGCCTGACCACCGCCGGCGCGCATCATCATCGCGCCCGCGCTCGCGGCAGGCGTTGCGCCCGGTATCGTGCCTTCCGGGTTCGCGCTCATCATAGTCGCGCCGCCCTGCTTCCCGTTAGCCTTGTTTCCGGCGAGCTTGTCGACGAGGTGCTGCTCCAGTCCGCTCGTGGCAATCGTCGACACACGCGCCAGCACGCCGGTATCGAGACCCAGGCCGATCGCCACTACCCCTGCCAGCATGGCGGCGCCGATCGCGCGGCGAATCCATTCGCCGGCATCGAGCGAACGCTTCATGGCCGCAAACACGCGTCCGCCGATCAGCAGGGCCACCGCAAGCGACGTCGCCGCACCGGCCGCATATGCCACCAGCAATAGCGTGGTGCCGAGATTGGCGCCTTGCAGTGCCGCGCCAGTCAGCACGAGGCCCAGTATCGGTCCGGCGCAGGGCGCCCAGAGCAGCCCCGTGGCGATGCCAAGCAGGAACGACGATCCGGGACTGGCCGCGCGGCCATCGGATTGCGCAAAGTTGGACAGGCGGCTGCCGGCGTTGACCAGCGGGCGCATCAGCCGCTCGGCAAACTGCGGCAGCAGCAGCGTGAGGCCAAACACGGCCAGCAGCGCAATGGCGAGCCAGCGTCCATACTGGTTGGCCTGCGCCACCCAGCCGCCGCCCACGGCCGCCAGCGTGGCCACGAACGCGAAGGTGATGCCCATGCCGGCCAGCAGCGGCAGGCCGCTGCGCGCAAAGGGCTGGTCGGCGCGGGCGAACACGAACGGCAGTACAGGCAGGATGCATGGGCTCAGGATGGTGAGCGCACCGCCGAGATAGGCCAGGATCAGGAGCAGCATGATGGGGTGTGTGCGGTCAGGAGGGCTTCAGGCGACGGGCCGGAATGTCATGGCGACGCCGTTCATGCAATAGCGCAGGCCGGTCGGCTTCGGGCCGTCGTCGAAGACGTGCCCCAGGTGACCGCCGCAGCGTCGGCAATGGACCTCGGTGCGCAGCATGCCGAAGGCGCGGTCCTCGGTGGTGGCCACCGCATGCTCCAGCGGTGCCCTGAAACTGGGCCAGCCGGTACCACTGTCGAACTGGTTTCGAGGAGAACAAGTCGAGCTGGCAACCGGCGCAGGCAAAGATGCCGTTGCGGTGCTCGTCGTTGAGCGGGCTGCTGAAGGGACGCTCGGTGGCCTCGTTGCGCAGCACGGCGTACTGGGCCGGGGACAGCTTCTGGCGCCACGCGTCGTCGCTCAGCGTGACCTCGAAGCGCTCCGCGGCCTTGCGGGTGCCGCCAGCACCAGGCATGCCGCCCGCCAGCGCGCGCCAGCCGCCCATGGCGGCGAGCGTGGCGGCCATGGCGCCGCCGGACAATAAAAGCGCCTGCTGATGCGCATGACGGACTCCTATGCAGGTTGAACCGATCGTGACAGCATCCTAGGCGCGATGCCGTATCGGAGTCCTCGCCAAACCTTAAACAATCCGTGATAACTCGTTGGGCCGGATTTCTGCACAATAGTGTCATTACCGGCGACCATTTCCGGCCTGTCGACGCTCGACCGGCGAACCGCACATGGAACACCTCAAACGCATTCTGCTCGTCGAGGACGACGTCGGCATCGCCAACGTGCTGGCCATGCATTTGCGCGATGAGCGCTATGAGGTCGTGCACAGCGCCGACGGTGCCGAAGGCCTGCGGCTCCTGGAGCAAGGCGGCTGGGACGCGCTGGTGCTGGATCTGATGCTGCCCGGCGTGGATGGCCTCGAGATCTGCCGACGCGCTCGCGCCATGACGCGCTACACGCCGATCATCATCACCAGCGCGCGTTCCAGCGAAGTGCATCGCATCCTCGGCCTGGAGCTGGGTGCAGACGACTATCTGGCCAAGCCATTCTCCGTGCTGGAACTGGTGGCGCGCGTCAAGGCGCTGCTGCGGCGCGTCGAGGCGATGGCCAGGGACGTGCGGGCAGATGCCGGCACCCTCGAACTTGGTGGCCTGACGATCGATCCGCTGGCGCGCGAGGCCACAGTCGACGGCAAGCGGCTCGAGCTGACGCCTCGCGAGTTCGACCTGCTGTACTTCTTCGCGCGCATCCCGGCAAGGTCTTTTCGCGGATGGATCTGCTCAACGCGGTGTGGGGCTACCAGCACGAAGGCTACGAGCATACGGTGAATACGCATATCAACCGGCTGCGCACCAAGATCGAAGCGGACCCCGCGCAGCCGCAGCGCATCCTGACGGTGTGGCGGCGCGTTATCGGTTCACGGCCGAGCCTGGCGCTGTCGGCGCGGTCGGTAGTACCGGCGCGGGAGAGCCATGATGAATCTTTCGCTGACCCAGCGGCTGTCCGCTGTCTTCGCCGCCCTCCTGCTGGCCTGTTGCGGCGCCTCGGCGTGGCTGCAGGTCCGCTCCAATGCCATGCACGAGAAAGAAGTCGTCCAAGGCTTGTCGCGCGGGCTGGCCGCATACATCGGCCGCAATGCGCTGCTGGCGGACCAAAGTGCGCTCGACCCGGGCGCGCTGCGCCAGTTGTTCGGGCAACTGATGGTCTTGAATCCGAGCGTGGAAGTCTATCTGCTCGACGATACCGGCCGCATTCGCGGACACGATGCACCGAGTGGCCATCTGATCCGGGACCGCGTGGATCTGGCACCGGTCAAGGCGCTGATCGATGGCGGCGCGCTACCTGTCCTCGGCGACGATCCGCGCAGCGCGACGGCCCGCAAGGTCTTCAGCGCGGCACCGCTGCGCCAGGGTGGCTACATCTACGTGGTGCTGATGGGCGAGACCCATGACAAGCTGGCGGCGCAAGCGACGGAGAATTCCGTGCTGCGGACCACGCTGTGGTCGATGGGGCTCGTGGCGGCACTCGGTCTGGTCGCGGGCCTGGTCGCCTTCGCGCTGATCACCAGGCCGCTCCGGCGGCTGACGCAAGCGATGCGGCAGTTCAATTCCGGCGCGTCCCGCAACCTGCGACATCACCGGCAGCGCCGCCGGAACAGCGCGACGAGATCGCAGCACTGGAGACCGCATTCCGCCAGATGGCGGATCGCATCGAGGCGCAGTGGCGCACATTGACGCAGCAGGACCAGGAGCGCCGCGAGATGGTCGCCAATATCTCGCACGACCTGCGCACGCCCCTGGCGTCGCTGCACGGCCATCTGGAAACACTCGCTCTCAAGGCCGACAAGCTCGGTCCCGAGGAACGCCAGCGCTACCTGGCGATCGCGCTGGCGCAAAGCGTCAAGGTCGGCGGCCTGGCGCAGTCGCTGTTCGAACTGGCGCGGCTGGAACACGGCATGGTGCAACCGGCTCCGGAGGATTTCTCGATCGTGGACCTGACCCAGGATGTGCTCGAGAAATTTGCGCTGCCGGCGCAGGCCAAGCATCTGCAATTGCGTGCGGGTGTGCCACCGGCCTTGCCAGCCGTGACGGCGGACCTCGGCATGATCGAGCGCGTGCTGACCAATCTGCTGGACAACGCCATCCGGCACACGCCCGCGGAAGGCGTGGTCGAAGTCGACCTGGCTTATCGGGACGGCAAAGTCGCGGTGACCGTCAGCGACAACGGCCCCGGGATTCCGCCGGCGTTACGCGAATCGATCTTCCAGCGCCCGTTCCCGTCGGGCGGCGCGCACCGGGGCGGCGGGCTGGGGCTGTTGATCGTACAGCGCATGCTGCAACTCAACCATAGCCAGGTAAGGCTGGTCGAAGGCGCCAGCGGAACAACCTTGTGTTTCGAATTGCGCGTGGCTGGCGCGCCGAAATCGATCGGTTGAACGGACAAAGAAGCGGCCCCCACAAACCGCCCCGCTGCCCTGCCCGTCTCAGGACAGACCTTCCCCGCGGTAGCGCGCATCGCTGCGCGCGCCGTCGGTGAAGCCATCGCGCGAGCTGATGCGCGAGCCATCGGTAAATGGGTCGCGCTGGCCATTGTGTCCCGGCGCGGCAACGATCAGTGAATCCGCATATGCGCCGGCGTGGGCGGTCTGACTGAGGCTGGCGGCGAGTGCGACAGTGGCAAGCAGGGTCTTGACAAGGTTCTTATGCATGGTTATCTCCAACAGGGATGTCGGCGGCGCTGCCGCGACGGCACCCCTCGTGCAGGCGATCAGACGGAACTGCTCGGGCGCACGGGATCGCCTCTGCCCGTGTGCCCGAACGCGCCTTAGCGCAACAGGTACAGCGAATGCTGGTCTCCATTTGCTAGCTCGCCCGTGCCCGCGATAGCACCCATGACGTTATCGCTGGAGCGATCCGCGTTGGCCCCGGTGTCGCGGCAACCGGCGCAAGCCAGCATCAACGCTGCAAATCCCATGCACAACAAGCTGTTCATGAAAATCTCCTTCCGCGGGGCGCAAGGGTACCTGCGCCCCATGTCGCAATCGTGTTGCGTCAGGCAGGCCTGATGTTCTGATTCACGCGGAACAGGTTGGCCGGGTCGTATTTGCGCTTGATCTGCGCCAGTCGCGCGTAGTTGTCGCGATAGGACGCCTTCACGTTGTCATCCCCCTCGTCCATCATCATGTTGATGTAGCCGCCGCCAGCAGAGTGCGGATGCAGGGCCAGCCAGTAGTCCTTCGCCCACTGCACGATGCGATCGTTGTTGGCCGGGTCGGGATCTACGCCGACAATCACGCTGGCAAAGTTGGCATCGCGGTAGCTGAAGGCCGTGTCGTCGCAACCGGCACGATGCGCTGCGCCATTGATCGGATACAGGTGCATGGTCGAGTGCATCGACGGCAACTGCTGCGCGTACTTGATGTACAGGTCGATGGCCTTGTCGCTCAGGTCGCTGACGAAGTCGGCTTTCCAGTACCACTGCAGGCCCGCCGGATACAGTCCGTCGAACAGGCTCTGCAGGACAGGCCAGGGGATAGGCCCGGCAAAGTCCACTGCTGGCGGCATGGCCAGGCGAATCGGACCGAAATGCGTGTCGGCCTGGTCGAGCGGCCCGGTGTAGCACCACACCACGGCGCACATCTTCTGCAGGTGAACTTCCTCCGGGAAGGGGGCTGCAGGCGGCACCGTGACGAAACCGAACCAGCCATTGATGTGCTGCGGCGCGCTCAGGATGAAGTCGCGCCACCATGCCATCAGTTCGCGTGCCTGGTCCATCGGCCATAGCATCGGGCCACCATAGACCGTGGCAACGGGATGAGCCTTGAACTCGAACGAGGTCACCACGCCGAAGTTGCCGCCGCCGCCGCGCAATGCCCAGAACAGGTCGGCGTTTTCCTCGTCGCTCGCGGTAATGACGCGCCCGTCGGCCAGCACGACTTCGGCGCTCAGCAGATTGTCGATCGTCAGGCCGTAGGCGCGGCTGAGGTAGCCGATGCCGCCCCCGAGCGTCAGTCCACCCACGCCCGTTGTCGAGATGAAGCCACTCGGCGTCGCCAGCCCGTAGGCACTCGCGGCGTGATCCACGTCGCCCCAGGTGCAGCCACCGCCCACCCGCAGCGTCTTGCGGCCGGCATCGACAAACACGCCATTCATTGGCGACAGGTCGATCACCAGTCCGCCGTCACAGGTGCCGAGCCCGGCGCCATTGTGCGCGCCGCCACGCACGGCCAGCAGCATCCCGCCGTCGCGCGCGGCGTTCACCGCCGCGATGACGTCCGCGACGTCGACGCAGCGCGCGATGATCGCCGGATGCTTATCGATCATGCCGTTGTACACGCACGCGCCTCGTCATAAGCCGCGTCGCCCGGCTGAATCAGCTGTCCCCGAAAATGCGCCTTGAGTGCGGTAGCGACGGGTTCGCTCAATGAAGCTTCCATGGTTGTCTCCTGTCCGGCTGGTATGCAGGAGTTTTAGCAACCTCGGCGTTTCAAAAGCGTTAGGTGTGCCGTTATATGGGGGATTCTGCCGCCCGGCCGGCGCGCGGCGGTCAAGCCGAGACTAATGCGCGAGTAGCGCCCGTGCCCTGACGATGTCGGGCTGATCGAAGCCCTCGGTGAATCGCGCAAGCGGCGCCTTGACCACTTCATGCGGATCGACGTGCCCCTGCGAGGTGCGCAGCGTTGTCCAGGACAGGGTGGCACGCAGTTCAAGCGGGAGCGCGCGTTGGGCCGTGGCGATCTCGATCGCCTTGGTCAACGATGACTCGGCTTCGGCAAGGTTGGCGCTGCTGCGTTGCAGCAATTCACCGCGCAGACGGTACAACTCGGCGTCCACCCAGTGCTCGCCGGTGCGGCCTGCGCATTCGAACGCCTGGTCCAGAGCCGCCAACGCAGCCTCGGTCTCTCCCACGTCGCCCAGGCATTCAGCCAGCATGCCCAGGTAGAGCGGCAGACGCAGGCGTGCGCCCGTCGCGTGAAAGCCCTCGATCGCCGCCCGCATCGCCGCTACCGCGTTGGCACCGGGCGACTGTTTCGCGTTCGCCCAGGCGAGCAGCATGCCTGCCCAGGCGAGGTAGTAGCCTACGTGGTACTGCTCGGCGACCTCGTGCGCCTGGCGGGCATAGTCCAGCGTGAGAGCGTGCTCACCGCGCAGCGCATGCTGTGTCGCGAGATAGGACAGCGCAAGCGCCCGGGAGAATGGGTGTGCCACCCGGTTCGCCATCTCCAGCGCTTCGTGGCCACGCTGAAGGGCCTGATCGGCCAGCCCTCTGAACCATAGTGCGTGCGCCGACCACGCGGCAGCCAGCACGCCGAAGTTGCCGCCCATCAGGGACGCGTGCTCGGCATGCTGGGCTTCGTCATAAGCGGCATGCGCGCGTTGATAGGCCGGCTCGGCAGCCATCCAGTCGCCTTGCTGGACGAGGCTGCCCATGATGTTGGTCCATGCCATCACCGAGTAAGTACCAGAACCCGGCGTTCCCAATCCGGCAATCAGCTCCTCGCTCAGGCTGCGTGCCTGTGCAAGTTCCGCCCTCACCGCCAGGAAAAATGAAAGGCTGACCTGGGCGCGGGCTTGCTGATTACTGTCCCCCACCAGCCGGCTCAGTTCCACCGCGCGTCGCAGCGGCGCCTCCAGTTCGGGGGCCGCCCAACCTCGGGCGATGCGAATCGGTGGCGCCAGGTCGAGTTGCAGGGCCAGCGATTGACTGGCGCGCTCCTGAGGATCGGCAACCCGGTCTGCTTGCACCAGCCCGCGCGTCAGCAATGCAATGGCTTCGTCATAGGCGTAGACACTCTGCGCAACGCCGGCCGCGCGCCGATAGAATGCCGCCGCCTGGGCTGGCTGGCCCGCCTGCTCATAGTGCGAGGCGATCTGCGCGCTTGCCGCGTCGGGCGCATCGCCTGACGCCTGCTCGAGCGCTCGCGCCACGCGCAAATGCAGGCGGCGGCGCTGCAGCGGACTCACTTCGGCGTACGCCACGTCGCGGATCTTGTCGTGGCTGAAGTCAAAGGCCAGGCCGCCATCGTCGGTCTGGCGCACGATGCGCCGCTGCCACAGCTCGTCCAGCGCGCCAGCCAGGGCATCCTCGCCGAGGTCGCTTGCCTGGGCCAGGATGTCGGTCGTGACGCCCGGCCAATGATCGCAGCAACCCCGACAATATCGCGGGTCCCCGGAGGAAGCTGCGCCAGTCGGTTCGAAATAATGGTGTAAACCTTGGGCGGCAACTTCGACGCCATGCCGCCACGTGCGTTCCCGACCGGCGTGGTGTCGGAGCGGGCCCGCATCATTTCGACTGCAAACAGCGGGTTACCCTCGCTCTCTTCAAACAGCCGGGTGGCTTCCGTGTCGGCCAGCGGCCGGTCCAGGATCTGGGCCGCTACCTTTGCCGTTTCGGCGGCATCGAGTGACCCCAATGAGATCTCGATGAACTGGTCGTCGCGGCGCAGTGCGTCCAGCAACCGGTTCGCCGCGTGTCGCGGCATGATTTCCTCGGGACGCGCCGTTGCGACCACCATCAGCCTTGCCGTCACGTCGAAACGCATCAGGAAGCGCAGCCATTCAAGCGTCTCGCCGTCGCACCATTGGAGGTCGTCGAGCAGCAACAGCAGCGGTCCGCCTTGTGCAAGCACCGCTCGCGCAGCGCTTCGAAGAACCGCTGGCGTTGCCAGTACTCGGTAAGCGGCGACGGCGGGGACAATCCGGATTGCTGCGTGAGGAGTTCGGGCAAGAGGCGCGTGACCTCGGTCAGCCACAGTCTGTCGAGCTTGCCGATCGCACCACTGAGGGCAGCGCTGCGCAGCCAGCCGGTCACCGGCGCAAACGCGAGCTGGCCCTCGGCCGCATAGGCGCGCGAATGCGCACGGTGATGCCTTGCTCGGACAGATGCACAAGCAGTTCCTCTGCCAGGCGTGATTTGCCGATGCCGCTTCGCCCAGGATCAGGACAAACTGCTTGTCACCCTGTTGGGTACGCTGCCAGACTTCAAGAAGCCGGCGCCATTCGCCATGCCGGCCAATCATCGGCAGCATTGCATCGCGCGGGCGTTGGCGCTGCATTGACGCCGCCTGCCCAGCCAGCCGCGCATAGGCCTCGCGCATGGGTTCGCCGGGCAGGACGCCCAATTCGCGGGCGAGCGTTTCCACACAGTTTTGATAGGTGCGTATGGCCGATGCGTGATCGTGGTTCAGCGCATGCAGGCGCATCAGCGCCATGCAGGTGGGTTCGCGGCACGGGTCGAGCCGCTGCAACTGCTGTGTGTACTTGAGCGCCTTGGCATAGTCTCGCCGGTCCTCACTCAGTTGACCGAGGCGCGCAAGCGCCGCGATGCACTGTTCGCGCAACCTTTCGCGCTCGGCGTGGATCCACTCGTCATAGCAGTTGGCCAGCAGGTCACCGCGATAGAGATCCGCGGCATGCGTCAGCGACTCTTCTTCAGCGCCCGCGTCGCCATGCCTCGAAGCCCTGGCCGCAGCCGCTAGCGCGGACTGGAACTGGGCGACATCGAGGTCGAGCGCCGAATCGGGCAGCCATCGCACCGTTTGCGCATCGGCATGGACAAACTGATCAGCCTCCGGCCAGGCTTTGCGCAGCTGAAACAGCAGTTGACGCAGGGCATTGCGCGCCTGCGCCTGCGAGGAATCGGGCCAGAACAGCACAGCAAGCTGCTGCCGCGTCTGCGGCGCGTCGCGATGCAGGACAAGGCAGGCGAGCAGTGCCTGCAAGCGGGGTGAGTTTGCGTTAAACCGGGGCGCCTCAGCACCGTCGAGCTGGAACTCTCCAAACAAGCAGACCGAGTAGCGGGCGTGGGAAGTCATGCTGGAGCGCAATGCGGCACAAAGCGATGGGTAGCTCCTGGAGGCAGTGTCCGGTGCGCACTGCGGTAGCGCTCGTGCGGGCGCTCTCCAACAACCAGGCCCGCGCGAGCGCCATCCGTGACTATACTCGCGCTGGCGCGCCCCACCCGGCCAACATCGGGACAAGCACTTCAGTCGCTGCCGCGCAAATCCCCTGCCCTTCGTTCTGCGCCTCGCTCGCCGTTGCCCCCGGACCACCGGCCTTGCGCCGCCGTCCACGCCCGTCGCCACGCTCGTGCAGCGCCACGCGCAATTCAGCCATCAGCTGATCCAATGCCAAGTGATTCTTGCAGCACACGACAACATCGGGGTGCTCTCATCTGTTGGCGTGGGTCTGCGACTGGCTGGATATGTCACCGCATGCAAGTCCGGGCGTTGCACGCCACGCAACGCTGACTTGCTTTCCGTTGTGATTCAAATTGCGCTTGCCGGCGCCTAAGCTTTGCGCACTGCAACCTGACCCCCAAAGCCATGGAATCCACAAACGCTCCTTCCCTTAACAGCGCCGGCCACGCGACAGCGCCGATGTCCGGCGCGCTGGTCGCGCTGTTCTCGCTTTGCGCCGGCGTTCTGGTCGCCAATCTCTACTACGCCCAGCCAATTATCGAACTGATTGCGCCTGCCGTAGGCCTGTCCGCCCAGAGCGCGAGCGTGATCGTGTCGCTGACGCAGATCGGCTATGCCGTGGGCCTGTTCTTCCTGGTGCCGCTTGCCGATCTACACGAAACCGGCGCCTGCTCATAATCAGCGGCGTGGCGGCGGCGATCAGCCTCGTGGGCGCCGCCCTCTCGTCACAGCCGGGCGCGTTCTTCTGGTATCCCTGCTGCTGGGGCTGAGTTCGGTCAGCGTTCAGATACTGATCCCGCTGGCCGCGCATCTGGCCCCCGAAGCACTGCGGGGCCGCACGGTGGGCACGATCATGGCTGGGCTGCTGTCCGGCATCCTGCTGTCGCGCCCGCTGTCGAGCGTGTTGGCCCAGTACTTCGGCTGGCGGGCGGTTTTCTATATCGCTGCCGCGATGACGCTGGTCACGGTAATGATCATCGTCACGACACTGCCGCGCCGTGTGCCTCAGCATCGCGCCACCTATGCCGGCCTGCTCGCGTCACTGTGGCACCTGTTCACGCGCTACGCCGTACTGCGCCAGCGCTCGCTGTACCAGGCGCTGTTGTTCGCGGCATTCAGCCTGTTCTGGACTGCCGCCCCGCTGGAGCTTGCCGGGCGATACGGGCTGTCGCAGTCGCAGATCGGCATCTTCGCCCTGGTCGGCGCGCTGGGCGCGATCGCGGCACCGGTGGCCGGACGGCTTGCCGACGCGGGCTACACACGCATCGCCTCTTACATTGCGATGATCGCGGCAGCCGTCAGCTTTATCCCGGGAATTGCCGGCGGCGCAGGCGGATTGTATTGGCTGGCCCTGACCGGCATCGTCCTCGACTTCGCCGTGCAGATGAACATGGTCTTGGGCCAACGCGCGATCTATGCGCTTGACGCCGCCAGCCGCGGTCGCCTGAACGCGCTGTACATGACCGCCATTTTTGCCGGCGGCGCGGTGGGATCCGCACTGGCCAGCGCGCTCTACACGCACCTCGGCTGGACCGGCATCGTCGCCGCGGGAAGTGGTCTTGCCGTGATCTCGCTCGCAGCACTGGCGCTTGCTTCGAAGCGCTGAGACGGTGCCTTATCCAAATCAGGAAATCCATCAACAGGAATCATTGTCATGACCTCGAATCTGTTTTCGCCCATCTCGATCGGGCCGTTGAAACTGAGCCACCGCGTGGCCATGGCGCCGCTGACGCGGTCACGCGCCGCCCAGCCTGGCAACGTACCCGGCGCCTGAACGTCGAGTACTACCGGCAACGTGCGTCGCAGCGCTGATCATTACCGAGGCCACGCAGATCTCCCAGCAGGGACAGGGCTATGCGTGGACGCCCGGCATCCACTCTGCCGAGCAGATCGAAGGCTGGCGCGCGGTCGCTGACGCGGTGCATGCCGAAGGCGGCCGGATATTCCTGCAGCTCTGGCATGTCGGACGGGTATCGCACCCATCGTTCCAGCCCGGCGGCGCGCTTCCCGTCGCGCCGAGCGCGCTGCCGGTACCGGGCAAGACGTTCATCGTCGACGCGGACGGCAGCGGCGTGTGGGGCGAGATCCCGACACCGCAGGCGCTCACCGCGGAAGGCATCGCGGCAATCGTGCAGGACTACCGGCATGCGGCGCGCAATGCAATCGACGCGGGCATGGATGGCGTCGAGATCCATGCTGGCAACGGCTACCTGCTGGACCAATTCATCAACTCGGAAAGCAACCATCGCACCGACGCCTACGGCGGCAGCATCGAGAATCGCGCGCGCTTCCTGCTGGAAGTGGTGGACGCCGTGGCCGCCGAAGTCGGGGCAGAACGTGTGGGCGTCCGTCTCACGCCGATGGGTCGCTTCATGGGCATGGGCGATGCCACGCCCGAAGCCACGTTCGGCTATATCACCCTCCGCCTCAATGACTGGTCGCTGGCTTACCTGCATCTGGTCGAGCCGTCAATGGTCGGCACCGTCAAGGACGAGGCCGCCGATCCGCGGTGGGACCGCATGATTCTCTCGATGCGCGCGGCATACCGCGGCGTGCTGATGTTGGCAGGCGGCTACGACGGCGGGTCGGCGGAAAATGCTATCGCAGACGGACGGGCGGACATCATCGCATTCGGCCGGCCTTTCATCGCCAACCCTGATCTGCCCCACCGCCTCAGGACCCGGGCAACGCTGAATACGCCGGATCCCGCGTCCTTCTTCGGTGGCACGGCTACCGGATACACGGATTATCCGGCGCTTGCCTGAGCGAAGCCGCCGCCTGGCAATGGCGGACAGCGCATCAGCCTTGCCTGCCGCGTGGCAGCCTGTCACGACCTGTCACGCGGCATCGCGCCCGGCGAGCCCGCGGCGCGCGTCATCGCCACCTGCCAACTTGGTGGAGAGCCGATGCTCTGGAGCAGGTGCGCGGAAAACGCCTTGAGCTTCGCGGGGGCGCGTGGCGCAGCGCGAACCAGATAGATGCCGCCCTGCGCCTGCGGCAACATGCCTTCCAGCAGCAGTTCGACAAGGCGTCCGGCACCAATATCTTCGCCGACGGACCAGTCCGGCATCAGCGCGATACCGAGCCCTTGCACTACCGAGAGCCGGCGCGCGTCGCAATCATCACACTCCATGGCAAAGACAGCGCTGGCCGCGTGAGCAGGCGTCAGCAATTCCCGCCAGCCCCGCATGCTGGTGCTGTGGGCACGGTCGATCAGGCGGTGGTTCGCCAGTTCTGCCGCATGCAGGGGGCGTCCATGCGCCTGAAGATAGGCAGGCGTTGCGCAGACGATATAGCGCTGGCTTGTCATGCGGCGGGCAATCAGGCTGCTGTCGGTCTGCTGTCCGACACGGATGACCAGGTCGAAGCGCTCCAGCACGGGATCCACGACGCGGTCGGTGAGTTCCAACTCCACGGTCAGATCGGGATACTGCGCATAGAGACTGCCGAGGTGGGGCACGACATGGTGTCGCGCGAACGCTGGCAAGCAGGCAACGCGGAGCCGCCCTTTGACGCCCTGTTCCAGCGCCGTTACGGCGTCGCGCGTCATTCAGTTCCTGCAGGATACGCGTCGCGCGCTCGAACAGCAGGTCCCCGGCCTCGGTCGGCACCAGGGCACGCGTAGAGCGCGTGAACAACGCCACGGCCATTTCGCGCTCCAGTGCATCGATCTGGCGCGCCACCGACGACGCCACCTGCCCCCTGCGCCGGGCGACCGCCGAAAAGCTGCCGGCGCGCGCCACATCGACGAAGGTGGCGAGGTTCTCAGCAAAACGGATAAAGTCCATTTGTGCATTTCCCGCAAAAGCATTGCGCGGAAGCAAAGGCTTCCCACTGCAGAAATCAGCGCATATTATCGGCCCGACAGGAGCTGCACTGCAAGCATTTTTGCGGAAAATGCAAAGCACAAGCACCACACCAACCGACCCGACCCGATCGGAAAGTGCCATCCATGGAGACAGATTCCCGATGACTACAGCTTTGATACCCCTCTTCCATGCCGTGCAACGGCGCGCGCGGAACTCGGCCACACTGATGCTGACGCTCGCCTGCGCGATGGCGCCTGGTTATGCCCGCGCAGACGCGTGGCCCGCGAAGCCGGTCACGATCATCGTGCCCTACGCCGCGGGGGGCACCGTCGACAAGGTCGCTCGCCAGGTACAGGAGGGCCTGCGCAAGCGGATCGGGCAAACAGTAGTCATCGACAACCGCGCAGGCGCAGGCGGCACGATCGGCACGGGTCAGATTGCCCGCAGCACGGCCGACGGCTACACCGTCGGCATGGTGTTCGACAGCTTCGCCACCGAGCCACACTTTTACCCGAAGCTGCCCTATGCCTCTCACCGCGACCTGACTGGCGTCTCCTTTATGGTGCGCTCGCCGATGGTGCTCGTGGTTCCTGCCGCATCGCCATACAAGACCGTACAGGAATACGTGGCGGCGGCGCGCGTGCCAGACAAGGTGTCCTATGCGTCGGTGGGCAACGGAAGCTCCAACCAGCTCGTGGCCGAAGCCTTTCACGAAGCCGCCGGCACCAGCGGAATCCATACCCCTTACAAGGGCGGCGGCCCGGCTATCAACGACCTGCTTGGCGACCACGTCGACTCGATGATCGCCAGCCTGCCACTGGTGCTGCCATATGTGCAGTCGGGCAAGCTGCGCGCGCTGGCCGTGACCTCTCGCCAACGTGACGCAAGGCTGCCGGCGGTGCCAGCGCTATCGGAGTCGTACAAGGGCTTCGAGGCCTACTCTTGGGTCGCGATGATCGCACCGGCCAAGACCCCGTCGGAAGTGCTGGTCAAACTGAACGCGGCCATGACGTCGACGCTGCGGGATCCGGCAATTGCGAAGCAACTGGCTGACGGCGGCTTCGAAGTCGTGGCAGGCGACGCGCAGCAGACGAACAAGCTGATTCAGGAGGAATCGGTGCGCTGGGGGCGGCTGATCAAGGCGCGTCATATCGCGGTCGACTGACCGGCACAATCGCCTCCCGCCGCCGGCTTTTTCTCCACCTATCCTGACAGGCACCTCGCGATGGTTCCCTTCGCCTACCAGACCCGTCCGCAACGCATCGTCTTCGGCGCCGGCTCGCTCGCGCAGCTTGGCGAGGAAGCCGATGCGCTCGGCGTGCGCAGCGCGCTGGTGCTGTGCACGCCCGGCCAGCGCGAACTTGCCGAACGCGCGTCGGCAGCCCTGGGCGCGCGCAGCGCCGGCATTTCGACGGCGCCGTCATGCATGTCCCGCTCGCGCAGGCGCGCCTTGCGCGCGAGTACGCCGCCCGGTATGGCGCCGACTGCACCGTCGCCATAGGAGGCGGCTCGACCATCGGCCTCGCGAAAGCCATCGCACTGGAGTCCGCGTTGCCGGTTATCGCCGTGCCGACGACCTATTCCGGATCGGAGATGACACCGATCTATGGGCTGACCGATGCTGGCCTGAAACGCACCGGGCGCGATCCGCGCGTGCTGCCGCGCACGATCCTCTATGATCCAGAGCTCTCGCTGGCTCTCCCCGCCTCGGTCAGCGTGACCAGTGGCATGAATGCCATTGCCCATGCGGCGGAAGGACTCTATGCATCCGACAGCAACCCCGTGAGCCAGTGGATGTCACGCGAAGGCATTGCGGCGTTCGGCCGGTCGCTGCCAGTCATTGCCGCTGCGGGGCATCCCATGGACGAATCTCGGCGGGAAGCACGCAGCGACGCACTCTACGGCGCGTGGCTGTGCGGTGCCGTGCTGGGAAGCGTGACAGCCGGGCTGCATCACAAGCTTTGCCACACGCTCGGCGGAACATTCAACCTGCCACACGCCGAAGTCCACACGGTGGTGCTGCCTCATGCGCTGGCGTACAACGCGCCAGCCGCACCTGAGGCGATGGCCGCCATTGCGCAAGCCTGGGTGCCCGGCATGGCAATGCCCCGCTCGCCGTGTTCGAACTCGCTGCGAAGCTGGGTGCGCCTACATCGCTGCGCGAACTGGGACTGTCGTCTGCGGATCTCGATCACGCCTGCGAACTGGCACTTCACGACCAATATCCGAATCCGCGCCCGCTCGAACGCCACGGCATCCGCCAGCTTCTGGAGGACGCATTCGAAGGCAAGCCACCGTCCGCGTGACCTGCCTCGGGCTCCGCGGGGCCCGCCTTGCCCGCGGCGCACGCTCAGGCTTGTGCAATACCCATGAGTCAGTCATGGCGACGAGTTGGTCCGGGCAGCGCGGCCAGAAACTCCAGGAACGCGCCTATCCTGCGCGAACCGCGCTGGTTCGGCAGATATAGCGCGGAGATCGCAGAGCTCACCTGATCCGGATTGACGGACCAGTCGTCGAACAACACCGTCAGCCTCTGGCTGTCGATATCGTCATCGATCAGCCAGTCGGGCAGCAGGCAAACCCCTCCACCGGCCAGCGCGACATCGCGCAATACCTCGGCGTTGTTGCTGCGGAAATGACCGCTGACCGGAACCTTGGTCTCACTGTCTCCCTGGCGAAAGGTCCAGACTTGGTCCCGCACGCCATAGCTGAACCGAAGGCAGCGATGATTGACCAGATCCACAGGATCCGCGGGAAGGCCATGGCTTTCCAGATAGGCCGGGCTGGCCACGACGCGGCGGTGAAAGCGGCCGATTCCCGCGCGACGACATTGTCACAGGATGCCGGGCTGCCCAGCCGCACGGAAAGGTCAAACGCGCCGAGCAGGTCGACGATGTCGTCGGTCAGCGTCACTTCGACCTCAAGCCGCGGATATTTCTCCAGCCAGTCACCCAGGAAAGGCGCGATGCATCGCTGCCGAACGCCACGGGCAATGACACGCGGAGCTGTCCGGCCGGCACGTCCCCCCGGTCCGCGATCAGCGCGTCGGCCTCGTCAACTGCCTCGAGGATCCTGCGAGCCTGCTGATAGTAAGTGGCACCAGCTTCCGTAACAGTGATAAGCCGGGTGGAACGATTCAGCAGGACGGCTCCCAGTGAGGCCTCGAGTCCGTCCAGCGCGCGCGTGACCGACGACGTCGCCAGGTTCAAGCGGCGGCCGGCGGCGGAAAAACCCTTCGCGTCCACAGTCTCCACGAACATCTTCAGTGCAAGCAGCTTGTCCATCGGTCCCTCGAGGCCTTTGTTGATCGTGCCCTAGGCTGTACTGGCCTGAGGTGGTGGAGCGCTGGGGATCGCCATGGTCCATCCGGCACGATTGCATGTCGACGGATGATGCCATGCCTTGCCCTGTGTTGGCTTGTGCACCCAACGGCAATGCTTTCCGCCGCTTGTCGCCTCCTCGTCACGCTCCTGGACCAGACACCCTGGCGGATCAGGGTTAATACCAGCTTTCTTTCCTATTGGCCTGCTGAAGTTTTCGCCCTATTATTTATCACACGATCACTGATCGATCGATAATTTAAAGGAGGCAGCAATGGCACTGACCAGGCTGGCACATTTTTCCATCCGCACCACCGATCTGGATCGGTCGTGCGCCTTCTACGAACGCATACTCGGTTTCCGGCGCGGATACCGGCCGCCGTTCGACTTTCCCGGAGCGTGGCTCTATATGGGCGACGATGAGCGCGACTACGGCACCGTGCACATCATCGGCGTCGATCCCGACAACCCGGCGGGACTGTCTGCCTATCTTGGGGACAAGTTATTGCCTGCTTCGGGTACCGGCACGCTGGACCACATTGCCTTTCTCGCCACTGGCGTGCGGCAAATGTGGGAAACCCTGCGCGCAGAAGGCATCGCCTGGCGCGACCGCGCCGTTCCGAGCCTCGGCCTGCATCAGGTCTTCATCGAAGACCCGTCTGGCGTGACGATCGAACTGAACTATCCGGCCGCCGAAGTGGCTGGGCTGGACCTGCCGAATGCGGCGCAAGCAAGACCCGGAGGCATCGCATGACCAACGCACTGCACCAGAAGCCCAAAGCGATCGTTGTCGGCGGCTCACTCGGCGGACTCTTTGCCGCCAACATGCTCGAGCGCAATGGCTGGGATGTCGAGATATTCGAACGCACGCCCGAAGCCCTGACCGGCCGCGGCGCGGCATCGTCACCCATCCGGAACTGTTCGACGCCTTGGCCTCAGCCGGCGTGGCTGTCGACGACAGCATCGGGGTGCGCGTCGGTACCCGTGTCACGCTCTCGCGCGACGGCACCACCCTGTCCGAGCGCGAAATGCCGCAGACGCTGACGGCATGGGGCAAGATGTACGACGTACTTGGCAAGGCATTCTCCGGCGCTACCGCACCAGCGCCATGGTAACCGCCGTCGACTCGCGTACCGACCACGCGGTGGTGGAGCTGCAGGACGGTTCGAGGCATCGCGCCGACATTGTCATCGCCGCCGACGGCTTCCGCTCGGGCGTGCGCGAACAGCTGTTGCCTTCCGCAGGTCTCGAGTACGCGGGATATATCGCCTGGCGCGGCCTGGTGGATGAAGCACGCTGTCGCCGGAAACCCATGCCGCCATCTTCGGCAAGTTCGCGTTCTGCCTGCCGCCGCGCGAGCAGATCCTCGGCTACCCTGTGGCGGGCGAGGGCAACAGCACCGAGGCGGGACAGCGCCGCTACAACTTCGTCTGGTATCGCGCCACACGCGAGCATGATGAACTGCCGCACCTGCTGACCGATGCCACGGGCAAGGTCTGGGCCAACGGCATCCCGCCGGGCCTGATCCGCCCGGATGTGCTCGCCGACATCGAAAGCGCTGCTGCCGAACTGCTTGCGCCGCAGTTCGCAGAAATCGTCACCAGGACCGCTCAGCCGCTGTTCCAGCCGATCTTCGACCTGACGGTACCGCGAATGGCCTTCGGGCGCATTGCACTGCTCGGCGATGCCGCCTTCGTGGCCCGTCCGCATTGCGGCATGGGTGTCACCAAGGCTGCAGGCGACGCCGTGGCAATCGTCCGGGCACTTGCCGGCCATGCGTCTGTCGAGGCAGCGCTCGAAGCGTACAGCGACGAACGCGTCCAGGTCGGACAGGCGATTGTCGAGCATGCGCGCCATCTTGGCGCCTACATGCAGGCGCAACTGAGGAACGATCAGGACCGCGAGATGGCCGAGCGCTATCGCACCCCCGAGGCCGTCATGCGCGAAACCGCCGTGTCGCGGCCGTTCTGAGCACCGCCAGAACAACAACCTTTCGGAGACAACATCATGCCCCAAGCTGCCCCCTGCCCCGCGGGCCTCGGCCTGGCCGGGACCGACACGCCGGTGGTCCCGCACCCCATGCTCAGCGAGCCTGCCTTCGAACGCCTGCACCGCATGCGCCGGCGCTTCTCATGGTCGCTGACCGCCGCCATGCTGCTGGTCTATTTCGGCTTCATCCTTGCGCTGGCCTTCCGGCCGGATCTGCTCGCCCTGCCTCTGACGCCGGGCCAGCCAATGAGCGTCGGCATACCCATCGGGTTCGGCATGTTCGCGTTCACCTTTGCGTTGGTGGCCCTGTACGTGCATCGCAGCAACACCGTCTACGACAAGATGATCGCCAGCATCCGCAATGGAGAACAGCCATGAAACGCGTACTGAGCACGGTTCTACCCCTCGTGGCGGCTACCCCGGCCTGGGCGGCGACACCGCCCGTCGGACAGGGCCTGAACCTGATCGCCATTGCCATGTTCCTGGTGTTCGTCCTCGCCACGCTCGCCGTGACGCGCTGGGCAGCCAGCCGCAACCACAGCGTGGCAGACCACTACGCGGCCGGCGGCAAGATCACGGCCTTGCAGAATGGCTGGGCGATTGCCGGCGACTATATGTCCGCGGCGTCGCTGCTGGGGATCTCGGCCCTCGTCTTCACGAGCGGCTACGACGGGCTGATCTACTCGATCGGTTTCCTGGCAAGCTGGCCGATCATCCTGTTCCTGATTGCCGAGCCGCTGCGCAACCTGGGACGCTACACCCTCGCCGACGTGCTTTCCTACCGCCTCAAGCAGCGCCCGATCCGTGGATTCTCGGCGCTGAGCTCGATCGTGATCGTGTTGCTGTACCTTGTTTCCCAGATGGTCGGGGCCGGCAAACTGGTCGAACTGCTGTTCGGGTTCAACTACACTTCCGCAGTGGTGCTGGTTGGTGTCCTGATGGTCGTCTACGTATTCTTTGGCGGCATGCTGGCCACCACGTGGATCCAGATCATCAAGGCGGTCATGCTGCTGGCCGGGTGCGCGTTCATGGCGTTCATGGTCCTGAGGCATTTCGGCTTAAGCCTGAACACCCTGTTCGAGCACGCCATCGCCGCGCACGGCAAGCATGACGCGATCATGCGCCCTGGCGGCCTGGTCTCCGACCCGGTTTCGGCCGTGTCGCTGGGTCTGGCACTGATCTTCGGCACTGCCGGCCTGCCGCACATCCTGATGCGCTTCTTTACCGTCGCCGACGTCAAGGCGGCGCGCAAGAGCATACTTTATGCAACCGGCATCGTCGGTGCAGGCTACGCATGATCATCGTGATCGGATTCGGTACGATCGCGCTGGTCGCGCCGGATCCGCTCTACCACACTGGCCCCGGCACCGTGATCGGCGGGGTCAACATGGTGGCCGTGCACCTTGCACATGCGGTCGGCGGAAACGTGTTCCTTGGCTTCATCTGCGCCGTGTCGTTTTCGACGATCCTTGCTGTCGTGGCGGGGCTGACGCTGGCCGGTTCATCGGCCGTCTCGCATGACCTGTATGCGACCGTCATCCGCCAGGGCCAGGCGTCGGACAAGGATGAAATGCGGGTATCGCGCATCACCACGCTGGTACTGGGCGTGCTGTCGATCCTGCTCGGCGTCCTGTTCGAGAAGCAGACCATTGCCTTCATTGTCAGCCTGACTTTCTCGATCGCCGCGAGCTCCAATTTTCCGGTTCTCCTGCTGTCGATCTACTGGCGCGGCCTGACCACGCGCGGTGCCGTGCTCGGCGGGTTGATGGGGCTCGCGACAGCAGTCGTGCTGACCATTCTCAGCCCTACAGTCTGGGTGCAGGTGCTGGGACATGCGTCGGCGATCTATCCGTATGAGTATCCGGCACTGTTCTCGATGCTTGCCGCATTTGTGGGAATCTACGTGTTCTCCGTGACCGACCGTTCGCCACGCGGTGTCTGGGAACGCGCCGCATACCAGAATCAGCGCGTCGCCTGCGAACTGGGCATCACCGGCAAGTCCGCCAGCTAGCCCTATTCCGGGGGCCGTGTAATGGGCGGCGCAGGAGCCTGCGCACGCCCGTCTTCTCATTTATCGGGCGATTGGTAGAATCCGGACATCATCGGCATCGGTATAGCGAAAGAAGACGTCATGGAGACAAGCAACGCACCGGCCAGCGCGGATAACGCCGTCAAGGGCACCCGGCGACTGCTCCCCGAAGAGCGCGAGCAGCAGATCGTCCAGAAGGCCATCGAGCATTTCACGCGCAATGGCTTTGGCGGCAGCACCCGTGAATTGGCCCGGCAGATCGGCGTCACCCAGCCGTTGCTCTATCGCTATTTCGAGAGCAAAGATGCACTTGTCGAGCGGGTCTACAACGAGGTCTTCCAGTGGCGTCCCCACTGGGATCGACAGATTTCGGACCGTTCGATACCTCTGGCGGAAAGGCTCTATGCCTTTTACCTCGACTATTCGTCGGTGATCCTTCGCGAAGAGTGGATCCGGCTGTTCATCTTTGCCGGCCTGACCCATGAAGGTATCAACAAGAAGTATTTGAGCAAGCTGCGCAGCAAGGTTTTCCTGCCGGTGCTTGCCGAGGTCAGGGAAGAATCCGGCATTCCGGCTCCCCGCGACGCGGCGGAAACCGAAGCCGAGATCGAGATGGTCTGGAGCCTGCACGCGGCCATCTTCTATGTCGGCGTGCGCAAGTGGATCTACGGACTCAAGGTGCCGACCGACATGGAAGCCATGATCCGGCAGAAGGTCGACATGTTCCTGAACGGCGCGTCCGCAACGATGCGCTCGATCCGGGCGAGCACTCCATAAGGCAACCCGATGACCCGGGAGCGGGCCACCGCTTTGCTCGCGGTCTTAGCGCGCGAAGTACGGCGGGATCCCGTCATCGACGTTGACTCATACCGATCCTGCCTCGTCATTTGCGATCACGCAGCCACCTCCAGTCCGGATCGAGGGCGCGTTGCAACCCCAGGCGAGCCATCACGTGGATCCGCTGTGTTCGATACAGCGTTCCACCACTGCATCCAGTTCCATGCCACCGGGACGCCGCTCGCCTCAAGTCACGGCGCTCACGAAGGCCTCGAACGCGCTGGCCTCCACCGGCGGACAGAAGAAGTGGCCTTGCCCGTAGTCGCAGCCGGCAGCAGCAGGATGTCGCGCTGCGACGCGGTCTCGACGCCCTCGGCAATCACGCGGATGCGCAGTGCATGCGCCATGCTGATGATGGCGTGGCACAAGGCCACGTCGTCCGGGCCCCGCGTCAGCGAGCGGATGAAGGACTGGTCGATCTTGATGTAGTCAATGTCCAGGCGCCGCAGGTACGACAAGGACGAGTAGCCGGTGCCGAAGTCGTCGAGCGCGATCTCGATGCCGGCCGCCTGGAAGCGGGAGAGTTGATCCATGACATCGGCGTTCTGCTCCATCAGCGAGCCTTCGGTGATCTCGATGACGAGGCTGCCCACCGGCACGTTCCTGCGCTCGATCATGCCGGACCAGGACTCGGGCCCGCTCGCAGGCGCGGAGAACTCCATTGGTGATTTGTTGACCGAAATCTGGAAGCCCTCGCCCAGCAGCACCTGCCAGCGCGCAAGCTGGTCCAGCGCTTCCGTCAGCACCCAGCGGCCGATGTCGATAATGAGGCCGGATTCCTCCGCAACGGCAATGAAATCGGCCGGGTGGATCGGCCCGCGCACCGGATGGTTCCAGCGAATCAGGGCCTCGGCCTTGCAGACCTTGCCCGTGCGCAGATTGATAATGGGCTGGTAGTGCAGCGCGAACTGCCCGGCCGCCAGCGCCGTGCGCAGGTCCTGCGTGATGCGAAGGCGCTCCCTCTCCGCCTGCAGCAACGCCTGGGTGAAGACCTTCCAGCGATTGCGGCCCTCCTCCTTGGCGGCAAACATCGCCTGGTCGGCGCACACCAGCAGGGCCTCGGCGTTGTCGGCGTCCTTCGGGTAGGTGGCCACGCCAATGCTGGCCGACACCATCACCAGCTCGCCGGCCAGGCGGTAAGGCGCCGCAATCTGCTGCAGGATCGCCTGGGCAATGCCCTCGGCAACGCCGGCATCGCCCACCGCGGGCAGGATCACGGTGAACTCGTCGCCGGCCAGCCGTGCCACGGTATCCGACGCGCGCACCGATGCCGTAATGCGCCGCACCGCCTCCAGCAGCAACAGGTCGCCTTGGTCGTGGCCGAGGGTATCGTTCACCTCCTTGAAGCGATCCAGGTCGATGAACAGCAGCGCCAGCACATCCTGCGTGCCGCGCGAACGCTCGATCTCCTGCTCCAGCCGGTCGAAGAACAGGCGGCGGTTGGGCAGATCCGTGAGCGCGTCGAAATTCGCCTGGTGCCGGATGACTTCCTCCGCCTCGCGCTTTTCGGTCATGTCATGGATCAGCGCGACGCGGCGGTGCTCGCCATATGCGTGGGCCAGATAGGTATCCACGGTCAGGTAGGCGGGAAACTCGCTGCCGTCCTTGCGGCGGATCAAGAGTTCGCCGCTCCATCTGCCCTTGGCTCCCACGGTGGCGCGCAGGCGTTCGACCAGCCCTGCCGCATTCCCTGTCCCGCTGACGCTGTAGGCCGAGCGGCCTTTGATCTCCGCGACCGTATAGCCAGTGGCGGCGGCAAAGGCCGGATTCACGTCGATGATGGTGCCATCGAGCGACGTCACCACCATGCTTCGCTGCTCGACGAATAGACCAGCGAAGCCAGCCGCATCTCCTCCAAATGGCGCCGTCGCTCCGCCATGGAGCGGCGCAAGCTGTAGTACAACAGGCCAAGCAGCAGCGTGGAAGCAATGGCACCGGCCAAGGCAACGCGGCGATAGACCTCGTAGGGCGCCAGCACCAGGCCGATCGACTCGCCCACCACGAAATTGAGCCCGAACTCCGGCATGCGGTGATAGCCGAAGACCCGCTCCACGCCTTCGGAGCCCGACACCGCCCGATAACTGCCAGACTCGGGCGACCCGCTGGCGAGGTATGGCCTGTTGGTGACCGCCCTTGCCAGCGTGCCCTCCATGGCCGGCATGCGCGCAATGACCTGGCCTGAAGTCTTGACGACCGATGCCACTTCGCCATCGCGGTTAGTGAACGTCTGCGCAAAGCTGGCGAACTGCTCCGGACTGACCGAGACCACGATGACCCCGTCGAAGCTGCCCGCGCGCAGGATCGGGCGCGTGAACTGGATCGACCATTTGCGCGAGACCTTGCCCTTCACCGGGTCGCTGATGAACAGCATGTCGCGCCCGCCCGCGTTCTGATGGACCCGGAAATGCTCGCGCCCGCTCAGGTCGACCTTCTCGCCGGACGCGGGCGGGGCGATGGACGAGTAGATGAGCAGGCCATGCTTGTCGATCACTGACACTTGGAACGACAGGTCTACTACCAGGTTCTCCCGCTCATGCACCATGTCGATGAACCCCGTCTGGCCGACCAGCCAACTGGCCCGCAGGTCGAGGAGGAACTCGGACAGTCGCAGGATGCTGGATTTCGAGTACGCGCCGAACGCCTGAGCCTCCGCCTGGGTACGCTGCGCGGCGTCGTGCAGCAAGCGGTCCCGCTCGCTCACGAGCTGAAACGCCGCGAAGGCCCATGTTGCAATCAGCCATGCCGCCGCCCCCAGGTTCAACGGGGAAAAGACCTGGCGCAGGCGCTGCAGCGCCTTGCCATATCGGGTGGTCGAGCGTTCTGGCATCAAATGGGTATCGCAACGCAGCGAAGAAACGACAACGATAGCAGGCTAGCCGAGGTCAGCGAACCCGACAAGCAGCATGCATGCTCGTCCCATGCTCAGCGCGTGGAGCCGGGTCGGCGGGTGCCGAAAACGTCACGTCGCGATCATACCCAGCTCGATTCGTGGGCCAGGCAACCGCTCACAGGCAGTCGGTGACACCTCGTCAACGCCGGACCGCGTCCAACTATCGCGTAGGTGAAGCCAAATGAACCCGCGCAGTGAAACTGGCATCAGGACGCGATGGCGCGTTTGCATTCTCGTTCTCCCCGTAGAAGAACGTTGGGCATGGGGCGCGATGCTTCAGGAACGGCTGGACATCCCGGCTTCCGATGCATATCTTCGATCGCTCCGAGGCCGCGCCCAGCAGGACCTCTCTTGCCGCCTGGTCTGCCTTTTCCATCCCCACGGCACGTGCTCGCTGGTCGGTGAGATCATCGTCGATCAGCACATATCGTCCCGGCAGCAGGTGGGAAAGCATGAAATCACTCAGCGCTTCCTGGACCGAGATCGATAGGCCGAACAATCTCTTCGGCATGTTGGAGGGATTGATGCCGCCCCAATCGTAGGTTCCTCCCTCCCGATTGCGGCGCGGGTTCACAGTGAACTTTGATGACATTGTGCCAATCGCCATGACGTGAACATCCGAGGGCGATCGAAGCAGGGAATACTGCGCTTCGTGCACGGCTAACAAGCCGGGGGCATTGGCGTAAAGGCCGCCATCGACAAACTGATTATTATTGAACGTATAGCGTGCGAAATAGGCCGGCGCGGCGCTGGTGGCCATCGCGATATCCACAATCCGGAACTTATGATCCCGCTTGAAATTGATGTGGTGCGGCGTCTTGAAAATTTGAGGGCGGCCCGTGGAATAATTGATTGCAGGAATGACTACCCGGTGCACGCAAGCCCCCAACAGGCGTTCGCCGAACATGTGGCTATCAGAAAGCAGTTCCACCAGACGACGCGAGGAGAAAGGGGCCCGCCAGATGCCAGCAAGCGACCAGCGCCGCATGAAGATCTTCTCCCCATACTCTGTCAGCAGGGCGACAATGCGGCTCGCCGGCACTTCGAGGGCCAGTGCCAGGGCAATGATCCCCCCAATCGAGGTTCCGGCAATCAGGTCAAATCGGGTCGCGATCGGTGCACCGATTTCATCCTCGATATCGGCCAGCACCTTGGCCGTGTACAGACCCCGGAAGCCGCCGCCGGAGAGCGCAAGGATCTGGAATCTGGTAGCCGTCTCGTCCAAGAATTCCCCCTGTGGACGTATGAATCCAACGTTTGGTGAGAATGCGGGTCTCACTGGGAACTGTCCCAATCGGCTTCTCCCAACTAAAGAATCAGTTGCGAGGTCTCGTGGAAAGACGCCCGAGATGCCATGCGCATCCATACTAGACGACGACAGAATTTTTTCACAGCACTTGTCCTGCCTCCGGACCGACGCACATTATTGACTCGCCGTCGATACGGGCAATTAGACGGGATTTAATTCTGATTTTCACCACAATGATGTCGCACCAAGTCAACCATGGCGTTGGTGCTCTCCCAACCGGCCCAATACATTGAAAACCTGACGGACCCCGGCGTTCCGCTCGACCAGAACATCTTCGACATTTGAGCACCTTCGCCCCCTGCCTAATGGGGGTTGCTGCTCGCGTCGTTTTTCCAATGTCCCCTGAAGCAAGCAGGCTTTGGCGCTGACCAAGCCATTCGTCTGTTAACAATCCATTACAAATGGGGAGATCGGTTTGCACTATCCTCCGCAGCCAACATCACGCGGCCCGCGCTGGCCACTGACCTACGAGGCCTGAGGCCGGAGAACTTATGAAGAGGATGCAATCGCTTTTCCTGATGGTCATGGCCATGCTGGCAGCCGAAGGCACCGCGCATGCGCAGCGTGTCGTCGGTGGTATGGGCGAAGAAGTCAGGATCGGCGTTTTTCCGAGCCAGGCGATGCCAGCCGCAACCGTGGCTTTGCTGCCGACACCCGTGCCACCAAGGCAGGTCAGGAACGAACCCACACCGCTGTCGGCCATCAGCCGCGCCGGGCCGGCCCGCGCGCACCGGCCGTCCTGCTGCCGGGCAGACATCTGCCCTAGCCGCGCTGCGCCGCGCCCATACGGCGCGGACACTGCTCGCTGAGCTAGAGCAGGAGCGCAAGCGCTCCCCACCTGCGAGCGCTGCCGCATGCCGTTCAGGCTGGAGGTCGGGAAACCCTTCAACTACAGCAGCGGAATCCGACGAAGAGGTCGCTGCGGTGCGGCAGGTAGAAGTTGCGGTAGCGAGGATGCAGCATGCGGGCATGGGTGGCGAATGATCCGCCGCGAACCGAGCGATGCGTGTGAAACCAGGGGGCGGAATACTCCTGGTACGGATCGGGCGCGAACCCGGCATAGGGCACGAAAGGATCAGCCGTCCATTCCCACACGGCCCTGCCCCAGCGGATCAGGTCATGCGTTGCCGCATACTCCCATTCGGCTTCCGTGGGCAAGCGCTTGCAGGCCCAGCGGCAATAGGCCTCTGCCTCGTAAGCATTGATGTGACACACCGGCTGTTCGGGTGGCAGCGGCACCCACTGCCCGAACCATCTCAATGCCCATTGCCCCGGGGTGCCTCCGGCTGGCCGGCGCCAGCGCACCGGATGCGCCAGCTGCCTTGCTGCAGCCATGCGCGTCCGTCGTCGGACCACCATTGAAGGTCGTGATAGCCACCGGCCGCCACGAATTCCGTAAATGCAGCATTGCTGACGCACGTGCGGTCGATGCGGAAAGGGGCGATGTGGACCGGGTGGGTCCACTTTTCATTGTCGAAGACGAACCCGCCACCTCCGGAGGCGTACCCATCATGAACGTATCGCCCCCTGCGGCCACCGACCCGGCACCTGGCCCAATGGAAGGCATGTCGAGCGGTGCATGCAGCGGATAATCGAGCGTCTGACGCATATAGGTCAGGGCCTCAGCGTGCATGTCTTCGTGGAATAAGGCGAGCCGGAAAAAATAGAGCGCCTGGTCGGTGTCGTCCGCCGCCGCGAGGCTGACCCGGACGCGCTCCAGTACCGCAGCCACATAGCCGCGTACCTCGTCCAGTGGGGGTAACGCCAGCGTCCAGCGCTCCGTGTGCGGAACGCGCGACGAATCGAAGAAACGGTCAGCGTTATCGAGCATCGACGGCAGACTTGCGACCAGGCGGCCGCCCGGGCCAGGACGCGGGTCCCGCAACACCCAGTGCTCTGTGAACCACGCGACATGCGCGTATTCCCACAAGGGCGGATTGATTCCCGGGTCGTAGCGAACCTGCCACTGGGACGACGACAAGTCCTGCAGGACGCCCCAGGTGCGCCGATGCGCATCTGCAAATGCCGCATCGAGCCCGGACTTGTTTATCCTTCTGGCTGCATCCCCTTCAGAGCCGATCGTCATGCATCCTCCCAAGGCCACTGTCGCGATTATCAGCCCGGCACTCCGGAAAGCCAATAACGGCAACTGGCAGACCGCGCATCGCTGGTCGCACTTCCTGCAGGCGGATTACGGTGTGACCCTGGCCGCGGAGTGGGCGGAGGGCCACGCGGATGGCGCTGTCCCGGCGTGCCTGATCGCGCTGCATGCCCGGCGCTCAGTCGATTCCATCGTCAGGTTTGCCAAAGCCTGCCCCGACCGTCCCCTGATAGTGGTGCTGACCGGGACGGACCTGTACCGCGATATCCGCTGCGATGCATCCGCCCAGCATTCCCTGGACCTTGCCACCCACCTGGTAGTGCTGCAGGACGAAGGGCCCGCCGAACTGCCCCCCGGGCATCGGGCCAAGTGCAGGGTCATCTACCAGTCCGCCCCGGCAATTTTGCCGGCAGCGGCCAGCCAGGACGCGTTTGAGGTCGTGCTGGTAGGCCATATGCGGGCGGAGAAGGACCCGGCGACGCCCATGCTGGCCCTGACGCTGCTTCCCGACGATTCGCGCGTGCGCCTGATCCACATCGGCGCCGCCCTGGACGATAGCTACCGGCAGGCGGCCGAGGCGCTGCAAGCGCAAAGCTGGCCGGGCGTCCAGCGCTATGCCTGGCTGGCAGACCTGCCTCACACCGAGGCGCGACGGCGCATCGGCCAGGCGCAGTTGATGGTCATATCGAGCGTGATGGAAGGCGGCGCCAACGTGATCATTGAGGCCGTTACCAGCGGGGTGCCGGTGCTGGCCAGCCGCATCCCGGGCAACGTCGGCATGCTGGGCCGGGACTATGAAGGGTACTTCCCGCCAGGCAATGCCGCGCACCTGGCGACGATGCTGGAGCGCGCCAGCCGCGACGCCGCCTTTCTCGAGCGCTTGCGGCAGCAATGCACGCAGCGGGCGCCGCTGTTCGCGCCGGAGCGGGAACGTGCCGAAGTCATTAGACTTGTCGCCGAAGCCCTGAAACCAGATTGACCGGGAGAGCTCCCCATGGACCAGCCAGACCACGCAGGTATCAAGCTAACCTCGTTCTCCCACGGCGGTGGGTGCGGGTGCAAGATCGCCCCTGGGTTGCTTTCCGAGATCCTGAGGAATTCGACGAATTTCCCGGCCCCGGCGGCACTGCTGGTCGGCAAGGAGACCCGCGACGACGCGGCGGTCTATAAGCTCAACGACAACCAGGCCCTGATCGCCACCACGGACTTCTTCATGCCGGTGGTCGACGACCCCTATGATTTCGGGCGCATCGCGGCCGACGGGAAGGCTTCCATCAGGCGGCGCTGATTGGCGAAATGACGGAAGGGCCCGCCCGGATTGCGGTAGCATAAGCGCCCTTTCGGGGTAGTCCCCGCACCATCACTGTCAACCTCCGACCACGCCGATCATGACTCCGACCCTATTCCCGCGTATCGCGAAACGCCTTGCCGCGCTTGCCCTGTTTGGTCTCACCGGTCTGTCGGGTGCCCAGGCTGCACAAACCGTCCTGAAAGTGTCGGCCATCCCCGATGAGGCACCGACCGAACTGCAGCGCAAGTTCGCGCCGCTTGGCAAATACCTGGAGAAGGAAACCGGCATGAAGGTGGAGTTCACGCCAGTGACGGATTACGCTGCTGTGGTCGAGTCCCTGGCAACGGGCAAGATCGACATGGCATGGCTGGGCGGTTTCACCTATGTGCAGAGCAAGATCCGGACGAACGGCGCCACCATTCCTATTGTCCAGCGCCAGGAAGATGCCGCGTTCACCAGCAAGTTCATCACTGCCGACAGCAATATCAAAACCCTGGCCGACCTCAAGGGCAAGACCTTCGCCTTCGGCGCGCCGTCCTCGACTTCCGGGCACCTGATGCCGCGCTATTTCCTGCAGCAAGCTGGCATCAATCCGGACCGGGACTTCAAGACCGTCGCCTACTCGGGCGCCCATGATGCAACGGCCGCCTTCGTCCAGGCGGGCAAGGCCGACGCCGGCGTGCTCAACGCCTCGGTCTGGGACAAGCTGGTCGAGCAGCACAAGGTGGACCCAGCCAAGGTCCGGGTGTTTGCCGTCACGCCGCCCTACTTCGACTACAACTGGACCGTACGCGGCGGGCTCGACCCGGACTTGCGCAAGAAGCTGACTGAAGCGTTCCTGCGCCTTGACCCGGCCAACCCCGAGCACAGGGAGATCATGGCACTGCAACGCACAGTAAAGTACATCCCCACCAAATCGGAGAACTACGCCGGCATCGAGGCCGCGGCCCGCACTGCGGGCCTGATCAAGTGAGTTTCAATCTCGAAGGCGCCAGCGTCAGCTACCCCAACGGGCAGCGCGCGCTGAGCCAGATCGCCTTGTCGGCGGGCAGCGGCGAGCGCATCGCTGTCATCGGTCCCTCGGGCGCCGGCAAGACCTCCCTGCTGCGCCTGCTGGCAACGTCGCTGCGGCCCGGCGAAGGCCGCGTCGAGGTCCTGGGGCAAAGCCCTTGGGCACTGAGCGCTGCATGTCTGCGACACTTGCGCTGTCGCATTGGCATGGTGCACCAGCGCCGCCAATGCCTCCGCGCCAGCGCGTGATCACCGCCATCCTTGCCGGCCGCCTCGGCATCTGGCCCGCCTGGAAATCCATGCTCTCGCTGGTCTATCCGGCGATATCCCCGGCGCCAGCGAACAGCTGCGCGACTGGAACTGGCCGACCGCCTGTTCCATCGCTGCGACCAGTTGTCGGGCGGCCAGCTGCAGCGCGTCGGGGTGGCCCGCGTGCTGTACCAGCGCCCGGAACTGATCCTGGCCGACGAGCCGGTCTCGGCGATGGATCCCGTGCTGGCCAACCTCACCCTGGGCGAACTGTGCAGGGAAGCCGATACGCGGGCAGTGACGCTGGTCGCCAGCCTGCACGCCGTGGATCTAGCCCTGCGCTGGTTTCCCCGCATCATCGGCCTGAAGTCGGGCGAGGTCGCCTTCGACCTGCCGGCCGAACACGTCACCGACGCCTGCTGAGGGACCTCTACGCCGCCGAGAGCGAATCGCCGCCGGTGCAAGGCAGCCGGACCGTGGTCGTCGCCGTCACTGCCGGCGGCACTGACCCGCGCAGCGCGGCATGCCGATGACCACGCATCCACGCGACCCGCAGGCGTTGCGGCGGGCCACCGGCCTGGTCCTCGCGCTCCTTCTGCTGTGGCCCTTGCTGAGGCTGTCCCGGTTCAGCCCGTCGGCGCTGTTCGACATGGCGACCTCACGGTAATTGGCCGCTTTCTGGGCAACTTCCTGCCCCCGGAAATTTCAGCCGAGTTTCTCGGCTACGTGGCCAGGGCAACGCTGGAAACGCTGGCGATCGCGACCGCAGGCATCGCGCTCGCCTTTGTCATTGCGGCGCCCCTGGCCGTGGCGACGACCAGGAGCCTTTCCATCTCCCGCATCGGCCCGGGCCGGGGACTCCGGGTCCGGGCGGCACTGCGCACCGCCGTGCGGGCGCTGGTGCTCCTGCTGCGCGGGGGTGCCGGAGCTGGTCTGGGCGCTGGTCTTCGTGCGCGCCTTGGGTCTTGGTGCGGCCGCGGGCGTGCTGGCGCTGGCCGTCACCTATAGCGGCATGCTGGCAAAGGTCTATGCGGAAATCCTCGAGTCCAGCGACCAGCGCGCGGCGGACGCCTTGCTCTCCGGCGGCAGCGGGCGCCTGATGGCGCTGTCCTACGGATTGCTGCCGAATGCCGCGCAGGAGCTGGTCTCGTACACCGTGTATCGCTGGGAATGTGCCATCCGGGCGTCGGTGGTGATGGGCTTCGTTGGTGCCGGTGGGCTTGGCCAGTTGATGGACCAGGCCATGAAGCTGCTCAACGGCGGCGAAGCCGCGACCATCCTGCTTGTGTTCCTGCTGCTGGTCCTGCTGGCCGACGCGCTAAGCGCCCGGCTGCGCAAGATGCTGGATTGAAGCATGGCGACTAACACGCCCACGGCCGGCCAGCTCTGCCTCAAGTGCCTACTTACGCTGCTCGCCGTGGCGATCGCGGTAGCGGCCAGTTTTGCCTATCTCTCGCTCGATCTGGGCCGGCTCGTTTCTGCGGATGCTGCGGCCGAGATCCTGCGCTTCCTGCAGACGTTCTTCCCGCCGGAGCTGTCGACCGCCTTCCTGGCCAGAACCGGCGGCAGCATGTTCGAAACGCTCGCAGTTTCCGCCGTGGGCACCCTGTGTGCGGCGGTGCTTGGTTTTGGCCTGGCGCTACCGGCTTCCGGGCTCTACGGCGATGCGCTGCGCGCGTTCTCGCGCTTGCTGCTGAACCTGTTGCGCTCGATTCCCGAGCTGGTGTGGGCTGCCCTGACCGTGCTCACAGTCGGCCTTGGACCGTTTGCCGGCACCCTCGCCTTGGCAGTGCATACCGCGGGCGTGCTCGGTCGCCTGTTCGCCGAGGCGCTGGAGAATGCGCCGCGCCCACCCGCCCTCGCGCTGATGGAGAACGGCACCCCCGCCGCGCTTGTCTTCGTGTATGGGACGCTGCCCTGCGTATGGCCCCAGTTCCTGGCCTATGTCCTGTATCGCTGGGAAACGAATATCCGCGTGGCGGCAATCCTTGGCTTTGTCGGCGCCGGCGGGCTTGGGCAGATGCTGTACTTCGAGCTGTCCCTTTTCCATATGCCCCAGGCTTGCACGGTGATCATCGCCATGCTTGCACTGGCGGCCTTGGTCGACATTGCCAGCGCGATGCTGAGAGTTGGCCGGCACTCCTGATGCGGGACCGGCCCCTGTCCGTGCGACGGGAGCGACTTACTGCTCCTTCGTCTTGTCTCCATGGGCACTGGCGGCGGCTTTCGCAGCGTCAGCCTGTGCGTTCGGCTTCGCAACGATCGCCTTGGCTTTCGTTTGGTCGGATCAGACCGCCGGTGATGGGGCGGTGGCGGCGGCGCGAGGCAATCCGCCGCATCCAGGTCTTCGTTCGCCTCGTCTGTGTTTGCGACAGTCGCTTCGCAGGCCCATGCGACGCACCAAAAGCAGCGAAAGAATCCTAAAATGACGGGAAACTCTGTTCTGACAACATAGGGGCGAAGCCATGTTCAAGCACGTACTGGTACCCACCGACGGTTCTGACCTTTCCGGGAAGGCCGTTGCCGCTGCGATCGAGTTTGCCAAGGCAATGGGCGCAAAGATCACGGCGTTCACTTGCATGAATGAGTACCCCTTCCTCACATCGTCCGACTCGGGCCACCAGACTCGCAAGGCATTCGAGGAACATGCAGCGATCGAGGCAAGGGCGAGGCTCGACCTAGTCGTGGCGGCCTCGCAGGCGGCTGGCGTTGCCTGCAGTACTGATACGGCGATTACGACGACGCCGTACAAGGAGATTATCGAGGCCGCCAAGCGGCACGGATGCGATGTGATTTTCATGGCATCGCATGGACGTCGCGGCCTGGAGGGACTGCTGGTGGGCAGCGAAACGCAGAAGGTGCTGACGCATTGCGCGATCCCTGTGCTGGTGTACCGGTAGCGGGGATGGCCAGAATCCTGACCGGGATTCCAGCGGCAGGACCGGGGTCATCGCGGACCCCACACTCGGGAAAAATGGAAAATGTAGAGTCCGTCAGAATCTGAAGATCCAACTACAGCAGGCCTTCGGCGCGTGGTGCGGCCGACTGGAAGCCGCCCGCACTTACTTCAGCGTCTTCAACCGGTTGTTCGCCGCACGCGCGCCTTCGGTACCGGGATACTTGGCCACCACCTGTTCCAGTGTTTTGACCGCAGCCGCCTTCTGGCCCGACTCGAGCTGATTATTGGCAACCGCGATCATTGCGTCGGGCACCTTGGGATGCGTCGGGTTGGCATTGATCATTTTCTGCAGCGTCCAGGTGGACCCCTTATAGTCGCGCTGCGCGTATAGCGAGTTGCCGAGCCAGTACTGCGCCAGCGGCAGGTACGGACTCTGCGGATACTTTTTGATAAACGACGAGAACGAATTCCCGGCGCTCTTGAAGTCGCCCGCCTGGAAATGCTTGAGCGCGGCATCGTATTCGGGCTTCTCGCCCGGCTGCGACGTGCTTGGCGGTCTTCGACCGAAGCGTGCTGCGGCTCAAACTTCTTCAGGCGGGCATCCAGGTCGGCGTAGTAGTCTTTCTGCTGCTTCTGCAGCGTCGCCACCGTGTTCTGCAGCACTTCGTTCTGGCCACGTAGCCGTGCCAGTTCCTGGCGCAGGCCTTCGAGCTGGTTCTGCAGGTCGAGTGTGGTGCGACTGTTCTGATCAATGCGCTGGGTCGCCGTCGCCTGGAAGCTGTTGAACTGGTCGCGCAGGTTGATGACCGTTTTGCGCGCCTGCTCATCGTCGAACACTCCGGCGTGTGCCTGCGTGGGTGGCAGCATACCGCCGCTAGCGATGGCGGCGAGCCACAACAGGGTGGAAACGCGTACTTTCATAAATGGGTCGTCGTTGGTTGTGTCGGTTAGCCTCGTCACATCGGCGTTGGACAGAGGGTCGAATCTGCAGGCCTATCCGACCCGGAAAAACTCCACGCTCTGCCCCGCATTGACCGCCCGCTGTAGCCAGGTGGGCATCTCGCCCTGTCCGTCCCAGCTCAGCCCATCGGCGTTGCGGTAGCAGACCACCGGTGCTGGATGAGGTGTCGGTGGCGGCGGCGGCGGGGGTGGATCAAAGCACCCCGCCGCATCCAGTTCCTCCATGGTCAGGCCATAGTTGGCCATCTGCTCCTGGATCCAGCGGATCGCCGCCGCGCGCTCAGTGTTCGTGGTCATTGCTGCTATCGGTACTGGCGCTGCTATCGTGGCCGTCCTTCCGGGTGGAGCGTCGGGGCCGATGCACTCTGTTCTTCGCCCTACGCTTTGCCCGCTTCCTCGTGCGCCTGGCCACCGGCCTTGCGCCGCCGCCCACGCCCGTCACCCCGCTCATGCAGCGTCACGCGCAACTCCGCCAGCAGCTGACGCGCGAGCGCCGCCTCGGCCTCGGCGCGCTCGGCCCG
>LRMT01000018.1 GCA_001725945.1 Cupriavidus sp. UYMMa02A | reverse complement strand
CGCCCGCCGTGGCAGGCGAAGGCGGCCGCGGCCGCCCATCACCTGCTTTACGCGCTGATCATCGTGGTGCCCATCACCGGCTACCTGTACAGCCTTGCTGCAGGTGTGCCGGTGGTCTACCTCGGCATGTGGAAGATGCCAGTGCTGATCGAGAAAAACGACGAACTCAAGGAAGTCTTCAAGCTCGCACACATCTGGCTGAACTACCTGATGGCAGCCGTGGTGACGGTGCACGCGGCCGCAGCCGTCAAGCACCAGGTTGTCGACCGCGACGGTACGCTCGGCCGCATGCTGCCGTTCCTGCGCTAGGCCGCGCGCCTGGTTGCCATTTTCGGAAGGTCCCTTTTGGTTCTGATGCGCGGCGCATGACGCCGCCCGCTGACAGGAGTCATTGATGAAACGCATTCCCCGTCCCGGTTCGTTGCTGCTGGCCGCCGTGCTGGCCACTACCGGTGTTGCCGCCAACCTCGCCTGGGCGCAGATCGACGCCGCCAAGAGCTCGGTGACCGCGGTCGCACGCCAGATCGGCGTGCCCATGGAGGGCAAGTTCAGGAAGTTTGATGCGAACGTCGACTTCGACCCGGCCAAGCTCGCGACCTCGTCGGCCAAGGTTGAGATCGACGTGTCGAGCTTCGAGATCGCCGATGCCGAGACCACCAAGGAAGTGAAGGGCAAGGACTGGTTCGACGCCGCCAAGTACCCGAAGGCCGTGTTCCAGTCCACCAGCATCAAGAACGGCACGCCGGGCAAGTATGACGTGGCCGGCAAGCTGACCATCAAGGGCAAGACCCAGGACATCGTGGTCCCGGCCACCTATCGCCAGGAAGGCGGTGCCCAGGTGTTCGAAGGCGTGCTGCCGATCAAGCGCACGGTCTTCAATATCGGCGACGGCGAATGGAAGGATACTTCCGTCGTGGCTGACGACGTGCAGATCAAGTTCCGTATCGTGATGGCAAAGAAGTGAAAGCCGGCATTGCCGGACTTCGCGTACTGAAGAGCTGTCACATTCCCGTTGATGTTCCTCTCCAACCTTTTGTCGGGAGATTCCATGAAACTGCGTACCCTCATGACCGCCGTGGCTGCCGTTGCCGCAACCGCCGCCTTCGGCGTGGCCTCGGCCAGCACCGTGACCTATAACCTCGACCCGACTCATACCTACCCGAGCTTCGAGGCCGATCACCTCGGCGGCCTGTCGGTCTGGCGCGGCAAGTTCGAGAAGTCCAGCGGCGTCGTCACGCTGGATCGTGCCGCCAAGTCCGGCACGGTCGAGGTCAAGATCGACCCGGCGTCGGTCGACTTCGGCAACGCCAAGCTGAACCAGCATGCCAAGAGCCCCGACATGTTCGACGTCGAGGCTTTCCCCGAAGCCAGCTACAAGGGCAAGTTCAGCAAGTTCAAGGGCGATGTCCCGACGGAAGTGGACGGCGTGCTGACGCTGCGCGGCGTATCCAAGCCCGTGAAGCTCGAAATCCGCGACTTCAAGTGCATCCAGCATCCGATGCTCAAGCGCGAGGCTTGCGGCGCTGACGCGGTCGGCCAGTTCAATCGCGCCGACTTCGGGCTCGATTACGGCGTGAAGATGGGCTTCAAGCCCGAGGTCAAGCTGGCGATCCAGGTCGAAGGCGTCCGCGCCGAGTAAAACCCTGACGCCGCGGCGGTCTTCGTCGCCACGCGCAGCACCCGAAAGCCGGCATCGCCGGTTTTGGACGACTGCTGTGGAGAGGCCGTACTATGCACTTGGTTGTACGACATGCGGCAGCCACAGTACAATGGTCCGCGGCATTTCCCCATCATCGGTGCAGGCGTGGACGCCTGCACCCGTCTGCGAGGACGAGCCAGCCCTCGCGTCAAACTCAGGCAATCGCGCATTACTATGAGCATTCGCTGTCGCAGCCCGTTCCGGTAACCTTTCTCGCGTCCCACTCGCCCCTGCGTGCCTTGCCCGGCCGAACTGCCCGGGCGGTATGGCTGCAGCGTTTCTCGGATTTCCCCTGGCGCAATACCGTGTATTCCAAAACGCAAATCGATCCGGTGGTCAGTTTCCGCAACTCGCAGGGTGAGCAGGTGCGGGGCACGATCATCAATCTCCAGAGAAAGTCTCTGGTGATGGAAATCTACAATCCATACTCGATCGTGCAGGTCAGCGAGGTGCTGAGCGAACTCAGCGTCCGCATGGGGGCAAAGAACGCCTACCTTGGCAAGGCCGTGGTCATGAGCCTGGTGAATACCGGCCTGACCGCGGTGGTGTCCCTGACGTTGATCGACGAATGGCGCGAACTGACCGACCTGAACAACGAGCCCAAGTCGGTGGCTCGCGAGGCCGAGCTCTTCGTGCAGGACTGGGACTCCCGCTTCAATATCCGGCGCGACTACCAGATCGTGGTCAACGAGATGCGCGCGTTCCTGTCCGAGGTGTCGCGCTGGGTGGAGCAGGTCGACCTGACCGAGACGCTGCCCAAGGTGGAGGGCCGCCTGCGCGAGGATGTGTCTACGAACTCGCCACGCCGATCATGGGCCGTACCAAGCGCTATCTCGACTGGCTCGAGGGCGAGGCGCAGCGCGTCGATCCGGAGATCGCCCCGGTGCATCGCACCTATGCCCAGGCGGCGCTGCACCCGCTGCTGCTGCGCGCGCGTTCGTCTACCGGACCTTTACCAAGCCGCTCGGCTATGCCGGCGACTACGAGATGGTGAACCAGATCCTGAGCGATCCGCAGCAAGGGCCCACCACCTACTTCCAGATCGTCAACACGGCTTTCCTCAAGGCGGCCGTGGCAACCGCCCACCGCAACCGCATCGACCTGCTGATCGATTTCCTGACGCGCCAGGCCGAGCGCGCCCGGCAGGCCGGCCGTCCGTTCCGCGTGCTGAACGTGGGTTGTGGACCAGCCTTCGAGATCCAGCGCTTTGTCCGCGAGTACCCGCAGCCGGAACTGCTGTCGTTCCAGCTCGTGGACTTCAGCGAGGAGACGCTCGACTACACGCGCGCCTCGATCGAACGCGCGGCCGCACAGGCCGGGCACAAGGTTCCGGTGGAGATGGTGCACCAGTCGGTGCACGAACTGCTCAAGCGCCGCATCGCCCCCGACGATATTGCAGCCAGGGAGTTCGACGCGGTCTACTGTGCGGGTCTCTTCGATTACCTGTCGGACAAGGTGTGTTCGCGCCTGCTGTCGTACTTCGCTTCGCGCACCGGCCGGGTGGCCAGGTCCTGGTGACCAACGTGCACGCGGACAATCCGGAGAAGTTCGGCATGGAGCACCTGCTCGAGTGGTACCTGATCTATCGCGACGACCCGGGCATGGAGGCATTGCTGCCCGAGAATTCGCACGGGCACCGGATCTATGTCGATGCCACCGGCGTCAACGTGTTCGCCGAAGCGACCATTCAATGAGGCAGTGACCGTGCCCCGTTCGCGCCTGCCGGCTGGCGCGGGAAGGGGTACCACCGGACCAGGTCATGAGTACGAACCAACTATATGCGGGCTACCAGTCCGAACTGGCGGATTTTCGCCTGGCGTTCAGCGTGGCGGCGCCTATACCGCCATCGTGCTAGTCCTGCTCGGCGTAGGGCTTGACTACGGCCAGTATCCGCAGCAGCAGCTGGCTTTCGGGCTTGCGCGCGTGGTGGTGTCGCTGTTGATCGCCGGCGTGGTGGTCATGCTCTACAGTGCTGCCGGCCGGCGTTTCGCGCCGTGGCTCACGCTGACCTGGCTACTGCTGCCGCAGATCATGATCGCGTGGATGATCTCGCAGACCGAGGGCGTGGAATCGCCCTACTACGTGGGCCTGAACCTGGCGATCTTCGCGTCTGGCATCGCGCTGCCATTCGGGCTGTGGCAGAACCTGGTGTTCGGCATCCTCTCGTACCTGTTGTACGCACTGGCCTGCCTGCTGCATCAAGGCGGCATCGAGCCGGTGGGCACCTTTATCGTCAATTCGCTGTTCCTGCTGTTTGCCGCGGCGCCAGCGGGGTCTACACCTTCTTCAACGAGCGCGCGCGCTTCATGCTGTTCCGGCTCAAGGCGAGGTGGCAGAGAAGAACGCCGAACTCGAAGTCATCAACCGCAAGCTCGTCGACATCAAGGGCCAGATGCTGCAGCAGGAGAAGATGGCCGCCATCGGCACGCTCGCGGCCGGCCTGCTGCATGAGGTGAACAACCCGGTCAACTTCTGCCTGATGGCGATCGAGGTGGCCATGGAAGAGCCGCAGGCCAAGGAAAACCCCTCGCTCGAGGAATGCCTGGTCGATGCCAAGCAGGGCATGCAGCGCATCCAGCATATCGTGTCCGACCTGAAGACCTTTGCCTACCGCAAGCCGGGCGCGAGGTCGAAGGCACGCCGTTCCTGTTCGAGAAGGCGCTGGATTCGTCGATCCGCCTCACGGCCCACGAACTGCGCGGGGTGAAGGTGACGCGCGAACTGCCGGACGACACCCTCGTGCTGGGCGACGAAGCCGCCGTTATCGGCGTGCTGATCAATCTGTTCTCGAACGCCGCGCTGGCCATGCGCAAGGCAGGCACGGCTGCGCCTGCCATCCATACCACGGTCAAATGGACGGAGAACCGGCTCCATGTGCGCGTGCAGGACAACGGCCCGGGCATTGCCCCGGAAAACCTCGCACGGGTTTTCGAGCCGTTCTTTACCACGCGCGACGTGGGGCAGGGACTGGGGCTCGGCCTGTCGATCAGCTACGCGGTGATCGAACGGCACGGTGGCCAGCTTTACGTCGAGAGCGAAGTCGGCCAATGGGCTGCCTTCAGCTTCGACCTTCCGCGCGCGGAGTGACCCGGCCATGACAGAAGTCCAGCAGGCACGGCCTACCGTGCTCTACGTCGACGATGAAGACATGGCGCTCAAGTACTTTGCGCGCGCGGTCGGCAACGAGTATGAAGTGCTGACCGCCACCGGCGCTGATGAAGCCATCGGCATGCTGCGTGCCGATGCGCGCGCACGATCATCCTGGTAACCGACTTCCGCATGCCTGGGCGCGACGGCGGCGACCTGCTGCGCCAGGTAGCGAGGAGTTCCCGCAGATCGTGCGCATCCTCGTCACGGCCTATGCCGACAAGGACGTGCTGCTGCAGACCGTCAACAGCGGCGAGGTCTTCCGCATTCTGGAGAAGCCGCTCAGCGTCGGTGATGTGCGCAATGTGCTGCGCCTGGCGGTCGAACGCTCGCGCGAGCGGGCGCTGCGGCAGCAGCGGCTGATGGCCATCGACGAGACGCTGGCGTTCCTGGCCCACGAGCTGAACACGCCGCTGGCGGCCATCGCCAATTTCGCACGCGGCATCGAAGGCCGCGTCGCGGCCGAATACAGCACACAGCGCCAGGGCGAGATCGGGCAGGCTGCCAGTGCGATGCACGACAACGCGCAGTATTGCCTCGCGGTGCTGTCATCGTTCCTGCAATCCGTGCGCAGCACCGCGGGGAGCACGCCACGGCAGGAACCCGGAGCCGAGGTGAGCGCCGGGACTCTGGTTGCGTCGCTGATCGATACCTATCCCTTTACCGGCGACCAGCGCAGTTGGGTCCAGGTCGAGATGCATGGCGATTTTCCCGTGCAGACGCTGCCCAACTGCGTGGCGCTGGTGCTCTCGTCGGTAATGAGCAATGCGCTGCGCGCGCTCGGCGACACCGGCGCGCCGAACTTGCGCTTTGTCGTGGTTGCACAGCCGCGGCAGGAGATCCGCATTTGCGACAACGGGCCCGGGATTCCGCCCGAAGTGATGGACCGCCTGCTCGTGGACCCCGTCACTACCCACGCCGGAGCCGGTGGCAGCGGCCTCGGCATGATTTTCTGCAACCGCGTCATGCAGTCATTTGGCGGCGGCATCCGGATCGCCTCAGCGTCCGGAGCCGGCACGACGGTGACGCTGGACTTCCCAAATTTCAAGAATCGAATGCACAGGAGTGACAGATGAGCGAACCGAATGCCACCCAGGCACCACCCCCGGCGATTCTGTTCGTCGACGACGAGGCGACAGCCGTCAAATATTTCCAGCGTGCGATCGGCGCGCTGGCGCCCCGTGGTGACCGCCGGATCCGTCGAAGAGGGCAAGACGCTGCTGGAAGCGCACGCCGACAGCCTGGCGGTGCTGGTGTCCGACCAGCGCATGCCTGGCGAGTACGGCAATGAACTGCTGCGCCACGCGCGCGAGCGCTATCCGCACATCGTGCGGATCCTGACCACGGCGTATTCGGAACTCGACCAGACCGTCGAGGCCGTCAACCAAGGGCAGATCCATCGCTACATCAAGAAGCCGTGGGACATCACCGCGCTGCGCATGGAGTTGAAGCAAGCGCTGGAGATGGCCGGCCTGCGCAAGGAGCGCGACCAGCTCGTGCGCGAGAAGCTGAGCGTGCTGCAGACGCAGACAGTGGCCACGCGTATCGGATGGTGCACGCGCTGTGCGCGAGTCTGATCGGTCCGGGCCGCTTCCAGCCCGTGGAAACCTACCTCGCAGCCACCGAACTGGCTGGCGCGCGCAACGCCGAGCCGGACTGGCAGCGCCTCGACTATGCCGACCTGGTGCGCGTCGAGAGCGAGCGCAGCGGCAGCTTCGGCCATGCCGTGGGCGCGCAGCTGGCGGCCTTGCGCACGCGCTATGCCGGGCGCGGAGCCGCCGACGCGGTGCAGGTCATTGCCGAGGCGATGGGCGACGATACCGTGCGGCGCGATGGCGAAGCGGTGGTGTGGTCTTCGCCGTCCGCGCTCAGCGAGTTCGTGTCCAAGCCAGTGGGCGAGGCGGTTTCGTCGCAGCATGCGACGTGGCTTGCCTGCCTGCTGTGGCTCGAAGAAGCCGGTGGCGCGCTGCAGTTTGCACGCCAGGATGATGCCATTGCATGCCGTGTCGGCGAGCATGCGGCAAGCTTTTCGACGGACCGTCTGGCGGTCTGGATCGAACGGTTTTCTGAGTTGGCTTGAGTGGCAGGCTGCTGCAGGCAACAAAAAGCGCACCAACTGGTGCGCTTTTTTGTTTGGACATCCGCTCAGCCTCAGGCTTGCGCTCCATAGTTCGGATCATCCCGATCCGAACCACCTGCCTTCTTCTCACCCTTGATCAGGTCCTCGCGCTTGACGCCGAGCCACATGGCCAGCGCCGCGGCGACGAACACCGACGAGTAGATACCGAACAGGATACCGACCGTCAGCGCCAGCGCGAAGTAGTGCAGCGTGGGGCCGCCGAAGAAGAACATCGACAGCACCATCATCTGGGTCGAGCCGTGGGTAATGATGGTGCGCGAGATGGTGCCGGTAATCGCGCTGTCGATGACCTCGTGCGTGCTCATCTTGCGGAACTTGCGGAAGTTCTCGCGGACGCGGTCGAAGATCACCACCGATTCGTTCACCGAGTAGCCCAGCACTGCCAGGACAGCGGCCAGCACCGACAGCGAAAACTCCCACTGGAAGAACGCGAAGAAGCCGAGGATGATCACCACGTCGTGCAGGTTCGCGATGATGCCCGCCACTGCGAACTTCCACTCGAAGCGGAACGACAGGTAGATCACGATACCGATCACTACGCACAGCAGCGCCAGCAGGCCGTCGGTGGCCAGTTCCTTGCCGACCTGCGGCCCGACGAACTCGACGCGTTGCAGCTTCACGTCAGGTGTTGCAGCCTGAAGCGCGCCGATGACCTGCTCGCTCTGCTGGGCCGAGGTGACGGGCTTGCCGTCCGGGCCCTTCTGCAGCGGCAGGCGGATCATCACGTCGCGCGAGGTGCCGAAGTTCTGCACCTGCACGTCGCTGTAGCCGAGCTTGCCGACCTGGCCGCGGATCTTTCGAGGTCCGCGGCCTGCTGGTAATTGACCTCCATCACCGTGCCCCCGGTGAATTCGATCGACAGGTGCAGGCCCTTGTGCCACAGGAAGAACACGGCGGCGGCAAACGTCAGGAAGGAAATCACGTTGAAGACCAACGCGTGCTTCATGAACGGAATGTCGCGCCGAATGCGGAAAAATTCCATGATGTTGTCCTGATATTCCGTGCTTACTTGGCGACCGGGGTGTCTGCACCCGGCTTCCAGATCTGGCCGATGGCCACGCTTTGCAGCTTCTTCTTGCGGCCGTACCAGAGGTTGACCAGGCCGCGGTTGAAGAACACCGCCGAGAACATCGAGGTCAGGATGCCCAGGCAGTGCACCACCGCAAAGCCGCGCACCGGGCCGGAGCCAAATGCCAGCAGCGCCAGGCCCGCGATCAGCGTGGTGACGTTGGAGTCCAGGATGGTGGCCCATGCACGGTCGAAGCCGACGGCGATGGCCATCTGCGGCGAGGCACCCCCGCGCAGTTCCTCGCGGATACGCTCGTTGATCAGCACGTTGGCGTCGATGGCCATGCCCAGCACCAGTGCGATAGCGGCAATGCCCGGCAGCGTCAGCGTGGCCTGCAGCATCGACAGCACGGCGACCAGCAGCAGCAGGTTGATGCCCAGCGCCGCCACCGAGAACACGCCGAACAGCATGTAGTACAGCATCATGAACACGGCGATGGCGCCGAAGCCATAAGCCACCGAGTCAAAGCCCTTCTGGATATTGTCCGCGCCGAGCGACGGGCCGATCGTCCGTTCCTCGATGATCTCCATCGGCGCGGCCAGCGAGCCGGCGCGCAGCAGCAGTGCCAGATCGTTGGCGGCTTCAGTCGAGTAGGAGCCGGTGATCTGGAAGCTCGAACCGAGTTCGGACTGGATCGTCGCCACGGTCAGCACTTCGCCCTTGCCCTTTTCGAACAGCACGATGCCCATCGGCTTGCCGATGTTCTCGCGCGAGACGTCGCGCAGCACGCGGCCGCCCTGGGCGTCGAGCTTGATGTTGACCGACGGGCGCTGGTTCTGGTCGAAGCCGGCCGAGGCGCTTTCGATGCGGTCGCCGGTGAAGATGACCTGCTTCTTCAGCACCACCGGAGCGCCGTTGCCTGGGTGAACAGCTCGCTGCCGAACGGAACCGGGTCGCCCGCGCGCGGATTGCGCGGTGCGTCGGGGTCGGCCAGGCGGGCTTCCAGCGTGGCGGTGCGGCCGATGATGTCCTTGGCCTTGGCGGTGTCCTGCACGCCGGGCAGCTGCACCACGATGCGGTCGGAGCCTTGCTGCTGGATCACCGGCTCGGCCACGCCGAGTTCGTTCACGCGGTTGTGCAGGGTGGTGATGTTCTGCTTGACGGCGGCGTCCTGCACGGCCTTGCGGGCGGCTTCGGTGAAGGTGCCGACCACATTGTTGCCGTCCATGGCGAAGGAGAGTTCGCGCAGATTTTCGGCCAGGATGCCGCGCGCGCGGTTGGCGTCGTCGGCATTGCTGAAGCGCACGGTGAGCTTGTCGCCGTCGCGGTCGATGCCGCCGTGGCGCACGTTCTTGTCGCGCAGCAGGGTGCGGGCGTCGCCCGACAGGCTGTCGAGCTTTTGTCGACGGCGCCCTTCATGTCCACCTGCAGCAGGAAGTGCACGCCGCCGCGCAGGTCCAGGCCCAGGTACATCGGCAGCGCGTGCATCGCGGTCAGCCAGCGCGGCGAGCCGGAGAGCAGGTTCAGTGCGACCACATAGGTCGGGTCGGCTGCGTCCGGGTTGAGCGCGCGCGACAGGACGTCCTTGGCCTTGAGCTGCTCGTCGGTGGTGCGAAAGCGCGCCTTGACCGAGCCGGACTGGCCGGAAACATCGAAGAACAGGCCGTCAGGCTGCAACTGATTCTGGGCCAGGATCTCTTCCACATGCTTCTGCATGGAGAGGTCCACCTTGACCGTGGCCTTGCCCGAGGAGACCTGCACGGCAGGCGCCTCGCCGAAGAAATTCGGCAGGGTATAGATGATGCCGATGGCCAGGGCCACCAGGATCACGACATATTTCCAAAGCGGATAACGATTCATCTCTGGCCAGTCATTCTGCGGTTGGCGGGCCGCCGGAGGCCTCAGGGGCACTCCGGCGGGGCCGGACCGGTTGGCAAACAGCCGCCTGGCCGCCCGCGAAGGGCACCTTGCGGGCCCACGGGCTGATCAGGCGGCTGCCAGGCATGCGCGGACAGGCATGCCGGGAAAAGACAAAGGGCAGTGTCGCGAACGGGAATCAGAGCGACTTCAGCGAGCCCTTCGGCAGTACCGTGGTCACGGCGTTCTTCTGCACGGTGACCTCCGTGCCTGGGGCGATTTCCACGGTGACGTACTGGTCGGTCACCTTGGTGACCCTGCCCAGAATGCCGCCGGCCGTGACGACTTCGTCGTTCTTGGCAAGCGCTTCCATCATCGCCTTGGCTTCTTTCTGGCGCTTCATCTGGGGGCGGATCATGATGAACCACAGTACCCCAAACATCAGGATGATGGGCAGGAAGCTCATCAGGCCACCCGCGGCGCCACCGACACCGGCGGTCTGGGCGAATGCGTTAGAAATCAGCACGTTGATTCTCCGTCACAAAAGTCATTCAAGTAATCGACCATTCTATCACCCGTGCAAGGCACGCCCCGGCATTCTGGGGCGCGCATTCGGGTTTGTTCGGGGTGCGTTCCACGTGACTTGGCGCAGAGGCGCGCAAGACCCGGCGAGACCCCGATATTCGACCGCGCAGCGCCGGAAAGTTCGCGGCTCAGCGTGCGCCGCGCGCGCGGTCGCTGGCGAACTGGCGGCGGAAGTCGCTGAAGCGGTGCTGCCCGATGGCCTCGCGCACTTCACGCATCAACTGCAGGTAGTAGTGCAGGTTGTGGATCGTATTCAGGCGCGCGCCCAGGATCTCGCCGACACGGTGCAGGTGGTGCAGATAGGCGCGCGAGAAGTTGCGGCACGTGTAGCACGCGCAGCTTTCGTCGAGCGGGCGGGGGTCGTTGCGGTGCGCGGCGTTCTTGATCTTGACGTCGCCAAAGCGCGTGAACAGCCAGCCGTTGCGCGCGTTGCGGGTCGGCATCACGCAGTCGAACATGTCGACGCCGGCAGCAACGCCGGCCACCAGGTCTTCAGGCGTGCCGACTCCCATCAGGTAATGCGGCTTGTCGGCCGGCAGGCGCGGTGCCACATGCTCGAGCACGCGCATCATGTCTTCCTTGGGCTCGCCTACCGACAGGCCGCCGATGGCGAAGCCGTGGAAATCCAGCTCGGACAGGCCGGCCAGCGATTCGTCGCGCAGGTCCTCGAACATGCCGCCCTGGACGATGCCGAACAGCGCGTTCGGATTGGCCAGGCGCTCGAACTCGTCGCGCGAGCGCTTGGCCCAGCGCAGGCTCATGCGCATCGATTTGGCCGCTTCTTCGTGCGTGGCGGGGCGGCCCTCGATCTCGTACGGCGTGCATTCGTCGAACTGCATGACGATGTCGGAATTCAGCGTGCGCTGGATCTGCATCGAAATTTCGGGCGACAGGAACAGCTTGTCGCCATTCACGGGTGACGCGAACGTGACGCCATCTTCGGTGATCTTGCGCAGATCACCGAGCGAAAACACCTGGAAGCCGCCCGAGTCGGTCAGGATCGGCTTGTCCCAGCCGATGAAGCGGTGCAGGCCCTCGTGTGCGTTCACCACGTCCAGCCCCGGGCGCAGCCACAGGTGGAAGGTGTTGCCGAGGATGATTTCGGCGCCGATCTCGTTGAGTTCCAGCGGCGACATGGCCTTGACCGAGCCATAGGTGCCGACCGGCATGAAGATCGGCGTTTCGACCACGCCGTGGTTCAGCGTGACGCGGCCGCGGCGCGCGTTGCCGTCGGTGGTGATGAGTTCGAAATTGAGCATGGCGGAATTCGGTTCGGGCTTCAGGGCTGGCGCTGGTCTGCGGTGTTCACTGGCGGGTCAGGAACATCGCATCGCCGTAGCTGAAGAAACGGTAGCGTGCCTCGACCGCATGGCGGTAGGCGGCGCGGATGGCTTCCACGCCGGCCAGCGCCGACACCAGCATCAGCAGCGTCGACTTGGGCAGGTGGAAGTTGGTGATCAGGGCATCGACCAGGCGGAAGTGGTAGCCCGGCGTGATGAAGATGTCGGTGTCGCCGCTGCCGGCTTCCAGCATGCCGCCGGGCTTCGCGGCCGATTCCAGCGCGCGCAGCGAAGTGGTGCCCACCGCAATGACGCGGCCGCCGCGCGCGCGCGTTTCACGCACTGCGTCAGCCAGTTCCGGCGAGATCGCGTACCACTCCGAATGCATCTTGTGTTCGGCGATATTCTCGGTGCGCACAGGCTGGAAGGTGCCCGCGCCCACATGCAGCGTCAGGAACGCGCGGCGCACGCCGGCGGCGTCGAGCCGGGCAAACAGCGCGTCGTCGAAATGCAAGCCTGCGGTCGGCGCGGCCACGGCGCCGGGATTGCGTGCGTAGACGGTCTGGTAGCGGGTTTCGTCATACGCGTCCGGGTCATGCGTGATGTAGGGCGGCAGTGGCAGGCGGCCATACTGTTCGATCAGGTCCAGCGCGGGTTCCGGGAAGCGCAGCGTGAAGAACTGGTCGACACGCGGGCCGACCGTCACGGCAAACGCATCATCGGCCAGGTGCAGCGGGCTGCCCTCGGCGGGGGTCTTGGACGCGCGCACCTGGGCCAGCACGGTGTGCGTATCGAGCACGCGCTCGACCAGCACCCCGACTTTGCCGCCGCTGGGCTTGTGGCCGAAGAAGCGCGCCTTGATCACGCGCGTGTCGTTGAAGACCAGCAGGTCATCGGGCCTGAGGTATTCGGTGATGTCGCTGAAGGCGCGGTCCACCAGCCGGATCGCGTCGGCCTGTTCGCCGGGCGCCAGGCGCTCGACCACCAGCATCCGGCTGGCGCTGCGGTCGGGCAGGGCGCTCTGGGCGATCAGTTCGGGCGGCAGCGGGAAATCGAAATCGGACAGCGTCAACATGAGGAAACGGCAATGCCCGGTCAGGCGCCATACGGAGCAGCAACCGGGATAGGTACAATCGGCGAATCCGATATTGTAAGGCTTGGGCGCCAGGCGCCGCCTGGCCCCGTGTGATACCCCTTATTCCTCCGCCTGCCCGATCGCCGATGCCCGGAACCGTCACCGAACCGACTCAGGACACAGCCGAAGCCGCCGACTCAGCGCCGCCTGTAAAGGGCAAGGCAGCGGGCAAGGACAGCAAGCCATCATCCGCGGTCGCCCGGCTGGCCAAGATGGGCCTGCGGCGCAGCGTGGACCTGGTGCTGCACCTCCCGATGCGTTACGAGGACGAGACCACGCTGATGCCGATCGCCGAAGCGATCCGGCGCGCCGGGCTCGGGCAGCCGGCGCAGATCGAAGGCGAGGTCATCTCCAACGAGGTCACCCTCCGCCCGCGCCGCCAGTTGGTCGTGACGATTGCCGACGATAGCGGCGAACTGACGCTGCGCTTCCTGAATTTCTACGGCAGCCAGACCAAGCAGATGGCCGAGGGCACGCGCCTGCGCGTGCGTGGCGATGTCCGTGGCGGCTTTTTCGGTGCCGAGATGGTCCACCCGACGGTGCGGCCCGTCACGCCAGACGAGCCCTTGCCGGACCGGCTCACGCCGTCTATCCCGCCACGGCCGGGATCTCCCAGGCCTATCTGCGCAAGGCGATTTCCGGCGCGCTGTCGCGCACGCCCTTGCCCGAGACGCTGCCCGCGGCCGTGCTGCAGGGCCCGCTCGCGAAGCTGAAGCTGCGCCCGCTCGCCGAATGCCTGCGCCTGCTGCACACGCCGCCGCCGCAGGAGAGCGAGGCGGCGCTGGCCGACCGCTCGCATCCGGCCTGGCAGCGCATCAAGTTCGACGAACTGCTGGCGCAGCAGATCTCGTTGCGGCGCGCCCATGAGGCGCGCCGGGAGAAGAATGCCCCGTCCATGCCGCGGCGCGACGATGGCCTGCTGACGCGTTTCCTGGCGGCGCTGCCGTTCCGCCTGACCGGCGCGCAGCAGCGCGTGGTCGAGGAGATCGCGGCAGACATGACCGCGCAGCACCCGATGCACCGGCTGCTGCAGGGCGACGTGGGCAGCGGCAAGACCATCGTGGCGGCGCTGGCCGCGTGCCAGGCCATCGACGCCGGCTACCAGGCCGCGCTCATGGCGCCCACCGAAATCCTGGCCGAGCAGCATTACCGCAAGCTGTCGGCGTGGCTGGAGCCGCTAGGCGTGCCGGTAGTGTGGCTGGCCGGCAGCCTCAAGGCGCGCGAGAAGCGCGAGGCCGTGGCGCGCGTCGAATCGGGCGAGGCCCGGTTGGCGATCGGCACGCACGCGCTGATCCAGGACACCGTGCGTTTCGCGCGGCTGGGCCTGTCGGTGGTGGACGAGCAGCACCGCTTCGGCGTAGCGCAGCGGCTGGCGCTGCGCGGCAAGGCTGGCGGCGCGGAGCCGGCTCAGCCAGCACCGGACACCGTCCCGCACCAGCTCATGATGTCGGCCACGCCGATCCCGCGCACGCTGGCAATGACCTACTACGCGGACCTTGACGTGTCGGTGATCGACGAACTGCCGCCCGGTCGCACGCCGATCGTCACGCGCCTGGTCAACGACGAGCGCCGCGACGAAGTGATCGGGCGCATCCACCATGCCGCCGCCGAGGGGCGCCAGGTCTACTGGGTCTGCCCGCTGATCGAGGAAAGCGAGGCACTGCAGCTCCAGACCGCCGTGGAGACCTACGAAACGCTGGTTGCCGCGTTGCCGGACCTGCGCGTCGGGCTGGTCCACGGCCGCCTGCCGCCGGCCGAGAAGGCCGCCGTAATGGGCGACTTCAGCGCCAACCGCCTGCAGGTGCTGGTGGCCACCACGGTGATCGAGGTGGGCGTGGACGTGCCCAATGCCTCGCTGATGGTGATCGAGCATGCCGAGCGCTTCGGCCTGGCGCAGCTCCACCAGTTGCGCGGGCGCGTGGGGCGGGGCACCGCCGAGTCGGTCTGCCTGCTGATGTACCAGGCGCCGCTGTCGCCCACCGCGCGCGAGCGCCTGGCCACCATGCGCGAGACCACTGACGGGTTCGAGATCGCGCGGCGCGACCTGGAAATCCGCGGGCCCGGCGAATTCCTCGGCGCGCGCCAGTCGGGCGAAGCCATGCTGCGCTTGCCGACCTGAACACCGATGCGTGGCTGGTCGAGTACGCGCAGGAAGCCGCGCAGCTTATGCTGGAGCACTTTCCGGAGGCGGTGGAGGCGCATTTGTCACGCTGGCTCGGCGGCCGCGAGCACTACCTGAAGGCCTGAACGGCGCGACGATCTTCGCGATTCAGTGTCCTATGCGCCGCATACGTGTGGCGATCTGACAGATTGCGGAATCGAAGGTAAAATCTATCGCCTACCGCAAATTGATTAATCATGACGCTCACCGAACTGAAGTACATCGTCGCCGTGGCGCGAGAGCGCCATTTCGGCCGTGCTGCCGAGGCCTGCTTCGTGTCGCAGCCGACCTTGTCGGTGGCGATCAAGAAGCTGGAAGACGAACTCAACGTGCAGATCTTCGAGCGCGGCACCTCCGAGGTCTCCGTGACCTCCGTGGGCGAGCAGATCGTGGCCCAGGCCCAGCGCGTGCTCGAGCAGACCATGGCCATCCGCGAGATCGCCAAGCAGGGCAAGGACCCGCTGGCCGGGCCGCTGCGCGTGGGCGTGATCTACACCATCGGGCCCTACCTGCTGCCGTCGCTGGTCAAGCAGATGATCGGAGCCGTGCCGCAGATGCCGCTCATGCTGCAGGAGAACTACACGGTCAAACTGATCGAGCTGCTCAAGCAGGGCGAGATCGATTGCGCCATCATGGCCGAGCCGTTTGCCGACTCCGGCCTCACCGTGCGCCCGCTCTATGACGAACCGTTCGTCGTCGCGGTCCCGCGCGGGCACCAGCTCGCCGAGGTCAGCCACGTCGATCCGGATGAACTGAAACGGCAGACCATGCTGCTGCTCGGCAGCGGCCATTGCTTCCGCGACCACGTGCTGGGCGTTTGCCCCGAGCTGTCGCGCTTCTCGCAGGCATCGGACGGCATCCAGAAGACGTTCGAAGGCTCCTCGCTCGAAACCATCCGCCATATGGTTGCCAGCGGCGTGGGTATTACCGTGCTGCCGCGTACGTCGGTGCCGGACATGAAGGCCAAGGGCGATATGCTGGCCTACGTGCCGTTTGCCGAGCCGGTGCCGGATCGCCGCGTGGTGCTGGCCTGGCGGAAGAGTTTCACGCGGCTGCCGGCTATGGAAGCGCTGGCCAGCGCGGTGGCGGCGTGTGAGTTGCCGGGGGTGCGCAAGCTTGATGCCAAGGAGTTGGCGGAGGCGGCCTGACGCGCTTTCCCCGCATCGTGAATCGGCCGCCATGGGCGGCCATTTTCATTGCCTGAACCGCGATGGATCTACGCTGGTTCATAGCTAAAAAATAATCAAATTGAGAAGCTGACCGGAATTAGCGAGATTCATTGCCTTGCTGTGGCGCAGTGAAACCGGTGCGGTAGTGGCCGTGCCGGGCGCCGCGGTCATGATGGCCGAGCCGGCTCGGGGTTGTCCGGGCTTGCAGGGTAGTGCAATAATGTCGGGGCTATGCCGCCCGGCTGGGTCCGGCGCGGTCGTGTGGCAATCCTCGTGCTTTCCCAGAATGGAGCGTACTTACCATGGCAAAGAAGAATGAGATGAGCGTGAACATCGGCATCTCCGACAAGGACCGCAAGAAGATCGCGGAAGGCCTGTCCAAGCTGCTGGCCGACACTTACACCCTCTACCTCAAGACCCACAACTTCCACTGGAACGTGACGGGCCCCATGTTCAACACGTTGCATCTGATGTTCGAGACGCAGTACAACGAACTCGCGCTGGCCGTCGATTCGATCGCCGAGCGCATCCGCGCGCTGGGCTACCCGGCTCCGGGCACGTACAAGGAATACGCGCGGCTGTCGTCGATCCAGGAAGAAGACGGCGTGCCGGAGGCCACCGAGATGATCCGCAAGCTGGTTGAAGGCCAGGAAGCCGTAGTGCGCACCGCGCGCTCGATCTTCCCGATGGTCGATGCCGCCAGCGACGAGCCGTCGGCGGATCTGCTGACCCAGCGCATGCAAACGCACGAAAAGACCGCGTGGATGCTGCGCTCGATGCTGGCCTGATGGCCGCCTGACTGCCATGCCGGCCCGACGCGCCGCAACCATCCGGGCTGCGGCGCGTTTTCGTTCGATGGGCGCCGTCCGTTGAACTCGTGCTCCTCCGATTCCTCTCGCCCCCGCTGTCGCCGTGCTGCTCTCCTCCCCCCAAGCTCCCATGTCTGAACGCCTTGCCCTCTATGCGCGCCTGGTGCGTATCGACAAGCCCATCGGCACGCTGTTGCTGCTGTGGCCCACGCTGTGGGCGCTGTGGATGGCGGCCGACGGCCCGCCAGCCCTAAGCGTGTTCGGTATCTTCTTTGTCGGCACGTTCCTGATGCGCTCCGCCGGCTGCGCCATCAATGACTACGCCGACCGCGACTTCGACAAGCACGTCAAGCGCACAAAAGAACGGCCGCTGACGGCGGGGAAGATCGCGGCATGGGAGGCATTGGCGGTGGCGGCGGTGCTTGCGCTGCTCGCCTTTGCGCTGATCCTGCCGCTGAACAGCCTGACCAAGTGGCTCGCCGTGGTGGCCGCCGTTGTCGCGGGCACCTATCCGTTCTTCAAGCGCTTCTTTGCGATTCCGCAGGCTTACCTGGGCATTGCCTTCGGCTTCGGCATCCCGATGGCGTTCGCCGCAGTGCAGGATCAGGTGCCGCTGGTGGCGTGGGTGATGCTGCTGGCGAATGTGTTCTGGGCCGTCGCCTATGACACGGCCTACGCGATGGTGGACCGCGACGATGACTTGCTGATTGGCATCAAGACCTCGGCGATCACCTTTGGCCGCTTCGATGTGGTGGCGATCATGGTGTGCTACGCGGCCTTCCTGGCGCTGATGGGCTGGGCAGGTGTGATGCTGTCGCTGGGGGTGGCCGTACTGGGTGGGGCTGGCCGCTGCGGCCATTTGCGCGGGCTATCACTACACGCTGATCCGCGACCGGGATCGTATGCGGTGTTTTGCGGCGTTTCGCCACAACACTGGCTGGGTGCTGTGTGTTTGCGGGAACGGCGCTGGCCTACGCGATCCGTTAGGTTTCTCCCTCCTCCCGCTTGCGGGGAGAGGGGCGGGGGGGAGAGGGCGG
>LRMT01000017.1 GCA_001725945.1 Cupriavidus sp. UYMMa02A | reverse complement strand
CCGCCGCCGCCCCGCGCACACGCTGGCCGCTCTGTGCCTGTGCAGGGGGCGGCGCGGCCGCGGCCTGGGCCGGGTCGACGCCAGTCTGCTGCTTGGCCCAGCTATAGCACGCGCCGTCGTCGCTGGACTGCTGCTGCTGGCTCTGTCCCTTGGCAGGATAGGCGATCGGCTTTTGCTGTGCCTGGGCCGGGGCCAGGGCCAACGCTGCCAGCACGGCCGCCAGCGTACCAAGTCCGCGGCGGGCATTCCCGTTCGGCTTCATGATGAACTCCCCCTGTGATGGCCCGGCGCGCGCATGCGTCACGCGGCAGAGTAGGTGCGCACCGGGTATGGCAGAGAGATCAGTATTGCAGCGGGCGCGCGAAGTCAATTCAGAGTTTTTGTCGCGCCGAATAGACGGGTTTGATGTGGCTGCGCTCAGGCACCGTGGGGCACGCTCTCGCCGTCGCGCAGCCCGAGCCGCTTGTTGGCCGGCACGGCCACGTCGATCAGCTTCGGCCGGGGCAGGTTCAGGTTGCGCATCATCTCGATGAATTCTTCGCGCGTGCGTCCGGCGACGCGGCTGTTATGGGCGCGCTCCTGCGCGATCGTGGACGACGTGCGGCCCTTGTAGTCGTGCGCCGGGAAAACGAGCGTGTCGTCAGGCAATGCAAACAGCTTGCGCGTCAGGCTGTCGTACAGCGTGCCGGCATCGCCCGACTGGAAATCGGTACGGCCGCAACCGTCGATCAGCAGTGCGTCACCGGTGAACACGCGGCGCAGCGGGCCATCCGGCGTGGCTTCCTCCCAGAGGTAGCTCATGCTGCCGGCGGTATGGCCGGGAGTATGGATGGCGCGCAGCACCTGCGTGCCGAAGGCAAGCGTATCGCCGTCGATGAGCTGCTTCTGCGCGGGCCTGATGTCGCAGCCGGACGGCGCCGCGGTCTGCGCGCCGGTCTGCATGGCGACATGCCCGGCCGACGTGATGTGGTCGGCATGGGCATGCGTTTCCACCACCCATGCGAGCCTCGCGCCCGCGTCGTGCAGCACGGCCATGTCGCGTTCGAGCTGATGGTCGACCGGATCGATCAGCACGGCGTCGCGCGTGGCGGCATCGATCAGCAGGTAGGTGAAGGTTGACGAGGGTTCGTCGAACAGCTGGTAGAAGGTTTGCATGGCCGCCTCGCTTTTGCTCTGGTTCTGGCAGGCACCTGCGGCAGGCGCCCGGGGGAGACTGGCGCCATGATACGCCGCGCGGGCGTCAGCATTCCACGATATTCACCGCCAGGCCGCCGCGTGCCGTTTCCTTGTACTTGGTCTTCATATCGGCGCCGGTCTCGCGCATGGTCTTGATGACCGAATCGAGCGACACGTAGTGCGTGCCGTCGCCGCGCAGCGCCATGCGCGCGGCATTCACGGCCTTGACCGAAGCATGGCGTTGCGTTCGATGCACGGGATCTGCACCAGCCCGCCGACCGGGTCGCAAGTCAGGCCCAGGTTGTGCTCCATGCCGATCTCGGCGGCATTCTCGACCTGTTCGGGCGTGCCGCCCAGCACCGCCGCCAGCGCGCCGGCCGCCATCGAACACGCTACGCCGACTTCGCCCTGGCAGCCGACCTCGCGCCCGAGATCGACGCATTGAGCTTGTAGAGCAGGCCGATCGCGCCGGCGGTGAGCAGGAAGTCGACCACGCCCTCCTGGTTGGCGCCGGGCACGAAGCGGTCGTAGTAATGCAGCACCGCCGGGATGATGCCGGCCGCGCCGTTGGTCGGCGCGGTCACCACGCGGCCGCCCGCGGCGTTCTCCTCGTTGACGGCAATGGCGTAGAGGTTGACCCAGTCGATCACCGACAGCGGGTCGGACAGCGTGCGCTCGGCGCGCTCGGTCAGGCTGCGGTACAGCTCCGGCGCGCGGCGGCGGACCTTGAACGGGCCGGGCAGTTCGCCGTCGGTGCGGCAGCCGCGCACCACGCAGGCCTGCATCACGTCCCAGATATGCAGCAGCCCGGCGGTCACGTCTTCCTCGCTGCGCCAGGTGAGTTCGTTTTCCATCATCAGGCGCGCGATGCTCTTGCCGCTCTCGTTCGCCATTTCCAGCATGTCCTTGCCGCTGCGGAACGGATGCGGCAACTGCTGCGCGGCGTTGAGCACCTGCGTGTTGGGCGCGCCCGCGGTGACAACGAAGCCGCCGCCGACCGACAGGTAACGCGCCTCGCGCAGCGCTGCGCCTTGTGCGTCGTAAGCGTGGAACTTCATGCCGTTCGGGGTGCTCGGCCATGGCCTCGCGCCGGTAGAAGGCGATGTGTTCCTTCTCGACGAACGGAATCGGATGGCGGCCCAGCAGCGACAGCGTGCGGCTCGCGCGCAGCGCTTTCAGCCGGCCGTCGATGGCGTCGGGATCGATGGTATCGGGCGCCTCACCCATCAGGCCCAGCATCACGCCCTTGTCGGTGCCGTGGCCCTTGCCCGTTGCGCCGAGCGAGCCGTACAGCTCCACGCGCACGCTGGCGACCTGCGGCAGCAGGCCGTCACGTTCCAGGCCTTGCGCAAACATCAGGCGGCGCGCATCGGGCCCACGGTATGCGAGCTCGACGGGCCGATGCCCACCTTGAACAGATCGAAGACGCTGACTGCCACGGATCACTCCTGAAGTCACTGCAGCTTGCAGAGGAGAAAGAGAGGAGAAACGAATGGGGAAACCGACGTTCCCGCTTTACACGGCATCGTCCCTGCCGACTTCGCTCCAGACCGACGGAGCCGGCCTGGCCGGCGCAGTCTCGCCCGCCTGCTGGCGGACCTTGACCGACACCGTGCCGTCGGTCTCCAGGATCGCGAAGTGCACGTCCGCGATGCTGGTGCAGCCGGCATGCCTGAGCACCTTGTTGAGATCGTCCAGGCTGATGTGCTGGTTGCGCATCACGTCGCGCAGCAACTTGCCGTCATGGATCAGGAACTGGGGCCGGCCTTCCACGAGGATCTCCAGCTTGCGGCTGCGCCAGGTCAGATAGCCGAGTGCCGCATTGGCGCCCACCAGTGTCACTGCCAGGATCAACCCGGCCGTCACGGAATTGTCCCCGGCGTTCATGGCGTTCTGCACGGCGTTGGAAATCACCAGTAGCAGTACCAGGTCGAACGGCGTGAGCTGTCCGATCTGGCGCTTGCCGGATAGCCGCAGCAGGGTCAATACCGCGCCGTACACAATCAGCCCGCGCAGCACGAACTCCCACCAGGGGGCACTGAGATTCCACATGCAGCCTCCGCTTCACCGATGGCGCGCGACACGCGGCGCCCCTGTGTCGAGCATAGCGCGCTTAGCGGCCGGTAGTAACCGGCCGCCAAGCGAAGGACTGCCTCAGTCCTCGGCGTACTCGCTCATCGGCACGCAACTGCAGAACAGGTTGCGGTCGCCGTACACGTTGTCGGCACGGCCGACCGGCGGCCAGTACTTCTGCGTGCGCAGCGATGCGATCGGCCAGGCGGCCTCTTCACGCGTGTACTTGCGCGTCCACTCGTTGGCCGTGACCACGGCCGCGGTGTGCGGGGCGTGCTTCAGCGGGTTGTCCTCCCGGTCGAAGCTGCCGTCTTCGACGCGGCCGATTTCCTTGCGGATCGCGATCATCGCGTCGATGAAGCGGTCCAGTTCGTGCAGCGCCTCGCTTTCGGTGGGCTCGATCATCAGCGTGCCCGGCACCGGGAAGCTCATGGTCGGCGCGTGGAAGCCGTAGTCCATCAGGCGCTTGGCCACGTCCTCGTTGCTGATGCCGGTTTCCTTCTGCAGCGGTCGCAGGTCCAGGATGCACTCGTGCGCGACCAGGCCATGCTGGCCCGTGTACAGCACCGGGTAGTGCGGCGACAGGCGCTTGGCCACATAGTTGGCAGTCAGGATCGCATTCTCGGTCGCGGCGGTCAGGCCGTTCGAGCCCATCATCGCGATATACATCCACGAGATCGGCAGGATGCTGGCCGAGCCGAACGGCGCGGCCGATACGCCGCCGATGCCGTTGTCGTCGCGGCGATAGCCGACGCTGTCCTGGTTCGGCAGGAAGTCCGCCAGGTGCGCGCCAACCGCCACGGGGCCCACGCCGGGGCCGCCGCCGCCGTGCGGGATGCAGAAGGTCTTGTGCAGGTTCAGGTGCGACACGTCGCCGCCGAAGTGGCCCGGCGCAGCGGTGCCCACCATCGCATTCATGTTGGCGCCATCGACGTACACCTGGCCGCCGTGCTGGTGCACGATCTCGCAGATCTGCTGCACGCCCTGCTCGAACACGCCGTGCGTGGACGGGTAGGTGATCATGATGGCCGCCAGGTTCTTGCTGTGCTGTTCGGCCTTTTTCGCCAGGTCTTCCAGGTCGACGTTGCCGTTCTCGTCGCAGGCGACCACCACCACCTTCATGCCGGCCATCTGCGCCGACGCCGGGTTGGTGCCGTGCGCCGACGACGGGATCAGGCAGATGTCGCGATGGCTTTCGCCACGGCTCGCGTGGTACGCGTGGATGATCAGCAGACCCGCGTACTCGCCCTGCGAGCCGGCGTTCGGCTGCAGGCTCACGGCGGCGTAGCCGGTGGCCGCGCACAGCATGTCTTCGAGCTGGTCGATCATCTCGCGGTAGCCCACGGTCTGGTCCAGCGGCGCGAACGGGTGGATCTGGCTGAACTCGGGCCAGGTCACCGGGATCATCTCGCTGGTGGCATTCAGCTTCATCGTGCACGAACCGAGCGGAATCATGGTGCGGTCCAGCGCCAAGTCCTTGTCGGCCAGCATGCGCAGGTAGCGCAGCATTTCATGCTCGGCGTGGTGCGTATTGAATACCGGGTGCGTCAGGTATTCGCTGGTGCGCGTCAGGTTCGCCGGGAAGGCGTCCTCGACCGCGGCTTCGATCGCATCGAACGTCAGCGAGGCCGGCAGCGGCTTGCCGTGCGAGAAGACTTCCCACAGCGCCACCACGTCGTCGCGCGTGGCGGTCTCGTCGAGCGATACGCCGATGCGCGTCGCGCCCGCATGGCGCAGGTTGATGCCGCGCGCGGTCGCCGCCGCGTGGATGGCTTCGGTGTTGAAGCCGGTCTCGAATGTGAGCGTGTCGAAGAACGTGGCGTTGGTGCGCGTGACGCCGAGCGTCTGCAGGCCGGCGGCCAGCGTGGCCGTCAGGCGGTGCACGCGCTGCGCAATGCGCTTGAGGCCTTGCGGGCCGTGATACACGGCGTACATCGACGCCATCACCGCCAGCAGCACCTGTGCGGTACAGATGTTGGAGGTCGCCTTCTCGCGGCGGATATGCTGCTCGCGCGTCTGCAGCGCCAGGCGGTAGGCCTTGTTGCCCTGCGCGTCGATGGTCACGCCGACCAGGCGGCCCGGCATCGAGCGCTTGAACGCATCCTTTACTGCCATGTAGCCCGCGTGCGGACCGCCGAAGCCCAGCGGCACGCCGAAGCGCTGCGAGTTGCCCACGGCCACGTCGGCACCCCATTCGCCCGGTGCGGCAATCAGCGTCAGCGCGAGCAGGTCGGCGGCAGCCACCACCAGACCGCCGGCGGCGTGCACGGCGTCGGCGATGGCGCGGTAGTCATTCACATCACCGTTGCGCCCGGGTATTGCAGCAGCACGCCGAATGCGTGGGCCGAGGCTGCATCGGCAGCGGGGCCGACCTTCACTTCGATGCCCAGCGGCTTGGCGCGCGTGCGTACCACTTCCAGCGTTTGCGGCAGCACGTCATCGGCCACGTAGAAGGTGTTCGATGCATGCTTGTTCACGCGCTGCAGCAGCGTCATGGCCTCGGCCGCGGCGGTGCCTTCGTCGAGCATCGACGCGTTGGCGATATCGAGGCCGGTCAGGTCGGTGACCATCTGCTGGAAGTTCAGCATCGCTTCCAGGCGGCCTTGCGAAATCTCGGCTGGTAGGGCGTGTACGCGGTGTACCAGGCCGGGTTCTCGAAGATATTGCGCAGGACCACGGCCGGGGTCAGCGTGTTGTAGTAGCCCTGGCCGATAAAGCTCTTCAGGACCTTGTTCTTGCCGGCGAGCTTGCGCAGCTTCGCCAGTGCAGCCTCCTCGGGCAGCGGCTCGGTGAACTCGCCCATCGGCATGCCGTCGCGGCGGCGGATGGCCTCGGGGATCACGGCGTCGATCAGCGCGGCGCGGCTGTCGTAGCCGAGCACCTTGAGCATGTGCTGCTGTTCGGGGGTATCGGGGCCGATATGGCGGGCGGCGAAGGCGTCGCGCGCCTCCAGTTCGGCCAGCGTGGGCCGGTTACCTTGGGCGGCGGTCATGGGAAGCGGGGCGTTCATGGCAAGAACCTCGTTGGGGGCGCGGTGGCAGGTGGTCAGCCATGCCGCCGCGCATCAAGACAGTGGCCGGCCCATGCTGGGTGCAGGGCCGGCTGGCGTGCGTCAGGCGCCGACGCTGGCCTTGTAGGCGTCGGCCGACATCAGGCCGTTGACGTCGTCGCTGTTGGCCGGCTTGAGCTTGAACAGCCACGCGTCGAACGCATCCGCGTTCACGCTTTCCGGCGCGGCCGTGGCGGCCTCGTTGACGGCGATGATTTCGCCAGCGACCGGGGCGTAGATGTCGGAAGCGGCCTTCACCGATTCCACCACCGCGAGCGCGTCGCCGGCGCGACTGACTTGCCGACTTCAGGCAGTTCCAGGAAGACGATGTCGCCCAGTGCGTCCTGCGCGTGGTCGGTAATGCCAATGGTCAGCGTACCGTCGGCTTCGACGCGCACCCATTCGTGCGACTCGGTGTATTTCAGGTCAGCGGGGAAATTCATGAGGGTTCTCCGGGATTCAGATTTGTTCTTGGTTCGGGCGCTGCCATCGGTCGATGGGGCAGGCGCGAGGGCGACCGTTGTGGCGGGCCGGGACGTTGCCGCCTCAGCTCACGAGTGCCTTGCCATTACGCACAAACGGCAGTTTAACCACAGTCGCCGCGAGTTTGCGGTCGCGGATCTCCACCTGCACGGTGTCGCCCACCGCCACGCCCATCGGCAGGCGCGCGAAAGCGATCGACTGCGACAGCGACGGGCTGAAGGTGCCGCTGGTGATTTCGCCGTCACCAGCCGCGGTGACGACCTTCTGGTGCGCGCGCAGCACGCCGCCCTTGTCACGCAGGATCAGGCCCAGGAACTGCTGGCGCTGGCCGGCCGCGGCGAGCGCCGCCTTGCCCGTGAAATCGCGCTCGCTCTGCAGGTCCACGGTCCAGGCCAGGCCCGCGTCGAGCGGCGAGGTGTTGATATCCATGTCCTGGCCGTACAGGTTCATGCCGGCCTCCAGGCGCAGCGTGTCGCGCGCGCCAAGCCCGGCCGGGCGCACGCCCGCGGCATCGAGCTTTTCCCAGACGGCCGCGACGTTCTCGGCCGGCACGACCAGCTCGAAACCGTCTTCGCCGGTGTAGCCGGTGCGCGCGACCATGATCTCGCCGATGGACGGGTCCTGGACCACGACCGCGTTGAACGGCTTGAGGGCGTCGGAAGGCTGGGTGGACGGGAAGCTGCTCCACACCTTGGCGCGGGCGTTCGGGCCCTGCACGGCGACGATGGCCAGCGGCAGCACGCCGGCGGGTGCGACGTCGCCACGGCGCGGGGTGATGGCCACGCCGCTGCCGGTGGCGTCATTGCGGGCGCGGATCCATTCGATGTCGCCCAGCGCGGTGCCGGCATTGACCACCAGGCGGAAGCGGTCCTCGGCGAAGAAATAGACGATCAGGTCGTCGATCACGCCGCCTTTTTCGTCGAGCATGCACGAGTAGAGCGCCTTGCCCGGCGTCTGCAGCTTGTCGACGTTGTTGGCCAGCAGGCCGCGCAGGAAGGCGCGCGTATTGGCGCCGGCCAGGTCGACCACGCACATGTGCGAGACGTCGAACATGCCGGCGTCGCTGCGCACCGCGTTGTGTTCTTCGATCTGGGAGCCGTAGTTGACCGGCATGTCCCAGCCGCCGAAGTCGACCATGCGGGCGCCGAGGGCGCGGTGGATGGCGTTGAGGGGCGTGGCCTGGAGCGTCATGGGAATCCTCGGGGGCAATCTCGGTTGCGAAAACGAAAAAAGGGTCATCCGCCGCAACGCTTGCTTCGCCAAATGGCGTTGCAATCCGCTGCGGCGGATGACCCCTCTGTCCTCGATACCTGAGAGATTACGAGGCGGATCCTGCGGACCCAATCCTCGCGCGCCCCTTCGGTGGGCACGCTCGCCTGCATGGCGGGTGCCGCTCTCCAGAGTTCGGCATGCATCGTGTGCATGTTGCATGCCGATCCGAACGGTCCATGGTGCCTGAGAGTTTTCGGGTGATACCCCTTCGGCGGCGCAAGATCATGCGCGCTCTCCCGCTCGGATGCGCGCAATGTACGGGAGGGCCCTGCCTTTGTCAACGCGGGGCCCGCCCGTCATTGCCGCCCGTCAGTGATGGTGGTGGTTGTCGTCCGTCACCACGTTGCCGACCACGCCACCAAGCGCGGCGCCGCCAAGCGTACCCACCGCACTACCGTTGGTGAGCACGGCACCGCCCACGCCACCGGCAGCGGCGCCGATCGCGGTATTACGTTGCTTCGGCGTCATGTCGGAACAGCCGCCCGCCAGGCAGCTACCGCAACGCCTACCAGTGTCGCCTTGCCAAGGGCTCGTAGAGTTCTCATGATTGGCTCCGGAAGTGACTTCAAATGGGCTCGGGACAGACTGGAATCCATCCCGCCATATTGGTTAGAAGCCGCGATAATCCGCAGGTTTTGGGACTTACCAAGTGTTACTTCAGTAATATCTGGGGGTCCGAAATACCGAGTTCCTCCGACAGAGCAGGCCAGCCTGTCGTGTTAACATGGCCGGCTTCGCGCCGCCCGCCGGCATGCTGCGGCATGTTGCGTACCAAGCGCCCCCCACCGCCCCGCACCACGACAGACATCCCGCGCATGACCCACGGCTCAACGCTGCCCAATCCGAAGCCGTCCGCTACCTGGACGGCCCTTGCCTCGTCCTTGCCGGCGCGTTCGGGCAAGACCCGTGTGATCACGCAGAAGATCGCGCACCTGATCGAAGACAAGGGCTTCGAGCCGCGCCACATCGCCGCCGTCACCTTCACCAACAAGGCGGCCAAGGAGATGCAGGAGCGCATCGGCAAGCTGATGGAAGGCAAGACCACGCGCGCGGGCAAGCGCCTGCCGCTCAAGCAGCTCACGGTCTGTACCTTCCACTCGCTGGGCGTACAGATCCTGCGCCTGGAAGCCGAGCATGTAGGCCTGAAGCCCAAGTTCTCGATCATGGATTCGGACGACTGCTTCGGGCTGATCCAGGAGCAACTGGCCACCACCGACAAGAAGCTGATTCGCGGCGTGCAGGGCACCATCTCGCTGTGGAAGAACGGCATGGTCGATCCCGAAACGGCGATCGCGCAGGCGGCCAACGCCGAAGAGCACCAGGCGGCGCTGGTCTACCGCAACTACGTTGCCACGCTGCATGCCTACCAGGCAGTGGATTTCGACGACCTGATCCGCCTGCCCGCCGAACTGTTCGCGCGCAATGAAGCGGTGCAGCTCAAGTGGCAGAACCGCCTGCGCTACTTCCTCGTCGACGAGTACCAGGACACCAACGCGTGCCAGTACCAGTTGCTCAAGCTGCTGGCCGGCGGCTCGCACCTGCGCGCGCCGGCCTTCACCGCCGTGGGCGACGACGACCAGGCCATCTACGGCTGGCGCGGCGCGACGCTGGACAACCTGCGTCTGCTGCAGACCGATTTTCCTGACCTCAAGGTCGTCAAGCTCGAGCAGAACTACCGCTCCACGGTGCGCATCCTGGAAGCGGCCAACGCGGTCATCGCCAACAATCCGAAGCTCTTCGAAAAGAAGCTGTGGAGCGAGCACGGCATGGGCGACCCCATCGCCATCCATCCGATGAACGATGAGGAACACGAGGCCGAGTCGGTCGTGTTCCGCCTGTCGGCCCACAAGTTCGAGCGCCGCGCGCAGTTCCGCGATTACGCGATCCTGTATCGCGGCAACCACCAGGCGCGGCTGTTCGAACAGATCCTGCGCCGCGAGCGCATTCCGTACGTGCTGTCGGGCGGCCAGAGTTTCTTCGACAAGGCCGAGATCAAGGACATCTGCGCCTATCTGCGACTGATCGCCAACCCGGATGATGATCCCGCGTTCATCCGCGCCATTACCACGCCGCGCCGCGGAATCGGCAACACCACGCTCGAAGTACTGGGCACGTTCGCGGGCCAGGCCAAGGTGTCGCTGTTCGAGGCGGCGATGATGGGCGGCATAGAAGCCAAGCTGCAGCCGCGCCAGCTCGAGCCGCTGCGCGTGTCTGCGAATCGATGGTCCGCCTTGCCGACGCGCGGAGAAGGACCCGGCCAGCGTAGTGCTCGACGACCTGATGGAAGGCATCCACTACGAGGCCTACCTGTACGACGCCTTCGACGAACGCCAGGCGCAGTCGCGCTGGACCAACACGCTCGAGTTTCTCGACTGGCTCAAGCGCAAGGGCACTCGGCCCGAAGCGGAAGGCGAGGGCGAAGCGACCGGCTTCGACAAGGCCGACGGCTTTGGCGACGAAGGCAAGAACCTGCTCGAACTGACCCAGACGGTGGCGCTGATGAGCATGCTCGAGGGCCGCGAGGAAGATCCCGACGCGGTGCGGCTGTCGACGCTGCATGCGTCCAAGGGGCTCGAGTATCCGCACGTGTTCCTGGTCGGCGTGGAAGAGGGCATCCTGCCGCACTGCCGCGAGGATGAAGACATGGGCGACGAGAAGATCGAGGAAGAGCGGCGTCTGATGTATGTGGGCATCACACGCGCGCAGCGCAGCCTGCAGATCAGCTGGTGCAAGAAGCGCAAGCGTGCGCGGGAGACATACTCGTGCGAACCGTCGCGGTTTATCGGCGAGATGAAGCTTGAAGAGGCGCCGGCGCGAAGGACGAGACGCCGGCGATGAGTCCGAAGGATCGGCTGGGCGCGCTGAAGGCGTTGTTGGGGAGTGGCGGGAAAGGGGTGTAGCAGGGTGGTCCCGCCGGGATTGTCGGGGGTCTGCCGGGATTGTCATTCTTGGCATGCGCGGCTGTTTCGCCGGCTACGCCGCGGAAGCAGCGAGTGCCCGTCAAGCACGACACCCCCCAAATTCCTCATTGCTATACTTCATTTCCACTCCCCCAACACCAATTCCCCGGAGCCCCCATGCGTCTCGATGACGAAGCCGAAAGCCAGAACGTTGAGGACCGCCGCGGCGGCTTTGGCGGTGGCGGGTTCGGTGGTCCGAAGACGATCGGCATCGGCACGGTCATCATTGCCCTTGCCGCGTCGTATTTCTTTGGCATCGACCCGACGGTAATCATGCAGGGCGCATCCGTCCTGCAGGGCCAGCAGGCGCCGCAGCAGCAACAGGTCAACCGGCCGCCGGCCAACGACCAGCTCACGGTGTTCACAAGGAAGGTGCTGGGCAGTACCGAGCGGACGTGGGAACACATCTTCGAGACCGAGCTGAACCGCCGTTACGAGCCGCCCAAGCTGGTGCTGTTCTCGGGCGCCACGCCGACGGCTTGCGGCACGGGTCAATCAGCCATGGGTCCGTTCTACTGTCCCGGCGACCACAAGGTCTATCTCGACCTGGCTTTCTATGACGAACTACGCAAGCGCTTCGGCGCTGGCGGCGACTTTGCGCAGGCGTACGTGATCGCCCACGAGATCGGCCACCATGTGCAGAACCTGCTGGGCGTGTCCGACAAGGTCGATGCCGCACGCCGCCGCATGGGCGAGGCGCAGGCCAACCAGCTTTCCGTGCGTATGGAACTGCAGGCAGACTGCCTGGCCGCGTCTGGGCCTCCACCGCGCAGCGCGCGAACCAGCAATTGCTCGAACCCGGCGATATCGAAGAAGGCCTGAAGGCCGCTGCCGCGATCGGCGATGACCGCCTGCAGCGCCAGGCACAGGGCTATGTGGTGCCGGAAGCCTTCACGCACGGGACCAGCGAGCAGCGCGTGCGATGGCTGCGCCAGGGGCTGACTACCGGCGATATCCGCAAGTGCGACACCTTCGCCGCGCGCCAGCTCTGAAGCGCCAAAAGACACGCGGACATTGTTGCGGCCACGTCAGCCTGCGCAAGCGCCATCACATGCCTGCCAGGCGCCTTTCGGTCGCTACCCGCCTCGTGGAATAAAAATCGCCTGCCCGGCGCAGAGAGAAGGAGGAGGAGGTCTGCCGGGCAGGCGGGAGAGAAAACTTGCGGCCACCGTGGTGGCCGCAGCAGGTCCTGGAAGAACCCTGTGGACGTGCGTCAGACGCGATACCCGTAGAGCGAGCCGTCGCCGGTGCGCGAGTTGTCGGTCGAGCTGGCGGAAATCTCGCCACTGAATGTGGCTGTCCCGTCCGTATAAGGGTTGAAGCGGTCCTTCGCGCCGTCCGTATAGGGGTTGTAGCGATCCGTGCGCGCGCCGTCGGTGTAGACGTCGTACCTGCCTTGCTTGGTACCGTCAACGAACGGGTCGAACTTGCCGGTACGCAGTGCGTCGGCGTAGACATCGAACTTTCCTGCCTTGCTGGTCGCGGCAGGTGCAGCCATCGCCGCGGCGGATACGGCCAGGGCCACCACCACGAACGCGCCGCCAAGAATGCGTTTGGCGATCATTTCGGACTCCTTCAACTGATTTCGTCTTTCTTTATGTGACCGGCTGACTTCTTGCCGCTATGCAATCTTTGTTGCGATGCGAGCACGGACTGAAGCTTAGTCACGCGGCGCGCCATCGGAAATGACGCTGCGACGAATGGTGAGTTGTCAGTCGTGAAACGACGGCCTTGCTGACGAACGGTGCGGTGGATCGCCATCTGCAAGCGGCCCGATAAGTCCCTGCGGGCCCGCACGCCAAAGCGTTGCGAGCCCGTTTCACGGGTTCAAAGCGTGTACTGGCCGCTGGCCTCCGGCTGGAAGGTAATCTCCGTCACCGTCACGTGCTGTTCACGGCCGTCGGGCATGCGATAGCTCACGACCTCGCCCGCGCGCGCGCCAGCAGGGCTTGGCCAACCGGCGACAGCACCGATAGGCGGCCCGCGTCGAAATCAGCCTCATCGGGGTAGACCAGCGTCCACAGGCGCGGCTGGGCGTCGCCTTGCAATGTGCAGACCAGGCGGGAATTCATGGTGACCACGTCGGTCGGGATGTCCTGCGGCGCCACGATTGCCGCGCGCGCGAGCAGCGCATCGAGCATATCGGCCATTGGGCCGGCGCCAGGACGGCTGGCCATGCGCTCCAGGCGCGTCACGTCGAGTTCAGTCAGGTAGAGGGTCGGTGCGGTCGGGTTGGTGGCCGTCATGGCTAGTTCCTCCATCAGGGGTCGGGGTGGTCAGGATTGACCCGGCACGGTGGCGAAGCGGCGTTGCCACCGCGCGTCCATGCGGGAACATCTGGAAACAGCGAATCGAAGCCGGCGTTGACGCGTCACTCGGTGGCCGCAAGGCACAAGGGTGTCAAAACGCTGGCGTGGGGCTCGGGCCCGGTTCGGCCCGGGCCCCGGTAGGGACGATCAGGCTGGGAACCGGGCGAGATCAGGCGGAGCACTGACCCGGCGGCGAGGCGTCATGCGCGCAGCCAGGGCGCCGGCGCGCACGCGTACCTGTCGCGCGGAGCGAACTGGAACGGCGGACAGCGAATGGCGGGCGGGCATGAGGGTCACGCGGACAACAGGAACAGGAATCTGGCTCGGAGAACCGGATCGATCATAGCCAGGAAGAAGGTGGCGATCAGGCGATCCGGCGCGTCTGTCTCGCATCACCCGCACCGCTCTGGTGCAGGGAAGCGAACTGGGATCGTAGCACAGCCCAGTCGGCGCGCGCGGCCGTCAGCCGGCTGGCCCACCGCCCGCATGCGCATGGCATTCGCATGGCGCGCCGGCAGCGGCCTGCTGCAGGTTCTGCAGGATGCCGCATTCGCTGGCCGCCTGGTGCTGGTGGTGGCAAGTCTCGCGCAACGCACGCAACTGGCTTTCCAGTGCCTCCAGCGCTACGCGCTGAGCGTGGATCTGCTCGATCTGCCGGTCCAGCAGCGCGTTCACGTCGTCACAGTCCTGCGACGGGTTGCGCTCGAAGTCGCGCAGCCGGCGCACGTCCGACAGGCTCATGCCGAGCGAACGGCAGTGACGCACGAAGTTCAGCTGCACGAGGTGGCCTTCGCCGTAGCGGCGATAGCCGTTGTCTTCACGCTGCGGCGCGTCCAGCACGCCCTCGCGTTCGTAATAGCGGATGGTTTCGACGTCGCAACCGCTGTTTCGGGATAGTTCGCCGATACGCATGGGCTGGGAATCTCTGTAGTGACTACGGGGTTTAACGTAGTCTAGCCCAGAAGTGCGTGATCCGCTGGAGAGGCGTCAGCGGTAGCCGCCTGATGGCATCCGCAGCCGCCCGCATCGTTGGCTAGCGATCATTACGCCACCGGGGGCGCGCTCGCCTTCCTGTAGAATTCCTGGCATCCCCATCCGAATATCCGCTGTCGCGTGCGTACCATCCGGCTTTTCCTGCTGGTCCTGATGCTGGCCTGCCTGCCGTTCCAGGCGTGGGCCAGTACCGCCGTGCACATGTCGGATGCTGCAGCCTGCGTGGCGCAGCAGGCGGACAACCATTCGGCGGGACTGTGCGCAGCGCCTGAGGACACCGCGCCGGGCGGCACGCCGCCGACCGAGGTGTCGGAATCCGCCGAGCCGTCTCCGGATGACAACGATCTTGCGGACCTGACTCTGCCCGCATCCCAGATCCGCTTTGCCACCAGTTCCGGCCAGTCCGGGCTGCCACGCTACGCCGGCACTACCCTGCCTGATCCAGACCTCCCCCTGCTGCCGCGTCCACCGCGCGGCTGATCCCCACCTGCGCGGCATTCGCCGCGCCTGACCGTTCCTGCGTGCTGCGCCGTTGAGGCCCGCGCGCGCCTGCGGCCTGTCCGCGTCTTTCCTGCTGTCCTGTTCCATTCTCATGAAACGCGTCCTTCTTTTCCTGGCGACCAACCTCGCGTCATGCTTGTCCTCAGCATCACCGCCAGCGTCCTTGGCGTGAACCGCTTCCTGACCGCCAACGGTCTCAACCTCGGCATGCTGCTCGCGTTTGCCGCGCTGATGGGCTTCGGCGGCGTTTATCTCGCTGCTGATGTCCAAGACCATCGCCAAGTGGTCCACCGGTGCCCAGGTCATCACGCACCCGAGCACCAGCACCGAGCTATGGCTCGTGCAGACGGTGCAGAAGCTCACGCAGAAGGCAGGCCTGCCGATGCCGGAGGTAGCGATCTACGAGGGCGAGCCCAACGCCTTTGCCACGGGAGCGACGAAGAACAGCTCGCTGGTCGCGGTATCGACCGGCCTGCTGCAGTCGATGTCGCACGACGAAGTGGAAGCCGTGCTGGCGCACGAGGTCGCGCACGTGGCCAATGGCGACATGGTGACGCTCACGCTGATCCAGGGCGTGGTCAACACGTTCGTGATCTTCCTTGCGCGCGTGGTCGGTTACTTCGTCGACTCGATGCTGCGCAAGAACGACGAGGAGTCGAGCGGACCCGGCATTGGCTACATGGTCACGGTGATCGTCTGCGAGATCGTGTTCGGCATCCTGGCCAGCATCATCGTCGCCGCCTTCTCGCGCCGCCGCGAATTCCGCGCCGACGCGGGCGCGGCCGGCCTGATGGGCACGCCGACGCCGATGGTCGCCGCGCTGCGCCGCCTGGGCGGGCTGGAGCCGGACGGGCTGCCGCAGAACATGCAGGCCATGGGCATTGCCGGAGGGAAATCGTGGATGGCACTGTTCTCGAGCCATCCGCCGATCGAGCAGCGCATCGCGGCGCTGCAGTCTGCACGCTGAAACCATATCGATCGCTGCGAACCGCTCCAGGGCCACGGCGGTCCGGGCGGATTCCGCAGGCATCCTGTCAGGGAGCAACAGATGCAAGCGAACCTGTTGGATATCACCAGTACCGCCTGGCACGCCGCCCTGGAGCGCTGCAGCCATGACTGCCACCATACGCCAGCGTGGCTGAAGACCGCGGAGCGCAGTGAACGCGGCCGCGCGTTCGCGGTGCACGTGACGAACGGCACGCACGAGCTCCTTGTCCCCTTTGTCCGCCGCGAGCTCACCGACGATCTATGGGACGCCACGTCGCCCTACGGATACGGTGGCCCGCTGCTGAGCACGGGAGCGCCGCCGGATTTCGCGGACACAGCGTTCCGGGCCATGGTGCAGATGCTGCGCGAAGCCGGGTGCGTTTCATGTTTCCTGAGACTGCCAAGCTGCTCAACGCGCACTGGAAGAGTTCGATGGGGCTCGTGCTCCAGCAGGGACTGACCGTGTCGGTCGACCTGACCAAGCCGCCCGAAAAGCTCTGGCAGGAAACGCAGTCGCGCCACAAGCTCGGCATCAACCGCGCCCGGCGCGCGGGCGTGACGGTGCGGTTCGATGAGAACTTCGAAACGCTTCCACGCTTCATCGAAATCTACAACCAGACCATGACGCGCCGGTGCGCAACCGAGTACTACTTCTTCGACAAGCAGTACTACCGTTCGCTGGTCGATGAGTTGGGCGACGACCTGCTGCTGCTGGTCGCGGAGGAAGCGGGCAAGGTCATCGGCGGCGCGCTGTTCACGCTCGCGCGGCGCTCCGGCATCATGCAGTACCACCTGTCCGGATCGGACTGGGATTACCGCCACCGCCAGCCGACCAAGATCATCATCCACACCGCGCGCGAGTGGGGCCGCTCGAATGGCTTTTCGCGGCTGCACCTCGGCGGCGGGCTCGGCTCGGCCCCGGATTCCCTGCACGAATTCAAGCGAGGGTTCTCGCCGGACACACATGTGTTCGCCACGCAGCGCGTGGTCGTCAATCCGCAGGCGTATCGAGCCTTGTCGGAAGGAGGCGCCACTTCCACGGACGATCTCAGCGGCTATTTCCCGGCCTACCGGCGGCCTCAGCCCGCGAAGACCCCGGCAGGCAGCAGGCGGACCGCCCTGGCGCTCACTCCGTAACGCGGCCGCGCAGCGCCTTGACCTGGCCGCGCTGGGTCTTGCTCTCGAGGCGGCGTTTGCGTGAAGCGAGGGTTGGCCGGGTCGGGCGGCGCGTGCGCGGCGGCGTTGCCACGCTGACGACCAGCTCGTGCAGGCGCCGGATCGCGTCGTCACGGTTCAGCTCCAGGCTGCGGTGCTGCTGGGCCTTGATGACAACGACACCATCACGCGTGATGCGGTGGTCGTGCAGTTGCAGCAGGCGCTCCTTGTGGTCCGGCGCGAGCGAGGACGCGCGCACGTCGTAGCGCAGATGCACCGCGTTGGACACCTTGTTGATGTTCTGCCCGCCAGCGCCCTGTGCACGGATCGCCGTGATGTCGTACTCGTGGTGGGGAATCAGGAAATCGTCGGGCATGCGCGCATCATAGCAAGGCGCATGCCCGACCCTCGCACCGGGCGCTAGGCGGAAGGTGCGATGTTCTGATTCACGCAGAACAGGTTCGCCGGATCGTACTTCTGCTTGATGCGGGCCAGGCGTTCATAGTTGGGACCATAGGCCGCGCCGATGCGTGCCGCTTCATCTTCGGTCAGGAAGTTCACATAGACGCCGCCTGTGGCATAAGGCTCTGTAGCGCGGAAGAAGTCTCTTGCCCAGGCTACGCAGGTGGCATCTTCACCCGGGGATTCCCAGCGCGTGTGCACGTTCATGACATAGCGCGCGTCGCGGTGGTGATAGGCCGTCGCGTCCGCGGCGACGGTGCCCGCCCGGCCGCCGACATGGCCGATGAAGATTTCCGAATGTGGCGAAGGCAGGCGCCCGGAGAAGTCCATCATCGCATCGATGGCCCCGTCGGGGAGCTGCGTGAAGTTATGCGATTTCCAGTAGTTGCGCGCGCCTGGCGCCAGCAGCGGGTCGAACGCCTGCTGCCACGCCACGTACGGCATGGGGCCGACATGCTCGCCCAGCAACGTGCCGAGCTTCGCAGCGGCGCGAGCAGCGGCTGGCCCTGCGCGGGATCGCCTGCGTAGAACACGGCCAGCACCACCACGTCGGTGCCGTGCACGGTAGTCGGCAGGAACGGCAGCGGCGGCGCCTGGCGCAGCACTACCCAGACGTTGAGGTCTTCGGGCATGGTTTCGGTGAACAGCCGGTACTGGCTGAGCACCGCCCGCCCGTCCGCTGCCGGGAATACGAGCAGCCCAGCCAGGATCTGCGGGCCGACGGCATGCAGTCTGAATTCGAACAGCGTCACCACGCCGAAATTGCCGCCACCGCCACGCAGCGCCCAGAACAGGTCGGGATGTTCCTGTTCGCTGGCATGCAGGCGCTGGCCGTCGGCCATCACGACCTGCGCCGAAAGCAGGTTGTCCACAGTCATGCCGTACTTGCGCGTCAGCCAGCCGAAGCCGCCGCCAAGCGTCAGCCCGGCCACGCCCGTGGTCGAATTGATGCCTAGCGGCGTCGCCAGCCCACAAGCCTGGGCCTCGTAGTCGAAGTCGGCCAGCAACGCGCCAGGCTCCACCCACGCGCGCCGCGAGCCGGTGTCGATATGGACAGCGCGCATCGGCGAGAGGTCGATGACGAGGCCGTCATCACACAGGGCCTTGCCCGCAATATTGTGGCCGCCGCCGCGTACCGCCAGCAGCAGGCCGTTGTCGCGTGCAAAGGCCACTGCTGCCGCCACGTCGGCAGCGCCCGTGCACTGCACGATCAGTGCGGGGTGCTTGTCGACCATCGCGTTCCAGATGCGCGCGACTGGTCATAGCCCGGCTCGCCAGGCAGCAACACCTTGCCACGCACGGCCGTACGCAGTGACGCAAGCAGATCATCAGGAATCGCGGGCATGGCGCACCTCCGGATTGATGTGCCGGGCCGCCTTGCACCGCGCAGGACTCGGCCGGGGCGGCCCGTCCAGCGCATTCGCCACGCATATTGCGCGCCATGGGCGGCGGCGCGCGGACTGCAAGCACATTTCGCCGTCCACGCGGCGTCAGGGCTGCTGAATTGTGCGGAAGTGTTTCAGCGATGATGCATCGCGCATTCCGCCGTCTCCGCGCCATGGCGCCAGCGCGGCGAGTGGTGTGCCGCGCGGTGCCCGGGGTGGCGCGGGCAATACGTTACAGCCGCGACACGCATGCCACGCTCGCGGATTACCGCCACGCATAGCCGAGCCCGAGGCCGTAGGTGATCTGGTTGCGCGTGCCGCGCTGGGTGACGATGGGGCTGTCGGCGGCATCTCCGGTCAGGCGCTGGGCATAGACCATGGCCCCGGCATACCAGTGCTTGTCGATCTGGTAGATCAGCGCGAGCCAGCCCGTGAACTGCTCAAGCCCGCCGCCGGGGTTGTATGCCGGCAGGCCGCTCGCAGCCGAGTCGCCGTCGGTTACGCCGAAATAGGTGCGGTTGAAGCTGTCGCTGACCCAACTGGCGCCGACCCCCGCGCCGGGCATAGACGCGGCGGTGCACGGCACCCACGCCGAGGCGTTGGCCGTCACGCGCGCGCCGCCGTAGACGATGCCGGCATTGGTCATCACATTGATGCCGCCGCGCAGGCGAAACGGGATGGACCCTTCGTGCAGGTATTCGTAACCGAACCAGCCGCCGGCCTCGACCGTGGTGTCGATCTCGTGGATGCGTGACACCACGGGATCGTCGACGCCGCTGCGTCCCAGACGCAGCGATACGGCCGGCCCCCACTGGAAGCCCGTCAGGCCGCCGAAGTTGAACTGCGCATACGGCCCGTACCATTCGAGCAGCCGGCCACCGGGCGTCACGTAGCGCACGCCGGGCACGACGCCGATCATGCGGTCCTTGCCACCCGCGAACTCGGTCGTGGAGCCCACGCCGAGCCCGACCATATTGGGCAGCGCGCCCGGCAGGTCGAGCGGCGCGGCGGCACCGCCCGCGCTGGCCAGCGCCATGGCGAGGCCCGCAACCCCCGAACTGGCGGCGCGCCGGATCCGTACCGTCAGTGTCACGTCGCGCCTCCCGATGGAATATGCAGATCCAGGCGAATTTATCAGCACATGGCGCCCGGAGCGCGGCTTGGCGATCTGAAATTTTTCGGTGACTGGCTGCAGGCGTCATGCCCGCGGAGGGCCAGAGTGCCGGTTTGCCGGTGCACGACGACATGGCGACCAGTGGAATCGGAACTAATATGAAAGCGCGCCAGCGGGCACCCGGAATCGGGTCAGACGCGGCGCTTATGCGAGCCAATCCCCCTCACTGCCCGCAGGAGTGTGCAATGACAACAATGCAGAAGCTGCACGCCTTGGCCGCCGTGGCGTGCATGGCGCTGACCATGGGCGCGGGACTGGCCCGTGCCGACGAGGTCCCGCTGGTGACAGGCAAACAGTGGACCGAATCCTCGGAGCAGATGAAGAAGGCCTATCTTGTCGGTATCGCCAACGTCGTGCAGGTCGATGTCGCCTACCACGCGGGCAACACGCCGCCCGACTCGCAGACCATCGTGCCGCGGCTGGCAAGAGGGCTGAAGGGCCATACCCTCGACTCGGTGCGCCAGGGACTGGACCGCTGGTATGCCGCCAACCCGGACCGCCTGCAGCGGCCGGTTCTCGAAACCATCTGGTTCGAGATGGTGGTGCCTGGACTGCAGGCCAACAAACAAGGCAAGCCATGAAACGACTTCATTGGATCGGCGCGGCGTGGCACTGGCGGTGGCCAGTGTTTCCGCATGCACGGGCATGACGCCGCAACAGCAAGGCACGGTGTCAGGCGCTGCCCTCGGTGCCGCTGCCGGTGCGGGCATTGCGGCCATTGCGGGCGGCAGCGGGTGGACCGGCGCGGCCATCGGCGCGGTGGCGGGCGGCGTCGCCGGCAATATCAAGGGGCGCAACGAGCAGCAGCGGTACTGAACAGCGGTGTTCGCCCGAACGACAGGCTGTCATGGCGACAGCCTTATCACCGCCGCCACGGCGCCAGCGGCTTTCTGCTTCGCCTCGACGACAAGCTCGACAGCTGGTTCGAGCGCATGAACAACGGTCCCGTGGGCCGCCCGCATGACCGCGTGAAGATCGGCCTTGTCACCCGCGACCTGTTCTTCAGGACTGGGGCCGCCGCCTGCGCGTAGACTGGTTGGAATGCTGGCCAACCATATTGAGACGACGTCATGGACACTATTCCTCAGCGCCATGAAGACGATCTCGGCCTGCATCACCTCCAGGTGCTTGATGTGCTGCTGGCCGAACGCAGCTTGACCAAGGCGGCGCGGGTGCTCAACCTGACGCAGCCTGCGCTGAGCAAGACGCTGGCACGGCTGCGCGTCTATTTCGGCGATCCGCTGTTCGTGCGCGTGGCGCTGCGCATGGAGCCCACGCCCAAGGCGCTGGCGCTCGCCGAGCCGGTGCGCGACATTCTCGAGCGCACGCGCGCGCTGCGCTCGGACCATGTCGCATTCGACCCCGCGCTGGCGGAACGGACCTTCAGCTTCTTCATCATCGATGCGGGCGTGGCGCCGATGTTGCCGCCATTGCTTAACCGGCTCGCGCACGATGCGCCGCGCGTGCATGTGCAGGTAGTCAATTGCGATGCGCAGCACATCGACCTGTGGCTGGAGTCCGGGCTGGTGGATGTCGCCGTGGGCTCGTTCCCGAACCTCATTCAGGGCGTGCGCCGTCAGCCGCTGTGGCGCGAACGCTATGTGGCCGTGACGCGCCGCGGCCATCCGCGCCTGGGCACGACGCCGGACATGGCATCGTTCATCGCGGAACAGCATGTGCTGGTGACGGCGGCCGGGACGGGGCACGAACACCTGTCGGTCGAGCGCGCCGTCGAAGCGGCCGTGCCGCGTGAAAACATCGTCTGCCGCGTGCCCATGTTCACCACGGCCGCGCTGATCGTGCGCCGCTGCGACGCGGTGGTACTGGTGCCGATGACGCTTGGCAAGACGCTGGCCGCCGACATGGACCTTCAGCTCGTGACGCCGCCGCTGGCGTTGCCGGAGATCGATATCGCGATGTACTGGCACGACCGCGTGCATCGCGATTCCGGCAACCAGTGGATACGCGGCGTCTTGCGCGAGCTGTTCCAGCACGCCGTCGAACCGGGGCCAAGGTAAGCCCTCGGCATACGGGCAGCTATGGTTTCTACGCCCGGGCACATACTGGAGCATGGCTCGCGCGGCGCCCGGCATTGCTCCATGACTGAGCGGGAGAATGCCGTGCGCCTCCTGCCTCAAGCGACGGCTTGCCGCCAGTGGTGTACCCTCGCTCGGGTGGCATCCCTTGCAAAAGGGGGAATCCGATGTGCTATTCATCCATGATCCGGGCCGAACACCGCCACTTCGTGAGGCGGTTCGCGCCCACATCAGTCTGCGGCGCTATTACGAAATGTTCTGGACGAAGCGCCAGGACGGCGGCTGGCTGAGGATCCCGAAAGCCATGCGGGCGGACTTTGCCGCGCCGGACAATGAGCAGGAACACGAGATCGCTGTGCTGATCGCCGAGGGTGACCGCGAGCAAGCCAACGTCCTCGAGGCCAGGCTGTTCGAGCAACGGACACGGCTCGCGGCGGCGGAGCGTGCTCTGGCCGCCAGGCCAACGAAAAAGGCAGAAAACGACCGGCGCATTGCCACGGCCAAGATCGGCCAGTTCCAGAGCAGCCTGGCCGACCTGCAGCGCACCGGGCTGATCGATCGGGATTTCCGGATATTTCCGGGCCACTACGCTCCCGTCATGATTGAACGTGAAGGCCAGCGCTTGCTGGTGCCGATGCGCTACCAGTGCCGGCTGCCCGGCTGGACCGAGGCCGACGAGAAAAACAAGCCGGGCACGTACAACGCGCGGCGCAATAACCTGGAGAACGCCTGGCGCAAGCTGTTCGGCCGCCAACACGGTGTCATGGTGGCGACGTCCTTCTTCGAGAACGTGCCGCGGCATCGGGTCGAGCAGCGCGAATTGGGCCCGGGCGAGCCGTTGGAAAACAACGTGCTGGAGTTCCGGCCACAGCCGCCGCAGGACATGCTCGTGGCCTGCCTGTGGTCGTTCACCAAGGGCACGGACGAGGAGGGCGACCTGTTTTCCTTTGCCGCGATCACCGACGATCCACCACCGGAGAGCGCCGCCGCCGGCCACGACCGCTGCATCATTCCGATCAGGGAAGAAAACCTCGATGCATGGCTCAACCCGGATCCGAATGACCTGGCTGCGCTCTACGCCATTCTGGATGATCGGCGCCGGCGTATTTCGAGCACCGGCTTGCGGCCTGAGTGCTAGGAGGCGGCAGTTTAGCCACAGTTGACCTAAGCGCCTCGGTTGGGGAAAAGCGGGAAACCTTGTGGAAATTGGCGCGCCCGGCTGGGATCGAACCAGCAACCCCTGCCTTCGGAGGGCAGTACTCTATCCATTGAGCTACGGGCGCGCGGAAAGCGGTCTGGCACTGGCGGCAGCTTCTGCCACAGGTGCAACCTGTGCGACGAGCGAGTGCCGCCGCGAAGAAGTCGCATAGGATACCGCGTTTGCGCTGACGCGTCCATGCGCGGGAATCCGGGGGCGCCCCGGACGTCTCGGAACCGTCTCTTTTGACCCTGACATGAGCCTTTGCGGCTATAATCGCGAGCTATTTCCGTTAAAACGCAGCGCGCTGCGGTCGTAGACGGGGGACAGTACCGAACAACCACGCAATCAGAGGACCCAGGCGAAGGGCCCGATAAATCAAGCCGAGCGTGAGCGGCTGAAGTTTCCTGCAAAACTGAGAGTTCTGTATGAGCGACGTCCAACACCAACACGACGAACACGAGTCTCCCATCAAGACGCCGAAGCAGCTGATCGCGGTGGTGATCGCGGCTTTCCTGGTGCCGATCATCGTGATCATCCTGCTGGTCAATTTTGTCGGCCATGGATCCAAGGAAGGTGCCGGGTCGATCACTACGGCGGAAGCCGTCAATGACCGCATCAAGCCGGTCGCATCGCTCGAGATCAAGGACGCCAACGCACCGCGCGTCTCAAGACCGGTGAGCAGGTCTACAAGGAAGTCTGCGCGGCCTGTCACGCCACCGGCGCAGCGGGTGCGCCGAAGTACAGCAATGCCGGCGACTGGGCCCCTCGCATCGGCCAGGGCTTCGACGGCCTGCTCAAGTCCGTGCTGAACGGCAAGGGCGCCATGCAAGCACGCGCCGGCACGACGCCGGACGGATGCTCGGGTGAAGCTGGATGAACCGGTCCACCGCGGCCAGCGCCGCCGCCGTCTCGCCGTCCTTGTAGCTGGCGTAGGCGGTGTCGATCTGGGCTTGTTGCGCGTAGCGGCCGAACGGATAGCGGCCT
>LRMT01000016.1 GCA_001725945.1 Cupriavidus sp. UYMMa02A | reverse complement strand
CGCCCGGGCGCGTTGCGCGCCGAGCTGGCGGCTCTGCTCGGCATCGGCGAACAACAGATCACGCTGGTGTGCTGGCAAGCCGCCGACGACGGCGCGGACCCCGGTCTCCTCGCGCACCACGCCGCCGCCGACGCCGCGCTGATGGCGCATGCCGCAGGCGGCTGCGTGCGGCGAACCATTACCGCTGACGATGTTGGACTGGCGGACGCATCGCTCGACTGGCAGATCAATAGTGCGCGTGGCGATGTCGTGATCGATGCGTATGCCGCCACGCTTGGCGGCACCACAGCGCCAGCCGTGCCGCTGGCGCTGTGGCTGACCCGCACGACGGCACCGGTTGCCGATGTCGCCGCCGGCGCCGAAGCGATCGACGGCGTGCTGCCGCCCTATCGCATCCCCAACATCGACATCGCCGCCGCTGGCACTCCAGCCAGCGTAACAGCCGCGCCGCTCGTGAGCGCCCGCGCACAGGTATTCGCGCTGGAATCGCACCTCGACGAGATTGCCGCGAGTGCAGGCACTGATGCTGTGGAGCTGCGGCTCGAACACCTTGACGACGCACGCGGCGCAGCAGTGGTCCGCGAAGTGGCCGAACGCGCAGGATGGAATCCGTCGGCGCCAGGCACCGGCGCAACGCGAAGCGGCAATGTGCGCCGTGGCCGCGGCTTCGCGTACGCGCATGTGGTCGAGGACGACGCCGCGCAAAGCTGGTCGGCATGGGTTGCGGAAGTGGAAGTCGAGGGCACCACCGGCGAGCTGGCCGTGACGCGCGTCACTGTCGGGCACGACAGCGAATCGGCCGTGCCATCGCGCGCCACGCCGGCCGCCCCTGCGCTGGAGCACATGGTGGCGCAGACCGCACGGCAACTGACCGCGCAATCGCCTGGCTTCGATGCCTGGCCAGCCGAGCCGCCCGAGGCGTCACACGGTGCCCTGCCCGCCGTCGCAGGCACGAACCTGCCGGAGATCCGCGTGGCCGGAACCCTGGCCACGCGCAATACACTGGCCGCGGGCCCTGCCGCCACGCTGCCGGCTGCGGCGGCCGTCGCCAACGCGATCTTCGACGCCACCGGCGTACGCCTGCGCGAGCCGCCATTCAGCGCCGAGCGCATCCGGCTGCACTAGGACTCGCAGCAGTAGCCCAACAATGCTACTACCCGCAAAAGGGGA
>LRMT01000015.1 GCA_001725945.1 Cupriavidus sp. UYMMa02A | reverse complement strand
CCGCCGCGCATCCCGCGGCGCCGGCGCAACGCGTGCAATTGCCGGGCGAACAGCGCCCTGGCGCTCAACGCCTACTGGTTCGTACCGCGTGAAGGCAGCACGCCGCGTACCCGTCCGCTGCCGGTCGTGGTCGCGCTGCATGGCTGCGGCGGGCTGCTGGGCCGGCGCCCCGATGCCGTTCGCGTGGAAGCAGGCAATGCTGTCGACCGCGCCGCCGATGCTGCCCCCGCACTGCAACCGCGCTATCGCGAATACGCGCAGTGGCTCACCGAGCGCGGCTACGCCGTGCTGATGCCCGACAGCCTGTCCGCGCACGGCCGGCTGCAAGGATGCGGCGACTCGCCCGACACGCGCAGCATGGACGAACGCGCGCGCCGGGCCGACGCGCTGGCGGCACTGCGCTGGGTGGCGGGCCAGCCCGGTATCGATGCTGCGCGCATCGTGCTGCTCGGCTGGTCCAACGGCGCGCAGGCCGTGCTCGCCACCGTCGACGCGAGCCGGCCGTGGCCGGCCGATACGCCGCCGGTGGAACGTGCCGTAGCCTTCTACCCTGCCTGCAAGCGCGCCGTGCAGCAGCACAGCTTCCGCCTGCGCGCGCCGTGCTGCTGATGATCGGCGGCGCGACGACTATCGGCCACGCGCTGCGCCATGCTGCAAGCGCAGTACTCGCCGCCGCCAGCCCGATGCGCGCTTCCGGCTCGAAATCTATCCCGGTGCGTACCACGGCTTTGACGGCACCAGCGAGCTGAACATGCGACGCGACGCACCGGGCGGGGCGCGCGCCGCCAACCGGGGCGGGACAGTGGGCGGTGATGCCATGGCCCGCGTCGCCGCCATGGCCCAGCTCGACTCCTGGCTCGCGAGCCCGGACCCTTGAGCGCGCCCACAACACTGACAACCGGACCGCGCCCGCGCCGGGCCGCCGCAACAGACAGAACCCAAGAACCGAACAGGAATACCGCCATGCAATGGGAAGTGGTGATCGGCCTCGAAACGCACACGCAGCTCTCGACGGCCTCCAAGATTTTTTCCGGTACCTCCACCGCCTTCGGCGCCGAGCCCAATACTCAGGCCTCGCCGGTTGACCTGGCGCTGCCCGGCGTGCTGCCGGTGCTCAACAAGGGTGCCGTCGAGCGCGCCATCCAGTTCGGCCTCGCGATCGGCGCCACCATCGCGCCGCGCAGCATCTTCGCGCGCAAGAATTACTTCTACCCGGACCTGCCCAAAGGCTACCAGATCAGCCAGTACGAGATCCCCGTGGTGCAAGGCGGCAGCATCACCATCCAGGTCGAAGGCAAGAAGGGCGAGGTGTACGAAAAGACCGTGCAGCTCACGCGTGCCCACCTGGAAGAAGACGCAGGCAAGTCGCTGCACGAAGACTTTGCCGGCATGACCGGCATCGACCTGAACCGCGCCGGCACGCCGCTGCTGGAAATCGTGACCGAGCCCGACATGCGCAGCTCCGCCGAAGCCGTGGCCTATGCCAAGGCCCTGCATTCGCTGGTGGTGTGGCTTGGCATCTGCGACGGCAACATGCAGGAAGGCAGCTTCCGCTGCGACGCCAACGTCTCGGTGCGCCCGGTCGGCCAGAAGGAATTCGGCACGCGCCGCGAGATCAAGAACCTGAACTCGTTCCGCTTCCTGCAGCAGGCCATCGACTACGAAGTGCAGTGGCAGATCGCGGAGATCGAGGACGGCCGCAAGATCCAGCAAGCCACCGTGCTGTTTGACCCCGACACCGGCGAAACGCGCGCGATGCGGACCAAGGAAGACGCGCACGACTACCGTTATTTCCCGGATCCCGACCTGATGCCGCTGGAAATCGACGCGGCGTGGATCGAGCGCGTGCGCGGCGAGCTGCCCGAGCTGCCGGCGGCCATGCAGGCGCGCTTCGTTTCGCAGTACGGCCTGTCGGCGTATGACGCGAGCACGCTGACCGCTACCAAGGCAATGGCTGGCTACTACGAAGCCGTCGTTTCGGAGGTCGGTGCGGCCAATGCCAAGCCGGCTGCCAATTGGCTGATGGGCGATGTGGCGTCGCAGCTGAACCGTGAAGGCATCAGCATCGATGCGGCGCCTGTGAAGCCCGTCCAGCTTGCCAGGTTGCTGGCACGCATTGCCGATGGCACGGTGTCCAACAACACCGCCAAGAAGGATGTCTTCCCGGCCATGTGGGCGGGGGAATCGGATGGCGATGCTGACGCGATCATTGCGGCCAAGGGCCTGAAGCAGATGTCCGACTCTGGTGAGCTCGAGAAGATCATCGATGATGTGCTGGCTGCCAATGCCAAGTCGGTGGAAGAGTTCCGAGCGGGCAAGGAGAAGGCGTTCAATGCGCTGGTTGGCCAGGCGATGAAGGCGACCAAGGGGAAGGCGAACCCGGCGCAGGTGAATGAGTTGTTGAAGAGGAAGTTGGGGTAAGGGTTTTTCTGGGGCGGCGTTGTCGTGCCTGGCAGGCGCGCCCCCCTTCCGGCCCGAGGCTCACTCAACCGGCACTACCGTCACCCCGACATCCACATCGTGCGCGCCGCCACCGACGATCACGCCATGCAGCAACGGCACGTCGCTGTAGTCGCGCCCTAGCGCCAGCGTGACATGGCGGGTATCCGCAAGCACGTTGTTGGTCGGATCGAGATCGACCCAGCCGGCCACGGGGCAATACACCGATACCCACGCGTGCGACGCGTCCGCGCCGACCAGCCGCGGCTCGCCAGGCGGAAGCTCGGTGCACAGGTACCCGCTCACATAGCGAGCCGCAAGCCCCAGGGACCGCAGGCACCCGATCATCACCTGCGCAAAGTCCTGACATACACCGCTGCGCTGCGCGAACGCCTGCATGGCGGGCGTATGCACCTCCGTCGATTCGCTGTGATAGGCAAAATCCAGGTGGATGCGCCACATCAGATCCATCGCCCCCGCCACGACAGGCACGCCTGCGCCAAAACTGGGTAACGCGTATTCCCGCAAACTCGGATGCAGCGCGATATTGGGCGAGGCAAAGACAAACTGCGTGGCAACATCGAACGGCTGACCCGCACGGAAACGCAGCGCCTGCGCCACCGTCTCCCACGGCGCGGATGCCGACGGGTCCAGCGCCTGCCAGCGCGGCGTAAGCACCACGGTGCTGGCGCAGGTGAGTTGCATCCGCGTATGCGGCACGTCGAGCATGAAATGCAGCACGCGGTTGCCGAACGCGTCGATGCGCACATGCTGGTGCGTGGGCGCGGGCTCGATGCGCGTCTCGTGAGCAGTCACGCGCTGCCACGGCAGGTCAGGCGGCGTCACAACGGCACGCTGTTGCGCGTGCTCGACCGGCAGCGAATAGCGATATGCGGTCGTATGCAGCACGTTGAGCGTGCAGCCTCCGGCGGAAGATGTCACAGCGTCGTTCACGGCCAGTCTGCCTCCGGGCTGGCGCCGGCATGGCTGAAATAGCGTGCGCTGATCTCGTCGGACACGCGCACCATGCGCTCGATGAACTGCCGGCACAGTGCCGACAATGCGGCCGGATCGCCGTCCGCATCGCCCAGTGCCTCGCACAGCGCCGCGCGCGACGGTAGCGCGCCTGGCGCGGGCAGCAGGTCCACAAGCGGCACACGCGCGTGCGCACTGCCCTCGGGCGCGAGCTGCTCCAGCTTGCCGCGCAGCCGCTCCAGCAAGCCATACAGGCCGCGCGGATTGGTGGGCTCCAGCACCAGCAGGTCGACCAGTGCGGCCAGGTCGGCACCGCCCGGATAGAGCGAGCGGTAGCGCAGCGTGCAGTCGAACAAGTGCAGCAGCAACTCGAAGCCGCTGCGCGAGCGCAGCGCGCCGGTGTCGATGGCGGTCAGAAGGAAGTTGCTCATGGTGGCCAGCCGCTCGATATGGCGGCCGATCAGAACCAGGCGCCAGGCGCTGTCGCGTGTCATGCGGTCGCCTGCGCGCCGTTGATGGCGCCAAGCTGCATCGCCAGGTGTTCAAGCGCGGCCAGCACGCGCGCGCGGTCATAGCGGATGGCGCCGCCATCGCCGGGGTCCAGCGTGGCTTTCATCATGCGTCGCCGAAATCATTGCGCGCGGCCAGGATCGTGCGCCAGTGGTCGTTGGACAGGCGGTTGCGGATCTCGCTCGCCGCGGCGGCGTGCGCGGCCAGGCTCCGCGCCAGGCCGTTACCGCCCCGTGCGTCGGCCAGCGTGGCGACCAGACTGCGCTCGAACAGGCTTAGCGACGCCTTCGGCAGCGGCGCCTCGGCCGGCACCAGCCCCGCCATCTGCGCAAGCCGGCCAACCATCGACAGCGTGCCGTCTGTCGGTGTCGTCGCTGCTTCGATCGAACCGAGGATCTGCCGGCACAGCCTCACGTTGTTCTCGGCGCGCTCGGCATACGTCCGGCCCAGAACAGGTTCTCGGCCGCGCGGATCGAACACGGTCAGCGGGCGGGCCGGTGTCGGCACGGCCCGCCCGGCCAGCGGCGCGGCGGG
>LRMT01000014.1 GCA_001725945.1 Cupriavidus sp. UYMMa02A | reverse complement strand
CCGAAGCGGTGCGCCGCCTGCAGGTGCTGGCACAGGCTGGCGACGCCGCGGTGTGGGCCATGCGCCCGGCCACGGCGCTGCGCGAGTCGTCGCCGGCCGTGCTGCGGCTGATGCTGGCACCGCTGCCGGGCAATGAGTTGTCCATCGTCTTCCACAAGCGCCGCGGGCCGGTGCGCGAAGCACCGCTGCGGTTGCGGCTGGAGGGCATGGAGGGCGCCAGGCGCAACGGCGGCCATGCCATGCCTGCGCCGCTTGTTTCACCTGTTGTTGCGGGAGGTTCCGCCCATGCCGTACTGGATCGCGGTGCATCTGCCGCGCCTGTCGCTGGACGCGCTGCAGCCGAGCTGGCCTGAACGGGTCCCGGCGCTTCCTCCCCGGCATCTTCACCGATCGGCACGCTGCACCATGCCGTGCCGGTGGTGGTGATGGAGCGCGAGCGCGTGATGCTTGCCAATACCCCGGCCATGGCGCTCGGCGTGCGCTTCGGCATGCGGCGCGGCGGCGTGCAGGCGCTGTCGGCCGACGTGGTGCAGTTGGAAAGAGACTTGACCGCGGAGGCCGGACTGCTGCATGCGGCGGCGCTGGCGCTGCTCCGTTTCACCCCGCTGGTGACGCTGGATGAAGACCCGGAAGCGGCCACGCTGATGCTCGACGTCACGGCCAGCCTGCGCCTGTTCGGCGGCCATCGCGCGCTGTGCCGGGAGGTGCGCGCATGTGTGCGGCAGCTCGGCACGTTTGCGCAGGTGGGCAGCGGGACCACGGCCCATGGCGCCGCATGGCACGCGCGCACAGCCCATGCG
>LRMT01000013.1 GCA_001725945.1 Cupriavidus sp. UYMMa02A | reverse complement strand
TGCTGCGGTACATCGAAAACCTGTATGAGCATGCGGATCGGTCATTCCAGGCGAATGCGCTGGATGACGCGCTCTCCGACCTTGACGATGCCCGGCTTGCGGACATTCTCGAGTCTTGGTTCGTGAGTCTGCGTAATCAGCCTGTCGCCACGCGCAGCAACGAGGACCGGTGGCAGACCGGCCTGGCATTCGTGACATCGGTGGTCACGTGGCTGTCGAAGTCCGCGGACGCGAAGATGCGACAGATCGAAGCGCGGATCCACCGACTATCGACGCTTTACCGCCAACTGCACATTCGTCAAGGTGCCCGCAGCGAGACCGTCCGGTCGTTGCCCTCCAGCGTCGTCGAGAGTCTCTATCAGATCCTGGATCCGGAATCGGATCAATCCCTTCCGGCGCGCGCACTACCGCGCTGGCGGGGTCTCATCGCGTCGTGCTGATGCTGCATCAGGGTCTGCGCCGCGGCGAACTCTTGCTGCTGCCAGCGGACGCGATCAAGAGCAGCTATGACCGCGAACTTGGCCGGACAAGGTACTGGCTGAACGTCCGGCAAACGAGTATGAAGACGTTGGCAGCGACAGCCGTTACTCGAAACCCAGCATCAAAACGCGCCATTCGGTCAGGCAAATTCCCGTCAGCGACGCAACGGCGAGCCTGGTGCAGATCTATTGCGAAATTACCGGGGTCGGCCTTCCCATCGTTCAGTTACGCCCAGACTGGCAGCCCTCTTTCCACAGAGTCGTTGACGAAGATCTTTACAACGATATCGAAAGCGCTGCCAACCGATGTGCTACTGGAACTGCACGACCGCACCGAAAAGAAGTCGGTCACCTGCCATGACCTCCGGCACACCTGCGCCGTATTGCGGCTTCACCAGTTGCTGGAGCGAGGCGAC
>LRMT01000012.1 GCA_001725945.1 Cupriavidus sp. UYMMa02A | reverse complement strand
GCTGCTGCGTGATCCGCGCGCCGTCACGGCCGTGGTGGCGGCGCTGGCCACGCTGCGCACGGCGCCCTGACAGCACCGCGCCGCGCTGTCTGATGGCGGCAACGTTTCATATGTCATTCATGTTTCCAAGCAGAAGGCTTGTGCGTGCACCGACTTGATTATGCGTCAGATATCAAACACCGTCTCACCCAGCCCCTGCAGCACCACGTCCCAGCGCAGCGCACCATTGCCCTGCGCCGTGGCGATCAGCGTGCCGCGCCGCTCGGCCGGCACCAGTGCCAGCACGCCGTCGGCGGCATTGGCAGCGGTCTCGTCCGGGAAATAGATGCGCGTGGCCACGTGCTTGACCAGGCCGCGCATGAATACCGACACCATGATATGCGGCGCCTGCGGCTTGCCGTCCGCGCCCGGCACCATGCCCGGCTTCACGGTGACGAAGCGGAAGGACCCGTCCTCGGCGGTCGGCACGCGGCCGAAGCCGGTGAAGCCCGGCACCAGGGGCAGTTCTTCACGTGTGTCTTCGGCATGGCGGTAGCGGCCGGCCGGATTGGCCTGCCAGATCTCGACCATGCATCGGGCACGGGCGCGCCGGTGCGTCGATCACGCGGCCTTCGATGACGACGCGCTGCCCGGCCAGTGCCGGCGCGTCAGCGGTGAGGTCGGCGCAGTTCAGGCCGGTCAGGCCGATATGCAGGTAAGGGCCGACAGTTTGCGAAGCGGTGGCGTACAGCATGCTCTTACTCCATCGGCGTGGCATCGCGGCCACGCAGAACGATATCGAAACGGTAACCGAGCGCGTACTCGGGCTGCGTGGTTTCCCAGTCAAAGGTCGAGATCAGCCGGTTGCGCGCTTTCTCGTCGGGCACGCAATTGAAGATCGGGTCGAACGCCAGCAGCGGGTCGCCGGGGAAGTACATCTGCGTGACCAGGCGCGTCGCGTAGGCGTTGCCGAACAGCGAGAAGTGGATATGCTGCGGGCGCCAGGCGTTGTGGTGATTGCGCCAGGGATACGCACCGGGCTTGATGGTCTTGAACTGGTAATGGCCGTTGGCATCGGTGACGGTGCGGCCTTCCCCCGAGAAATGCGGGTCGAGCGGCGCGTCGTGCTGGTCGCGCTTGTGCGTGTAGCGGCCCGAGGCATTGGCCTGCCAGACCTCGATCAGCGCGTTCGGCACCGGGCGGCCGTTCTCGTCCAGCACGCGGCCCGTGACCAGGATGCGCTCGCCGATCGGCTCGCCGCCATGGCCGATGGTCAGGTCGTTGTCGCCGGCGCGCACGAACTCCGCACCGAAGGTAGGGCCCGTGACTTCGGACAGCGACTGCGGAATCCGCACCAGCGGTTGCGCGGGCGAGCGCAGCACCGTGGAGGCATAGGGGTCGAAACGGTACTCGGGTTGGGTGTCCCAATAGGGGCGACGGTACTGGGCGAGGCGCTGCATGCTTCGTCTCCGTGTTGTAGGGGTGAAATGACTTTAAGGCACACCCAAAGTCATGTAAATTGAGTAATTGACCGAATACGATGAATTTTCGATATGGAACGGCAAGAGCAGGCCGCACAGGACATCTTCCGTAACCGTGTGCGGCTGCGGCATCTCTATTGCTTCGTGGCGGTGTCGCAAACCCAGCACCTGGGGCGCGCCGCGGACCGGCTCGGGCTGACCCAGCCAGCGGTTTCCAAGACCCTGAGCGAGCTGGAAGAACTGGCCGGCACGCGGCTGCTCGTGCGGCAGCGCGCGGTCGAGCTGACCACCGCGGGCACGCGCTTCCTGCAGCATGCGCTGCGCGTCCTGGCCGATATCGACGCCGCCGCCGGCAGCGTGACGGGCGACGAGGCGCACACGCATGAACGCATCCGGCTCGGCGCGCTGCCCAGCGTGGTGCCGGCCGTGCTGACCGATGCCGTGCTGCGCTTTCGCGCGACCTATCCAGAAGTCGGGCTGGAAGTGCGCACCGGCATGAACCGCAACCTGATCGACCAGCTCAAGGCCGATGTGCTGGACCTCGTGATCGGCCGCATGGATGACCCCGTAGCGATGGAAAGCCTGTGGTTCGAGTCGCTGGGTCCGGATTCGCTGGTGCTGGCCGTGCATCCGGGCCATGCACTGGCGAAGGCTTCGCGCGCGACCTTGCTTGATTGCCTGGCCTGGCCGCTGGTGATTCCCGCTACGGGCTCCATTCCGCGGCACAACACCGAAAGCCTGCTGGCGCGCCACGGGCTGCGGCTGCCGGACGGCTGCGTGGAGACCTCCGATGCCTATCTCGGACGCCTGCTCGCGGAACAGAGCGACTGCGTCTGGGCGGCGCCGATGTCCGCCACGCGCCGCGCAATGGATGAAGGCGCATTGGTGGCCCTGCCCATCGACACCCTCGGCACCGAGGAGCCGGTCGGCCTGCTGCGGCACAAGGACCGCACGCTCACGCCGATGGCCGAGGCACTGGCCGACTGCATCCGCGCGGCAGCGCATCCCCGATGCTCCGCGTCGCGGCCGGCCGCCTCAGTGAGCGGACACCGGCTTGCCGTGCGCGCCCGGCTCGACTGCCGGCGCGGGGCTGCCGCCGAAGTGCTTCACCATCAGCGCAATGGCCGCCAGGAAGGCCGCACGGCAAGCAGGGTAAAGATCGTGTCGAAGCCCAGTTGCAGGCGCAGCAACTCCGCGCCAAGCAATGCGCCCGTGATGCCGCCGAAGCGGCCGATGCCAAGCATCCACGCACGCCGGTCGCGCGCCTGCGTCGGATAGAACGCCGCGGCAAGCGATGGCATCGACGACTGGGCGCCGTTCATCGCCGTGCCGGCCAGGAAGATCAGCACGCCAAGCAGTACCTGGCTGCCAGTGCCCTGCCCGACCGCATAGATCAGCACGCCGGTCGCGGCATAGGTCAGCGCGATGACCTTGTTCGGGTTGAAGCGGTCCATGAACCAGCCGGCGGCAATGGTGCCGATGCCGCCGCCGAGCGGGAACAGCGCGGTCAGGAACGAGGCGCGCTGGATCGTGAAGCCCGCGTCCTTCATCAGCGTGGGCATCCAGCTCGTCAGCAGGTAGAAGATCACCAGCCCCATGAAATACGTGCCCCACAGCATGGCCGAACCCAGGCGGTAGCCTGGCGACAGCACCGTGCCGATGGGCGAGCGCGTGGCCGGGGCCTGTTCGCCGATGACATAGCCGGTTGCCGTGGCGGCCGCGCCGGTGACCCGCTGCAGCACCTTGCCGATCTGTTCGACGGGGTAGCTGCGCAGCACCATGTAGCGCACGGATTCCGGCAGCAGGAACACCAGCAGCACGGCCAGCACGACCGGCAGCACGCCGCCCAGCAGCAGCACGCTGTGCCAGCCGTAGTGCGGAATCATGGCCGCCGCGACAAACCCGCCCACGGCGGAGCCGAGCGGAAAGCCACAGAACATGGTGTTGACCAGCACGGCGCGGCGGCGCTGCGGCGCGAATTCCGAGGTCAGCGTCACCGCGTTCGGCATGGCGGCGCCAAGGCCGAGTCCCGTCAGGAAGCGCAGCGTCGTCAGCCAGCCCAGGCTCGGCGCAAAGGCCGTGGCCACGCTGCACACGCCGAAGAAAAAGACGGAAAGCACCAGCACGCGCTTGCGTCCCACGCGGTCGGCCATCGGGCCGGCGAAGATTGCGCCGAAGGCGAGGCCGAATAGCGCGGCGCTCATCACGGGGCCGAGCTCGGACTTCTGGATCCCCCAGTCCTGCACCAGCGCCGGCGCGATATAGCCAATGGCTGCCGTATCGAAGCCGTCGACCGCGACGATCAGGAAGCACAGGATCAGGATCAGCCACTGGTAGCCGGTGAACGGCCGTTCGTCGATCAGAGCCTGGACGTCGATGACGCCGCCCTTGGCGGGTTGGGACTGGGGCACGGTTGTCTCCGTTTGATTCTGGAAATCAGCCAGGCTGCCGGTTCGGCAAGCCCGTCATTTGTTCTGATAGCGAACCTTGGTTCTCTATTGGAACCGATCTTAGGTGCGGGGACTTGCGCGCAAGAATCCGGGTTAACCCCTCGCGCGGCTGTGCCTGGAACAACCCTGGAGAGAGTGGATTACGCTGGCGAGAGGATTTATCGCGAGGAAAAGTTGCGCGCTCTGGACGTGGCCTCTCAGCCTCGCGGGAAAATTGGTGGACACACGCAATTTCCCACCATCGCGCGATCACGGCCTATCCGATACATGCGCAAATTTCATGGAAATAACGCCAGATGTCATTTTCCATGCCATGACGTATTGCTTAGGATGCGCTAAGCAAGGCGCCATGCGACCACAGCCCCCCAAGGGCAGCATCAGGCTCGCCCGGACGTGAGCGCTCGCCGAAGCCAGACCGTCTCAATGTCCCGCCAACGATTCCAGCACTGCCAGATTGCCCTCGCCGAAACCATGGTGCCCGTCGCGCTGGACGATCTCGAAGAAGAACTCGCCCGCCTCGCGCTTGGCGAAAACCTGGAGAAAGCGGTCCTGCCCGCCGTCCGCGCGCACGACGCCGTCCACAAGGATGCCGTAGCGTTGCAGCGTGGCGGGATCCAGGCCGTGGCCCGGCAGGCGCGCATCGAGCGTGTCGTAGTAGGCGGCCGGCGGCTGCACGAACTGCACGCCATGGGCGGCCAGGGCCGCGGCGCTGGCCGCCAGGTCGTCCGTGGCCAGCGCGATGTGCTGGATGCCTTCGCCATGCGGGTCGGACAGGTAATGGCGCATGCGGTCGTGGCGCGGCGTCCCCTTCTCGTACAGCGGGATCCGGATTTGCCCGCACGGGGACAGCAGCACGCAGGCGTCGCTGGCCACCTGCCAGTCGGGATGGACTTCGTGGATTTCACGAAATCCAAGCACCTTGCGGTAGAAGTCGCTCCATTCCTCGAGATGGCCGGGCTCGACCGCCTGCGTCAGATGATCGACACGGACCAGACCCGCGTCGGGCGGCCGATTGCCTTGCGGCACAGGACGGAAATCCACATCGTAGATCGAGATGTCGCCCACGTCGCCGGGGCGTCCTTCCTTGCCGCGCCAGCGGTCGATGAAATAGATGACCGACTGGCCGATGCCCTGGATGGCCGGGATATTCAGTTCCATCGGCCCCACGGTGCCACCTTCGAACGGCCACGCGCCGGCGTCGAGCGCGCGCGCATAGGCAGCGGCAGCGTCGTTCACGCGGATGCCGACGGCGCAGATCGACAAGCCATACTCGGCCGCATAGCGCGTCGCGAAGGAATCGGGCTCCGCGTCCACGATGAAGTTCATCTCGCCCTGGCGATAGAGCCTGACTGCCTTGTGGCGGTGCTCGGCAATGGCGGCAAAGCCGAAACGCTCGAACGTGCGGCCGAGCGCGGCCGGATCGGGCGAGGCGAACTCGATGAACTCGTAACCCTGGATGCCCAGCGGGTTGTCCCAGGCTTCAGCGGCGCTCATGTTGGGGCTCCTATGATGATGGGGGACTGTTTGGCCGGCCATGCGGACGGCCCGGCGGCAAGGTCGTCCGATCATAGCAATGTGCCCGCTGGCTGCCGCATCGCGCGTGACACCCACCGCCCTCCGTAGAAACCCGCACTGCGTTTCCTGATCGCCCACATGCGTTCGCTAATCGCGCCTTATGCCGATTACATCGCTTGGTTCCCGGCTCACGGGCCACTAATCTCCGGTCATCGAGACCTTTCCCCCCAGGCGCGGACCACGCATCCATGCCAGCCAGATTCCTACGCCCCCAGGAACATCATGATCAACGGCAAGACCACCCTCATTGCGCACCTTGGCTTCCCCACGGAGTCATTCAAGGCGCCCATGATCTACAACCCCTGGTTCGAACAGCAGAGCATCGACGCCGTCGTGGTGCCGATGGGCGTGAAGCCCGACGACTACCCTGTGTTCTTCCGCTCGCTGTTCCGCCTGAGCAATATCCGCGGTGCGCTGGTCACCATGCCGCACAAGGTCACCACCATCGAACTGGTCGACGAACTCACGCCGACCGCGCGCATCGCCGGTGCCTGCAACGCGGTGCTGCTGCGCGATGACGGCAAACTCGTCGGCGACCAGTTCGACGGCGCGGGCTTCGTGCGCGGCATCCAGCGCAAGGGCTGCCGGCTCGATGGCGCGCGCGCAGTCGGTGTCAGGCAGCGGCGG
>LRMT01000011.1 GCA_001725945.1 Cupriavidus sp. UYMMa02A | reverse complement strand
TTGATGGCATTCCACGCGCTGCCTTGTTTCTCCTTCAAACCAGCAACTGCCTTGATGTCGTCCTGATATTGGGCCATGTGAATCTCCTGCGAGCGAAGCGCGTTTGAGTGAAGGGTTCAGCGTGCCGCCACGTGTGTCGAAGCGAAACTGCATGAGCAAATAGTAGCGCCGATTGATGCGTTGCAGCTAAGTCTTATATAAGACATAAGACTTAATTTATGCTTATTTTTCAATGGGATAGGAGGGCGTTTTCGCGATGCGAAACGTGTTTTCGAAAGACGAAAGGATGAGGTTGCTGAAGTCCGGGATCGATTTCGCAATGTGAAACGCGCTTTCGGGTGTCGGAAGCGGGGGCAAGCGCGGATGGCTTGCCCAGCGAGTGCTTGGGGGATTCTTAGGCCAGCCGCTGCACCGACGGCTGAGCGCATTGGCACGAGGCCGCTACGCGGCCTCGGCCAAGCTATTGGACGGCAAGCTGCTGGGCCGCACGCTGCCCTTCATAGACCTGCAGGTGGCAAAAGGCCATGCGGCTCAATGGCAGATCGCAGCCGTGTGCGGCGGCCCGTGCGATCAAATCGCCGACGATGGCGTCCGCTTCAATGCGGGGTGCACCCTGGACGATATCCCGCATCATCGACGCAGCCCAGGTCGATGAATTGTCCAGCAGCCGGCCCTGCACGGCTGCGGCCACAGGCGCCGGAATGGCGTGGCCGCACAGCTGCGCCACCGTATGGCACTCCGCCATCGCCTCCAGCATCAAACGACGGCCGTCCTGCGTCTTCATGATGTCGCCCACGGTCCCACGCATCAGGCAGGTCATGACGGCGCCCGCCGCGATCATGGCCCACTTGTTCCACAGCTCCTGGCCGATCGCGTCCGACAGTTCGCGCGTACCTGCGGACTGCGACGCCAGCGCGTGGAAATCCGCTGCCAGCGCCGACGCCTGCGGCGCGCGAGCGCCGACCAGAAGCCGGTCGCCACGGCCAGCGTGAAGGATGGTGCCGTCCGCCGCCAGCGTGGTCGCGATGTATGAAACGCCGCCGAGCACACGGGCCTTGCCGAAGCATTGGTCAAGCTGGTCGTACGCGCCGATGCCGTTGAGCAAAGGCAGGACAGCCGTGCCGGGGCCGACAGCGGGGCTGATCGCCCGAATCGCATCGGCCAGGTCATAGGCCTTGCAGGCCAGCAGGACGATGTCGTACTGCGCATCGCCCTGGCTGACCAGTACCGTTCTGACCGGACCGCGGAAGTCCCCGAGTTCGCTGCGCACCGTCAGGCCATCGCGCTCGAGTGCCTGCGCGCGGCCGGGCCGCACGAGGAAGGTGACGTCGGCTCCGGCCTCGATCAGCCGGGCGCCGTAGTAGCCACCCATGGCACCGGCACCGAGAACGAGTATCTTCATGACGCCTCCGCCTCGCCGGCAGCCGCTGGGCGCCGCTGCACGACCAGGTTGCCGATGGAGACCTGCACGGGTTCGCCATCCTGGTTGAAGGTCGTGGTCTTGACCTTGACGATACCTTGCTCCGGACGGGATTTCGAAGTCCGCACTTCCAGGATCTCGCTCTCAAGATGCAGTGCATCGCCGGGGCGCACGGGCTTCGGCCAGCGCAACTCGTCGAAACCCGCGCCGATGATGCCGCCCGCCGGGCGGAATTCCCCATCGACGAGCAGGCGCATGGTCAGCGCCGCCGTATGCCAGCCGCTCGCGGCCAGGCCGCGGAACAGCGTGCCGCGGGCCGCCTCCGCATCGAGATGGAAAGGCTGCGGGTCGAACTCGGCGGCAAAGGCACGGATCCTGTCCGCGTCGACAAGTAGCTGTCCCGAACCGTATTTCTGGCCCGGCGCCAATCTTCAATGTAATGGACGTTCATGTCTCGTGTTCCTCCAGATCATGTTCACGCTGGTTTTTCCGGGACCAGCGTCAACCCTTGCACACACCTCGCAGAAAATCAGCCCAGCGCCTCGAGCGCCAGCGCAATCCCCTGCCCGCCGCCAATGCACAGCGTAACGATGCCGCGCCGGATGCCGTCCGCGCGCATGGCATGCAGCAAGCGCGTCGTCAGCACCGCGCCGGTCGCCCCGATCGGATGGCCGTGCGCAATGGCCCCGCCGTCAACATTGATGATGTCGTGCGGCAGGCCAAGCTCCGCGGCGACGGCCAGCGGCACCGCCGCAAACGCTTCATTGATCTCGATGCGCTCGATGTCGCCCAGCTCCCATCCGGCGCGCTGCAGTGCCTGCCGCACCGCCGGGACGGGCCCAAGGCCGAACAGGCCGGGTTCCACGGCGCCGACCCCATAGGACACCAGCCGCGCCATGGGCGCCAGCCCCTTGCGCTCGGCCAGGGAGCGTTCGGCGACAATCATGCTGCCGCCCCGCTGTTGAGCCCCGGTGCATTGCCGGCCGTGATGGTGCCGTCCGCACGGAACGCCGGCTTGAGCCGGCTGAGCGTCTCGAAGCTGGTGTCAGGCCGGTTGGCTTCATCAACCTGGAACATGGCCGTACCGCCTTTTACCTTGACCGTCACGCCGGCAATCTCGCCGGTGAAGCGTCCGTTGGCCTGCGCCAGTGCGAAATTCCGCTGCGAGCGTTCGGCCCAGCGATCCTGTGTCTCGCGGCTGAGTGCAAAACGGGCCACAAGGTCTTCGGTGTGCCAGCCGGAGTGCTCGCCGGAGAACGCGTCGTACAGTCCGTCATACAGCATGCTGTCATGCAGGACCGAATCGCCCATGCGTTGTCCCCAACGACCGGCGGGCATCAGGTAAGGCGCGCGGTCCATGTTTTCCATGCCGCCGGCAATGGCGATATCCACATAGCCCAGCCGGACCTCGTCGGCGGCCGTCGCAATGGCCTGCGCACCCGAGCCGCAAACCCGGTTGACGGTCATCGCCGGAACCGAAACCGGCAGGCCCGCCCCAAGGGCAGCCTGCCGGGCCGGGTTCATCTTGTTGCCCGCCTGGATCACATTGCCGAATACGACGCTGCCAACCTGATCCGGCTCGATGCCCGCGCCCTGTACCGAGGCGCGGATCACCGCCGCACCCAGCGCGGTCGCCGGCATGGATTTCAATGAGCCGTTGTAGGCCCCGATGGCGGTCCGCACGGGCTGACACAACACGACATCTCTTGCACTCATTACACTCTCCGTCACGCTACGATGAATTTCTATGGTTGGCTAGCGCTGGCGTCGCCACTGCGGCGGCTTGTCCGCCAGCTGGGCAATGCCGCGGTCTGAGCGAGCCGACACACCTGGCGGCTCGCGCCTGTTTCCCTCATCGGGAACATTGCAATACGCATTGGCCGCACGGGCGCACGCAATGCCGGTATCGCGTGGACGTTCGCCCGCGAACGCGGTGATGGCGCTGGCCGCGAGCAGTGCGACTGACAGGAACATCTTGCATAGGCTGGATTTCAAGGTCTGCCCCTTCAATGCGCATCTGCCGACGGCCCCTTCGGCGCGGCGACCTTGCGCATCAGCGGGACCATGGCCGTGGCGACGACGAAGCAGATCAGGATCAGCAGGAAGATGTCGCCAAAGGTCTGCGTCTGCGCCTCACGCCAGGCCAGCGACCACAGTTGCCTCAGCGCCGCCGTCTGCGCATCGAGGGCATCGTGCCCGACTGCCACAAACTGATCGCTGACACCCTGCAGCAGGTTACCCATCGCTTCGTTGCGGATGTTCAGGTGCTCTGCCTCGCGCATGAAGTGCAGGTTGCCGCGATTGTTGAGCACGGTCGCGCAGGCCGCGATGCCGATGGCACCGCCGAGGTTGCGCATCAGGTTGAACAGGCCCGACGCGAGCTTGAGGCGCTCTGGCGGCAGGCTGCCAAGTGTCAGCGTCACGGTGGGCGCCACCGCGAACTGCTGGGCCATGCCGCGCAGCGCTTGCGGCAACAGTAGTTCCGCCGCGCCCCAGTCGTGCGTGATGGGCGAGAAGTACCACATCGACACCGCGAACAACGCGAGTCCGACCATCATCAGCCAGCGCAGGTCGATCCGGTTTGCCAGGAAGGCATAGAGCGGGATCGACGCCATCTGGAACACGCCGGTGGAAAACACCGCCAGCCCGATGTCCAGCGCGCTGAAACCGCGCACGCGTCCCAGGAACAGCGGTGTCAGGTAAATCGTGGCGAAGATGCCGATGCCCGTCACGAAGGAGAAGAAGCAGCCAAGCGCGAAATTGCGCTCCTTGAGGGCACGCAGGTCGACCACGGGATTGGCATAGGTCAGCGTGCGCCAGATGAAGGCAACGCCTGACACGCCGGCGATCCAGGCGGTGGCCAGGATCACGTCGTCGCCGAACCAGTCCCAGCGCGGCCCTTCCTCCAGGGTGTATTCCAGGCAGCCCAGGAACAGCGCCAGCAGGCCCATGCCCAGGTATCTGCGCCGCGCAACAGCGACCAGTTGGGCCGGTCGACCTTGACCAGCAGCGGCACGGCGATGGTGACGAAGATCCCCGGCACGAGGTTGATGAAGAACAGCCAGTGCCAGGAAAAGTGATCGGTGATCCAGCCGCCGATCGTGGGCCCGAGCGTCGGCGCGAGCGAGGCCAGGCCGCCGACGGTGGCGGCGGCAATGACGCGCTTGGGGCCGCTGAAGAAGGCAAAGGCGGTAGTGAACACCATCGGGATCATGGAACCGCCCAGGAAACCCTGCAGCGCCCGAAATGCGATCATGCTCTGGATGTCCCACGCCAGGCCGCAAAGCAGGCTGGCCACCGTGAAGCCCGCCGCCGAGGCAGCGAACAGCCAGCGCGTCGACATCACGCGCGACAGCCAGCCGGATAAGGGAATCACAATGATCTCGGCGATCAGGTAGCTGGTCTGAACCCAGACGGTTTCATCGGCGCCCGCCGAGAGCGCGCCGCCGATATCGCGCAACGACGCGGAAACGATCTGGATATCCAGCAAGGCGATGAACATGCCCACGCACATCGTCCCGAACGCGAGCACCTTGCGCCTGTGGACATCGCGTCCGGCGCCGCAGGGGCAGAGACAGCAGCCGGCGCAGGGCTGGTCAGGCTGGCCGTTGTCATCACTGCACCTGCCTGTCGGACTGCGCATTGTCGCGCCGCGTATTGACCTGGGCCATCACCGACAGGCCTGGGCGCAGCACGCCAAGCCGGGCATCCTGCTCATCCAGCCGGATCCGCACCGGCACGCGCTGGACGATCTTGGTGAAGTTGCCGGTGGCATTCTCCGGCGGCAACACGCTGAACTGGGCACCGGTGGCCGGGGCCACGCTGGCCACGTGGCCATGGAAGACCCGCCCAGGCAAAACATCGGCTTCAATTTCAACCGGCATGCCAGGCGCATGTGCGCCAGTTGCCCCTCCTTGAAGTTCGCATCCACCCACAGCCCGCTGGCCGGCACGATGGACAGCAACTGGCCGCCGCACCGGCAAAGGCACCCACCCGGGCGCGGCGGTTGCCCACGGTGCCGTCCACGGGCGCGCGCAGTTCCGTATAACCCAGGTTTAACTTCGCGATGTCGCGCTCGGCGAAGGCCTGTGCCAACGATGCCTGCGCCTGCTGCTTCTGCGTGCCAATCACCTCAAGCTGGCGTTGCGCGGCCAGCAGCGCGGCATGCGCCTTGTCGCCGTTGGCCTGCGCCTGCTTATAGTCCGAATCCGCTTTTTGAGAGCTCTGGATGGAAACCGCCGCCTTCGCCACCAGGCTGGCATAGCGCACCTGGTCATCGCGCGCCCGTATGGTGTCGGCATTGGCGGCCGTGATGCCGGCCTTGGCCTGCGCAATGACCGCCTCTTGCAGGCGCGCGGTGGCGTCAAGGTTTGCCAGCAGTGCCTGTTGCGCGGCCACGGCGCCGTCGGCCTTGGCCAGGGCGGCACGGTAGTCGCGGTCGTCGATGCGGACCAGCACATCGCCCGCATGGACCGTCTGGTTGTCCGTCACCGCGACTTCCGCGATGTAGCCACCGACCTTGGCGCCAATCACCGTAACATCGCCGCCGACGTAGGCGTCGTCGGTACTCTGCAGGTAGCGAGCCGATGTCCACCAGTGGTAGCCGTAGCCGATGCCGGCCAATCCGGCGACAACCAGCGCGCCGGTCGCCAGCAGCCGCTTGGGGCTGGCCTTGGATTTGACGCGGGCACGGGTTCGGTACCCGCCCGTTCAATCAGCGTGTTACTGCTCATGGCACTTCCTTTCTGCTTTCACGACTTACCGCGCCTGGTAGGCGGCATGGGAGGGGAACTGAAATCAAGCCTCGGCTGAACGGTTGAGCCGCCGCCGCACGCCGTCGGTCGCCGCCGGGCCGGGCGCAATGTGGTAGTCGGCGTCGGTGATGGGGCGCCCGCTGGCGGCATCCACCAGCACCGGCTCGACACGCTCGCCTGTGCTCCGCTTCGCCAGTTGCACGCTTTCGCCCTCAGGCGCGAGGTGCTTGTTGCCCCAGGCCAGCATGGCCAGCAGCACGGGCCGGAAATCGCGGCCACGCTCGGTCAGGATGTACTCGGAACGGGGCGGCCGGTCACAGTACTGACGCCGCACCAACATGCCCTCCTCCACCAGAGAGTTCAGCCGGCGGGTCAGCATATTGGGAGCGATATCGAGGTTCTGCTGGAACTCGTCAAAGCGGGTCACCCCATAGAACGCTTCGCGCAAGATCAACACGCTCCAGTTGTCGGCAACGCGGGCGACCGTGCGTGCGATCGGGCACGGCATTTCAGCAAGCGGCTTTCTCTGCATGATCGGCTTCCTCGAAAATGTAGTTGCTATCAATTTGAAAGTTAGTCTAGAGTAGTCACTATCATCTTGCAAGTTAGTTTTTAGCTTGTGCTGTATTCGTCGCTGTTGAAAGGTGTCCGTCATGCTGCAGAGTCACTCACGTCCCCCGCTCCGGCGCGTCCGCGCTGGTATCCGCGTTCTCCCCATACTGCTTGCGGCCAGCGTCGCCGCCAGCCTGGCAGCCTGCGCTGTCGGCCCCGATTACCACACCCCGCCCCCCGGATATGCCCGCGGCCTACGCGCACGCAGCCGCACTGGACGCTCGGGACGCTACCCAGCCGGCGCCGTCGCTGGACCGCTGGTGGCTCGGTTTTGAGGACGCCGCGCTAACACGGATCATCCATCGCGCTCTGGAGCAAAACCTCGATCTGGCAGCGGCCATTGCGCGGGTAGACCAGGCGCGCGCCGCAGCAAACCACGCTGGCGCGGAATTGCTGCCTCAGGCAGCGTTGTCCGGCGGCGTGAGCAAGCAGCGCCAGTCCCTGGAAGGACCCTTGGGCAGCCTCGGCAAGCACCTGCCTGGCTTTGACCGCAATTCGACGCTGTACAGCGCGGGCGTGGGGGCGAGTTGGGAGGTTGACGTGGCCGGCGGCCTGCGACGCGGCGCGGAAGCCGCCAGCGCGGAGGCCCAGGCCGCAGAAGCCGAGCAACTTGGCGTACGCGTGCTGGTAGCCGCCGAAGCGGCCGATGCCTACTTTCGCGTGCGCGGCGCACAGCAGCGCATTGCCATCGCGCAACAGCAGGAACGGACCAACGCAAAACTTCTTGAGCTGGTGCAGTTGCGGCTGGCCGATGGCATCGGCGCAGAGCGGGAACGGGCCCAGGCCGAAGCGCAACTGGCACAGACTCGCGTAACCATCCCGCCGCTGCAGATCGAACTGGAAACGCAGCTGAACCGGCTCGATGTATTGATGGGCGCGCACCCTGGCACTTATGCATCGGAACTACGGGCGCCGGCGGAGCGCACGGCCGTACCGCAAGTCTCCGTGGCGCAGGGCCCGGCCGACCTGCTGCAACGCCGCCCGGATGTGATTGCCGCCGAGCGCAGGCTGGCGGCATCCAGCGCCCGCATCGGCGTGGCCACCGCTGAGTACTATCCGAAACTGTCGTTGTCCGCGCTGCTCGGCTTCGAGAGCCTCTCCGCCGGCAAGCTGTTCACCGCTTCAGCATTCCAGCCCGCCGCGATCGCCGGGCTGCGCTGGCGGCTGTTCGATTTCGGCCGGGTCGACGCTGAAGTGGCGCAAGCCAAGGGCGTCAACGCCGAAGTGCTGGCCAACTACCGCAAGTCCATGCTGCGCGCCACCGAGGACGTGGAGAACGCGATCATTGCACTGACCCAGCTGGAATTGCAAAGCAAGGAGCTGGACACCGAAGTCGATGCCCACGCCCGCGCGCGCGGCGCGGCGGAGGAGGCCTTCAAGGGGGGCGCGGTCAGCTTGTTCGAAGTGCTGGAGGAAGACCGGCTGCTGCTGGCCGCGCGCGACCAGCAAGCTCGTGTGCGCGCTGACAACGCGCGCGCGGCGGTGGCGACATTCCGTGCGCTGGGCGGCGGCTGGTAAATGCGCTCGCGTGCTCCAGCTTGGCGGTCGCGCCATGCGCCGGATCACCTGCGGGGGTTGTTGGCTTCGAGCCGGTCCACGGTGCCGTCCTCGATCCATCCGCAGGCAAACGCCGTCATGATCGCCGGTGTATTCCAGGTCGTTGCCCGAATAGCCGGTTCGAGTATTGGCAACCAGTTCCGGACGTCGCCTTGCGCTCACTACCCAGCCGAGCGGATGATGGAACGTCGGCATTGCATACACGGCGCGGACCCGTCGCTGGCTGCCTCCACGATGACGCAATTCAACTTCGCTACACGCACGAGACTCCCATGCACATCGCCATTCTGACTTTCGACGGCTTCAATGAACTCGACTCCCTGATCGCACTCGGCATCCTCAACCGGATCAAGCAGCCCGACTGGCGAGTTTCCATTGCGAGTCCGGCAGACAAAGTGCGTTCAATGAATGGTGTGGTGATGGAGGCACAAGCGTCGCTGCAAGACGCGTGCGAAGCGGACGCGGTGCTGGTGGGCAGTGGGATTCGGACCAGGGATGTCGTCGCCGATGCCGGCTTGTTGTCGCAACTGAAGTTCGACCCGACGCGCCAATTGCTTGGCGCGCAGTGCTCGGGCACGCTGATACTCGCCAAGCTCGGTCTGCTGGATGGCGTTCCGGCCTGCACGGACCTGACCACCAAGCCCTGGGTCCAAGAGGCAGGCGTGCCTGTACTCAATCAACCGTTCGTCGCCAAGGGAAACGTTGCGACCGCCGGCGGGTGTTTGTCATCGCAATATCTGGCCGCCTGGCTTATTGCACGGCTGGCGGGTATCGACGCCGCTCGCAGTGCCATTGACTATGTCGCCCCGGTGGGCGAGAAGGATGACTACGTGACGCGTGCATTGGCGAACATCTCGCCATTTCTCAAGGGATAACTGGCGGCGCGGGCGCATTCACAACGCGTCCGGCGCTGCGCTGCGCCGCGCCCGGGCGGCCCGATCTCCACCCGGCAGCGAACGGCGATCGGGCGGGTTCGGTAGCGCTCGCGGCATCGACTGTGTGCGTCACGTCATAGGCGTACTGCGGACGCTCGATTGTCCCTTTCCTACTTTGGTCGAGCGACCGCAGATGGCCGGGTGCGGCCCGACGCCGAGCACAACCGAGCGTTCCTCCTGAACCGGTCCGCGTAGGGCCGTAGCCGATCTCCAGTTGCCCTTCGACTCAATGCAGACTCGACTGCCACTTTCAAGCGTAGAACGACCATCCGGTCGACTGAATCCGCGCGTAACTGTCCAAATATTCCAATATCAAGGACTTACAGAAATCCGCCAAGTCTGAGGTTGTTGTTTCAGAGCTGGAACGTTTACGCCAATTTTCCCTCGCCGGGATCTCCGCCTCGCGCAGATAGTGCCCGCTCATAAGCCTTCCTTCAACCTTGGTACGCAATCTGCGTGCAACGCGATGGTCCTCCGCCGTCGGCGATGACGTACAGATCAGAACCCAGGCCGAATTCGTCAGGGAACGGGCGAATCCCTAACCTAGTCATTGCGTTCCCGCATTTATGAGGAGACCGATAATGATAAAGACCTTGCTATGTGTGCTTGCCTGCACCGTCTCCCTTGCAGCGCTAGCAGAGCCGCCGAAGATTGCGAGCGGCATCGTTGCTGACGGCGATGGCATGACGCTCTATACTTTCGACCGGGATACGGTGCCGGGCAAGAGCGCCTGTACCGGCAGTTGCTCGGCCAACTGGCCGGCTGCGCTCGCAGACTCGAATGACAAGCCGAGCGGCGAATGGGGTCTCATCGCCGCTGATCAAGACAGACATCAGTGGACTTATAAGGGGCGTCCGCTCTATCGCTTCTCCGGCGACAAGCAGCCTGGCCAGAAGAACGGCGACGGTTTCGGAGGCGTCTGGCACATCGTAAAGCCCTAGAGGGTACCGCCGAAGCAATTCGGCCAGGCACGTTCTTGCCGCGTGGAGGTGGGGCTTGCGGCTCGGTTCTTGTCGTGGAGGCCATCGGTTCACACGGCCGTGTGACCGGTGATCAGCGCGATGCTGCGACGCGAATCCGAGGCCTCCGCACAAGAAGCCTCGTTTTAGTGTCCTTGCCCTCGTGTTTAGATTTTGTACAGGCCGGGGAGTAAAAGGTATCGGCCGGAAGTCTGAATCAGCACTGAATCTATGAGATCCAGTGTGCGCCTATGCCGGCGGTCGCTGCCCGACCCCTAGCAGCCACTCCCGACTGAGGAGCCGTAATGGCTGCTCCAAAGGCACAACGGTCGTTCGCCCGTCAAGTCAGGGCTATTGATCTGGCCGCTCACATAAGTCATGTAAGGAATGACTGGGCCGTGGTGCCAGGTGTTGCCTCGTAATGAACCAGCTTGCGAACGGGCTAGCCATGCTTCTGCGCTTTGTCCAGTTGGCTTGGCATGTGCCGCATTGGTGCTCCTGAGCTTCAACCAGCGCACCATTGCCAACAACGCGGAAGTACATTTCCGAGACAGGCTGTAGCGCATCGTGACCGCGCGAATTCCTTGGGTCGAGGCGAAGCGCTTTACATGCTCTGCAGAGGACGATCTCCGGCTGCTCTTGGTTGGCGCTTCCACGCTTGAGCACACGAGTATGGCGCGACTCCGCATTGTGTGAGGCGCCCATGGCTGGCGAAGGCGCTGGGTCCGGCGCAGCACGAGACAGGGGCGAACCTGAGCGCATGCGCCGGATGGCGGTCCAGTACAACACTCGCATCGCGCTGGACCCCGTATGTAATGCTGCCAGCCGGCAACGCTCGCTTTGGTGACGCATCGGCACCCCAAACTCGGCCGCCGACGCAAAGCACACGACTCTCGCGTGTTCGTCTCCCTTCTTGATGAGGTCGTTGAGCAGTTCCGACACGTTATCTGAGTAGTCGCCAAGTCCATTACGTGCCATTGACACTGCTTGACCGTGTATCCGCCGACTCATCGCTTGTACTTCTCGCTGGAGGCGGGCCAGTGACGGCATTATGGCGTCTGTAGATTTCGCGAGACTTTGCATGGTTACAGTCCCCGGCATTCACTAACCTGCAGCAAAGTCGCCTGCCTCTGCATGTCGTAAGCGCCATTCCGACGCGCTACAACCGAAGCACTTCGAGAACCATCGCGAGAACGAACTTGATGATTCGAAGCCGACGAGTTCGGCCACCTCACAGAGCGGCCGATGCGGGTTGGCGGTATAGCGCAGGGTAAGGGTCATGCGCATGTCGTTGAGAATCGCCGAGTAGCTTTCGCCGGAGGATCTCAGCTTGCGATGCACCGTACGACGATCAACTCCCAGTTGCCTGGCCACCTCCTCAATCGAACAATTGCCTTGCGGCAGTAGGCGAGACACCATTCGGCGCACATTGACAGCCATGCAATCCGTGCGCAGTGCCAGCATCGTGTCGAGATGCGTGCGCGCGTGAAAGGCCATGGACGGATCGTTGGCTTCAAGCGTGGCATCCAGATCGTTCGTTCGGTACACGAGTCCGTCGAAGTCCTGACCAAACGAGGCTGTGGTGCCAAATAGCCGCGTGTGCGTAGCGGTGTTGGCGGGCGCAGTATGGATAAAGGAGACGCGGCGCGGCACGATATGAATACCATGGGAACGCTCGAGCAGGCACTGGAGCGAGCGATGGAGGACGCCGACAACGAGTTCGATGGACTGACGCTCGCCGCCATTTTCCATTCCTAGCAACTCTGCTCGGATCGTTACCAGTTCGTCGGACTCATCGATATGTAGGGAGAGGGCTTCATTGTGCAGCTTGAGGTAACGCACCATCGAATCGACGGCCATGCGCAAGGATGAGGCCTCCCACATGGCGAGCGCCAGCGGGCCGAGATCCGAAAGCTGACGCGATTCCGCCATCCGAAGACCGAAATCGAGCTGGCCGGACAGGGACGCGGAGGCTTCGAGGAGTCGGCTCACGGCCCCCGCAGAGATTCGCATTTCCGCATCCAGCAGTGCATAGCGGCTGAGGCTTGCACTAGCCAGTTGTTCATAAGGGTTCAGTCCCACGGAACGCGCGACTTCGGCGTAGTTCACGAGGCTGCCGCTACGCAAGAGGTACGACATGGGGTTTCTCCGGAATGCCTCTCGCGTGGTCGGGCCAGAAGGCGCATGGTTGGGAATCATGCAGGAAGTCGATCTGCGCGACGCAGACCTCGGCAATCTCTGCAGCGCGGGGATTCATTGCGCTCAAGCAGATTCCGCCTGCAACAGCACGCTATCTCCGACCACCTGCACGGGAAATCTGCGCAGGCACAGACTTCCGGATCCAGGCTCGCAGGACTTCGCCAGGTCGAAGCGCAAGCCATGGGCAGGGCACCGCAGTACGCTTCCTTCCAGACGGCCGCTGGCCAACGACGCCCCGTTGTGAGGGCATGAATTGTCAATGGCGTGGATGCCCCCCTCGATGTTGAACAGGACAATGCTCCTGCCATCGACGAAGACCAGCTTCCGCTGGCCAGGTTGAAGTTCGTCCGTGCGAGCGACCGGTACCTGCCTCGGCATGGTGTCCGTTTGATCCTGGCGTGTCATGCTGCCTCCCGTTCGCCATCCGACGGCTCCTGCCGCGTACGCGACAGTTCGTCAAGGAGGAGCGGACCGCCAAGGCTCATGGTGTGAATACCCAGGACACTAGCCAGTTGCAGTACCGCGGTGATCTCTTCGCGCGTTGCGCCGAGTTCGATCGCCTTGCGGATATGGCGCTGGGTGCCGGGCGCGTAAAGGTGCGTGCAGGACGCGTCTACGGCTATGCAGATGAACTCGATCACCTTGGGCGCCAACACGCCGGCTTTCATGGGGTGCAGCCCCATTGCCACGAACTTCTCCATCCAGGCTGGATCGAGCGCTAATGCCGCGTCCCAGTCCGGGTTCCAGTAACCACTGGCACGCAGCTCATCGCAGACAGGGGTGGCCTTCGGATTCGTATCACCATTCATGTTGGTCTCCCGAGGATAGAACTACTGACCGGCGCGATCGCGCAGCAGCTTCTTGTTGATCTTCCCGACGCTCGTCTTCGGGATCTCGTTGACGAAGGCGATACGATCCGGGTCGGGCACGGCGTACTTGCTGATCCGATTCGAACTGACATGCTGCATCAGCCCGTCACGAATTGCCTCCACCCCCACGCTGGCGTCGGCCTGGCGAACCACGAAGGCCATCGGCCGTTCTCCCCATTTCTCGTCCCGCACACCGACGACCGCGCACTCCAGCACGCCGGCCACGCTGGTGATCAGGCTTTCCACCTCGATAGAAGACACCCACTCGCCACCCGTCTTGATGACGTCCTTGATGCGATCCACGATCCGGACGAACCCGTCCTGGCCCATGACTGCGATGTCCTGCGTATGCAGATAGCCGCCGGCCCACAACTCTTCCGATGCCTGTGGCTTCCCGACATAGACCTTTGTCAGGAATGGTGAGCGCAGGACGATTTCTCCCTGCTGCTTCCCATCATGCGGAACATCGTTCATGTTCCCGTCGACGATGCGGAAATCGACGAACGGCACAGGCCGGCCAGTCGCGCAGCGCATCTGCACTTCTTCCTGGCGGTCCTTCGGCTGGTATCCAGGCGGCAGTTGCGCGAGTGAGACGATGGGGCCGGTCTCCGACATGCCATAAGCGGTGAAGACATCCATGCCGTGGTCGAGCGCTGCCTCGCACAAGGCAGGCGACATGGCGGAGCCACCGATCATCAGCTTCCAGCCGGACAGGTCCATTCCCCGCGCATCAGCGGCTTGCAGCAACATCTGGAGGATGGTCGGCACGCAGTGGGAGAACGTGACGCCCTCTGATTCGCGAAGGCTGACCAGCCGCTCGGGGACGTAGCGTCCCGGCAGCACCGTCTTCAGTCCCAGCATGACCGCGATATAAGGCATGCCCCAGGCCAGCACGTGGAACATGGGCGTGATCGGCATGTAGACGTCTTCCCGATGCAGCCGCTGTCCCTCGCGCTGCGAACACAGGCTCATGGCGGTCGACATGGCGTGCATGACGATGTCCCGGTGGCTGTAAGCCACGCCCTTGGGATCGCCAGTGGTGCCGGTGGTGTAGAACGTCGCCGCCCGCGTCCTTTCGTCGAAGTCGGGGAAGTCGAAGTCCGCCGGCGCGTGGGCCATCAGCGCTTCGTACTCGCCGGCTACCGGCAGGGTGTTCGACGGGACCGCTTCACCGTCGCCGATGACAATCACGCGCCGCACCGACTTCAGTTCCGGCATGATCTCCTCGAGCACGGGAACAAAGTCCGCATGCACGAGGACGACTTCGGCGCGGGAGTCATTCAGCGTATAGAGGATCTGCTGCGACGACAGCCGCACATTGACCGTGAAGAGCGTGGCGCCCATCATCGGGATAGCGAAATAGCTTTCCAGGTAGCGGTGGCTGTCCCAGTCCATGACCGCGACGGTGGTGCCATGGCGGACGTCCTGCCCCTTCAGCACGCAGGCGAGCTGGCCGATGCGCTCGCGGAACTGCCGGAAGCTGTAGCGCCGCTCTCCTCGGTACGTAATCTCCTGGTCACCGTGGATGCTCAGCGCATTCAGCAGCAACTGCTTGATCAACAGCGGAAAGGTATAGGCCGACGGCGTCGGCGTGATGAGGTTATCTTGCATGTCTGTGCTCAGAAAGGCTTGCTTCCGATGATGCCGGCGCGCTCCATCTTGCGATGGCAAGGCGGATAGTCCATGACGGCGTAGTGCTGCGTCGCGCTGTTGTCCCAGATCGCCACGCTGTTGGGCTTCCAGCGCCAGCGCACCTGGTACTCGGGGATGGTGGCCTGGCTGATCAGGTAGCGCAGCAGATCGGCGGCCCCGGGATTGGCATCGGCGCCATAGCGCACACGGGCCGGCGTGTGGAAGTTGGTGAAGTGGGTGGTGAAGACGTTGACGTAGAGGATCTTTTCCCCGGTTTCGGGATGCGTGCGCACCACCGGGTGCTCGGCATCCGGATACTGCGCCTTGAGCGCGAGCCGCTTCTCGATGGGCATCACCGCCCCGAACGTCGCCTCGATGCTATGGCGGGCATGCAGATCCGCGATCTCGGCCTTGACGTGCTCCGGCAGCCGTTCATAGGCCAGCACCATGTTGGCCCACATGGTGTCGCCACCCACTGGCGGGCATTCGACACAGCGCAGCACCGCGCCGAACTGCGGCGCCTCGCGCCAGGTGGTGTCGGAATGCCACGAGTTCTCGTAGCGGTCGTTTGGCTGCTCCGGCGTACGGTAGATCCGCACCAGGCCCGGATGCTCCGGGTCGCTGCCGGCCACCGGGTGGTCTTCCAGTTCGCCGAAGCGGCGGGCAAATGCTACGTGTTCCGCGCGGCTGATGTCCTGGTCACGCAGGAAGATCACGCGGTGTTTCAGCAGCGCGCCACGGAGTTCGGCGAAGAGGCCGTCGTCGTGGATGGCGTCGGCGAGCTTCACGCCGCTGATTTCGGCGCCCAGCGCATGGGTCAGTTGCTCGATATGCATGATGAGGGTTCCGTCGTCAGAGGATGAAGACCGACGATCCAGTCGTCTTGCGCGATTCCAGTCGCGGTGTGCCTGCGCTGTATCCTCCAGGCCGTAGCGCTGGTTGGTCTCGATGCGGATGCGGCCGGACGCCACGTGGTCGAACAACTCGCCTGCCAGTGCGGCTTTCTCGGCCGGGTCGGCGATGTAATCGGCCAGCGCCGGGCGGGTCAGGTAGGGCGAACCCTTGAGGCCGAGGATGTGCGGATTGAACGGCGGAATCGGCCCCGACGAGGTGCCGACGCATACCACCAGGCCGCGCCGCTTGACTGAGTCCAGGCTGGCTTCGAAGGTATCCTTGCCGACGCTGTCGAGCACGACGTTGACGCCGACGCCATCGGTCAGTTCGCGCACGCGCTTGGCGATGTTCTCGGTACTGTAGTTGATGATGTAGTCACAGCCGTGTTCGCGTGCGACTTCGGCTTTGGTTTCGCTGGAGACCGTACCGATCACCGTGAGCCCCAGCAGCTTTGCCCATTGCGCCACGATCAGGCCGACGCCGCCCGCGGCGGCGTGCAGCAGGATGGTATCGCCCGGCTTGTAGTCGTAGATGCGGCGCATCAGGTAGGCCGACGTCAGGCCGCGCATGGTCATCGCTGCGGCGGTCTCGCACGCGATGCCGTCCGGCAGGCGGATCAGCGGGGCGGCGGGGATCAGACGCTCGGTGCAGTAGGCGCCCAGCGTGTTGTAGCGCCGGTATAGGTGACACGGTCGCCGACCGACACATTGGTCACCTCGGGCCCCAAGGCCTCCACCACACCGGCACCTTCAGTGCCGATGCCTGACGGCAGCGGCGCCGGATACAGGCCGGTACGGAAATAAATATCGGCAAAGTTCAGGCCGACCGCTTCATGGCGCAGCCGGACATGGCCCGGTCCCGGTTCGCCGACTTCGGCATCTTCATAACGGAGGACCTCGGGACCACCGGTTTCATAAAAGCGTACAGCCTTTGCCATCTCTGTTCTCCTGATTCGTTCTGTGATTGACTGGGTTACCGGGCGGCCGCGACGCGGTCGCTTGCAAAGCCGGCGAACCAGGCCAGGCTCTCGGGATTCGCCATGGTGTCGGGGTTCGCCACTTTCTCCAGCGGCTGTCCCAGCAGCAGTTTCTTAATGGGCAGTTCCATCTTCTTGCCGGACAACGTGCGCGGAATGGCCGTTACCTGGAAGACATCGTTGGGCACGTGGCGCGCGGAAAGCGCCACCTTGATGCGCTCGCGGATGGTGGCCATCAGTGCCGGCGTCAATTCGACATCCGGCCGCAGCACGACGAAGAGCGGCATGTACGACTCGCGCCCAAGGTATTCGAGGTCCACGACCATGCTGTCCAGGACTTCGGGCAATTCCTCCACGGCGCGGTAAAGCTCGCTCGTGCCCATGCGGATGCCGTGCCGGTTGATGGTGGCATCCGACCGTCCGTAGATGACCGCGCCGCCACGCGGCGTGATGCGGACCCAGTCGCCGTGCCGCCAGATGTCCGGATAGGTGTCGAAATAGCTATCGCGATATCGCAGGTTGTCCTTGTCGTTCCAGAAATAGAGCGGCATCGACGGCATGGGGGCGGTACAGACCAGTTCCCCGACTTCATCGATCAGCGGCTGGCCGGCCTCGTCGAAAGCTTCGACCCGCGCCCCCAGACAGCGGCACTGCATTTCGCCAAGGTAGACAGGCAGCGTCGGAACGCCGGCGACGAAGCAGCCCGCGAAATCGGTGCCGCCGGACAGTGCGTTGATCCAGACCGGCCCGATGTGGTCCAGGATCCAGCGGTAGCCTTCCGGCGACAACGGAGACCCGGTCGACCCGACCACGCGCAAGTGCGACAGGTCGGCCACCGCGCGCGGCTTGACGCCGGACTTCAGACACGACTGGAAGTATGCGGCGCCGGCGCCAAAGACCTCGATCTTCGCCTCGCCGATGAACCGCCAGAGCACATCCATGTTCGGGTAGCCCGGATTGCCGTCGAACAGGCATACGGTGGCCCCGGCGAGTAGTCCGCCGACCTGGAGGTTCCACATGATCCAGCCGGTGCTGGCCTGCCAGTAGAAGCGGTCGCCCGGATTCAGGTCCAGATGGAGCGTGGTGAGCTTGACGTGCTCGAGCACGATGCCGCCCTGGGAGTGCACGATCGGCTTGGGCAGACCCGTCGTGCCGGATGAGTAGACGATCCACAGCGGATGGTCGAAAGGCACGAACTCGGGTTCGAGCGGCACGTTCATGGCGATGGCTTCTGCCCATGTCATGCCGCCGCGGAAGTCGTAGCACGACGCTTCATCCGCCAGGCCGGGAACCAGGATGATGCGCTCCACGCTCGGCAACTGCGCCAGCAGGGTATGCAAGAGCGCCCGACGGTCGAACGCCTTGCCACCATAGCGATAGCCGTCAACCGCGATCAACGCCTTGGGCTCGATCTGGCGGAAGCGATCCAGGACCGCCAGCTCGCCCATATCGGGGGCACATGCGGACCACACCGCACCAATGCTCGCGACCGCGAGGAAAGCAACAATGGTCTGGGGGGTGTTGGGAAGGAACGCCGCCACACGGTCGCCCCGGTCCACGCCCATCCCACGCAGTGTCGCGGCCACCGACGCCACCTGCCGTTCGAGTTCGGCCCAGCTCATCTCGCCCGTCGCGCCGGCCTCGTTGCAATGGACGATGGCGGGGTGTTCCGTGGTGGCGTGGCGAAACACCTGCTGGACATAGTTCATCTGCACGCCGGGGAACCAGGCCGCGCCCGGCATGCTGGCGTCGGCGAGCGCCACGCGGGGCGACTGCAGCGTCGGGATGTCGGCCCATTGCCACAGCGCCAGCCAGAAGGCGTCGATCTGCTCCACTGACCACTGCCAGAGGGCGTCGTAGTCGACGAAGTCCAGGCCGCGCTCCTGCTTAAGCCAGCGCTGGAACGCCGTGATGCGCGCGCGGCGGACGCGTCCGGCGATGGCGCCCAGGCGGGCGCTTCGGCTTCAGGCAAGCGGACTACGGAAGCCGATGTACTGGAATTGCTCATTGCTGGATACTCAAGGTGGCTGCGTCGTATCACGACGCAGCCGGAAGGTGAAAGTCGGCGTGGTCTCAGGCGGATACCGCGACTGGGGACACTGCCGACGTGGCGGCATCCATGCGGACGTCGGGAACCTTGGCCAGATCCGGTTCATACGTACGCATGGCGCGCAGGAAGCACAGCGCGGCAAGCACGCCAAAGGCAGGCATGACCGCAAGCGCCGTCTGCAGGCCCCACGCGTCCGATACCAGGCCGCCCACGAAGGGGCCGACAGCGAGACCGAGGAGGTTCTGGCACAGGGCCAGCATCGCCGCCCCAGTGGAGCGCAGGCCGGGATGGATCACGTTGAACACCACGCTTGAGGCGGGCGCGACCGTGCACATCATCAGCAGGCCGCCGAAGGCAATCAGCAGAAACTGCGTGTTGGCACCCATTGGGACGCCGAAGGCGGTCATGAAAACCAGCAGCGTCGCCGTGGACAGCGAGGCCATCAGCACCAGCTTGTTGCGCGGACGGCGGACGGCGACGGCGTCGGCCGCCACGCCCCAGAAGAAGGATCCTGCTGCGCCACAGAGCACGACGATCGCGGCCAGCATGGCCGCCTTGTCGGCGGCGGCGCCGTGATACCGGTTGAAGTAGCTGGGCAGCCACGACCAGATCGTCGAGACGACAATGAGCTGGCACGCCGAGCCGATGCATGTCCACCAGACGGTAGGCGAACCGGTCAATGCGCGCACGGTCTGCGTGACGAAGCCCATCGTCGATGGCTGACGCTCGGTGCGCGGCGCAAGCTCTACGGTCTTGTAATCCGGCACCAGCAGGTACAGGACGGCCAGGACCAAGCCGGGAATCCCCACCACGCCGAACGCGGCTTCCCAGCCCCAGCGCGCTGCGACGACGCCGCCCAGTACCACGCCCATCACGGAGCCGATCGAAGCCGCCGCGAGGAAGGCGCCCAGCAGCGTGGCGCGCAGTCGCTTGGGAAACAGGCTCGCGATCAGGGCGCGCCGACCGAGCCGTAGCCGGTCTCGCCCGCACCGACGACGGCACGGGCCAGGAAGAGCTGGCTGTAGTTGCGGGTGAACATGCAGGAGATCGTGGCAAGGCTCCATACCGTTGCCATCACAAAGATGCTCTTGACCCGGCCGAATCGGTCCGCGAGCAGCGCCACCGGAAGGCCGCCGGCGGCGACGACGATTGAGATGATCGACACCAGGCCGCCGAGCTGCATGTCGGAAAGGCCCCAGGCGGTTTTCAGGTGCGGGAACAGCGAGACGATGACCTGCCGGTCGATGTAGTCGAACAGCATCAGCGCGAAGGTCATGGCAAAGGCGAACCAGGCCTCGGTTTGCTGACAAGGTAGCCGTCGCGGTCATTACTGCCCGGGGCGGCGGAATGGAAGTTCATGATGCGGTCTCCGAGTCGGGAGCTTTTTCTTTGAAAGCCCCCTGTGTATTCGGTCGTGCGGCCGGTGCCTGGCCCACCCTGGTGGCGGGCCAGGCGGCACGCCGTCAGGCTACGGCACGCAGCGGCACGCCCCGGACTCCTGGCTGACGATTGGGCGCCATGCCGTTGGCAGCAAGCGTCTCGTCGACGCTGTCGTACCAGGTGCCAATGCGGTAGATATCGCGCGCTTCTTTGCCGGTGGCAATTTCACGGCCCAGTTCGTTGGCGATACGCACGCACTGTTGAATCTGCTGGACGGATGTCATGCGATTGCCGCGCTGGTCGGTCAGGGTGTCTTCCGTGCCGAGCCGCGGATGGAATCCCATTGCCAGCGACATCATGTTCAATGGCAGCACGTTGCGCAGCAGAGACTCGGACGTGACACAAATGCCGTCGGCAGCGCGTTGCAGGAGATGCATGAAGTTGAAGGGATTGGGACCGTCGGCGCCCCCGGCGATACCAATCCAGGTCAGATTGACAGGGCCCTTGTAGATGCCACGGCGAATCATGCGCTCGATGGTGTCGTAGGAGTGAATGCCTGCGAGTTGGAAATGCGGCTGGATCCCTGCAGCCTGCAGGCGGCGCAGATGCTCTTCGACCCATCCAGGTCCCGCCGGAACCGTCATTTCGCGATAGGCTTGCGCCAAGGCGGGATCGGCCAGCGTCGTGCCTTTCACGGCATCCGGCGTCATCAACTCCATGATGTTCATTTGCGTGGTGTTGATGGCGATCGTCACCTGGTCCGGCTTCGGATCGAGTTCGGCCAGCATGTGGCGCGTGTCGTCAGAAAGCCATGTGGCGGCCTGGCCTTCGTTTTCCGGCGCGAACGAAATGGAGCCGCCCACCTGGATGATCATGTCGGGCACGGCGGCGCGCACGCCGGCAATCAGCTCATTGAACTTCGACAGGCGCTTGGATCCTTTGCCGTCAAGTTCACGCACGTGCAGATGAAGAACCCTGGCGCCCGCTTCATAGCAGTCGACCGCCTTCTGGATCTGCTCTTCCATGGTCACCGGAATGTCTTCCGGGAAGTCCGACGGCATCCATTCCGGGGCGTAGGGCGCGACGGTGATGACCACCTTCGGCTGGTTTTCCGGGTGCAGCGAATCGTCGAGAAATTGCATGGTTGTCTCCTGAAGGAATTGCGCCGCCTTGGCGCTCTTGGGGTGTGTCGGATGCCGGTCCCGTCAGAGTGGGCTTCGGCATGGGCTCCACTGTAGGCGCGCCATGGATTAAACTTTTCGTTTTCGGCGCCAATTTTTTTTCGTTTGCGCGCCACCTCGCGTTAACACCAAGTTAGGCGTGATTGGCGGCCGGCTTGCGGTCTACGCGGCAGGGAGGGGATCAAAAGTGACGGAACCCATGGTTCGAGCAAGGGCCCTGAGCGGCTATCTTCAGGTGGCGAGGCGGTTCGGGTTGTCCCCGCAAGAGCTCCTGCGCAAAGTCGGGCTTGATGCTGCAGTGCTGGCGAACTCTGAGCACCGCATCCCCATCACGGCCGTTTGCCAGTTGCTGGAGGCGGCCGCGCTAAAGGCTGACTGTCCAACCTTCGGATTGCAAATGGCTGACACTCGCCAGCCATTCGATTTCGGCATCGTCGAGCTATTGCTGTCCCACAAGCGCACGCTTCGCGAGGTGTTGCTGGCGGCGGTCCAGTATCGCCATTTGTTGAATGAAGCATTGGCGATTCATGTCGAGGCTGGCGGCGACAAGGTGGTGATCCGTGAGGAGATCGTCGCGGAGCCAGGCATTGCGACACGTCAGGCAACCGAACTGGCGGTCGGGCTGTTGTCGCGCACCTGTGTAGGCCTGCTGGGCGAGCATTGGAAACCCTGGAGCGTCAATTTCACACACCCCGTGCCAACGGATCTTCGGTTTCACCGCCAGTTCTTTGGCTGTCCGGTCGTATTCGACAGCGACTTTAACGGCATTGTCTGTGCCGCCGCAGACCTGGATCGGCCCAATCTCAATGCCGATCCCGAGCTGGTCAGATACGCGGAAAGCCTGGCAAGGCCGCTCAATGAGTCAGAACAAGGGTCGATTGCACTGGACGTCCGAAAGACCGTCCACCTCCTGCTGCCGATCGAGCAAGCGACTGTCGAGGAAGTTGCCCAGCATCTGCACCTGAGCGTGCGAACCATGCAGCGGCAGCTCGAGTCCGCGGATACAAACTTTTCCAGTCTGGTGGATGAGGTGCGTCAGGAGCTCGCCGTACGCTACCTGACCAATCAGCGTTACCCGATCGGTCGGGTAGCGACACTGCTTGGTTACTCGCGTCAATCCTCCTTCACGCAGTGGTTCACCGCACGCTTCGGCACGACGCCTCGCGCATGGCGGGCGACGCAGAGGAAATGACCGGTTCGCCAAGCGTTTTCACTTTTTCTTGTTGGTCCGCCACGTTCTCGGAGCCATCCCGAATCGACGTGAAAACCACTGCGTGAAGGACGCCTGCTGGGTGTAACCGAGCAGCGCGGCTACCCGGCCGATCGGGTAACGATCGTTGCTCATATAGCGCACAGCCAATTCCTGCCGGACTTCATCAACCAGGTTTGAGAAAGTCGTCCCTTCCTCTTCGAGATGGCGCTGCAGGGACCGCACGCTGACATGCAGATGACGCGCCACGTGCTCGATGGCGGCTTGCTCTACGGGCAACAACAGGTAGATCGCATTGCGTACTTCAGCGACAACCGTCTGGCGGCCGGCGGCGCTGGCCGATTCCGCAAGTCCCTCCGCATACCGGACAAGTTCGGGATCGGCCATCGGGTTAGGCTGATCCAGATCGGTTGCCAGGCATATAAAGCCATTGAATTCGCTTTCGAAGACAAGCGGGCAACCAAAGATTCGTCCGTGAACCCGAAGGTCTGTCGGCGCCGAATGCGAAAAATGGACGCTGACCGGTGGCAGGTCGGGCCCTGCACCGCAGCGCAGGTGCAGGGGCGCGCGAACCCTGCTCTGCATGATGTCATTGTTCAGCACGGGCGGCGCCCACGCCTGGACTACCAAGCCCGTACGGGTGATCGTGCCGGCGGTTGCCGGCGGTTCGATGGATATCGTGGCCCGCGTTTTATCCGATCAACTGTCCAAGGATGTTGGCGTACCGTTCCTCGTGGACAACAAGCGCGGAGCGGGTGGCAACGTTGCATGGCGAGCCTCTTGTCGTCACCCAAAGATGGCCAGACCATCGTGGTTGCCTTCGACAACATCCTCACGGAGATTCCGCACGTCATCAAGCAGAACTTTTCCGCCACCAAGGACATCCGGCCGGTGGCGGCATTCGCACGCTCCGCCTTCGTGCTGGTGGGTAACACGGCGCTTCCGCCTAAGGATTTCAAGGGCCTGATCGCCTATCTGAAGGCTAACCCGCAACAGAGTTCGTTTGCCTCTTATGCGGTGGGATCGGCCTCGCATTACGCGGGAGTGATGCTGAGCAGCCAGACCGGACTCCAGCTCAATCATGTGCCGTTCCTGGGTTCGCCTCCCGCGCTGGTCCAGGTCATGGGCGGGCAGACGCCCATCATGGTGGATGGACTCCTGACCTCGCTGCCCATGATTCGCGGCGGCAAACTCAGGCCCTATGCCGTCATTGCCCCGCACCGCTTGGCCAGCCTGCCCGACGTACCGACCTTTACCGAACTGGGGTACCCCGACATCAATCAGTTCAGCAACCAGGCCGTGGCTATCGTTGCGGCTGGGGTGCCGCCGGAACTGTCGGAGAGGATCCGTGCTGCAGTCTACAAGGCTGCAGCGGCTCCATCGGTGCAGAAGAAGCTGGCTGAGCTGGGCCTGGAGCCCATGCAGCCCCAGTCGATCGAGACTTTGGAAAGGGCCGAAAAGGAGGGCTTCGACAGGATCGGGAAGATCATCAAGGAATACAAGGTCAACCTGAACTGAATGCATTGACACGCCGGAACCAACCTTGGGCTTGCTCATCGAGCTGTGGCGAGTTTCGGCCTTCGCTCCGGAGTACTCACATACCATCCACGCCCCGCGCACCGGCAGGTCACCGGACGCCTCGCCATTCCGGGGCAACTCGCGGCCGTCCGCGCGGACGATTTTATGTCGTCACCTAACAGCGCATATTCTTGCTTCGACTGGATGGGGTAACGCTCTTCCTGGCACATCTCCAGGTGACCGGGCTTCATCGAGCAAAAAGGCTCGATGGGGCTCAGCGTGCCAAGCATGGCACCGCCTGGCTGGTTCAGCCGATAATTGAACTTTATCGCTGGAACTTGACGGCAGCTTACTAAGCGGAGCCGCCATTTGATCGTCCGAGAATTGGTACAGACGAGTGACGCTTCATGGCCGGCCTCGGCTAGTTGAGGGGAGGTCGCCGACAGGCAACGGACGCGTCCGGCGACACGAGGCAGATCACCTGCGGGGTCGGACGGTCGCCATCGCGAGACCCGCTCCGGCGAACGCGCACACAGCGCACACCAGCGCAACGGCGCGCAGCGCGTCGGTGATAGCTTCGGCTTGCGCCAGCGCCACGGGTGTCTGTGTCGGCAAACGGGTGTCGCCCGCTGCCGCCCTGCCTTGCGCCTCCGGCTCCAGCAACTGCGCGGTCCGGCGCGCGTCGCTAGGAACGTCCAATTCATCGAGCCGCGCCGACAGCGCCGCCTGGTGCGACCACACGAACACGATGCCGAGCACCGCAATCGCCAGCAGGCTCGCCACACGTGCAACCGCATTGTTGATGCCGGATGCAACGCCGGCGTGTTCAGCGGGCACCGAGCTCATCACAATCGTCGTGAGTGGCGCGACGGTGATCGTCATGCCAAGCCCGAGCACGATGAGCGCAGGGAAGAATCCGGCCCAATAGCTGCCGCGCACGAACGGCAACGCCAGCATCAGGAATCCGATTCCGGCGACACCCGGGCCAGCGCTCAACAGGATCCGCGAACCGAAGCGGCTCGTCAGGCCGCCGGTGAAGCGCGACAACAAGCCGATGATGACCGGCACCGGCAGCAACGCCGCGCCTGCTTCGGTCGCGGTGTAGGCATGGGCGCGGATCAGCGTGAACGGCAGGAAGAACAATGCGCCGCTCAGGCCGAAGTAGAGCAGCAGGGTGACGAGGTTGGCGCCGGTGAAATCGCGTGAGCGGAACACGTCGAGCGGCATCATGGGATGACGGCTGTTCGCTTCGATCCTCACGAATGCGACCAGCACGAGCGCGCCGGCGCCGATCGCGCACAGGACAAGCGGATCTGCGAAACCGCGCGCAGACGCCTCGGTCAGACCATAGGTGAGGGCAGCGAGCCCCGCTGCGACGCTAAGCGCGCCGGGCCAGTCCAACCGTTGAGGCGCATCGAGCTTGTGGCTGTTCGGCACCGACGAAATCGCGAGCGCGATCGTCGCCGCCGCAAGCGGGACGTGAGGAAGAATATCGCGCGCCACGACAATACGTCGACGAGCCAGCCGCCTGCCACCGGCGCCGCCGCGGACGTGATCGCTCCGACGGCCGCCCAGGTGCCGATTGCCCGTCCGCGCGCTTCGCCTTCGTACACGGCGCCGATGATCGCGAGACTACTGGGGACGAAGAGTGCTGCACCAATGCCCTGCACTGCGCGCGCGGCGATCAGCGAATTCGCGCCCGGCGCGAACCCGCAAGCGGCCGACGCCAGCGTGAAGACCCCGATGCCCACAATGAACACCGTGCGGCGGCCGAGCTTGTCGCCCATCGATCCGCCCACCAGCACGAGGGACCCGAGAAAGAGCAGGTAGGCGTTAACGATCCACTGCATTGCCGCGACGCTCGCACCGAGTTCACTCTGAATGGCGGGTAGCGCGACATTGACGACGGAGCCGTCGATGAACGCCATGCTCGAGCCGAGGATCGTCGCGGCGAGTGCCAGACGCTTGCGCCGGCACGGGCGGTCGACCGCGGTGGGCTGCGAGCGGATGACGAGTTCGTCGCACGGGCTTGCTTGTGCAGCGACAACGTGCGCGGTCATTGGGTCGCTATCGAGAAGATCCGGGTTGGCCAAGTTCGCTCCCGTGCCGGTCAATGGTGAATAGCATAGCAACGGGAGCGCGGGTCCGCAGATGCGACTGGCGGGGTGCGTGCGAGCGCGATGCGCTACTCATTCCGCGCAAGCGAGGCGAGCGAGCGGTCGGTCGCGCGGCGATGGCGAAGAGGTTATCCGCGTTCACGCGCCGCTCCAGCTCGATAGGCGGGTCAATGCTTAGGCTTTCGCGCCATGCCGAGACGCTTTCGGATAGCCAGACACTGCACGCAAGATTTACCGGCCCGAAGCTAATGTTACGTTCAGAAGTTGCTTGGCTAGCGCAGCGAATTTGAACGCGCCGTAGGAAATTGAAGCTCCCGGTTTGAGAAATGGAGGAAAACGTGGCTTGACACAGCAGGCACAGGTTGTGCGTTCTTCCTGCACGTGTTGAGGGCGCTGGGGATCAGCCCTGCAAGATTCTCGATTTCACTCCTACAGACATCGGACAAGGAGGTCCACATGGGCGAGTTCGAAGACACTCGACGCCAGGCGATCGTCGAAGAGCCGCCGTCGGTTCAGGCGCTTGCCAGCGCGGTATCGTGGGGGGCGATTCTCGCGGGCGGGGTCGCTGCCGCGCGTTCTCTTATCCTCTTGATGCTCGGGTCGGGGCTCGGGTTGTCGGCCATTTCCCCTTGGGCGCCGCGGGCGAAGCGCCGCCCGCTTCGGCGTCGCGGCTGTCGTCTGGATTTGTGTGACGCAGATCTTCGCTTCCGGCGTGGGCGGCTATTTGGCCGGGCGCTGAGAAAACGCTGGGTCGCGGTCCATGGGGACGAGACCTTTTTCCGGGATACCGCGCACGGCTTTCTGAGTTGGGCATCAGCGACGCTCGTGACGGCGATTTTCGTCAGCGCTGCAGCCTCAGGGCTCTTTCACGCGACTGCGCAAGTCGCGTCGGCAGGTGCGACGGGCGGCGCGATGAGCACATTGAAGGATCGTGGCAACGCGTCTGCCGCACTGGACTCGTGGCCGATGGGCTATCTGGTCGATGGTCTGTTTCGTCAGTCAGACTCTGCAGCAGCAACCTCTAATGCCGCCCCCGACGGGAGGGCTGCAGACAAGGAGGAAGTCGTTCGCATATTCCTGAACAGTCTGGCTTCGGGCGGCCCGTTGTCGCCCAGTGACGCTCGCTATGCCGCCCGGCTGGTCTCCCAGCGAACAGGGTCTTCGCTTGACGCCGCACAGGCACGTGTCACGACCACCTATTCACAGCTTCAGCAAAGATTAGCTGACCTCAAGGCCGCCGCAAAGGATGCGGCCGACAAAGCGCGAAAAGCCGGTATTTACGCTTCGCTCTGGCTTTTCGTCTCGCTGTTGATGGGCGCATTCGCGGCAAGCCTGACCGCCACGATTGGCGGGCGGCAACGCGACTTCTAATCCAACTTCCCAACAGGACACCATCATGCGTTCGATCCTGCTCTACCTGCTTGGCGTACCCATTCCTCTCATCATCCTGATCGCGCTGTTCGCCCATCATTAGGCGCGGGCGGCTGTCGTCCTTGAGGAGCCGTCTGCAAAGCCATGACGGTATGTCGGTTGGCACGCCTGCCTGCTGCCATGCTTTCATGACAAGTGACGACGACTGGCCGATGTCTGAAGGAACTGCGCGACGCGACGCTGCGGGCTAGCGTCGTGCGCGCCGTCGTCGCCGCTGCCCGCAGACGTTCAGATTCTGCACAAGCATGAGGTGTTGGATCGAAGTCGCCGGTTCGAGCGACGGCGATTGGGCCGCTACTGACGACGCGACGTAGAGTGTCCGAAGGCGGGATCGCAGCCTGCCAAATGACCGTGGCGCGGGACAAGCGAATGCCGGCTGCAAACCCGCCAATCCTCGAATGGACCTATTGTTACGCCGCTGCGCTGCATAGGAACCCACCTGAGGTTGCGTTGCTTCTCCGAAACCCGCGAGTTGTTCACTGCCATTTGTCTCCCTGATTGGAGACGTATCGGCCATGCCCGCCATCGGAAGTTCAGGTGAACAGGTCCCGGCACACTGTTCGCCGCGACGAAATAATTATCCATCGTTTCGGACAATTGTTTACATATAGCTGTCACATTGCTGTCGCAATATCTCGCGGCCGAGTCGGTGGGAGGCAGCGGTTCGCAAGCTAGCCGCGACACCACCGCCAGGAACCTTCGCTCAAAAAGAAACCGGGATTGACAGTGAAAAAAACTCTCCTTGCAGTGGCAGTTACAACTTGCGCCGCGTCCGGCGCCGCGTTTGCCCAATCGTCCAACGTGACGCTCTACGGCATCGCTGATGCTGGCATCAGTTTCCAAAGCCATGTCAATGGCGGCGCCAATGGAAGTGGCTCCGTAACTGGCGTGACTTCTGGCGGCCTCTCCGGCTCGCGTTGGGGCCTGCGTGGCACCGAGGACCTGGGCAACAATCTGAAGGGCATTTTCGTGCTGGAAAGCGGCTTTGACATCGACACTGGCAAATCCGCCCAGGGCGGCCGACTGTTCGGCCGCCAAGCCTATGTTGGCTTGCAAGGCGATTACGGCGCTGTCACGCTCGGCCGCCAGCAAAACGCGCTGTATGACCTGTTCGGCGCCTACGACCCGATGGCACTGGGACCGACCTACTCGCTCAATTCCGTCGATAACCAATTCAATGGCCGTGCCGACAATGCCATCAAGTACACCGGCAAGTTCGGCGCCTGACGGCAACGGGCTTCTACAGCTTCGGTCGCGATGTCACTTCCGGTCTCGGCGGTGAAGTCCCGGGGCACTTCAAGGTTGGTACCAACTTTGGCGGTGGCTTGGCCTACGCGAATGGCCCGTTCTCGGTCGGCGCTGCTTATGACCAGTTCCAGGGCAGCACCCTTGCGTCGGCGGACTTGACGGCCAAGCGTGCTGCGATTGGTGCCTCGTATGCCTTCGGCAATGCCAAGCATTCGCCGGATACCGCTGGATGCAAGACGAGGTCACGACGGGTAAGGCCCGTCACGACAACCTCTATTGGTTGGGGGCGAACTACAAGTTCACGCCAGCCTTCACCCTGACCGGCGCGACCTACTTTACCGACGCTCGCACTGACAGCAAGGATTCATGGATGTTCGTCCTGAACGCCGACTACGCGTTGTCCAAGCGCACGGATGCGTATCTGCTGCTGGGTTACGTGAAGAACAAGGGCAACGCGACCTTTGGTGTGACTGGCACCGCGAATACGCTGCCGGGTCAGAACCAGACTGGCGCTATGGTCGGCGTGCGTCACCGCTTCTAAACCGCCTTGGCGCGGCATCGGCACACCGTTGAGTGTGCCGTGACAGCTCATATCGACCTTGACTTGTCACTGGGTTAAGGACGTTAGGCCGCATATGCCGGCCTTTTTTTCGCCCACTAGGTAACGGTGGTCGGCGCTCTCGTCTGACCGCTCCTATCCCATGTCACCGAGCCGTCGCCCGCGTTGCGTGTGCTAGACGCTGACCGTGAATCCTTGATGGTTGGTGGGCCGTCGTCGGTAGCGCCGGTGAGACGATGGACGTCTTCAGAACTTGTGGCGCACGCCCACGCCGAAGGTGTCGCCGTGCTCGATGCCGGTGATCTTGTCGTAATAGTAGGCGGCGTACACGTCAGTGCGCTTGGACAGGTTGTAGTCGTAGGCGACCGCAAAGGTATTGCGCTTGAAATCGCCCAGCGAGTTGTCGGTCTTGTCGTAAGCGTACGAAGCCAGCAGGCTGCCGGCGCCGATGGGCACCGAGGCGCCGAACTGGCCGTTGACGTGCTTGATGTCGCCGGACGGCGCCGTGGTAGCGCGCGTCTTGATGTACTGGCCTTGGGCAAACAGCTTGACCACCTTGAAGTCATACGACAGGCCCAGTTGGGCGGCGTCCTGGCGCGACAGGCCGGCATTGGTCAGGTCGGTCGGCACGTTGTTGAAGCGGACCTGCTGGTAGGCAACGGTGGCCGCGAACGGACCATTGAAGTACATCAGGTTGCCGCCCCACTTGTTCTTGCCGCCTGCACCCGGCTGCTCGCCGAAGGCGTAGATAAAGTTGGCAGTCAGGCCGCCGAAGTTCGGAGTGGAGTACAGCACCGAGTTGTTCCAGCCCGAGTCTCCGATGATGCCGGGGTCGACCACGGCGCGCTGGCGGCACCGAAGTAGGTATGGAAGATCGCCGGCGAGAACACGTACGAGTCGACCAGCGGATTGAACAGGATGGTCGAGATGAAGTACGGCGCGGTATTGCGGCCCAGCTTGACGGTGCCGGCCTTGTCGTTCTGCAGTCCGACATAGGCATTGCGGCTGAACATCGAGTCGCCGTTGAAGCGGCCCATGCTGCCGCTGTCGGTGCGGAAGAAGCCGTTCAGGTCGAAGATGGCCTTGGTGCCGCTGCCCAGGTCTTCGGTGCCCTTGATGCCCCAGTACGACGTCTGCATACCGCCCGAATCGGCGACCCATGCGCGCTCGCCCGTGCCCGTGCTCTTGACGCCGCCGAGGAACATGTCGGCCTGGCCGTACAGCGTGACGCTGGACTGGGCCATGGCCGCCCCGGAAAGAAGGGTAGCTGCTACCGCCGCCAGCTTCATTGCCGGCTTGTACTGCTTCTGCATGTTTAGACCTCAGTGATTGATTTTGCTTGGGACGTTGTGCAATGGGATCTGTCGGGTTCTATTTATGTCTTTGTGCTCTTATTCGTGCCACCTGGCCTGAGCTCGGGGTGGCGGTGCGGGCGGGTACTAACCCCCGACTGCCCGCTCCTTCAGTAGCGCAACAGCTTCGCGCGCCTGCGCGCCCAATTCGGCCAGGTCCACGCCCGGCAGCGCACCGTCCTCGGCGATCATGCGACCGCCTACCAGTAGCGCTCGCAGCGTTGGCTGGCCACCGCTGGCCACCGGCGCAATGGCTGGATCGTGCAACCCGAAGTAACGCGGATCATCGAGCCGGTAGACGGCGAGGTCGGCAGCCTGCCCCGGCGCAAGGGTGCCGACGCCTTCCAGCCCCAGTACTGCCGCACCGCCGGCGCTGCCCCAGCGCACCACGTCCTCCACGCGCGCGGCATCGGCGCCGCCTTCGCCCTGGCCGCCCTCGGCCAGCGAGCGCGCCAGTTCACCGCGCCTGGCACGCTGCATCAGCCATGCGGCATGGGCTTCGGAAATCATGTCCGCCGCCTCGTTGGAGGCTGCACCGTCAACACCGATGGACACTGGCACGCCGGCTGCCTCCAGCGCCGGAATGTCAGCGATGCCGCTGCCGAGCCGTCCATTGCTCTGCGGGCAGTGCGCAATGCCTGTCCCGGTTTCGCCCAGCATCCGGATTTCCTCGGGGGCGAGCTTGACGAGATGGGCAAACCAGACATCCGGCCCCAGCCACTCGTACTCGCCGCAGAACGCGACCGGCATAGTGCCGTGCAGGGCGCTGGCGGCGTCTGATATTCCACCGTTTCGGACAGGTGGCTGTGCAGCCGGATGCCAAGGCGACGTGCCGTGCGCGCGCATGTACGCAGTTCCTCCGGCGACATCGAATACAGCGGCGTCGTGGGCGCATGACGACACGGCGCATCGCCCCGGGCCCGGACTGGTGATAGCGGGCGGCCAGCCGTTCGCAGTCGGCCAGGTAGGCATCGAGCGTTTCCGGGCGCAATGCCTGCGGCAAGGCACGCTCCAGTCCGCGCGCCTGCGTCGCGCCGCCGCGGCAGAGCACGAAACGCAGCCCCAGTGCATCGGCTTCCTCAAACAGGATCGCCGAGCTGTCGAACGGCATACCGGGGTAATACAGATAGTTGTGGTCCGCCACCGTACCGCAGCCGCTGCGCACCAGCTCGACCAGGCCGATGCGGGCGGCCAGACGGAAGGTATGTTCGTCGAACGCCGCGCGGAACCGGTAGGGCGTGGCGCCCAGCCAGGGCGTCAGCGTCAGGTTCAGCCCTTGCGGCTCGCCCTTGAGCAACGACTGGAACAGATGGTGATGCGTGTTGATCCAGGCGGGATAGACGACGCAATCCGTCGCATCGATGATGCGCTCACCGGGTTGTGGCCTCAGATGGCCGATCGCGTCTATCCTGCCATCCACGATGCGCAGATCGGGTCCGGGACTGCGCTCGGGCCGGCCTGGGCTGCCGTCCTGCCCGGTGAGTATGGCGGCTGCGTTGCGGATCAGCAGAGAGGCACGTTGTTCGGAAGGAGTCGTCATGCCAGTTCACTTTCATGCCAGTGGGACAGAACAAGCCGCGACAATGCAACCATGACCGCAAACAAGGTGATACCCGTCACCGTGATCAGGAACAGCGCGGCAAACAGCCGGGGAATGTTGAGCGAGAAGCCCGCCTGCAGGATCTGGTACGCCAGCCCGGCACCGGTGCCGCCCGTGCCGGCCACGAACTCAGCCACCACCGCGCCGATCAACGACAGACCGCACGAGATACGCAATCCACCAAAGAAGTACGGCAGTGCGCTCGGAATCCGCAGGCGCAGCAGCGTGTCCCAACGGCTCGCGCGATTGATGTGGAACAGATTGGCGAGTCCGGGATTGACGCTGCGCAAGCCGAGCACCGTGTTCGAGATGATCGGAAACACTGCCACCAGCGTCGCGCAGATGACAAGCGCCAGCGTCGGCTCCTTGACCCAGATAATGATCAGCGGCGCGATCGCCACCACCGGGGTGACCTGCAGCAGGATTGCATAGGGAAACAGGCTGGCCTCGATCAGCCGGCTCTGCACGAACAGGAATGCAGCGACCGTGCCGCCTACCACGGCCAGCGCAAACGCCAGCAACGTGATGCGCAGCGTCACCCACAGGGAGCCGAACAACAAGGACCAGTCTTCAGCCAGCGTCTTGCCGATGGCCACGGGCGACGGCACCAGGTAGGACGGCACGTCGAATGCCATACAGACGGACTGCCAGGCGATCAACAGCACGATCCCCACGACGAGCGGTGCTGCAACGCGCTGTACGGCCGGACGGAACAACAACGGAGGGTTCATGATGGGTTCTCCAAAGATCAGTCGGCCGCCGGCGCACCGGTATTGGCCTGTGTCAGCAGCGCCGACAGTTGCGCGCAGTACTGCATGAAGGCCGGCGACACGCGGAAGGCATCGTCGCGCACGGCCGGGCCTTCGATCGGCACGTCAGCAATGACCCGCCCGGGGCGAGCTGCCATGACGATCACACGGCTCGACAGATAGACCGCCTCGTAGATGCTGTGCGTGACAAACACCACCGTCAGGCCGCGCTCGGCCCACAGTGCGCGCAGGTCGGCATCGAGCTTGTTGCGCGTAAACTCGTCCAGCGCACCAAAGGGCTCGTCCATCAGCAGCAGGTCGGGATGCACGGCCAGGGCACGCGCGATCGACACGCGCATCTGCATGCCGCCGGACAACTCGCGCGGGTACGCCTTTCCGAAGTGACCGAGGCCGACGAGCGCGAGGGCGCGCCGTACGCGCTCGTCGGCCTCCGCGCGCGGCATGCGGGCCAGATCGAGCGGCAGGCGCGCGTTGTCCGCCACTCTCGCCCATGGCATCAACGTTGCCTCCTGGAATACCATCGCGAGCGTGCGCCCTGGCGTGCCGATACCCGCGGCGAGCGCAGGACCGCCCCACCAGCGCACATGGCCGGCCGACGGTTGTTCCAGTCCGGCAAACAGCTTGAGCAGCGTGCTCTTGCCGCAGCCGGACGGCCCGAGCAGTGAGACGAACTCGCCCGGCTGGATGGCTAGCCTGACCCGCTCAAGGGCCACGGTGCCGTTCGGATACGTCTTCTCGACCTGGTTGGCGAACAACGCCGGGGCATCGGCAGCACGCACGCATCCAGCGGAAGCGGACTGCCACCCGCTTGCGGGACGGCGGGAGCGCGGCTGCTACTACGAAAGACGAGCGACATGGCGGCCTCCCCAATAGAACACGGATTCGGTATGCGATGCGGTCTTCATGGCATCACCTTCAGGTCTTTGACGAACTGCGTGGTGTAGGCACGCTTCCAGTCCAGATCGGCCTTGAGCAGACCCACCTCGACCATGAAATCACGCGTCTTGCGCCAGCGCGCGTCGGTCATGACGCCAATGCCCCGCGTGGCGGCGTCCCCGCCGGTGATCATGCGGAACTGCTTGAGCTTGTCCAGGCCATAGGCGAGCTGGTCGTCCTTCATGTTCGGGTTGTCACGCTTGATGAGCGCGTTGGCGGGCGCCGGGTCGGCCAGGTAGCTCTTCCAGCCCTCCATCGAGGCGCGCACGAAACGGGCGACCAGATCCGGCTTTTCCCTGACGGTCTTCTCCATCGTCACGATGGTGGTGCCGTAGGGCGGGTAGCCATCATCGGCAAACAGGAAGAAGCGCGCCTTCACGCCTGCCTTTTCGGCGCTGAACAGCTCCGACGACGCGTAGGCCTGCTGCGCGGCATTGGGATCGGCAAAAAATGGCTGCAGATTGAACGTGTAGACGCGCGACTGAGATTCATCGAGCTTGTACTTGCCCCGCAGCCACGGCCACCAGGTGGTGCGTCCAGAGGTGGAGACCAGGATGTTGCGCGTCTTCAGGTCCGCAAGGCTCTTCACGTCTTCATGCGTCATCATGCCTTGGGGGTCGGTCTGCATTGACGCGCCTACCGTGGTAACCGGCACACCCTGCTCGACGCTCTTGAGCACCTGCAGGTCATAGCCCATGAGAAAGTCTGCCTGGCCGCTGGTCAGGATCTGCATGCCGTTGACTTGTGGCCCACCCATGCGGATCTGTACATCGAGGCCGTATTTCTTGTAGAGGCCGGTGGCAACGGCCTGGTAGAAGCCGCCGTGTTCGGCCTGGGCGTACCACGAGGTGAGGAAAACGACCTTGTCGAGTGCAAAGGCGCTGGCGGACCAGCAGGTGGCGGCAATGGCTGCCAACCCGAGCAGGCGGCGGAGCAAGAGGCGAGGTTTCATGGCGGGGCGCGGTTTGAGCTGTCGTTCAACACGCCTGCGTCCGAGCCGTCATGAGAGCCAAGCGGTTCAATGGATGCCGGGCATGCGTCATGAAGGCACGGCCTCGGTCCGAACCACCGGACACACAGGCGCGGCTTTCAAGAGCAATTTCCGGCTGTTCGCGCTGGTTATCCGGGGAACCGTTCGGTTCCTGGCGCGACAGTGAACGCTTCTACTCTTGCCCGTACTTCAGCAACTTCCATGCCATTCGCGGCGACATATATGGGTACCGTGCCCTTCGTGCAGACACGCCATCGGTGTGCATGGCACGCCCGTTGCGGGTGCAGCGGGATTTAAGCTGGTGCGTCCGCCGGCCAATTCGCCCTCACCTGAGGACCTCCCTGCCTGGCGTGAACTTTGCACAGTCGCTGGCGAGAGTAGAAGCGTTCACCAGTCGCGGATGTTGCGCCGGCTGGCCGGGAATTGCTCTTGAAGTCGGAACTGGTCGAGCCGCAACGGCTCGGCTTGCTTGCCGTCGGAGCTTCAAGACTGCTGCCCGGAACGCTTGCTCAAGCTTCCGCGCGTTGCCTGTTTGCTCCCGGTCCGACACCCATCGACCTTCTTTCGCACGGAGCACATATGATTACGCTGACGGCCTCTCCTTACACTTTGACCGAACTCGACAAGGAAGCCTCTATGGGCGGCCAGGGTTCCGAGACCCAGGCGCGTGAGGTCCGCCGTATCGACCTGTCCGACTTCGAGGCGCGCCGCACGCAGATCACTGAAGCGCTGTGGGCAGCCGCCACTGATGTCGGTTTCTTCCAGCTCGTCAACCATGGCATCGACCTGGCGCAGGTCCAGGGAGCGTTCGAGATGGCGCAGCGCTTCTTCGCCCTGCCGGAAGCCGTCAAAGCGCAGTACCCCTTGCAGCAGGCACTGAACAGCGGCTGGGAGAGCAAGGCACAGGTGCGCCCGTCCACGGGCACACACGACCAGAAGGAGTCGTACCAGATCACGCTGCCGCACATGGCGCCGCTGTGGCCGACCGAAGACGAGGTGCCGGCCTTTCGTGCTGTCATGCTGGCGTTCGAGGCGCAATGCTGGCAGGTCGGCATGCGCGTGCTGTCTTGCTTCGCCGAGAAGCTCGGCTTCGCGCGCGACTTCTTCACCCGCGCGCACGACCCGTCCCGATCCACCTACCAAAGCACGCTGCGCCTGCTGCACTACTTCCCGAGCGACCCTTCGGTGCCATCCGGACTGTGGCGCGCCGGCGCACATACGGATTTCGACTGCCTGACGCTGCTGTTCCAGAGCGCGGGCCAGGGCGGCCTGCAACTGTGTCCGGGCAAGGAGATGGAGAGCCAGGAATGGACCAACATCGAGCCAGCGGATGACATCATCACCTGCAATATTGGTGACATGCTGATGCGCTGGAGCGATGACCAGTTGCCCTCCAATTTCCACCGCGTGCGCAACCCGCAGCCGCACGAATACCAGGGCTCGCGCTACAGTCTGGCGTTCTTTTGCCAGGCCAACCGCGACGTGATGATCGAAAGCCCGTCCGGCAAGTACGCGCCGATCAGCGCAGAGGACTACCTGCGCCAGCGCGTATCCGCCAACTTCCAGCCGACGATGTAAGGATCCGGGCGGCCGCAATTTTTGGGGGCGGACGCCGGCCAGGGGCATGCATTGGCAAGGCCTGATGCATGGGGACGGTGTCGCAGCCTGGGCCAGGTCAGACTTCGGTTTGCTGCCCAGCTGACAGATGGGGGATGAAAGCAAAGGGCCCGAGAATAGAAGGTCTGTCGGCTTCAATACACCGAGCGCCATCGCTACAACCCCATTGCCCTCGTCAAGAACGCTTTTACATCAGCCTCGGATTTCCTGCCTTGATCGAGACTGGAGCCGGCTGAGACGCCTCGGGCAATGCAGCGCCTGAATTCAGCGTCCATAGCCTGGAAGCTGGAGTATTTCTCACCGCTCGGCAGCCGGTAATACGCATCGTGCCGAACGTCGAGGATAGCCTGTGGGCAATCGCGGAGCGTCGTGGCACCGGGAAAGTACTTGAAGTAGACGTGCGTATTGTCGAAATCGTGATAAGCCCCGGCGTACACGTGCACCTCCACCGACTGTCCACCTCGCTTCATGATGTCCGCGACATTGAGGCACGGCTGCGCTGGTGTGTAGTCATCCTTATCGCCCACGGCCAGCATCAATGGTGCCCCTGTCAACTGAGGTGACGGGACCTCCCACCAGAGTTGAGTGCATCCGGGGTAGAAACCAATCAGCGCAACGAACCGTGCATCGTCGTCGATGACACCTTTCCGGAACGTTTCGAGCACCAGATCCATCGCAACATGCCCACCCCGTGAAAATCCTATCTGCCCGATTCTTTGCGGATCGATACGCGGATCCGTACTCAGCAGTTTCAAGGCAAATAGCGCATCGGCGTCGTTGGCGGCAGGGCTCAATTGCGACTGGTCATCCATGGTGCCAGTAATCCCGCGGCCGCCAAACGAGTCGACCACGAACGCTGCAATTCCCATCTGGTTGAACGCACGTACCCAGCGGTCGATGTCCTTTTTCTGTACGCCCGCCGACCCGTGGGAGATCACCATGGCGGGGACTCTGCCTTGGACGCTCTCGGGCATGTACAGCATGCCCCAGACGGTCGTTGGTTTCCTGTCGTACTTACGATGGACCAGTTCCCATTTGCTCTTCGGGGTGACGCTGTTGAAATAGATTTTTCCGGACGGCCTGGAGGCGAGGTCGTTGTAGATTTCCTGAGCCAGTACGGGCAATGCAATCGCTGCGGCAAGGCTGATTGCGAACAACTGACGCAACAAGCTGATCTTTGACAGGCACCTCATGAGCTTTTGGCGTGGTCGTATCGGAACACCGATTGTCGATCACAAGGCACCTCTTGTCGAATGACTCCTTCTGCCAGCCGTCGGATGACCGCTGCGAAACTGCGGCCGTCTTTGATCGACCCCATTCCAGACCGTCATGCCTTCCGAAAGCGGTCACTCACGAGTGCGTTTCGACTATGAACATCCGCGCTTGCTGGGCTTCCCGACGTTCGGCCTTGATCGGCGCATACCTTTCGGAATTGTAGAAGGCTAGCGCTTGGGCGAGAGTCGGAAACTCAAACACGCCGGCCATCGGCAGCGGCACCTCATCCCCCTCTAGAATCTGCGCAACAGGACCGAAATGCAGGATCTTCCCGCCCGCCTCTATTAGCGCCGCCTGAAAGCGTGGAGCGAGCGCTGCCTGCTTGGCGGAATCGATGACGCGTAGGTTGACGTGTACGTACGCTGGCATTGTGCCTCCCTAATAATGCATATACATTATTATGCGAGGATAGGGCTGTCAAGGAGGTAGACGTGAACGGTTTTGATCCAGACTCTTTGAAGGACGTCGCAGCGCAGTGTCCGGGCTTCCAGGCTCGTGCTACGGCGCGTGCAATCACGCGTTATTACAATGCCTGCTTCAGGCGCTCGGGCTGACGGCCGAGCAATTCAGCCTCTTGGTTGGGATCGGTGCGGCCGAGGGGGCGACGATCGTCGATATTGCCGATAGTGCCGGGGTCGATCCGACTACCCTGAGCCGAAATGTTCAGAATCTGGAGAGCCGAGATTTGGTTCGTGCTACAGGCGGACGGGGTCGCGCTGGAAAGCTGCTAGCGCTGACGACATCGGGGCGTCAACTCGTGGTCGATGCGTTCCCGGTATGGGATGGGGCCAAGGCAGAACTCGCCCGTCGCATGGGCGAGGAACAACTTCGTTCGGCAAGGAAGGCAATGGTGAAGCTGGCCAAGGCCGCAGAATCCTCATCTGCATGACATGACCTTTGAGCGACGACGTTCGCGACAACTTCAGAAAGGCTAGTCAACGAGAATTCGCGTGTGCGCGACGATCGCTTCTGTTTGGGAAAGTCTATGCGACGAAGGCTGAACCCTTGGGGTTGAGCCCGGTCGCACGACACACAGTGCTTGATGTGGCTTATTCCGCTTCAGCGCCCGCCAGCAGCACCAGGTCCGCGATTGCCGTTCCCCCGGCGGAGATATGCATGCGCATCGCTTCCGCCGCACCATCCGGATTGCCAGTGAGCACGGCTTCGATGACATAGCCGTGTTCCCGATATGAGCTCGGCACGCGCGCGTCGTTGATCAGGCCCTTCTGTTGCCAGTAGATTGCCAGCCGCCTGCGTAGCTGGACGATCTGCTCGGTCAGGAACGGGTTCGCCGCGGCCTGGTAGAGCACCTCGTGGAACTTGCGGTTGGCCTCGATATAGCTCGCCGTGTCGCGTTGCTCGACATATGGCCCGGCCGCCTTGTGCGCCTGCGCAAGAACCTTCTTGCCCGCTGCCGATATTCGTTGCGTCGCAAGCCGCGCGACCACGCCCTCCATTTCCGCCAGCGTCTCGAACATGGCAACCAGCTCGGCCGCACTGGGCTTGTACACGAACATGCCGGCGCGCGGCACGATGGTAACGAGTCCCTGCGCGGCGAGCATCAGCAGCGCTTCCCGCACCGGCGTGCGCGAGCTCTTGAATTCGTCTGCCAACGCTTTCTCGTCGATTTGCGCACCCGGGCGCAAGGCACCGGACTGGATGGCGGAAACGACACGTTCTCGGATCTGATCTTGTAGTGACTGCACGGGTATACCCTTGTTTGTCTATTTCTAGAATATCTGTAGCCTCTGTAGATATATCAAATGGTCACGGAGATATTGTGAGATGGATGATAACGCGCCTCGCCTGACGTTGGATGGCCCCATTGCCACGATCGCTTGCGCCGCCCCGAAGTCGCCAATCGTCTCAGCCCCGGGGACCTGCGAACGCTGCGCGACCACATCGACGCCGTCAACGAGATGGAGCGCGTACTGGTGCTGCGCTTTGTCAGTTCGGGCAAGTACTTCTGCAGCGGTTATGACATTGGGTCGCTCGCTGGCGAGGCCGACGAAGGCGCGCTGAACTTCGGGGAAGTCATGGACGCAGTCGAGATGGCGCGCCCGGTCACAATCGCCGCCGTCAATGGCGGCGTCTATGGCGGTGCTACCGACCTTTGCCTGGCCTGCGATTTTCGTATCGGCGTACCCGGCTGCGACATGTTCATGCCGGCCGCCCGGCTCGGCCTGCACTTCTATCGCGGTGGCATGGAGCGCTACGTTTCCCGCCTGGGATTGAACGCGGCCAAGCACCTGTTCCTGACGACCGACAAGATCGACGCGCAGGACATGTTGCGCATCGGCTTCCTGACGGAAATCGTTGATGCGTCGATGCTGACATCCCGCGTGGATGCGCTCTCACAGCAACTGGCGGGCATGGCACCGATCGCGCTGCTCGGCATGAAGACCCACCTGAACGCGATTGCCCGTGGCGCGCTGGATGCCGAAGCGCTGCAGCGGGACCTGCATCGCTCGGAGACCTCCGCGGATCTCGGGAAGGCGCGGCAGCGTGGAAAGAGAAGCGCCAGCCGCGGTTCACAGGAAAGTAGCAATACAGCTACCGAGGAGACGACCATCATGAAGAAGACCGCATTCCGCCTGGCGGCGTTGGCCGCAACCGTACTGGCCTTACCGGCCCATGCGGCCCCAATCGACTACCCGACCAAGCCGATTCGTCTGGTGATCGGCTTCCTGCCGGGGGTGGGGCCGACAACACCGCTCGTCTGTATGGCGATGCACTGAGCCGCGAACTGGGACAGCCGGTGATCGTCGACAACAAACCGGGTGCAGGCACCACCATCGCCGCGGAGTTCGTGTCGAAGGCGCCAGCGGATGGCTATACGCTCTATATCGCCACGGCCAGCTTGATGGGCGGCGACAAGGTGCTGTACAAGAACATCAAGTACCAGCCTCTGATTTCGTGCCGATTACCCGGCTGGTGGCCGCGCCGATGATCCTGGTCGTTAACAAGGACACCGGTATCAAGAGCGTGGCCGACCTGGTGGCACAGGCCAAGGCGCACCCAGGAACGCTCAATTACTCTTCCTCCGGTAACGGCGTGATCACGCATTTGGCCGGGGTGTATTTCACCAAGCTCGCTGACGTGCAGATGACCCATGTGCCCTTCAAGGGCGGCGCTCCATCTGCGCAGGCGGTGGCTGCCGGCGAGGTGCAATTGACCTTCGGCACGGCGCCGTCGGTCAAGCCGATGATCGACACCGGCAAGGCTATCGCCATCGCCGTGACGTCCGGCCAGCGCTCGCCGGCGCATCCGCAATTGCCGACCATCGCCGAAGGCGGCGTCAAGGGCTACGACCTGTCCGCGTGGTACGGGCTGTTCGCACCGGCGAAGACACCGCCAGCGATCATCGACAAGCTGTACGCCGCCACCGCAAAGGTCATGGCCAATCCGGAACTGAAACGGAGATTCCTGGCACAGGGTGATGAAGTCTCGGTGTCCGGCTCAGTCGCCGAATTCAAGGAATACGCCGCGCGCGAAGGCAAGATGGGCGTCGACCTGGCGGTCTCGAGCGGCGCAAAGATCGACTAATGAAGTGGAGCACGTCATGACAAAGGAATGTGGCCAATTGCCGCTGGCGGGAATCACCGTGGTGGATCTGACGCGGGTGCTTGCGGGCCCGTACTGCACGATGATGCTTGCCGACCTCGGAGCACGGGTTATCAAGATCGAGAACCCGGACGGCGGTGATGACTCGCGCCAGGTTGGCCCGTTTGTCGATGGTGAATCGGCCTACTTCGCGTCGATCAACCGCAACAAGGAATCGATCGCGCTGGACCTCAAGAACCCTGCCGACCGCAAGATACTCGACCGCATGCTCGCCACCGCCGATGTGCTGGTGGAGAACTTCCGTGCCGGCGTCATGGAAAAGCTGGGCTTCACGTGGGAGGACCTGCACGCCCGCTATCCGCGCCTCGTGTATGCATCGATCTCCGGCTTCGGCCAGACCGGACCGTATCGCAACCGCCCGGCCTATGACATGGTGGTCCAGGCCATGGGGGGGCTGATGAGCGTGACGGGGGAGGCGGGCGGCAATCCGGCGCGCGTCGGGGTTTCGATTGGCGATATCGGGGCCGGACTGTATGCCACGATCGGCATCCAGTCCGCACTACTCAAACGCGTGCATACCGGTATGGGCGAGCGCGTCGACATTTCCATGCTGGATTGTCAGGTCGCGCTGCTGGAGAATCCGATCGCGCGCTACTCTGCGACCGGCGGCGTGCCAAAGCCGCTCGCACCCGCCATCCTTCGATCACACCATTCGACATGTTCGCCACCAAGGACGGCTTTATTGTGATCGCGGTTGGCAATGATGCCTTGTTCACCAAGCTCTGCAACGCCCTCGGCCGCAGCGAATGGGCCCAGGAGGCAAGATTCGCTACGGTGCCGTCGCGCAACGAACACCATGTCGCGCTCAAGGCCTGCCTGGAGTCGCGCCTGGCTGATGCCACCACGTCAGAATGGGAAACGGTCCTCGAAGCCGCCGGTATCCCGCATGGCCCGATGAACAGCGTTCCGCAACTGGTCAGTAACCCGCACGTCCAGGCGCGCGGGATGATCCTCGACATCGGCATTGGCGACGGCAAGGCGCTGCAAATCGCGGGCAACCCCGTCAAGATCGGTGCGGCGGCGGCGCTGTCAGGGGTCCGCAATCCGCCGGCGCTGGATCAGGATCGGGAACGGCTGCTGGCGGAGTTCGCCGGCTGAGAGCCGCGGCAGTCAGGGTCATATCTCCATCCGCTGGGCACCGCAATCGCGCTGCCGCCGTTCGGGCAGAAGGCAGGCGCGCCCCGGTCCTGTTCGGCTTCATGCAAATGGGCTGCGCGGCCCCTCCATGGAGTTGTCTCTGCGCAGGTTGTGCCCGCCTATTTGCCCTTCTTTATCGTCCTGGCGGCCAGCTTGCCGCTGTCGACGCTGTCGACGCTGTCGCCACTGGTGTTCTGGCGATCGGCCGGTCGCTGAATGCCAGCAGTGCGCCAGTCATGCGAAGAAGTGTTTGCTGTTGTGGACACGCCCAGTGACGCGAGGATCGCGTCGCGGCAAACCGCCAGGATTTCGTCGGCCAGCGGCGAGTCGTCCGGACAGGCCCGCGACATGACGATGGCGCCCACCGCGTGCGCCAGTGTGTCGAGGGACCGGGCTCGCGCCCGACCTGGATCGGCTCCGTCCGAAAGAGTGTCCTCGGGCCTCAGCGCAGCCAGCAGGCTCTCAATGCCAGCCGCGAACGCGGTCCGAACCGCTTCTGGTTGACGCGCGGCATCCCCGCCTAGTGCGGCCATCGTGCAACCGGTTGCGCGGGTGTCGCGGTGCTCGCGAGAAAGGTAATGCTGCACGAACTCTGGGGCGTTTACACCCGCGCCTAGTGCCACCGTCTGCGCGATGCCGCAGGCCGCCGATTCCGCCATCAGGTCGGCCTTGGAGCTGAACTGTCTGTAAAAGCCGCCGTGGGTGAAGCCGGCGGCGGCCATCAGATCGGCAACGCCAACCCCGTCATAGCCACGTTCCCGAAACATCTTGGACGCCGTCGCGACAACGTGCTCGCGGTTGGCCTGTGCCTGTGCCTTGGTGATCTTCATTTCCTGACCACGGTGGTTTCATGTCTGCGAAGGCTCCATTGTACATTGATGTTAATCGTCATCAAAACCTTGACAGTTAAGATTATGATCATCATCATTGAGTGCGATTCCAACACCAGAGGCTGACGCAACATGACCGACAAGACGCTTTTCGAGCCCTACACCCTTGGGCGCCTGACACTCGCCAATCGTTTTGTCATGGCGCCGCTGACCCGCAATCGCGCAGGCGCGGGGCTGGTACCCAGCGAACTGGCCGCCACCTACTACGCCCAGCGCGCCTCGGCCGGCCTGATCATCACGGAAGCCACTCAGGTGTCGGCCCAGGCTCAGGCTATCAGGACACCCCGGGCCTGTACACGCCCGGGCAAATCGCCGGCTGGCGCAAGGTCACCGAGGCTGTGCATGCCAAGGGGGGAGGCATCTTTGCGCAACTCTGGCACGTCGGCCGTGTTTCGCACGTCGATGTCCAGCCTGACGGCGCTGCGCCAGTCGCGCCTTCGGCCATCCGCGCGGCGACGAAGACCTTTGTCAACAATGGTTTTGTCGATGTGTCGCAGCCGCGCGCCTCGAACTCAATGAACTGCCGGGCATCGTTGGCGACTTTCGTCAAGCCGCGGCCAATGCAATGGCCGCAGGCTTCGACGGCGTGGAGATCCACGGTGCCAACGGCTACCTGCTGGAGCAGTTCATCAAAGATGGGGCCAACCAGCGCACTGACGCCTACGGCGGCACGATCGAGAACCGTGCGCGCCTGTTGTTGGAAGTCGTCGCGGCAGTGGCGGCAGAAATCGGCGCCGACAGAACCGGTGTGCGCATCTCGCCTGTGTCACCGGCAAATGGCATTTCGAGCAGCGACCCTCAGCCGCAGTACGACTACATCGCCGGGCAGCTCAGCGCGCTGGGCATCGTCTACCTGCATGTCGTCGAGGGTGCGACCGGCGGCCCGCGCGATGTCGCACCGTTTGACTACGACGCGCTGCGCCGCCGCTTCAGGCAAACCTACCTGGCCAACAACGGCTACGACCTGGAACTCGCCACCGCCCGGCTCAATGAGGGCAAGGCAGACCTGTTCGCTTTCGGCCGTGCCTTCATCAGCAACCCCGACCTGGTCAAACGCCTGAAGACCGGCGCTCCGCTGGCCCAGCCCGACTTCGCCACGCTCTATGGTGGCGGCGCTGCGGGCTACACCGATTACCCATCCATCACCGCCTGAGGCGCGCGCTGCTTGCGTCACCGCGTCCGAACCGCCTTGAAAAGGAAATCATTCATGACCACGCTTCCGACTGTTCTCGTCACCGGCGCCTCCTCCGGCATCGGCGCCACCTACGCCGAGCGCTTCGCCCGCCGCGGCCACGACCTTGTGCTGGTTGCACGCGACAAGGCGCGACTCGATACGCTGGCCGCGCGGCTGCATGAAGAAAGAGGGGTGGCCGTGGAAGTGCTGCAGGCCGACCTCACCCAGCCCGCCGACCTTGCCGGGATCGAGACTCGTCTGCGCGAGGATGCTCGCATAGGCATCCTGATCAACAACGCCGGGATGGCTCAGTCGGGTGGCTTCGTGCAGCAGACTACCGAGGGCATCGACCGCCTGATCACGCTCAACACCACGGCGCTTACGCGGCTTGCAGCCGCCGCCGCTCCGCGCTTCGTGGAGTCGGGTACCGGCGCAATCGTCAACATCGGCTCGGTGGTAGGTTTCGCGCCCGAGTTCGGCATGTCGATTTACGGCGCCACCAAGGCGTTTGTGCTGTTCCTGTCGCAGGGATTGAACCTTGAATTGTCGCCCAGCGGCGTCTACGTGCAGGCAGTGCTCCCGGCAGCGACCCGCACGGAAATATGGGGGCGCGCCGGCATCGACGTCAATACGCTTCCCGAGGTGATGGAAGTCGGCGAACTGGTTGATGCGGCACTGGTCGGCTTCGATCGCCGCGAACTCGTGACTATCCCGCCGCTGCACGTGGCGGCGCGCTGGGACGCATTGGATGGCGCGCGTCAAGGGCTCATATCGGACATTCGACAAGCCCAGGCGGCCGAACGCTATCGGCCCGAAGCCTGACCGCCACACCGGGGTGTCACCCCCGACGAGAATCGACCATGAACTTCAAAGCGCTGCAGGCGTCTTATGCCCACGCTCAGACCAAGCTCATAGAGGCGGGCGGAACCACGTTGCTTATCGCGAACTGGGACAGCATGGCGGTACCCCGTTGGTCCTGCTCAACCACTGGGGCGCCGTGCTGGACAACTTCGACCCGCGCATCGTAGATGGCCTGGCTCGTGAGCATCACGTTATTGCCATCGACTATCGCGGAATCGGTTTGTCTGGCGGCACCGCGCCAGTGACCGTCGATGAGATGGCGCGCGACACTATCGCGGTGATCCGCGCGATGGGTTTCGATCAAGTCAATCTGCTCGGCTTTTCGCTTGGCGGTTTCGTGGCGCAGGACGTGGCCCTGAAGGCGCCTGCCCTTGTGCGCAAGCTCATCCTTACCGGCACGGGCCCCGCGGGCGGTCAGGGCATCGATCGTGTCGGTGCGGTGTCGTGGCCGCTGATACTCAAGGGCCTGCTGACGCTACGCGACCCCAAGACCTATCTCTTCTTCACCGCTACGGCCAACGGCCGGCAGGCGGCAAGCGCCTTCCTGAAAAGACTGAAGGAGCGCCGCGCCGATCGCGACAGGGGACCGACACCTCGCGCGTTCTCGCGCCAGCTCAAGGCGATCAAGGCTTGGAGCCAGCAGGTGCCGCAGGATCTCGCCGGCCTGCGCATGCCGGTCCTGATCGCCAATGGCGACAACGACATCATGGTGCCCACCACACTGAGTCTCGACATGGCTCGCCGCATTCCCCATGCGCAGTTGGTCATCTACGAAGACGCCGGGCACGGCGGCATCTTTCAATATCACGCCGACTTCGTGTCGAAGGCGCTGGCGTTCCTGGCAGCACCCCACATTGGTTAGAGCAACATGAAAGCACTCACATTCAAACGCTATGGCAGGTCACCTGAGATCGAATTCGCTGACGTTCCGCGCCCCACGTTAAAGACTGATGAGCTGCTGGTGCAGGTCCACGCGGCGGGATTGAACCCCATCGACAACATGATTCCGGCGGGCACGTTCAAGCCTGTCCTGAAGTTCGAATTACCGGCCACGCTAGGCAGCGATATTGCCGGCGTGGTGGTTGAGGTTGGCAGTCGCGTGACGCGTTTTAAGCCGGGCGATGCCGTTTTTGCCAGTCTCTTCGATCTTGGCAGAGGGGCGATAGCCGAATTCGCGGCGGTGCCGGAAAGCGTTGCCGCACCGAAGCCGGCCAAGCTCGACTTTGTGCAGGCCGCCTCCGTGCCGATGGTTGGCCTCACCTCGTGGCAAGCATTGAAGGAGCGTGCCAAGGTTCAAGCTGGCCAGAAGGTGTTCATCCCTGCGGGGTCGGGCGGTATCGGTACGTTCGCGATCCAGCTAGCAAAGTACCTTGGTGCCAAGGTAGGAACGACTACCAGCACGGGTAATGTCCCACTGGTCACCACGCTGGGCGCGGAGAGGTGGTTGATTATAAGAAGGAGAACTTCGAAAAAGTGCTGCGGGGCTACGACGTGGTGCTCGGTACACTGCGGGGCGATGCGATCGAGAAAGCCTCGGCATTCTCAAGCCAGGGAGCAAGATTGTCTCGCTCATCGGTCCGTTGGACGCCGCCTTCGCCCGCGCACGTCGTCTGAATTTCTTTTTCACGTTCGTGTTCGGCTTGATGAGCCGAAAAATCAACCGCCTTGCAAGAAAGCAGGACGTCACTTACTCGTTTCTATTCATGCGTCCCGACGGCGCCCAACTCGCCCAAATTGGAGGGCTTCTCGAGTCGGAACACATTCGTCCCGTGATCGACAGGGTTTTTTCGTTCGAGCAAGCGAAGGAAGCGCTTGAATACCTGGCTCAGGGACGCGCGAAGGGCAAGGTCGTCGTGACGATCAAGTGAGTGGCCAAACGGTTGACTGTGCAGCCGGTGGCGGCCATCCGCTCGGCGCCGATGCGGCCACGGCCGCGAAGTTCCGTAGCCGACCCGTTGCCGCCACCCGGTCCACGAGGACCGTTCTCAGTACTTCATCAGCCATTCACCTGGCGGGGCGAGTGCTGCTCGCGGCCCGATCAGTCACCGCACGCAGGACTGCCACTTTGGCCATCATTTCTCTTCCCGCATCGATGGCGTAAAGGTGATTCCTACCAGCAGTCCTTCCGGCCCGATAAAGCGACTGACAGTCTGGCCCCACGGCTCATTCCGGTTACTGACCAGCATCCGATACCCTCGTGATTCCAGTTCTGCCGTAGCCGCTTCGACGTTCTCGACATCAAACTCAATCCAGGCTTGCGGGATGGGTACGTCACTAGGCCACGAATCCGTGCCGAAGCACGACTGAGCGGCCTGAGAGAGCGGCCATAAGGCAAAAGTGTTTGCGCCTTTCAGACTCTCCGTATGGAGGTAGCCGCCTTTCTCTTCCTTGAAGGCGATACCGAAGGCCAGACTGTAGAGCTCGCGGCTTGCCTGGGCTTCAAACACTATCGGGCCAAAGCCTGCGATGAACAAGGCGGTGGTTTTTGGGATCTTTTCCATGGCTTCTCCTTTGCCGCGAATAAGCGGCGCCATGAGGAACGAACATGCCCATCCGCGCCCGTCAAACTGATGTGGCGGCCAGTATCCAGGTAGCGCGGGGCATGGATGAGTGTAGGCTTGTTTCAGGGGGCAGGCAGTCATCTCCACCCGGCAGCGAATGGCGATCGGGCGGGTTCGGTAGCGCTCGCGGCATCGACTGTGTGCGTCACGTCATAGGCGTACTGCGGACGCTCGATTGTCCCTTTCCTACTTTGGTCGAGCGGCTGTAGATGGCCGGCTGCGGCCCGACGCCGAGCACAACCGAGCGTTCCTCCTGGACCGGTCCGCGCAGGGCCGTAGCCGACCCCAAATGGCCGGTACGGGTGGAAGGAAATACCTCGCATGGAGGATCGACGATTCCCTGCGTTATCTCGGTTCCGCCAAGAGCCTGGCCTGCGAACGATGTCGTTCTACGGGCGCGCTGTTACGACTCCCGGTAGCCAAGCCGCTTCGAAACTCCCTGGGCACAAGCGCCCAATGCTTTTGCAACCGGGCCGTCCCAATCGGTATCGACCGTGCCGGTCGGTCCCATGATCGTGATCGTCAGCGCAATATTTCCCGAGTAGTCGAATACCGGCGCGGAAAAGGCAACGATTCCCGGCGTGGGATGGTTGATGCTGCGGGACATGTGGCGCGCCCGCGCTTCCTTGATCATCTCTTCCACCACAGCCGCTTCCAGTGGATGCGCGATATCGGGACCGAGGCGCACGCGATCGTCCAGTAGCAGTTTCTCGGTGAACTGCCGTGGCAGGAAGGCAGAGAAAACTCTGCCGGTCGCTGTATTGGCCATCGACATCACCGTGCCGGTACGGATGTTCGTGTGGATCGGATAGGACGCATCGATCAGCCGCACGATGACCGGACCGAGGTTCCCCCATACGGCGAGCGCGACCGCGTGCGACGTTTCTTCTGACAGCGCTTCGGCGAACGGTGTGGCCTCGCGGATCGGGTTGAGCGTCTGCAGGCTGGTCAGGCCGAGTTGGATCGCCATCGGCCCGAGCAGGTAGTAGCCCGTCACCGGATCCTGGGCCACAAGCCCGATCTTCCCAAAGCTCACCAGATACGGATGGATCTTGCCCGACGGCATATTGGCGGCCTTCACGAGGTCGCGCAGCGCCATCGGCCTGGCCTCGGACGCCAGCACCTTCAGGATTTCTCCGCCGACTTCGATCGACTGAATGCCGCGGCGCTCGCGCTCGGGCGCCGGTTCGCTGTGATCCACGGTACGTCCCCCCCATGAGATGGATAATGCGCGCAGTATATCACTAGATAATATCTAGTGTCCAAGCATAGGGTTAACAGGTAGATATTTTCAACTTCGCTAGTTCTAATCTAGCAACCATGGCGACGCGAGATTCACTGGCCAACCGCCCGCACTTGAACGGAGAAGTCGATGTCTACACTGCAAGAGGAAAAATGTGACGTCCTGATCATCGGATCGGGCGTTGCCGGCATGTCGGCGGCTATTACAGCCGCCAGCCGGGGGCTGAAGGTGATCGTGGCCGAGAAGGCGAGTTACTACGGCGGCACCACCGCCCGCTCGGGCGGCTGGCTCTGGGTGCCGAATACCCATTTGGCCAAGGCTTACGGTCATCACGAACCGCCGGATCAGGCCCTGACCTATATCCGGGACCAGGCCGGAGCCGGGTTTGACGAGGCGCGTGTGCGTGCCTTCCTGGCGAATGGCCCGAAGGCCATCGAGTTTTTCACGTCGAAGACTGCCGTCCAGTTTGACATGCCGCTCACCTTCCCGGACTACCATGCGGAGGCGCCGGCGCCGTGCAAGGGGGCCGCTCGATGGTGATCCGTCCTTATGACGCCCGGGAACTTGGCCCGCTGTTGAAGACCCTCGGCCCAGTGCTGCCGGAGCTGACGGTTTTCGGCGTGACGATTGGTTCGGGCAAGGAGATCGTCCACTTTATGCGGGTCACGCGATCGCTTGCGTCCGCTTGGTACGTCACCAAACGTTTAACCAAGCATTTCCTCGAGGTGATGAAGTATGGACGGGGGATGACGCTGACCAACGGCAACGCACTGGCCGCGCGCCTAGCGAGGTCGGCGGCCGACTTGTCGATTCCGGTCTGGCTGTCGTCGCCGGCTGTGCGGCTGTTGCAGGATGGCAATCGGGTCTCGGGCGCGGTGGTGGAGCACAATGGCCAGCGCATGAATGTGAAAGCGCGCCACGGTGTCGTGCTGGCCAGTGGCGGATTCCCGCACGACCTCGAGCGCCGCAAGAAAACCTATCCGCACGTGAAGGCCGGCCACGGCCACTTCTCACCGACGCCCCAGACTAATGTGGGTGATGGTGTCCGCATGGCCGAAGAGGTCGCGGCATCTTCGACAAGACCCTGTCGAATGCCGCCGCATGGACGCCCATGTCGCTGGTGCCGCGTAAGGATGGCACGACGGGCATCATGCCTCATTTCATCGACCGCGCGAAACCGGGCGTGATCGCGGTCAGCCTCGACGGCGAGCGCTTTGCCAACGAGGCGAATTCCTACCATGATCTCGTGCAGGCGATGATCGCCGCCTCGAAGGGCAAGTCCGAAACGGCGTGCTGGCTGCTTGCGGACCACGCCGCCATCCGGCATTACGGCCTCGGCTTCGTCAAGCCGTTCCCAATGCCCCTGGGCCCGCATTTGCGCAACGGCTACCTCAAGCGCGGCAAGACGGTGGAGGCGCTCGCAAAGCAGATCGGTGTTGATCCGGCGACGCTCGCCGCCACCGTTCGCCAGTACAACGACGCCGCGCAGTTCGGTCGCGACCCCGAGTTCGGCCGCGGCAGCAAGGCCTACAACCGCTACCAGGGCGATGCGCTGCACGCGCCCAATCCCTGCGTTGCGCCGCTGGCCGCCGGGCCGTTCTATGCGCTCAAGCTCGTGCCGGGCGATCTGGGGTCCTTCATGGGAATCCGCACCAACGAGCATGCGCAGGTGGTGTCGGGAGACGGCGAACCGATCCCCGGCCTTTACGCCGCCGGCAACGATGCCGCGAGCATCATGGGCGGCGAGTACAACGGCGCGGGCATCACGCTCGGTCCGGGCCTGACCTTCGGTTACGTCGCGGGCAACCACATCGCCGATCACGCGCAGGTCCCGCGCCCGAAGCCGGTCGCGGCTGCTGCGCGCGTGCCGCTGGCAATGCACTGACTCTTCCTTTCGATTCCTGCCGTCGCGCGACCGCATTATGGCGGCCGCGTGGCGGCGCTCACCCTGAATTTCGATCGCCATCATGATGATTCCGCAACTACTGACCGGGAAGGTCGCTTTCATTACCGGCGCTGGCCAGGGCAACGGCCGGGCCATTGCCCTCGGTCTCGCCGAGGCCGGCGCGACGGTCGTCGTCACCGACATGAACGAAGCCAATGCCCACGAGACCGCGGCGATGATTGCGCCCGCGGACACGCTGCGCGCGCCTGCGGACTGGACGTGACAGATGCCGCCCAATGCCGTGCCGTCGCGGCGGCGATCACTGACAGCGTCGGCCCCATCGACGTGCTGGTGAACAACGCCGGCATCCTGATCCGCGAAGGCATCGACAGCGCCAACGCGCTGCCCAACCTGCAGCAGGTGATGAAAGTCAATCACGAGGGCACGTTTAACGTCTGCCATGCCTGGCTGCCGGCTCTGCGTCAGACGCGTGGCGCCATCGTCAATGTCGCGTCTATCGCTTCGTTCGCCGGCCAGCCCAACACCCTCGGCTACTCGCCCTCGAAAGGGGCGGTGAAGATGCTGACCCAGTCCCTGGCAGCCGATCTCGCACCCGACGGTGTGCGAGTCAATGCCCTTGCACCTGGCGTCATCGAAACACCGATGACCGTCTCGACGCGCTCGGACCCGGCGAAGCTCGAACGCTTCATGAGCCGTATCCCGATGAACCGCGTCGGCAAGCCGGAAGAACTCGTTGGGGCGGTGCTGTTTCTGGCCTCGTCGATGTCCACCTACGTGACTGGGGTGACCCTGCCCGTCGACGGCGGCTACCTCGCCGCCTGAATCCCATAAAGAGGCGGGCGCGGACGGTGCCTGCCCAAAGGAGACAAACGATGAAACAGGCATCCCGCACGATCGATGTGCAGTCCTTCATCGACACTGCGCGCTTTTCTTCCTGCCAGTGGCTAGTCCTCGCATTCTGCTTCTTCGTCGTGGCGGCCGACGGATATGACACGGCCGCGATCGGCTTTATCGCCCCGTCGCTGGCGCACGAATGGGGGATTGCCCGCGGCGAACTCGGTGTCGTCATGAGCGCCGCGCTTGCCGGCCTGAGCCTAGGCGCGATCTTCGCGGGACCCGTGGCAGATCGCATCGGCCGGAAGACGGTGCTGGTGGCAGCGGTCACCTGCTTCGGTGCGTGGACGCTCGTTGCCGCCCACGCGCAGACCATCGTGGCATTGACGGTACTGCGGTTCCTGACCGGACTAGGACTCGGCGCTGCAATGCCCACGACCATCACGATGATGTCGGAGTACGCGCCAGCCCGTCTTCGCTCTCTGACGGTGAACGCCATGTACTGTGGCTTCTCCGCGGGTCTGGTGGCGGGCGGCGCGGCATCGGCCTGGCTGATTCCCCATTTCGGCTGGCGTAGCGTTCTCACCGCTGGCGGCATCGCGCCGCTGGGGCTTGCCATGCTGCTGTTGGCGCTGCTTCCGGAGTCGGCCCAGTTCCTGGCGGTGCGTGCCGGCGCGGGCGAACGGATCGCGGCGATCCTGAAGCGCATCGATCCCCGGCAATCGCTCGAACACTGTACCTTCGTCGCGCCGGTGGCCTTGGCCGGAAAGTCCGGCCAAGACTCGGCGCTTGCACTGATCCTGTCGGCTGGATACCGCAGGCGCACCTTCCTGCTTTGGCTGGCGTGCTTCATGAGCCTGGTGATTTACTACCTCATGACGAACTGGATGCCGACGCTGTTTCGCGAAGCGGGCTTCAGCGTCGAACGTGGCGCCATGCTGGCATCGTTGTTCCCCCTTGGCGGACTGCTGGGGAACCTGGCCGCCGGCTGGATGATGGACCGCTTCAATGCCAACCGTACCATCGTCGTCGCCTACATGCTGGCTGCCGTGCTGGTCATCATGGTGGGGCGCTGTATCGACCATCCGCAGTTCCTCGGCATCTCGCTTTTCCTGTGCGGAACGCTTGTCACGAGCGCAGCGACTTCGATGTCGACTTATGCAGCGAGCCTTTATCCGACCGAGGCACGTACCACCGGCGTCGCGTGGATGCAGGGTATCGGGCGAGTCGGCGGCATGACGGGGTCGTTCATCGGAGCGGGCTTGCTTGGCCTCGGCTGGGGCTTCGCCGATGTCTTCGGATTATTGGTTGTGCCCGCACTGGTGGCGGCGTGCGCTGTTTTCGTGATCGCGAAGCCATGCCAGATTTACCCCGTTGCGAGGGTGGCGGAGTGAAGCTCTTCGGGGCCCTCTTCGTTGCTGCCGCCATGAGCATGGCCTCCATGCGCGCCTGTGACGCCTTGCTTCCAGTGCTATCGGCCGATTTCGATGTACCCGTCGGCGTGGCCGCACGGTCCATCTCCGCGTTTGTATTGGCTTACGGTGTCATGCAACTCGTATTTGGACCGCTCGGCGATCGCTTCGGCAAGCTTCGCGTCGTCGCTGTGGCGTTGACGGCGTGCTCCGTCGCAAACGTGATGGCGGCCTCGCCCCGACCATGACTTCCCTTGCGCTGGCCCGGGGTTATCCGGCGCGGCCGCGGCAGGCGTCATCCCCATGAGCATGGCGATGATCGGAGATACAGTTCCGGTCGAGGACAGGCAGCAGACTCTCGCCAACTTCTTGTTGGCTACCATTGGCGGACTGATCGGTGGTCAGTGGATATCGGGGCTCATTGCTGACTTTGTGCACTGGCGCGTCGTCTTCGGTGTGCTGGCAATCGGGTCAGGACTTGCCGCGCTGCTGGTGCACGCGCAAGCCTCTGTCCGGACAGTCCCGGTGATCGAGCGATGCAAGCATCGGGCACGATTCCGGACGGTGCTCGAGGTGCCGCAAGCGCGACTAGTTCTTGCAGTCACGGCCATCGAAGGCTTGTTCACGCTAACCGGGTTTGCCTTCGTGCCGGCCTACCTGCATAATCGCTTCGGGCTCAGTCTCGCGACCGCGGGTGCGGTGATGGCGATGTATGGCGTTGGAGGGCTGGCCTATGTGGCGTTGTCGCGAGTGCTGATCAGGCGCCTCGTACCTGGAGTGCTCTCCAGCCTCGGCGGCACGCTGCTGGGCTTCGCCTTTGCCATCGTGGCAATTGGACCGCGGTGGGAGTGGAGCGCCATAGGATGCTTCCTCGGCGGATTCGGCTTCTACACGCTCCACAACACCTTGCAGACCCGAGCCACCGAGATGTCGCCACAAGCGCGCGGTACGGCGGTTGGATTGTTTGCCGCGAGCCTCTTCCTTGGTCAGGCAGTCGGCATGAGTGTGGCTGCAGGAGTGATCGGCGCGTTTGGCGAGCGAACCCTGTTCTATGCCGCGGCCGTGGTGCTCCCGATGCTGGGCATGGCATTCGGGCGGAAGCTCGACACTTGGGCTTCCATACGCTGTCCTGGTTAAAGGAGCGACTGCCTTTAGGGCTTTGATGGTCGCGGCAGAGCGGATTCGATATCGGCACTTGAAAGTCCGGGCAGGGTGGCCGGCTCTTCGGGCGCATGGGCGGCGCGGCTGGCCTCGACACCCTTGTCACCATTGGCCTCGCCGTCAGGCCGTGTCGGTCACTACGCGGATCGGGATCACGGTGCGGCCGCCGCAGTTGCGCAACAGGTCTCGCAAGTCGTTGATGACCGGGAATACCTCGTGGTTCCAGTCGGCACCTTGCTTGTCGTGGGCTTCTTGCTCGCGCTCGACGATCCAGCGGTCCTCCTTGAAGATGCGTTCTGTGAACCAGATCAGAAGCGGCCATGCCAGGTCCAGTGCAAAGGGGATGCCGGGCCTGCGGATGGAAAGCAGGCCAAACGTCCGGTTGGTGCGCTGCGCCGCATCCAATGGCACATAGACGATCCACAGGTCCATCACCAACGTACCGTCGCCCGAGCGGATCTTCAGGGTCTGGTGCGGATAGGTGGTGCGGATCGTCATCACATCCTTGTCATCCTGGTCGCCGTTTTTCTTGGTGGCGCCAAACACCAGCGCTTCTCCCACAGGCTGCTTGCCTTCAGTGCGCGCGAACGTGTAGTCCACTTCCACCCAGTCCTCGCCGCGACGGCGGCCCAGCGAGCGCGCGCGCATCTGCCCCATCTGCCGCCTGTGCAGGAACTGGTGGTTCATGTCCATCAGGTTTTCGTGCATGAAAGAGTAGTGGCACTTGACCGCGCGGCCAAAGCGGCGCGTCTTGTACGCCTTGTCTTCCACCGATGGCAGGGCAGGCAGCGGCCGCTCTTTGGCAAGCGCCACATCGCCCGGAAAGACAAAGATCAGCCCGTGCGCCTCGTGGCAGGGGTAGCGCGCACGCCGTTGGGCAGGCGCTCGCGCCCGAGGTACGGCACATCGACGCAACGGCCGGTCCCGTCATAGGCCCAGCCGTGATAGCCGCAACGGATGAACTCGCCTTCCACCACGCCCGCGTGCAGCGGCACCTGCCGGTGTGCGCAACGATCTTCCAGGGCGAATATCGTACCGGACTCGGTACGCACCAGCACGATCGGATCGCCGGCAAAATGCACCCCGAGGGCTTTGCCCCGCCTGACCTCGCTCGACCAGGCCAGCGGATACCAGTGATCGGGATGGATGGGTACACGGCGCAGGTCGCGCACGGGCGCGCTTGCGGGCGGCGGGTCGATGGCGTTGCTATCCAGCAAAGGCACTGCATGCATGCGTGACGCCTCCTTGCATAACGAGAGCTTCGACGGTCGCCACAAGCGCAAGCATTAGCGAACGGGGATCTGGCGCAGTCTACGCGAAGTCCGGTGAGTTCAGCGAATGGGCGTGCCTGATATTGCGCAAGGATGAACGCCATGACCACCGTCGGCCGTTCGACCCCGCGTCCCGGTGAGGTGGTTTGGCAGCCGCGCGCCGGTGGATTGTGGTGGCGACCGCCCGGTGTCTGGTGCGGAGCCGATGCCGAACTGTCCGTGCTATGGTGTCGAGCATGACTCAAAATGGCCGCCTGCTGCCAGTCGGCGTCCACCGGTCGATGCAATACGCGCTATGCGCGTGCGGCCACCCAGGAAGTCCGTGGCCGCTGGACCGGATTACGCGAGCACGTGGAACGGGTGTTGAAAGGCCGTGGACCGCGCAGCTGGCTCGGGCGATGTTTCCTCATGGGACGGAAGGTCCAGCAGCATGCGCACGTCCCGTTCGATCGTTGCGAGCGAGGCGGACCTGGAAAGCGCGCGGGCAAATCGGGCGTCCAGGCCTGGCGGCAGACGCAGCCACATATTGTCCGAGACCAGCAACAGGCGTCTTGGCTTTAGCATCACGCTGGCCTGGCGCAGCAGGTGCCAGCCATGTGCAAGGTCCGGCGGCATGCCAAACACAAGCAAGTCCGGCGCCGGCAGGCGCGCATGGCGTTCCGCCAGGGCATCCGTCTCCACCGGTTCCACGCGCCCAATACCTGGCATTTCGCCAAGCAGGCGCACGACGCCATGCCGGTACAACGGCATGTCGTCAATCACCACGGCATAGGCTTTGGCGCTGCGCCCGAAAGGATGTTCCCAGGCGGGCGCTCCACGTTTCGTCCAGCTCATCCTTGTCTGCTCCGGTTTGCTTGCATTGGCTCGGTTGCCAGCGTTTTCGCACCAGAGTCCGCAAGACGGATGCCAGCTGTGGCAAGGCAGCCTTGCGCCATCGCGCGCAAGCGCGAAAGCCAGGCCCGCTGCGGCTTTCCGGGAGATTCATCCACATCTGCCGGCCTTTGCGGGCGGCTGGTCGCCGGGCGATGGAGCGTTACATGTAACGTAACGTGTTCCGTTTCCAATGTTCACTGCCGGGTTCGAAGTGCTTGCTCAGCCGCAGCTCAACCCCGAAAATCGACCTTCAGCACCTCCGCAGATTTGGAGGCCCTTCCCGCCCCAACGCTGCCAAGCACTCCATCTACGCCGGAGCCCCAGATGAACCGCCCAGACCCGCCCCCCACCCCCCGCCTGCTCCCGGCAGCCTGGTTCACCGTGGTCGGCGCCTCCTACCTCATCACCGCGCTCGCGCTGTGGACGGCGCTGCAGGCCAACCTTGTCGCCGCCCTGCTCTCCGGCCTGCTGCTGTACTCCCTCGTCGACGTCCTGGCCCCACGCCTGAAGCGCCTGAACCAGCGTCACGACGCCCTGGCCGTAGCCATCCTGTCATTCGTGATCCTGGTAGCGCTCTCGCTCGGAATCTGGGCCCTGGTCCGCTTCGTCAGCGGCGAGGGCACGCTGGACGCCCTGCTCAACCACATTGCCGACATCATCGACCAGTCCCGCGGGCAGTTGCCTGACTGGGTCAGCGGCGCCCTGCCGAGCACGGTCGAAGAACTGGCCAACACCATGATCCACTGGCTGCGCGAGCACGCGCAGATGGCGCAGAAGCTGGGTGCCGAGGTCCTGCGCACGTTGCTGCATATCATCATCGGCATGGTCATCGGCGCGATGGTGGCGCTCTACCGCGCCGTGTCCCGGCCCAACCGCCGGCCGCTGGCGTCGGCGCTGGTCATGCGCGCCCGCGCGCTGCAGCAGGCGTTTGCGCAGTTCATCTTCGCGCAGATCCAGATCTCGACCATCAATACGATGCTGACGGCGATCTATCTGCTGGTGGTGCTGCCGCTGTTCGGCGTGCACCTGCCGCTGTCGAAGACGCTGGTGGTCGTTACCTTCGTGGCCGGGCTGCTGCCGGTGCTGGGCAACCTGATTTCGAACGCGGCCATCGTGGTGTCGTCACTGGCGGTGTCGCTGCCGATTGCGTTGGCGTCGCTGTTCTACCTGGTGGTGATCCACAAGCTCGAGTATTTCCTGAACGCGCGCATCATCGGCGCGCGCATCCAGGCGGCGGCGTGGGAGCTGCTGATCGTGATGCTGCTGATGGAGACGCTGTACGGCATTCCGGGCGTGATCGCGGGGCCGATTTTCTATGCCTACCTCAAACGGGAGCTGTCTACCGCGGGACTAGTGTGATTCCGCTTGGCTGGCTGCGCGCTAGTGCCGCCTTTCTTCCAAAGAAAGCGACCCCAAAGGCGCAATCTGACAAGTACTTCGCGGCGAATACGCGCCCCTTCCTCATTCGAGCTGAAATTTATCCTCAAATGAACAGGAGGCACCATGGCTGAAACAGCATTGCGGACAAAGGCCCCGGCTTGGCAAGACCTCGACGCCGGGGACGCGTGGCTTGCCGGGAAGATCAAGGCCACGAAGATTCGGAAGTGGTTGTACGACGCACGGCTTTAGAATGCGCTACGCCCCCTCGTCCGGCACGTTATACATCTCGCGTAGCCGGCTGGCGAACGGGCGGATCATCTCCAGACATGCGGCGCTGTTGCCGCCTTCCATGGTTGACAGACTCCAGTTGCAGCCCTCGGCATCTGCGGCATGCCAGAGCACGTCGCCAAAGCAAGCGCCCTCGCATTCAGAAAATTTTGCCTGTTCCGCGCGAAGCATGGCGCGCAGTTCGGCCTTGTGCTTGATCTGTCTCGACACGATGTCTCCCCTTTTTCTCTCGATCAGAGCCTATGGCATGGCCGCCGGGACTACCTTACCTTGCCTTGACGAAGGTGGACATGCAGTCAATCGCATCCCGGGCTGACGACAAGGCCAGCGCGATGGCAGCGTGCGGCGCACTGGCGAAATGCTGGATCACGGGTGGCAGCCGTCTGCGGGAACCCATCCCTGTACTCACTTGTGTAATCGTTGCGGTAGCGAGGAAGCGCGACTGAACCGAATCGCCGCCGGGGACTGAGCCGGGTGCGGGACACACCCTCGCAGATACCCTGAAGCCCTTGTAGATTGCGTTGTTCTGCGACATGTCGGTCTCCTTTCGTCACCGAGCATACGCGGATATGCCGGGATGTGTCCGATTTACTTTTGGCGACAAGGTGGCAATGTCATCGCGAGCCTTGGCCTCTCCCGCGTCAGGCCGCGAAACGTACGTTCGCGGGGGCGCATTGGCACGGCACCAATCCGAAGCGGCAGTCATTGCCATCTGAAATTCGGCATCAGGTCACTATGCTCGTCGACCCCGACGCCGCCGAGGTCTTGGATGAGCTGCTTCAGGGCCTCCTTCGATCGCAAATCGCAACTGACGATCATCAGCAATTGGCCTGGTGCGACTTGCGCATTCCACCGCCACAGTGCAAGGCGAATGATCTTGCCGCCGACCAATCCGCAGACCCACCATCCGATCATCGCGCCAAGCATGGCAGCACCAACATACGCAATGGCAGTGGCACCGGCGCCGGCTGAAGCGCCGTATCTGAAGATGACGAGCGCTCCAACGAGCGCGCCGACGAAATTCCTGTGATCGCCGCCTCTTCGCGGTACGTAGTCTGACCGACGTCGATCGTCGGCAATCCGTCGACGGGCTGATTGTCGCGCTGGACAAACCACGGCCCTGCGACGAGTGCCGGAGTACCGGCCAAATCGCCCAATCGCACTTGTGCCAGTCGCGCCGTGGCGGTGTCTCTCAGACTGAAATACAGCAGCGTACGCATGAAGTTACCTCACGCACTCTCAGTTTCCATTTCCGGCGAGCGCCGGATGCTTGCTTGATGACTACGGCCGATGCTCCTGATGGCTCTGGTTCGGCTGCAGGACGGTGAGCGCAGATCTGGCCAGCCTTCGTTGACAGCACGATCCCAGTCAATCAGCAACGTGATTGCCTGATGCCACCGGGACGCTGCCAATCGCATGACTCCGAATCGCTGGGTGTTTCCCTTCGGCGGTCTGCCCACATGGCGGCCGCGTAGAAGCGCGTGACATGGATGGCCCGGTAAGTTGTGGTCTCTGCAGATTTTTTCGGCACGATATCTTCCTTTATCGCTTGCCAGGCTGGCATAGCGACGGCAGTGTTGAAGAACTGTCACCGTTGTGGGCACCGATCTTCCATTGCCAGCGGGTAATCATTTCCACCCATATCGCGTTGCTGGAGATCGTCACGGCATCTTCATCACGATGAGAGCACGGCTCCGCCAACCTGAAACGCGGGAGAGCAGCCACGAAGGCGGAAGCCAACTTTGCAATCGGTCTTGCGGAGAAGCGTCTCCGTTGCCAGACATCGGTTGCATCGATCCGGCGAAAGACTGACTGAATTGACGATTGGGGGGCTGGGCGAACGACGGTCGCCGCGTGGCATCTTGCATGAATTTTCCAGGAATCCCCATGAGTGACTGCAGGAGTCACCAGTCCTAAGACGTCATCGAGGGGGAAGGCCCGGAAACGAGTGGTAGGCGGATCAGAGGCACTTGGCTTCCGAATGGCTACAACTAGCAGTATAGGGGGGCGATGCACTCCGTCCTATGCTCCTTACAAATTGGTCAGGCGGGCGCCGCCGAGCCGCGCCGCGCAACTGTGGTGCCCGCTAATGCGGACCGGTCGACCGCTGGCGCTACGCTGCATTGAAAGGTCGGTTCCGCTCCCGCGGCCGACACCGTCTCCCGCCTCAGCAATGAACCGCCTTCGGTACTCGGTGAAACTGTCCTACGAGATCTTGGATCCCACAGGAGACTAGGCGCTATACCGCATGCCCATGTAGCCCGCTTCATGCGGGACTTGTATTTGCCATTGCACGCACGCAGAGGTGCGCGGTCCCAAGGTGGAGCGGTCGTTGCCGACTAATCCATCATCTTGTCCGCCCCGCCACCGTTCTCCACCCACGTCCGCACAAATCGATATGCGTCTGCATGGCCGTGCGCGCTTCTTCGGGGCGGCGCGCGCAGATCGCGTCGCACACGGTGCGGTGCTGCAGCAGCAGGAGCGCCGACGTGGCCTCGCCCTCTTCGCGCAGCCCGGTGCCGCTAATGGTGATGTGTTCGCGCAGCATGCTGATGACGCTGGTATGCAGGTGCAGGAACATGGTGTTGTGCGAGCCTGCGCGATGGCGTCGTGCAGGCGGGTGTCGGCGTCAGCCTCGGCCTGTTTGTCGTCGGCCAGGCGGGCGCGTTCGAGTTCCGCCATCAGGCCGCGGATGCGTTCGCGTTCCGCATCGTCGGCGCGCAGCGCGGCGAAGTAGGCGGTGGCGCCTTCCAGCACGCGGCGGAATTCCAGGATGTCGTCACGCAAGGCCGGATGGTCGGCCACCAGCTGGCCCCATGGCGAGGCGATGCCTGAGCGCAACTGGTCGGTCACGTAGACCCCGGCGCCGCGCCGGCTCTGCAGCAGCCCGCGCGCGGCCAGGCGCTGGATGGCTTCGCGCACGGTGTTGCGGGCCACGTCGTATTGTTCCGCCAAAACGCGCTCGGCCGGCAGTCGCGCGCCTGCGGGCCAGGTGCCGTCCAGCAAGGCGGTTTCGATGCGCCGCATCACCGCTTCGACACGTCCCCTGCCCCGCCCTTGTGAATGCGTCCCCGTTGCCATCCCTTTTCCCTTCCTGACTTTGCCTGACCGCCGGCCTCGGCCGATGTGACGTCCGCGAAAATTGGTCCAACCAATTTGTACTGTAGCGCGGAAGCGGGAATTATGCGCCGGAACGTGCGATTCCAGCGCGTGCCGGAGCGAGACATGAAGGACAGGCAATACCCCACCACTGCCCCTGGGCAGGTCTACCTGTTTGCAACCTGCCTGGTCGACCTGTTCGTGCCCCAGGCCGGCCTCGACGCCGTGCGGCTGCTCGAGCGCGAAGGTCTGACCGTGCACTTTCCGCGCGCGCAAAGCTGCTGCGGACAACCGGCCTATAGCAGCGGCAATCCCGAACAAGCACGCGACGTGGCACGCGCGCAGCTCGATCTGTTCAGCGAACCGTGGCCGGTCATCGTCCCGTCCGGCTCCTGCGCCGGCATGATGCGGCACCACTGGCCGCAGCTGTTTGCCGATGACCCCGTCGCCGGCCCGAAGGCCCGTGAACTGGCCGAACGCATCTACGAACTTGGCGAGTTCCTGCTGAACGTGCTCAGGCTGGACTTCAGCCAGGCGCTGTCCGGCAAGCAGGCGGACGAGCGCATCGTGCTGCATACCTCGTGCGGCGCGCGTCGAGAAATGGGTACGCGCGCCCATGGCGTGGCGCTGGTCGATGCATTGCCCGGCGTGAAGCGCGTCGAACACGAACGCGAATCCGAGTGCTGCGGCTTTGGCGGCACGTTCTCGCTCAAGCATCCCGATATCTCCGGCGCGATGGTGCGCGACAAGGTCGCATCGGCCTGCGCCACGGGCTGCAACCGGCTGGTGTCGGCCGATTGCGGCTGCCTGCTCAATATCGGCCACACCGCCGCGCATGACGGCGCGCCGTTGCAGGTCGAACACCTTGCCAGCTTCCTGTGGCGCCGTACCGGAGGTGCCGCATGAGCGCCCTCACCGCACGTGAACGCATGCTGGGCCGGCTGCGCGCCGCCGCGCCGGCTTCTGTCTCCACGACTACTGCCGAGATCGATCAACGCATCGACGCGCACTACGACGCGCGCCGCCACGGCACGCCGACGCGCGGCGAACTGGTGGCGACGATGCAGGCAGCACTTGAGGCCTCGCATGCCGAGGTCTGGTGCACCGGCCCGTCGCAATGGCCTGCACTGCTGGCAGACAAGCTCGCGCAGGCCGGCGTGCAGCGCCTGCTGCTGGACCCTTTGCAGCCGGCCGGCGCCGCGTTGAAGCACGCCTTGCCGCCGCAGGTCGAAGCCATCGGCTATGACCGCCCCATCGAGCAATGGAAGGCCGAGCTGTTCGACACGGTCGACGCCGGCTTCACGGTCGCGCGCTCGGGCATGGCCGCCACCGGCACGCTGATCCTCGCGCCGGATGCGGGCTCGCCGCGCACGGTGTCACTGGTGCCGCCGCTGCATGTGGCATTGGTGCATGTCTCCACACTGCATGCCGATCTGCACTCGGCTGCCCGTGCCGAGCGCTGGCGCGATGGCATGCCGACCAACCTGGTGATGGTGTCGGGCCCGTCCAAGACCTCCGATATCCAGCAAACCCTGGCCTATGGCGCGCATGGTCCGCGCCGGCTCTGGGTGGTGATCGTCGATGACAGCAACGCCGGGAGCCAGGCATGAGCGAAAGTACGCTGCACTTTGTCCCGACACAGGACTTCAAGACGCGCGCCCGCGAGGCGCTGGACGACCCCAAGCTGCGCCAGAGCTTTCGCGGCGCGATGGATTTCCTGCAGGGCAAGCGCCTGTCGCAGTTCCCGGATGCCGATGAGCTCGAACACCTGCGCGACCTGGGCGAGGCAATCCGCCAGCATGCGCTGGCCAACCTGCCCGACCTGCTGGTGCAGCTCGAAAGCAATCTGACCGCTGCCGGCGTGCAGGTGCACTGGGCCGAGACCGCCGACGAGGCCAACGCGATCATCCATCGCATCGCCGAATCGAAGCAGGCCAAGCGCGTGATCAAGGGCAAGTCGATGGCCAGCGAGGAAATCGAGCTGAACCATTACCTGGCCGAGCGCGGCGTGGAGTGCATCGAGTCTGACATGGGCGAGTACATCGTCCAGCTTGCCGGCGAGAAGCCCTCGCACATCGTCATGCCGGCGATCCACAAAACCAAGGGCGATATCGCCACGCTGTTCGAGCAGCATATCCCCGACACGCCCTATACCGAGGACGTGGACGCGCTGATCCAGACCGGCCGCCGCGCGTTGCGCCAGGCGTTCGTCCAAGCCGATATCGGCCTGTCCGGCGTGAACTTCGCCGCGGCGGACACCGGCACGTTATGGCTCGTGGAGAACGAGGGCAACGGGCGCCTGTCGACCACGGTGCCGGACGTGCATATCGCCATCATGGGGATGGAGAAAGTGGTGGCGCGGCTCGAACATATCGTGCCGCTGTCGAGCCTGCTGACGCGCTCGGCGACGGGACAGCCCATCACGACCTACTTCAACCTGATCTCCAGCCCGCGCCGCGAAGGCGAGCGCGATGGTCCGCGCGAGGTGCATCTGGTGCTGCTCGACAACGGGCGCACACAGGCCTATGCCGATGCGCAGTTGCGCGCGACGCTGCAGTGTATTCGCTGCGGTGCCTGCATGAACCATTGCCCGGTTTATACGCGCATCGGTGGGCATGCTTATGGCACGACGTATCCGGGACCGATTGGCAAGATCATTTCGCCGCATTTGCTGGGACTGGAGGCGACGGCCGACCTGGCTACGGCCTCGAGTCTCTGCGGCGCGTGCGGTGAAGTCTGCCCCGTGCGCATTCCGATTCCGCAACTGCTGGTGCGCCTGCGCACTGAAGCCAACCGCAATCCCGACGAGCAGGTCGAGCATCGGCTGCGTGGACAGGGGGCCAAATACAGCCGTGGCGAACATCTGATCTGGCGCTTCTGGAGTGGGGCGTTCTCGCATCCGAAGGCTTATCGGATGTTCCGTTGGGCGGCTACGCGGCTGCGTGGCTGACGCCGGCGAAGCAAATGGGATGGACGCAGCATCGGACGCCGCTGACGCCTGCGGCGCGGAGCTGTCGGATCTGCTGAAGGATAAAGGGCAGCCGGAATAAGGACTGCCTGCAAAGCCTGTCGTAAGACCGATTGTGTGCTCCCTCTCCCGCTTGCGGGAGAGGGTTGGGGAGAGGGCCAGTGCTTCCACGAAGTGAAGCGCAATCGCATGGCTACCGCTGGCCCTCTCCCCCGGCCCCTCTCCCGCAAGCGGAGAGGGGAGAAAACAAGCGGTGCGGTACGCCCGACGTGCTTGCCAACAACAACAAAGATTTCCCGAAACACCACTGAAGTAGGAGACTAAGCGTGCAACCCTGGACCCAAATCTATATGCCGCTCGGCAGCCTCTGGCTGTCCGCGCTGGCGGCAGCCATTCCTATCCTGTTCTTCTTCATCGCCCTGGCCGTGTTGCGCCTGAAAGGCCATGTGGCCGCAGCAGTGACGCTGCTGCTTTCGCTGGCCGTGGCGATCTTCGCGTACGGCATGCCGGCGCAGCAGGCGCTGGCGGCAGCGGGCTTCGGCTTTGCCTATGGCCTGTGGCCGATCGCGTGGATCATCGTGACTGCGGTGTTCCTCTACAAGATCGTGGTCAAGACGGGACAGTTCGACGTCATCCGCGCGTCGGTGCTGTCGATCACCGACGACCAGCGCCTGCAGATGCTGCTGATCGGCTTTGCCTTCGGCGCGTTCCTGGAAGGTGCGGCGGGCTTCGGCGCACCGGTGGCCATCACCGCAGCGCTGCTGGTCGGGCTGGGCTTCAATCCGCTCTATGCCGCAGGCTTTGCCTGATCGCCAATACCGCGCCGGTGGCCTTCGGTGCGATGGGCATTCCCATCATCGTGGCCGGACAGGTGACGGGCATCGATGCGATGCACATCGGCGCAATGGCCGGGCGCCAGCTTCCGCTGCTGTCGTTGATGGTGCCGTTCTGGCTGGTGTTCATGATGGACGGCGCCAAGGGCGTGCGCGAAACGTGGCCGGCGGCGCTGGTGACGGGCGGCAGCTTTGCCGTCACGCAGTACTTCACGTCGAACCATATCGGGCCTGAGCTTCCGGACATCACCTCGGCGCTGGTCAGCATGGTATCGCTGGCCATTTTCCTGAAAGTTTGGAAGCCGCGCAGCGCCTCGCAGCGCGCTGGCGGAAGCGTCGGTGGCGGCACCCTTACGATGTCGGCGTTTGGCGGCGGTGGCTTCGGCGGCGGCGTGCAGAACGGGGGCAGCCGCCAGTCTCCGTACACCGCCGCGCAGACGATCCGTGCGTGGGCGCCGTTCGGCATCCTGACGGCCATCGTCACGGTGTGGAGCCTGCAGCCGTTCAAGGCGCTGTTCGTGGGCAACGGGGCGCTGGCCGGTACGGTGCTGAAGTTCAAGGTGCCGGGGCTGGACCAACTGGTCATCAAGGCCGCGCCGATCGTCGCTTCGCCCAAGCCGTATGAAGCCGTGTTCAAGCTCGACCTCCTGTCGGCAGTGGGCACCGCCATCCTGCTGACCGCGCTGATCTCGGCCGTGCTGCTGCGCATGAAGCCACGCGATCTGGTGTCGACGTTCGGCGAGACGCTGGTGGAACTGGCGCGCCCGATCCTGTCGATCGGCCTGGTGCTGGCGTTTGCGTTCGTGGCCAACTACTCGGGCATGTCGTCGACGCTGGCGCTGCTGCTGGCCGGCACGGGCGCGGCGTTCCCGTTCTTCTCGCCGTTCCTCGGCTGGCTCGGCGTGTTCCTGACGGGTTCGGACACATCGTCCAATGCGCTGTTCTGCTCGCTGCAGAACACCACCGCGCACCAGATCGGCGTGTCGGACACGCTGCTGGTAGCCGCCAACACCACGGGCGGCGTGACGGCCAAGATGATCTCGCCGCAATCGATCGCGGTGGCCTGCGCGGCGACCGGGCTGGTGGGCAAGGAGTCGGAACTGTTCCGCTTCACGGTCAAGCACAGCCTGTTGTTTGCGATGATCATCGGCATCATCACGGTGGTGCAGGCCTATGTGCTGCCGGGAATGATCCCGGGCTAAGCCGCGGACCAACAAGCGGGCCACGGGCGGGTTTCGTCGCATCCGACGATGCCCGCTGCAAAGCTGGCCCCGTAGCATGATCTGATCCCCCTGGAGACACAGGGCCGGGATTTTCCATCCTAAGAGGAGACAGATCATGCCTTTCACACCCTTCGACCTCACCGGCAAGGTGGCACTCATCACCGGCGGCAACGGCGGCATCGGCCTCGGCATGGCCGAGGGCCTCGCCCAGGCCGGTGCCGATGTCGCAATCTGGGGTACCAATGCGCAGAAGAATGCGGCGGCCGCCGAGCGGCTGGCGCAGCATGGGCGCAAGGTGCATACCGCGATTTGTGACGTCAGCAATGAGTCTTCCGTGGCTGCGGCCATGGATGGCACGCTTGCGGCGCTGGGTCGAATCGACGGCTGCTTTGCCAATGCCGGCGTCTCGGCGCGCGGCACGCGCTTCGAAGAAATGGGTACGGATGACTGGCACCGCGTGCTGCGCGTCAATCTGGACGGGGCGTTTTTCACCCTGCGCGCTGCGGCGCGGCAGTTGCTGGCGCAGGGAAATGGCGGAGTGCTGGTGGGTACGGCTTCCGTCGCTGCGATCGAGGGCGCGGCACGCAATGAGCACTACGCGGCGACAAGGGTGGACTGATCTCCATGATGCGCGGGCTGTCAGTCGAGTATGCGCGGCATGGCATTCGGGCGCACTCCGTCCTGCCGGGATGGATCAAGACGGAAATGACCAGCAAGGCGCAGGCCAATGCGACCTTTCAGGAGATGGTCGGGAAGCGCGTGCCCATGCGGCGGTGGGGTGAGGGCTCTGATTTCGCCGGGATTGCGGTGTATTTGATGAGTTCGGCGTCGGGGTATCACACTGGCGATACGTTTGTCATCGATGGTGGGTATACGTTGTTCTGAGAACTTTCCGTGCCTGGCGGGCTGCTGTTTCCCCGGTTTAGCCGGCGGCCCTCTTTCTGTCAAAGCCTAACAAGGTGAACCGGCAACATCGCAGCTTTGCCTGAGCGGTGAGCCAGCATTATCTCAACGATGCGGGCGGGTGAAGCGCTCTTCGTAACGGATGGCAAACTGGTTCATGGCACACTTCCAGTCAGGCACCCCATTTGCCGGTGATGTTGCGCAGCGCCTCCCTCCTCACTTTCAGCCGCTTTTGCCTTTCTCAGATCGAGTGGCACTGGCTCTGACTCAATCGGCCACGTACCCGCCAGCGTGTTCGGACCAACGATACGTCCGACGCCACTTTTCTTGCCGAGCCCGAAGCTGCAAATCATAGAAGCCCGATGTAGTGGACTTCAGGAAGGTGAGAACATTGCTGCCGTCGTACATGTCGTGGCTTCGGGTTCCGTCCTTGTGCCATTCTCCGGCAATCATCTTGTAGAACATCATCGGTGCGGCAAGGACAACGCGCAGAGATGTTCCTTCAATTCGGAAAAGATACAGGGCTTCAAAGAACGCCCCTCCCCCCGCGTACCCTTCGCTCCAACCGGCCCGCACACCAAATGCAAATTCATCCTCGCGGATCCGGTAGGGCGCAAGGTCGAAACGTAGCCACTGTTCAGGAAGGCCTCGGGCCGGCAAGCCGGAGTTATCCGGGTTAATCGCCTGAGGAACATCGATGTTGCTGGCATCCCAATCAGTTGGCACAGCAATCGGCATCTCCGTACGCGCCACAAGGCGGGGTTCGCCTCCCGCGTCTCGCTGGAACACCCCGAACCATGTCCCCGATTCGCCAGGGCTGTCGTTCCGTGACTGGCAAGATGCCGAGTACGCGCGCTCGGCCTCGGCTGCCCCCACCGACCCAGCAAGGCACACGACAGCCACATATAAGCCGGGCCGTGCTGGCCACGCCTTCGCGCCAGCCAGAACCAGGCGGCGTGGATCCCGGTCTGGTGCCAGCTGCCCCACCAAAATTCACTGCTGAAACCTTCCGGCAAATGCGCACCCAGTCCATCGGGCTGTGGCTTGCCACTTATCTCGCGGTCAAAGACGGCACGGGCCTCTGGAGTTGTCAGTTCGCGCTTCGCTTTGTCGATGGAATAGGCCGTACCGCCGTTGGCGGGCAAGCAAGCGGTTGCCAGCGCGCCGGCGCAACAGGTCAGCATCATTCGACGGCACAACGTCACCAGGCGAGATGGAGTACAAGAAAAGAGAGGCATGAGCAGAGAGTCGTTAAAGATGTGCATGAGTGACCCGGATCGAACGAGGCACCGTCGGGCGGTAATGCTGCTGGAGCTTATTCAGGCTCTCGATTCCGGTAGTTGCGCATGAAACCACATGTGGCTAATGACGCAAGTCACATTCCATTCAAATCGCCTCTCTGAAGCGCTGGCCGTCACGGCCAGATTGCATCGACATAGCCTAGGGCGCACGCTGGGCTTGATTGCGGAAATGCTGACCGGATCAGCCTGCCCGGTCCATCAAGAATCGATTGCAGGACACGCTTTGACGACGGGCTGAGTCGCAAGCTACTTTTCGCTACTTCAAGAGTGTCTTGGCGATGCGCATCTGCTCGTTCTCGAACGCAGGCGCAAAGTCTTCCAGGTCGCGGCCCGACATGCCAACCGTTGCTGATCTTGCTACGGTGGCCCAGTTTCCAATGGCGGTACAGACTTCGCCTAGCACGCGGTGGACCGCTGCGGCATCCAGCCGAAAATAGCCCGCCATGCTGACCACAGCCTCAATGGAATCGACAGGGCCATAGGCCTCATCGAGCCACAGCTTGAGTTCCTGGTCCTTGTCCGGGAACGGATTGATGTCAAAGGCGGGTGCCAGACGCCACTGGCCATGCGCGACATGCAGGAAGCCATGGTTCTGCACATGGTCGTCGACGTTCGTGATGAGCAGATTGAAGACAAGCCGACGCCATAGCTCCTGGAGGTCCTGGCCCGGGTTAGCGCTGTTGGCGATGATGATGTCCGCAATCTGCGTGTAGGCGTGGTCCTCCTGCCTGGAAGCCTGCATCATCGAGCCGGCGGACAAGTAAGGAATCCGACCGCCGCCTTCCACCCGGTCGAACCGGCGAATGAGCGCCACAGGAATGTCCCCGGACATCACGATGCGCGAGTCGGCGACGGAGATGCCGGCTGCCGCTGCGAGGTGCAGCGCAAGGACCTCCCCGCGGGTCACACTGCGGTCATCGTTGACGCTTGGGAACTTGCCAATAGCCAGGTGCCCGTCCTCGTCGACGACCGTGCATTTCGGTCGCATGCCACCGACCGAGGTACCGCGGCCGCGAAGGTAGCGCAGGTCGGCCTCGGTTTCCTTGTTCATCTCCACCGCGCGCGACGCAGCCATCAGATGCGCGAGCTCGAGCAAGGGCGGTGTGCCGCGGCCGCCGTCTTCGATGACGCGAAGGAAAGCCCGGGTGTCCGGGTCCAGGATCCGGATGGCGCCGATTCGGCTCATATCATCGACGCGAGCAGATAGTCCATCTCGCTGAGTTCAGCATTTGGCACGGGCTTGCCATCCCGCAGCGCGGCTTTCCGACGCCTGGCATGGTCGCGCGCGATGACCCGGCAACCCCAGCCATCCGGCTCGGTGTCCGCGAATGCGAAGTGAAAGATGGAGTCCTCTTTAGAGGGCGCCTGGCGAAACTGATTTCCTCCTACCAGAGGAAGGTCCGGGGAGATGGCAAACTTCGCGGCGTTGGACAGCCAGGTGGCATCGTAGGCGAACGTCGAATGTTCGCGCCGTCCGTCCTTGGTGTAGGCGAGCTCGCCGAGCGGTATGGCACTCTGGCCCAATGCGACGCCCACTTTCTTCTGCGTCAGAGCCATAAGTCAGAGGGCCCCCGAAGGAGGTTTGCGGTTCTTCCCGCGCACGCGCTGCGGCAGTTGCTCGTTCATGAGTGTCAGCCCAATTTCGTCGGAAGCCGTGTCGAGCATGCCGGTGATTTTGTTCAGCTCACCCAGGACGAAGAAAGCCTGCGCAATGGTACCGATGGGGATACGAGGGTCGCCTTTCTCCAGCCGGCGCAGCGTGGCCACAGATGTCTGGATGCGTTCAGCCATGGACGCCTGCGTCAGCATCCGCCGGCGACGGGCCAGCGAAAGGTCGTGACCGAGCTTTACCAGCGCACGAGTCACGGGTGTCGGCAGTGTGGCGTCCTTTTTATCGCTCATATATGAGCGTTTGGGGGTGTTGGAGTGTTCCATGTGAGCGGTTACGGCTTTTTGAAGCCCAAGGTACCCATTATTGAGCCCCAAACCGCATGCGTCAACTGTCAAGGCCAGTTACCGCTCATACCTGAGCGACTAAGTTTGTATTTCGCTCACGTATGAGCTGTTATATATTTATGTTGTATGCGCCATATCGCATGATTGCGCAAAGGGGCGATCCTGAACTGCCGCGTCCGGCCCAGGAGACAGCAGCCTTTGGGCTGTCGCCCCGCCCCCAGGGACAAGACACTACTCAGGTCCCTTCTCGCTATCCAAAAACCGCTCCCCTTCCGTCAACGGCGCAAACCGATACGTTGCCGGCGTGCGGCTCAGCTTCACCGGTGCGCCCAGCCCCTTGTAGCCCCCTTCCATCTCCACAACCATTTCCCGATGCACGGTATGCGGATGCTGCAACGCATCCGGCACCGACAGCACCGGCGCGCACGGCACGCCAGCCGCGACCAGCGTATCGACCAGCACCTTGCCATCCATCTCACGCATCCGCGCTTCCAGCTCAGCCTTTAGCGCCACGCGATTGACCGACCGACCACCTGCCGTGGCATAACGCTCGTCATCAGCGAGCCCAGGCACCTGCAGGTACTCGCACAAGATCCTGAACTGCCGGTCATTGCCTACGGCAAGGAAGATCGGATCCGTACCCGTTGCAACCGTATCGTACGGATAGATGTTCGGATGCGCATTCCCCGTCCGCACCGGCGTCTTGCCGCTCATGAACCAGTTGGCCGCATGCGGATGCAGCAGCGACAACCCTGAGTCATAAAGTGCCGCTTCGACGAACTGTCCACGACCGCTGCGCTCACGCTCCTGCAGCGCCAGCAGCACGCCGAGCGCGGCGTTCATGCCCGTCACCATATCGACGACCGGCAAGCCGACACGCAAGGCATCGCCCTCGGCCTCGCCATTGATGCTCATGAGGCCAGCCATCGCCTGCACCGCAGCGTCATAGCCGGGCAGCCCGCCGAGCGGGCCGTCCGCGCCGAAGCCGGACACACGGCAGTGCACCAGCCGCGGGAAGCGCTGAGACAGCGTGTCATAGCCCAGCCCCCACTTCTCCATGGTGCCGGTCTTGAAGTTCTCGACGAGCACGTCCGCGTCTTCGAGCAGCGCGAGCAGCACGCTGCGGTCCGCCTCGGCCGTGAGATCGAGCTTCATCACGCGCTTGTTGCGGTTCAGCCCGAAGTAGTACGACGCGACACCATCCTTGAACGGAGGGCCCCAGGTCCGCGTGTCGTCGCCCTGCGGCGGTTCGACCTTCAGCACGTCGGCGCCATGGTCACCGAGGATCTGCCCGCAGTACGGGCCACCGAGGATGCGCGACAGGTCGACCACGCGGATGCCGGCCAGCGCGCCCGTCTTGGATTGCGTCATGACGTCTCTCCCTGTCAGTCGAGCTGCGCGCCGGACTTCTGCACAACGGTGTGCCACTTGGTGACTTCGGACTTCACGAAGCCGCCGAGTTGTTCAGGCGTGGTCGAAGGCGCGAACTCGAGGCCCTGGGCCAGCAGCGTTTTGCGTACGTCGGGCTTCTGCAGGGCCTCGGCGAACGCGTGGTTGAGCTTGGCGATGACCGGTGCGGGCGTGCCGGCCGGAGCGACCACGCCGAAGAACACCGACACGTCGAAGCCGTTCACGCCCTGCTCGGCGACCGTCGGCACATCCGGCAGCGCCTGCGACCGCGCCTTGGTGGTCACGCCCAGCGCGCGCACCTTGCCGCTCTTGATGAACGGCAGCGCGGTCAGCACGTCGGTGAAGGTCATGCTGACCTGTCCGCCCAGCAGGTCATTGAGCGCCGGGCCGGTGCCCTTGTATGGCACGTGCTGGAAGTCGGTGCCTGCCAGGTTGTTGAACAGCACGCCGGCCAGGTGCGACGACGCGCCATTGCCCGACGATGCGTAGCTGAGCTTGCCCGGATGCGCCTTGCCGTAAGCGATCAGCTCGCTGACGTTCTTGACCGGCACGCTCGGGTTGACCACGAGCACGTTGGGCAGTTGCCCGATCTGGATCACGGGCGCGAAGCTCTTGACCGGATCGTAGTTGATCTTGCGGTACAGGCTCACGTTGATGGCCAGCGGCGCCGAGGTGCCGAACATCAGCGTGTAGCGTCCGGCTCGGCGCGCGCCACCGCTTCGGCGCCGATATTGCCGCCGGCACCGGCACGGTTCTCGACGACCACGGGCTGGCCGAGACTCGTCTTGAGCGCGGCTGCAAGCGTACGTGCCATGGCATCGGTCGGGCCGCCCGGAGGTAGGTCACGACCATCATGATGGGCTTGGAAGGGTAGTCCTTCTGCGCGAAGGCGGGGGTGGCGCTCACGCAGAGCGAGCAGGCGGCGATAGCCGCGAGGCGGTGCCAGAGTTTCATGGCTTGTCTCCTGATGTAGGACGTCTCCCGCTCGTGGCGGGATGGTGGTGCGGGGGCAGATGAATGGGGTGTTTTCTCCCTCTCCCTCAGCGGGAGAGGGTCGGGGAGAGGGGTGGTCTAGCAAGGCGCTACGTGTCTACTAGACGCCGGCCCTCTCCGGCCCCTCTCCCGCAAGCGGAGAGGGGACGACAACCGTGGATGATTCGGGCGTCAGAACACGTTGACCTGATCGACTGCACCGGCAGAACGCACGGCACCGTTGGCAGGCGGCGCTACGGTTTCGGCGAGCCATTCCGGCTCGGCCTGCCCGGACAGCGGGTCTTGCGGCAGCACGCGATGGCGCAGCACGAGCTGCGCGAGCCGCATGCGGCGCACGGAGCCAATGCGCCCCGCTTCCCAGGCCATCGCCACAGCGGTGGTGACGTTGTACAGGCCGGAGGCGGCCTGGCGGGCCAGCAGGTCGCCTTCGCGCCGGCTTCGGCCGCGCTGGCGGCAAACGCTGCCGCACGCTCGATCGCGGATTCGAAGGTAGCGCGCGCCGTAGCGTGCAGCGGCGTGTCGGCCAGCAGGCCAGCCAGATGGGCACGCAGCGCCGGCAGCGACCCTTCGCGGCGGATTGCGCGCAACACGTCCAGCGCGACGATATTGCTGGTGCCTTCCCAGATCGAGCCGAGGTGGGCGTCGCGCACGAGACGCGGGTCGCTCCATTCCTCGATGTAGCCACAGCCGCCGCGGATTTCCATGGCGTCGCCGGTAACCTTGCGCGCGTCGCGGCACGCGCGGAACTTGATCAGCGGCGTGAGGATGCGCATCAGCGGATAGCGCCGTCCTCGCCGGCGTCTGCGCGGCGTAGCGCTTCCGCAGTCTGGAACACCATGGTGCGCGCCTGCTCGGTCGGCAGCGTCAGCTCAGGAGCTGGCGGCGCATCAGCGGCATGTCTTCCAGGCGCTTGCCAAAGGCCTTGCGCTCGTGGGCAATGAACAGGCCCTCGGTCAGCGCGCGGCGCATCAGGCCGGCGGCGCGCACGCCGTTGGACAGGCGCGAGTTGTTGATCATGTCGGCCATCTGCACGAAGCCGCGGCCGAGTTCGCCGACCAGGTACGCGCTGGCGCCTTCCAGGCGGATTTCGCCGCTGGCCATCGAGCGCGTGCCGAGCTTGTCCTTGAGGCGAATGATGCGGTACTGGTTAGTGCTGCCGTCGGACAGCGTGCGCGGCAGCAGGAACAGCGACACGCCTTTGTGGCCGGGCACGGCGTTGCCGGATTCGTCTTCCACGCGCGCGAGCACCATAGCCAGCGCGGCGTCGGGGTTGGAGCAGAACCACTTGTCGCCGCTCAGGCGCCAGCCGCCTTCGGCCTGCGGGTCGCGCACGGCGCGCGTGGCGGTGGCGGCCACGTCGGAGCCTGCACCCTGCTCGGTCATGAACATCGCGCCCTGGTACAGGTCTTCGAATACCTGCGTGGTCAGGTTGGGCAGAAACTTCTCGACCAGCGCCGGATCGCCGAACTTGCGCAGCGTGCGCGTCAGCGAATCAGTCATCGACAGCGGGCAGCACAGGCCGAACTCGGCCTGCACCAGCATATACGTGAGTGCGTACTTGGCCGCCGGCGGCATGGGCTTGTCCCAGCCGAAGACCCCGCCGCGGTGCGACACGGCGGCCAGGCCGAACTCGGAGAACGCCACGCGCTCCAGTTCCACGTAGGCGGGATGCTTGTGCACCCGTTGCTGGTCGATGCCGCTGCGGGTGCGGTGGGTCAGTGTGGGCGGGTTCTGGTCGGCGATCAGCGCCAGTTCGTCCAGCACGCCGCCGGCCAGCTCGCCCATGCGCTCCAGGTGCGGCTGCAGCAGGTTCAGCAGATCCGCCGGCAGGTACAGCGGCAGCAGCGCGCGCAGTTCCGGGTCAGCGGCATAAAGGCTGCCACCCTGGCGGTCCGGTACCGGATGGGAATCCTGGGAAGCGGCGGATTGGACTTGGGGTGCAGCATGACGCATAGCGCTGGTCATGAATGGGTCTCCTGGATGAGCCTGACCCGCCTGCTGGCTTGGCATGCCGGGGGGCGGACGTGTTTGCACCATTATTGGACCCCCATGGATTCGCGTCTAATTCTAAAATTGGCTTGATCCATATATTTTTATATCGCCATGGAATTCCGACACCTGCGCTACTTCCTGGTCCTGGCCGAGGAGCTGCACTTCGGCCGCGCTGCAAAGCGGCTGTCGATCTCCCAGCCGCCGCTGTCGCTCAATATCCAGCAACTCGAGGCGTCGGTCGGCGCGCGGCTGTTCGAGCGCGACAGCCGGGGCGTGCGGCTGACGGCGGCCGGGCGGGCGTTCCGCGAATCGGCCACGGCGTTGCTGACGCAAGCGAGGCGGCACGGGTACTTGCGCGCGAGATCGAGGCCGGCGCGGTCGGACGGCTGCGGGTGGGCTTTGTCGGGTCGATGCTGTACCGGGGGCTGCCGCAGCACCTGCGCGATTTCCAGGCGAGCTTTCCGGGCATCCAGGTGGCGCTGACGGAACTCAACTCGCAGGAGCAGATCGACGCCCTGCTGCACGACGAACTCGACGCCGGCTTTGTCCATACCGGGCGCCTGCCGGACGAGTTGAGCGCCGTGCTGGTCCACAGCGAGCCCTTCGTCTGCTGCCTGCCGCAGGAACATGCGCTGGCGGCGCAGCCCGAAGTCGCGCTGGCCGACCTGCGTGCCGAGCCGTTCGTGCTGTTCTCGCGCAAGGCCTCGCCGGACTACTACAGCCGCATCTTCGACATGTGCGCGGCGCAGGGCTTCTATCCGCAGATCCGGCACGAGGTGCGTCACTGGCTCTCGGTCGTGTCGCTGGTGTCGCAGGGGATGGGCGTGGCCGTGGTGCCGGCCGCGCTCGCGCGTCGGGGATGGCCGGGGCGGCGTTCCGGCCACTGGCGGATGCGACGGTGCCCTCCGAGGTCCACTGTGCGTGGAAAGCCGCGCCGGATCACCCAGCACGCGACCATTTTGTGGCGATGGTGCGATCGGCTGCGGCTGCAAAGGCCGACGCGGTCTGACAACTCCGGCCCCACAAAGAAAAAGCCACCTGCCCAAGGCTGGTGGCTTATGAAATACGCGTGGAACGGGGTGTTCAGCGTGAGTGCAGCTTACCTTCCCCGGTCTAGTCTCACCAATAACACAAATGTAGTAATCGAAGCCGGCATGCGCAGGCGCAATGACTGCCCGAGCAGACAGGCAAGGTGCGTTGCCTGTCTGCAGCACGACGCCACGCAGGAACTGGCGGGAGCGGTTGCCGAAGGTGCGCCGCTGCCGCTCAGAACTTGTGGCGCAGGCCCAGGCCGAAGGTATTGCCCGGGTTGAGGCTCGCCACCTTGTCGTAGCGCCAGGCGGCGTACATGTCGGTGCGCTTCGAGAACGGGTAGTCGTAAGCCAGCGTGGTGGTGTCGCGGCGGGACGAGTCGATGCTCTCGTTGCCGCCCTGCCATGTGCGAACCCACGTTGCCATCAGCGAGCCCGGACCCAGCGGGGCGCTGGCGCCGACCTGCACGGTCTTGTCGCGCTGGCGGCTCTGGACGTTGAAGTTGTTGTCCGACTGCGCATACTGACCGAACAGCTTCACCACCTTGAAGTCGTACGAGACACCGGCCAGGTAAGCCATCTGGTAACTGGCGCCCGACGCGGCAAACTCGGGCGCGTTGACGGCCACGCGCTGCACGGCCAGCGTGGCGCCGAAGTTCCCGTTGAAGTACGTGGCGTTGCCACCGTAATTCTGCTTGCCCTGGTGGCCCGTGGTCTCGCCGGTCGAGTAGATGGCGTTGAAACGCAGGCCGCCGAAGCCGGGGCTCTGGTACAGCACCGAGTTGTCCCACGCCGTGTCGCCGGCCACGGAGTTGCCAACGGGCGATCCGGGCGGCGTGGTGTAGGTGTGCAGGAACATCGGCGAGAACGTGGCCGAATCCGCGAGCGGGTTGAACAGCAGCATCGACACGAACCACGGCGTGGTGTTGCGGCCGAGCTTGATGGCGCCGAAACCGCCATTCAGGCCCACGTACGCGTTGCGGCCGAACATGACGTCGCCGTCGAAGCGGCCGACCTTGCCATTGTCGGTGCGGAAGAAGCTTTCGAGCGCGAACTCGGCGTTCAGGCCGTTGCCGAGCGCTTCCTGGCCGCCGATGCCCCAGTAGGACGTGGTCAGGCCGGAGCTTTCCACGGCGGCGGCGCTATGGGCGTCGCCGCTGGCGCGAACCGAGCCGACGAAGGCGTCGACCGTGCCATACAGTTGCACATTGCTCTGGGCGCTCGCGGCGCCCGCGGCAAGGGCGCCGGTAGCCGCCATGGCGGCCAGTAGCTTGCGTTGAGACTTCATTGTTTCCTCTCTCTCTCTCTTTTGGGTGGTTGGTGTCTTGACTGTCAGCCGTCGAATGCGATGGGTTGGTCCTGTGTCGTGGTATGTTCATTCCCGTCCCGCGGCCCGCAAAGCCGCCTACCGCTTGGCAAGACGCATGAACAACCCAAAACACCTCCAGGACGAAACGGATTTCGTCGACGACTACACCCCCGCACTGCTGGCCCAGGCCAGTCAGCTCATCTCGGGGGAATTCCACGTGATCGTGCAAGCCAACGGCTTCACCATTTCCGACTGGCGTGTGTTGTCCACGCTCTCGGGCGGCAAGGCCATCAGCATCGGGGATCTGGCACAGATCTCCGTGACCAAGCAGCCGACCGTGACGCGTCTGCTCGATCGCATGGAAGCGCAGGGCTACGTCAAGCGCATTCCACATGAGACCGACCGACGCATCACGCTCGTGCGCATTACACCGCGCGGGCAGAAGCTGACCTCCAGCCTGATCGAACAGGCCCGCAAGCATGAGGACGAAGTGCTCGCGCCCCTGGGCAAGAAGAAGGCCGACGAACTGCGCGCTACGCTCAAGCTGCTGATCGACCTGCATCGCCCAGCTTGACTGAGGCCGTCGTGCCGCCCTTACGCCCGTTACGCGGGGCGGCGCATCTGGAACAGCGTCGAGCGGCTCACCTCGAAGTAATCGCCCAGGCCACCGCCGCGCAGGATCGGCCTGGCTGCCGTCGTGTCGTAGACGCCATCCGACAGGAACGCGCGGTCGATATGCACGCCGACCACTTCGCCCGGCACCATCCACGTATCGACGGGCTCGCCGTCTGACTTGTCGAGCTGCATCACGCGCGTCACGCGGCATTCGAACGAGACCGGGCTTTCCTGCACACGCGGCGCGGCCACAAGGCGCGATGGCGCGGGCGCAGACCTGCCAGTGCGAATTCATCCTCGCCTGGCCCCACGCCAGCACTGGTCATGTTCATGCGCTCGGCCAGCGGCCGCGTCACGAGATTCCAGACGAACTCTCCGGTTGCCTCCGCATTGCGCACCGTGTCCTTGTAGCCGACGCTGGAGAACGCGACGATCGGCGGCGTGTAGTTGAACACGTTGAAAAACGCATAAGGCGCCAGGTTGGCGACGCCTGCCTTGTCCACGGTGGAGATCCAGCCGATGGGGCGGGGGCCCACGATGGCCGCGAGCGGATCATGCCGCAGGCCGTGGCCGCGCGTGGGTTCGTAGAAATGGGTATCGTCCATGCGAATCCGGAAATGAATAACCTCGTCGCTCCCGCCTGCGCGGGGACGATGAGTGGCCGTACGGAATCTGTGAAGCAACGTCAGTACTTGCCGCTCAGCAGCTCACCGCAGCCCTGCACTTGTGCACGCAGGCCGAGCTTGCGGAGCATCTGCCACGTGGTGGCCACCGCGGCCGACACGGTCGGGATGCCCGACTCTTCCTGCACCTTCTGGATCGACGGCAGCGACTGCATCTGCACGCAGGCCGACAGCACGATGGCATCGACGCCCGTGGTGTCGATGCGCTTGTAGATCTCGAGCAGGTTGGCCGGGTCCTGCGCGGCGACCTGAAGGTTGTCGGGGATCTCCAGCGCGCAGTAGTCCTTGACCTCGATATCTTCGCTTTCGATGTAGTCGACCACCATCCTCGTCAGCGGCTTCATGTAGGGGCACACCACCGAGACGCGCTTGGCGCCCATCGCCTTGAGGCCGTCCACGAGCGCACCGGCACTGGTGACCACCGGCGCCGGGTTCCCGTTCTCGACCGTGCGTTGCGTCAGGCGCGCTTCCGACACGCGGTGATAGCCCTTGCCCATGCTCATGATCGCCACGAGACACGCATAGCCGAGCACGTCCACGCGCGCGTCGGACAGCTCGATCGCGCAGCGGTCGCTGTCGCGGTCCATGGCTTCGAGCTCTTCCTTGACCACCTTCTTCATGCGCATGCGGCTCGAATGAAAGGTGAAGCGCTCGGCAAAGTCGAGTTCGCGCGCGCGGAACATGGCGGGAATCTCCGTCTCCATCGTGGTGTTGGACGACGGCACGATCTGGCCGATACGCAGCGGCTTCTGCGGGGTAAAGATTGGGGACGGCATTTACTTGGTCTCGGTCAGTTCGAATGCATTGAGTTCGGCCTCTTCGGCGTCCAGGTCGATCTGCGGAACCGCGCCGTCGAGGAACTGCGCTGGCTGCAGAGCGCGGCGGTTCACGCGCAGGTCGAACACGTCGAAGCGGTTGTAGTGGCCCGTGATGTCGTGCATCTGGCGCGGCTGGATGCAGCGCGACAGGTCGATATCGGCATAGACGATGCCTTCCTCGTCGATCAGCGGCTCGCCGATCACGCGGCCGTCCGGGCCCAGGAAGCCGGAAAACGCGCTGTTGCGGCGGGACATCAGCTCGCGCGCCTTCGGGTTGAGGGGTTCCATCGCGCAGATGATCTCTTCCGACACGGTCGAGCACGACACCGCGGTGAACACCTTGCCTTCGAAGCAATGCGCAGCGGCGCGCACCTTGATCGCTTCAGCCATGTCGTAGTCGGCCGGCGCCACGGGCAGCGAGATATAGCTGGCCACGTGCATCAGTTCACCCTGCGACAGCAGCGCGAAGCGCGCGAGCGTGTTGGTGTTCTCGCCGCAGGCGAGCGAACCCAGCGGGCCCACGCTGGTCTGGTGCACGCGCAGCGCTGATGCATCGCCATTGGCCCAGGTCAGCTTCTCGGCCCAGGTCGGCACGAGCTTGCGGTGGCGGCCCAGGATGCGGCCTTCATCGCTGATGGTCACCAGCGTGTTGTACAGCGTGCCGACGCCGGTCTTGCTGCGCTCGTTCACGCCGACCACCACGTTGATGTGGTTGGCCTGCGCGGCTTGCGCGATCTTGCGGATCTCGGGGCCGGGGATCTCGATCGAAGCCTTGACCAGCTTCTCGAACCACGGGCTCGCGTCGACCGGGTTGGTCAGCCAGCTCCAGTACGGGTAGCCGGCGACGAATACTTCCGGGAACGCGACCAGCTTTGCGCCGTTGTCGGCCGCTTCCCTGATCAGGCGGCAGACCTTGTCGACGGTGGCGTCGGCATCGAGAAAGACCGGCGCGGCCTGTACGGCGGCGGCCTTGAACTTCGGCAGGTTGAGCATGGAATTCTCCGTTCTGCTCCCCGCTCCTGTGCGGGAGGGGGAATCGTTCGTGCGATGGACGGTTCCGGCCTCAGACCGCGACCACGGGGTGACGCAGTTCGCCAATGCCTTCCACCTTGGCGACCACCACGTCGCCCGGCCACAGCCATTCCTGCGGGCTGCGGCCCGCGCCCACGCCGTCCGGCGTGCCGGTGGCGATGATGTCGCCCGGCTCCAGCGTCATGCCCTTGCTGATGTCGGCGACCAGCGCGTTGACGTTGAACAGCATGTGGCGCGTGTTGGAGCTTTGCTTGGTCACGCCGTTGACAGTCAGCGACAGGTCCAGCGCGTGCGGATCGGCGATCTCGTCGGCGGTGACGATGACCGGACCGAACGGCGCGTAGGTGTCCTGGCCCTTCGAGTAGATCCACTGGCCGGCGCGGCGGCAGTCGCGCGCCGAGATGTCGATCATCACGCTGTAGCCGAATACGTAGTTCAGCGCATCAGCTTCCTTCACACCCTTGCCGCGCGTGCCGATAATGACGGCCAACTCCACTTCCCAGTCCATCTGCTGGGTAATTTCCTTGTTGTGCTCGATCGCATCGCCCGGGCCGATCACGGTGGTCGGCGGCTTCGAGAAGATCACCGGCTCCTTCGGCAGTTCCTTCGAGGTGTCCAGGCTGCGGCTCGACTCGGCCACGTGCTCGACGTAGTTCAGGCCGATGCCCCAGATGTTCTTGCGCGGACGCGGAATCGGCGCGAGCAGCTTGACGTTCGACACCGGCACGGCCACGCCGAACGGGAAACGGCCCTTGTGCTCGTTCAGCAGCGCGCTGGTGGACTTGACCGCGGCCGGACCCAGGTCGATGAACGACAGCATGTCGGACGGGATGCTCGCGCCGACGGCTTCGCCGAAGCGGGCCAGGTCGACGACATAGCCGTCCACGATGGCGCCCAGGCGGGCGGCGGCGGCAACTTCAGTGCGGAAGGTAACGAGACGCATGGTTTTACTACTCCGATGAGAATTCAGTAATCAGGGATAAGAGGTTCAGGCCAGCCGTTGGTGGCCGTCGTTCTCGGCAAGCGCTTCCTCTCGGTACAGCCCGAGCGAGTGCATCACCGGCAGGTCGTTGAAGCAGAACAGCACCGCGTCGTCGCTGGCCGATGCGTTCGCGTGCTCGTGGAATGCCCACGACGGCACGCAGAAGATGTCGCGCTCGGTCCAGTCGAAGCGCTGGCCGTTGATGACCGAATGGCCGCTGCCCTTGGCCACCTGGTAAATGAAGCTGCCGGTGTGGCGGTGGGCCTTGGTGGCTTCACCGGGGCGCAGCAGTTGCATGCTCGCGCCGATGGTCGGCATGACCGGGCCGCCGGTGACCGGGTTGACGTAGTGCATCAGCACGCCGTCGAACGGGCTGCCGTCGGTGACCTTGCTGTAGCGCACCAGCGCCTCGTAGGTCGGCGCCCATTCGTACTTGAACAGCGGCGAGTACGGCTTGCTCCACGCGCCGCCGTGCGGGCGCAGGCCCTTTCCGCCCCAGATGGCCGGCATGTCGTCGACGGGGTGCGTGACGGCTTGCTGCAGGTCCGGGTGCACCGCGTAGAAGCCGGCTTCCATCGCGTTGACCAGTGGAATGTCCAGGCCGTCCTGCCAGATGCAGGTGGTGCCGTCTGCGGATACCCCGTGCTCGTGCCAGGTACCGTTTGGCGTCAGCACGAAGTCATTGGCACCGAGCGTCATCTTGTGGCCGTCGACGATCGTGTAAGCGCCGCTGCCTTCCATGATGAAGCGCAGCGCCGACGACGAGTGCGCGTGGGCCGATGCCGCCTCGCCCGGATGCATCACCTGCAGGCCCGAGTAGAGCCAGCCCACGGCGGCGGACACGTCCTGGCGGCCCGGATTGTTCAGGTAGATCACGCGGCGGCCGGCCTTCTCCGGCGTCACCAGGTCGACCGAGCGCAGCACGTGATCGCGCAGGTCGCGGTAGCGCCACAGCACAGGCACCGATTCGGACTTCGGCTGCCACGGCTCGATCTTGTTGGCCACGGTCCACAGCGCGCCGGTCTTCAGCGCGTCGAGTTCCTTGTAGTAGGCCACCAGCTCCGGGGTGTCCTCCACATCGGCGCGGCCGGCGACGCTTTCGCGGTAGGTGTCGTAGTTCTCAGCCATCTTGGTCTCCTTCTCTCAGGCGGCGCGCTTGAAGCTGCGCTCGAGTTGATCCTTGGCGAACAGGTACTGCCTGGGCCACTCCACGCGGCGGAAGCCCAGTTGCGCGGTTTCGCGCAGCACCCAGGCCGGATCCGCCAGGTGCGGGCGCGACAACGCGCACAGGTCGGCGCGGCCCGAGGCGATGATCCCGTTGACCTGGTCGGCCTCGGTGATCGCGCCCACGGCGATCGTCGGCACGCCGGCTTCGTTGCGTACGCGGTCTGCGAACGGGGTCTGGAACATGCGGCCATAGACGGGCTTCTGGTCAGGCGTGACCTCACCGGACGAGCAGTCGATCATGTCGGCGCCGGCCTCCTTGAACAGGCGCGCCATCGCCACCGCGTCGTCGGCACTGTTGCCGCCTTCGACCCAGTCGGTGGCCGAGATGCGCACGGAGATCGGCTTGTCCTGCGGCCATGCGGCACGCACGCGCGCAGCACTTCCAGCGGGAAAGCCATGCGGTTCCCGAGCGAGCCACCGTATTCGTCGGTGCGCTGGTTGGTCACCGGCGAGACGAAGTTCGACAACAGGTAGCCGTGGCCGGCCTGCAGTTCGAGCCAGTCGAAGCCGGCGACGGCGGCGCGGCGCGTGGCCGCGACGAAGTCATTGCGCACGCGGTCCATGTCTTCACGCGTCATGGCGCGCGGAGTCTGCGACACGCCCGGCAGGTACGGCAGCGCCGATGCCGAGATCAGCGGCCAATTGCCCTGTGCTAGCGGGTGATCCATCTTCTCCCAGCCGACCTGCGTCGAGCCGCGGCGGCCCGCATGGCCGATCTGCACGCCGATGCGCGCGCTGCTGTGCTCGTGGACGAAGGTCACGATGCCGGCAAAGGCCGCGGCCTGCGCGTCGTTCCAGAGGCCCGGGCAGCCCGGAGTGATGCGGCCATCGGGGGATACGGAGGTCATCTCGACCATCACCAGCCCGGCACCGCCAAGGGCACGGCTGCCCAGGTGGACCATATGGAAGGTGCCTGGCACGCCGTCCTTGGACGAGTACATGGCCGTGGGCGAGACCACCACGCGGTTCTCAGTTCCACGCCGCGCAGCGTGTACGGCGTGAGCATCGGCGGGACAGCGGCCGGCTTCGTGCCAGCGCGCTCGGCGAGCCATGACTCGTAGCCTTCGAGCCATTCCTTGTCGCGCACGCGCAAGTTCTCGTGCGAGATGCGCTGCGAGCGCGTCAGCAGCGAGTACGCGAACTGCTCGGGCTCCAGGTCTTCATAGCGCTTGACGTTCTCGAACCATTCGGTCGAGTTGCGCGCTGCATTCTGGATCTTGAGCACTTCCACCGAGCGCACGGCCTCGTAGTGCTTGAGCGCCTCGTCCAGCGAGCCACCGACGCTCTTGATCGTGCGCGCGAGCTCGATCGCATCCTCGAGCGCGAGCTTGGTGCCCGAGCCGATCGAGAAGTGCGCGGTGTGCGCGGCATCGCCCATCAGCACCACCGGCACGCGCTTGCCCTCGACCTCGTTCCAGTGCACCCAGCGCTCGCAGATCACGCGCGGGAACTGGATCCAGATGGCCGAGCCGCGCAGGTGGCCGGCGTTGCTGATCAGCGGGTTGCCGTCGAGGTACGGCGCGAACAGCTTTTCGCAGTAGGCGATGCCCTCTTCCTGGCTCATCTGGTCGATGCCGGCGGCCTTCCAGGTCTCTTCGGGCGTCTCGACGATGAAGGTCGAGGTGCCATCTTCGAAGCGGTAGGCGTGCGCCTGGAACCAGCCGTGCTCGGTCGGCACGAAGATGAAGTTGAACGCGTCGAAGACCTTCTTCGTGCCGAGCCAGACGAAGCGGCACTTGCGCGTGTCGATGTCCGGGCGGAAGGTGTCCGCATAGCGCTTGCGCACGACGCTGTTCAGGCCATCGGAGGCAATCACCAGGTCCGCGCCATACTTGCGCGCGACTTCCTGGTCGTCTTCGATAAAGCTTTCGAACACGAGCTGAACGCCGACGTCCTCGCAGCGTGCCTGCAGGATGTTGAGCAGCTTCTTGCGGCCGATGCCGATAAAGCCATGGCCGCCGCTGCGCACGGCGCGCTCCCTGAAGTGGACCTCTACGTCGTCCCAGCGGTTGAAGGCGTCGCCGATGGTTTCGGCCGACACGGGATCGGCCTCACGCAGGTTGCCCATGGTGGCGTCGGAGAACACCACGCCCCAGCCAAAGGTGTCGTACGGGCGGTTGCGTTCCACCACCACGACTTCGTTGGCGGGATCCTGCAGCTTCATCAGCAGGCCGAAATACAGGCCGCGGGACCACCGCCGATACATACGATCTTCATTGCAGCTTCCAGTCTCGATACTTGGGTCGGATGTCTTTGCCGGGTCCGGCGTTCCACCCCACGTTTTCTCTGTCGTGCTCTCAGGCCGCGGCGGCCATGCGCCCTTCGATCGCCGCGCGCAGGTCATCAGGCACGGCGATGGCCAGGTGCGTGTCGAGCGAGGTAACGACGATGGTCTGCGTGACCGCCATCCTCAGGGCGCCGTCCTTGCCGGTGCAGCGCCAGGCCAGGGTGATCGACTTGCTTCCCAGGCGCATCACATCGAGCGACAGCGTGACGTCGTCGCCCATGCGGCCGATGGCGCGGAAGTCCGCTTCCAGATGCACAGTCGGCATGCCGGTGCGGCGCTGGCCGATCAGGCCCTGGAATCCTTCCGGAAGCAGCTCGTCGATCCAGGCTTCCATCAGGTTGTTGAACATCACGAAGTACTGCGGGTAGAACACGATGCCGGCGGGGTCGCATTCCGAGAAGCGGATGCGATGCTGGCGTTCAAAAGCGGTCTTGCTCATGGTGGATGTCGATCTCCTGCTTTGGCCCGGGCGCCGGCGAACGGCAGCCCGGTCCGGTGACTGCTAGTCGGCCGCGGCCGTCATGCCTTGCGCCGGCACATGGTTGGCGACAAGGGCGCGACGGCCGGGGATCAGCGCCACTGCCGTGGCCGCAACCAGACCCGCAATGGCGAACGCGATAAAGTTCCATGCAATGGGCAGTCCCAGGCTGCCCACGTAGCCGCCGAGCATGGGCCCGCACATGGCGCCGATGCGCGCGAAGCTCAGCGCCCAGCCGGTTGCCGTGGCGCGCGCACGCGGCGGGTAGTAGTCGGCCAGGTAGCCGGTCAGCACCAGCGAGGCCGAGATGCTGCCGATACCGGCGAGCGCGACGAGCACGTAGTTGACGGCCAGTCCGTTGCGCGTCATCAGGCCGGCAATGGCGGCGGCGCCGACGAGGTAGGCCATGGCGACGGTCGGGCGTGCGCCGAAGCGGTCGGCCACGCGGCCGAGCAGGATCCCGCCGGCGGCCGACGCCAGGCTGAACACCGCCAGGAACGACAGGCTGGAGCCCAGGTCATAGCCGTTCTTGCGCATGATCTGCGGCAGCCATGTGTTCAGTCCGTAGACCAGCAACATGCCGAGGAACAGCGACAGCCAGAAGAATGCGGTGGCGCGCCGTTGCGAGCGCGAGAACATGGCGCTCAGCACCGCCCGCCAGGCAGCGCCCGGCGTGGCCGGCGCGGCCGCGGCGGGTAGCGTGCCGCGAATGCCCAGCGTGGCGGCCAGTGCGGCGGCCTGCCGGTGGCGCCCCTTGCCCACCAGATATTCGATCGACTCGGGCAACAGCCGCGCCATCAGCGGCAGCAGCACCATGGGCACGGCACCCACGCCGATCACGCCGCGCCAGCCGGCCTGCTGCAGCAGCCACATGGCCATGAGCGCGGAGCTGAGGATGCCAAGTGAATAGCCCGAGTACATCAGGCCATAGTTGAAGCTGCGCTTCTCGGGGGGCGAATATTCGATGGTGAGCGCGGCAGCCACCGGGATCACGCCGCCCAGGCCCAGCCCGCCAATGAAGCGGAACAACGCGAACCAGCCCGGCGTCGGCGCCCACGCCGCGCCGGCCATGGTGAGCGAGAACAGGCTCACGCATGCCAGCAGCATGCGGCGGCGGCCGAACAGGTCGCTGAGGGTGCCGATGCAGAACGCGCCGAAGAACATGCCGGCCAGCGCATAGGCGCCAAGCGCGCCGAGCTGCAGCGGACTCAGGTTCCACGCCCGATATTCCGCCAGCGCTGGGAGCACCGCGCCCATGACGCCGACGTCGTAGCCTTCCAGCAGGATGGCCAGCCAGCAAACGAACAGCACGGCACGCGTGGTACGCGGTGCCGCGCGCCAGGACGATACAGACTCGGTAACCGGCATCTCGACTCCTCCTCGGGTGATGGAACGTTGCTCAGGCGAGCGCGTGTTGCACCAGCAGCGCGCGCAGCTTGTTGCCGTGCTCGTCGGCCAGTGCGGCTTCACGCAGTTCGCGCAGCGTGGCTGGCGCCAGATGGGCGCCGGCGCGAACCACGGCGTTCATCAGCGTCTGATAGTTGGCCAGGCCGCGCACATGCGTGTCGCTGTAGCCCTTGACCAGGCGCTGGCACTGCACCACTTCGAGCGCGAGCGCCGGGTTGATGCGCGCGGCCTCCAGCAGCCGCTGCAGCCAGCCTTCGATGCGCTCGGTCTCCAACGCGTAGCGCAGCGTGCTGCGGCGGATGGCACGCAGGCGCGCGACGGTCCACAGCATCAGGTAGCCGCGCAGCGAGCTCGTGGTGACCACGCGGCCGGCCTTGGTGAAGCGGCGCACGAAGCGATTCACAAAGTGCGGCTTCGCGAGCCAGCGGCCAAGCCCTGCCGGCAGCGTCTCGCAGATTTCCTCGAGGCGCGGGTGCATGAACTCGTTGATGGCGAGCAGCTGGTTGTCGGCGGCACGCACTTCGCCACGTACACGTTCGAAGCGCGTGTCGCGGATCTTGAGATCGGCCACGCGGATGGTGTCTTCGTACGACATCCACAGCGCGAGGTGGCGTGCGGTCTCGCGCAGCAGTACGGTGTCCGCCTGCGGCAGCGCGCGGCGCACGGCAGCCAGGCGGTCCAGGTAGAGGCCGGCGTATGCCACGTCCTGGTAGTCGATCATGCGGCGCACGCCTTCGATCACGATCTGTTCTATCTCGGCGGGCTGCTCCGCGCGGACGCGGCCAAGCACCCTTGCCACCGCGGCGTCCTTCGGCTGGACAAGCGGTGCGGACTTCGACGCCTCGGCCGGCGCATCGCCCGATTCCGTCCTGGCGAACGCGGCGCCGAACGCGCGCAGGCTCGGCTTGACGCCGACGCCGCCGCGCTCGATGGTGGCCTCGAACTGCGCGCGGCTGAACGGCAGTACGCCGGTGCCGGCGAGAGCGCCGAACAGCACGGCGCTGATGACGCTGCCGTTGGCCTCGGCTTCCTGCGCCATGTCAAAGCGCACGTAGCGCTTTGACGCCTTGGTGGCGTGCGCGATCAGCGCGTTGCTGTCGACGCGGCCGTCGCCCATCGCGGATTTCTCGGCGATCGAGTAGACGCGGTGCGTGGACGACACCAGCGTGGTGCGGTCCGGCGTGACGAGTCCGCGTTGCACGGCGCGGCCGGCCTCCATCAGTTCGGAGGCGAGCACCACGTCCACATCGCCCGGCGTCGGCATCAATGCCAGCACCGGCATGCGGCCGGCACGCTCGGCGACTTCGCGCGGGAACAGCTCGACGTAGTAGATGGTGGCGCCGGTACGCTGGGCCACGCCCGGTACCGAGGTAGTCTGGGCGATATAACCGTTGTGCTCGCCAAGGTCGACGATCCAGTCGGCCAGCACGCCGCCGCCCTCACCGCCCATGGCGAGGATGGCGACCTTGATGGGTTTTGCGTTGATCATGTTCAGGCCTTCCAGGTTCAGAGTGCGTAGCGCGCGCGGCGGACGGCGTCGCGCCGCTGCAGGAAGCCGATGACGGCATCACGCAGGCGCTGGCGCAGCTTGTCCCAGCGGGTCGGGTTGCTGACGATCTGCGCGCGGTAGAACGACGGGCACAGCACGGCTGCATGCGAGACTTCACCGCACAGGCCGCAGCCCACGCAGCTGTCGAGCACGGACGCCACCGGGTCGGTACGCAGCGCATCGGGGTTGGGCTTGATGGAAAGCGACGGGCAGCCGGACAGGCGGATGCACGAGTGGTCGCCAGTGCACGTGTCCGAGTCAACGCCGAAGCGTTCGCGCACGACGCGCTCGCCATCGGCGATGGCCTTGCGCACCTTCGTCTTTTCGCGACGTTGCTTGTTCAGCATGCATTCGCTCTGCGCGATCAGCACCTTCGGGCCCTTGGCGCCGGTGGTCAGCGCTTCCTTGAGCGTGGCCTTCATCGCCTTCAGATCGTAGGTGCGGCGGATCGTGCGGACCCACTTGACGCCGACGCCCTTGATCGCGTCCTCGATGGCGTGACCGGTGCTACGCGTGTCGTTGTGCGCGGTGGACGAGAGGATGTCCTGCCCGCCGGTGGCCGAGGTGTAGCTGTTGTCGACGACGATGGTCAGGTTGTCGCTCTTGTTGAACACGGCGTTGGCAATACCGCTGGTCAGGCCGTTGTGCCAGAAGCCACCATCGCCCATCACGGAGATCGCGCGCTTGCCGGCCGGCGCGTTGAGCGCCGCCGCGCTGGCGCTGCCGAGGCCGTAGCCCATGGTCGTGTTGCCGAGGTTGAACGGCGGCAGGATCGAAAAGAGGTGGCAGCCGATGTCGGCGCTCACGTGATGTTCGCCGATCTCGCGCTCGACCAGCTTCATCGCGGTGAAGATCGGGCGCTCGGGGCAGCCGGTGCAGAAGCCGGGCGGGCGCGCATGCACGCTCTCGTCGACGAGCGTGGTCGGCTCCAGCACTTCGGCGGCTACCGGGTCCGGTGTGGCCTGCACGAGCGGGATCACCTTGCGCACGGGCGCGGGCTGGGGCAGCGGTTCGATCTTGCCGTACTGCTCCAGGAACGCGCGCAGGCCCTTGAGCACCGTGGCGGTGTTGTACTCGCCCGCCAGCGGCAGCACGTCCTTGCCGTGCAGCGCAGCCGTGGTGCCGGCCATGCGCAGGATGTTGGCTGCGTTCTGCTCGATGAAGTTGGGCTGCCCCTCTTCGAGCACCAGCACGGCTCGCTTGTCGGCGCAGAAGCGTTCCCACTCGGCATCGATCAGCGGGTACGCAACGTTCATCACGTACAGCGGAATCTTCGATTCGCCGAACACGTCGGCCAGGCCGAGCTGCTCGAGCGCGCGGATCAGCGTGTTGTAGCTGCCGCCCTGCACCGCGATGCCGACGTCGGCGAAGTTGCCGGCGTCGTCGCCGTCGAAGAACTCGTTGAGCCGGCGTTCCTCGATGAACTTCACGGCGGCGGGCCAGCGGTGCTGGATCTTCTCGTGCTCGTGCAGGAAGCTCGCCGGGGGCAGCACGATGCGGCTGACGTCGCGAGTCGGGTTCTCGAGCGCATCCTGGATCGAGAATTTGGAACGGCGGTTGTCGGACGCGACGAACTGGCCGTGCACGTGGCACGAGCGCACGCGTAGCTGCAGCATCACCGGCGTGTTGGACGCTTCGGACAAATCGAAGCCATCTTTCACGGCCTGCACGATGCACGGCAGGTTCGGGCGCGGGTCGAGCAGCCACATCTGCGACTTCATCGCGAACGCGTGGCTGCGCTCCTGCATGATCGACGAGCCTTCGCCGTAGTCTTCGCCGACGATGATCAGCGCGCCACCGGTCACGCCGCCCGAAGCCAGGTTGGCCAGCGCATCGGATGCGACATTGGTGCCGACCGTCGCCTTGAAGGTCACCGCGCCGCGCAGCGGGTAGTTCACCGATGCGGCCAGCGATGCCGCTGCCGTGGCTTCGCTCGCGCTGTTCTCGAAGCGGATGCCGTTCTCGGCCAGGATGTCCTGTGCGTCGGCCAGCACGTCCATCAGGTGCGAGATCGGCGAGCCCTGGTAGCCGGCCACGTAGGCCACGCCCGACTCCAGCAGTGCCTTGGTCACCGCCAGGATGCCCTCGCCGCTGAACACTTCGCCAGCGCCGAGGCGCAGCTTCTTCACTTCTTCGACAACGACCGCTCTGCCATGGCCTTTCCTTGTGGACTTTCGGGGAACCGCCCGGCGCACCGCGCCGCGTCTGGCTCACTATAGTTTAGATTTGAATATATCCAAAATCATAGATTAGGACGGAGTGCGACGACAAGGATTTCGTATCAGGCCTCGCGTTAACCCTGAAAAAGGTGTCGTCAGATCGCGTCCGTCACCAGCGCCAGCACGCGCAGCGGGCTGCCGGAGCCGTTCTGGATCTTCAGCGGAGCGGCGACAATGACAGCGCCCGTGGCTGGGAGCTGGTCCAGGTTCTTCAGGCACTGCAGGCCGTATTTGTTGGCGCCATGCATCAGCGTGTGGCAGGGATATGGCACCGGCCAGGCGTACGATTGACCTGCGTCGGTGTTGATGGTCTCTACGCCAAAGCCGTGGACGTTGCGTTCCTGGATCAGCCATTCGACGGCTTCCTGCGTCGGGCCCGGCGTGTGGGCACCGTCTTCGCGCAGGCCGAGGAATTCCTGCGGGTCGGTCTTCTTGCTCCAGTCCGTGCGCAGCAGCACCCATGCACCGGCGGGGACCTGGCCGTGCTTCGCTTCCCATGCCTGCAGGTAGGGCACGGTCAGGGTCCAGTCGGGGTCTTCGGCTACGGGGCCGCTCGCGTCGATCACGACCGCCGGAGCGATGAAGTGCTTCGCTTCGATCGTGTCGACCGAGTTGTGGGCATGGTCCTTGCCGCTGATCCAGTGCACCGGTGCGTCGAAGTGCGTGCCGGTGTGTTCACCGCAGGAGAAGTTGTTCCAGTACCAGCCGGGGCCTTGCTCGTCGTATTGGCTGATGCGTTCCATCTTGAAGGCCCAGACCTGGCCGAACTCGGGAGGCAAGACCAGGGCGGGGAAGTCGGGGCTCAAGGTTTGGGTCAGGTCTACGACCTTGATTTGACCGCTGGCGAGGTCGGTGGCCAGTTGTGTGAGGCTTTGACTCATGGTGTCTTCCGTGTCGTTGGTGGGGGTGGAGGGAAGGCTTGGCGCCTTGCTTCGTTGACGCGCTGGCCCTCACCCCCCGGCCCGTCTCCCGCAGGCGGGAGAGGGGAGGAACATGGGGCGTGCGGTAAACGCACTGCGATTAGCAGGCGCGGTTTTCGGCCAGTCGCGTGTAGCGGCCTTGCCAGTACAGTAGCGGCGCAGGTGCCTCCTGCGCGACGCGGATCTCGCGCACGCGGCCGATGATCAGGTAGTGGCCATGACGCTCCAGCAACTCGTCCACTTCGCAGTCCATCGCCACCACCGCATCGGCCAGCACCGGCGCGCCGTCTGCGAGCAATTGCGTCCAGGCATCGCTGCCGTAGCGCTCGACGCCGGCTTCGCCACCGAAGCCGGTGAAGCGCTGGGCAATCGCCTGTTGCCCTTCGCGCAGCAGGTTCACACCGAAGCGGCGGGTACGCTGCATCAGTTCCGCTGACGAACTCGTCGCCTTCATCGACGCCACCACCATCGGCGGTGTCGTCGAGAAGGAGGACACCGAGGTCGCCGTGAAACCACTGCGCTCACGCTCGTCCAGCGGGTCCGCCACCGTCACTACGCTCACTGCACCGGCGAAGCCGCGCATCGCCTGCTTGAACGATTGCTGCAGCATTTCCAGCGCCGCCGGCATCTTGTCAGTTCCCATTCTTCGATCCACCGGGCTTGCGCAACCCGCGTGCCTCCAGGATCGGCAGCACCGTGTCGCGGAAGTACGGGAACTCCTTCACATAGTCCACGAACGAGAGCGTCGTGCCCTTGAAGCCCGCTTCGGCCAGCGCGCAGATACCGTCGGCCACCTGCTCCGGCGTGCCTACCAGCGGGAAGCCGCCGTGGCCCGCTGCCATGCGGTCGCGGATCAGGGCCAGCAGGTCGTGCGGAAACGATTGCGCGTTGGCGAACTGCAGCGCCACGAGGTTGTCCACCGCCGCCCAATCCGCGTTGTCCTGCGCGAAGTGGCGCAGGTAGTCGCGCGCTTCCTGCTCGGTCGGGCGGCACACCACGTGCGAGAACGTCAGCACGTTCACGGGCTTGTTCGCTTCCTTCGCCTTGGCCTTCAGGTCGGCCACTTCCACCTTCGAGCGCGCCAGGTCGATCGCCGGCGTGAACAGGAAGTTCGCGTTCTGGATCGCGAACTCGCGGCCTTCGCCCGAGCCTGCCGCGTTCAGGATCGGCGGGCGTTCGCCGTTCCACGGCTTGGGCAGGCCATAGATGCCCTTCAACTTGAAGTTCGCGCCCTCGTAGTTGAACGCCCCGTCGCGCTCCCAGATCTGCTTGACCACGTCGAACCATTCGCCCGCAAATGCATAGCGCTGGTCGTGGCCGACCGCCAGTTCCTGGCCCATGGCCTCGTACTCGGGACGGTTCCAGCCCGCCACGATGTTCAGGCCGGCGCGGCCCTGGCCGATCTGGTCCAGCGTCGCAATTTGCTTCGCGACCACCGCCGGGTGGTTGCACGCCGTGTGGATCGTCGCGAACACGGTCAGGTTCTTGGTCTGCGCCAGCAGCGCCGCCGCCCATGTCGTCGTCTCCAGCACCGAGCCGTGGAAATCCGTCTCGCCGCCGTAGCCGATCCAGCGCGCGATCGGCAGCATGAAATCAATCCCCGCCTCGTCCAGCATCTGCGCCAGCTTCGCGTTGTTCTCCCACGAGTTGTCCCAGCGCTCGCCGACCTTCGTCACCGACATCCCGCCCGAGCAGTTCGTCGCAAACGTTCCAAGGACGAAGTCCTTCGTGTTCAGAATTTTTCTCATGCCTGTCTCCAGCAAAGTAAAATTTGTAAATCGCACGCCGCTTCCAGAAAATGACGCGGCAATCAGATCGCTTGAAAATTTCATGCGCCTTATTCCGGCGCTTACCTGACAATGACCAAACCCGAGCAGGAATCCGAAAAATCCGACCGCGCCGCGCTGCAGCACCGCTGGCACCTGGCCACGGACGACTTCGGTGTCGAGATCACGGATCTCGAATATGCGATGATGCGGGCCTATCAGTCCTTTTTGCGCTGGCAGTCCGAGTGCCTGGCGGCGGTAACGGGCATTACCCTGAGCGGCCAGGAAAATACTCTGCTGCACATTATCCGGATGCACGACCGCCCAAAGACGATTCGCGATCTGGCGCAAATGACCAACCGCCAGGATATTCCAAATATCCAGTACGACCTGCGCAAGCTGCTCAAGGCGGCCTGATCGATAAATACGGAACGGCCCGCACCGGCATTTATTACATAACCACGGAACAGGGTGTTCGCGTGTGCGAGGATTTCGCCAAGCTGCGCAGCGATGTATTCCTGGAATCAGCGCGCTCGGAATTGACGTCAAATCCGGGGCCGGCAATATCACAGGGCGACTGGAGCAGCTGGAAAAAGTTTACGAATCCGCGACGCGCGAAATCGCCACCTTTCACCGCCGCCGTTGACGACAATTAACTTGTGGGTACATGGGGGGCTGACTCCTTCCTGCATGCGCTGCCTTGCGCACTTCAGATAAATAATTACATTGATCTTTTATTTGATCGAATCGTAGCGCATGCGGACAGCGCTCGCCAAGCCTTTTGAGGTAGGTGAAAACACCAAGCTTTACGGGGATGTGCGGAGTCCGTCGGGAGCTGCGCGCAGGGGCCCTTCGGTTGGGAGCGCTGGCGGACAGGCGCCGTCACCCCGGATCGCGTATCGTTACGCCCCAACGCCGGGGCTCGCCTGGCACCCTTGGGCCGACACTCCGGCCCAATTGAGATACAATGAAAACGATTTTCATTTACCCACCCTGGCGGGATCGCGCCGTCCGCGCGGCGACACTCCGCGCCTTCGGACTGGAAGCATGATGCGGTTGTCTGAACTTCCACGGCGCACGTCCGCCGTTGTGCAATCGGTGGACGATGCCACGCCGGGCGATCCGGTCGCACGCCGGCTGCGCGAACTGGGCTTCGTTCCGGGCGAACCGGTGCAGGTGATCGCCTTCGGCCCCTTCGGCATGGATCCGCTCGTCGCCCAGGTCGGCTTCACGCGCTTTGCCCTGCGCCGCTCCGAGGCGGCGCGCATTGGCGTCGAAGTCATCAGCGCTACCGTTACCAGCATTGCGTCGGCCAGCGAGGCCGCCAGCCAGCCTGATTCCATGGCGGCCAAACGCACCGCCTGAGTTCTCCCCGAATATGTCGTCAGCTCCTTCTACCTCCGCCTTGCATATTGCGCTGGTGGGCAATCCCAATTGCGGCAAGACCGCGTTGTTCAACCGCCTGACCGGCAGCCGCCAGAAGGTGGCGAACTACGCCGGCGTCACGGTCGAACGCAAGGAAGGCTTCTTCGTGTCGCCGGCGGGCCGGCAGATCCGCATCCTGGACCTGCCGGGCGCGTACAGCCTGCACGCGGCCAGCCTCGACGAAGCCATCACGCGCGACATCTGCATGGGCAAGCGCCCCGGCGAGCCGACGCCCGACCTGCTGGTCTCGGTGGTCGACGCGACCAACCTGCGCCTGCACCTGCGCTTCGTGCTGGAGCTGCGCCGCCTGGGACTGCCCATGGTGGTGGTGCTCAATATGAGCGATGCGGCGGCCAAGCGCGGCATCCATATCGACCGCGACAAGCTCGCGGCGGCGCTCGGCGTGCCGGTCGTGCAGACCGTGGCAATCAAGCGCGAAGGCGCGGCGGCACTGCTCAATGTGCTTGACGGCACCCTGCCCCCCGCGCCGCCGGCCCTCGCGCAGGCCAACGACCTGGAGGTGCATGCGGAGGTCAATCGGCTGCTGGACGCAGCGGTGACCATGCCCGCGCGCACGGCGGCGCTGGATGACCGCCTGGATCGCATCGTGCTGCATCCGGTCCTGGGCCTGGTGTTGCTGGCCGTGCTGCTGTTCCTGATGTTCCAGGCAGTGTTCTCGTGGGCCGCGCCGCTTATGGACGGACTCGAAGGCGGCGTGCACTGGTTCGGCGAAATCGTCGGCACGCACCTGCCGGACGGCATGCTCAAGAGCCTGCTCGTCGATGGCCTGATCGCGGGCCTGGGCAGCGTGGTGGTGTTCCTGCCGCAGATCCTGATCCTGTTCCTGTTCATCCTGACGCTCGAGGAGTCCGGCTACCTGCCGCGCGCGGCCTTCCTGCTGGACCGCCTCATGATGGGCGCGGGACTGTCGGGGCGCTCGTTCATCCCGCTGCTGTCGAGCTTCGCGTGCGCGATTCCCGGCATCATGGCCACGCGTACCATCCAGGATCCGCGCGACCGGCTGACCACCATCCTGGTGGCGCCGCTGATGACCTGCTCGGCACGCCTGCCGGTCTATGCGCTGCTGATCGCGCCTTCATTCCCGAGCGCACGGTGATGGGCCTGTTCAACCTGCAGGGGCTGGTGCTGTTCGCGCTGTACGTGGCGGGCATTGTCAGCGCGCTGGCGGTGGCCTACGCGCTCAAGTATTTCCGCCGCGACCGCACCGACCATCCGCTGCTGATGGAACTGCCGTCGTACCGCATCCCCAACCGCGCGATGTGGCGCTGGGGCTGTGGGAGCGTGCCCGTATCTTCCTGGCACGGGTCGCAAGGTGATCCTGGCGCTGACCGTGCTGCTGTGGTTCCTGGCCACGTTCCCGGCGCCGCCGGAAGGCGCCACGGCGCCCGCCATCGACTACAGCTTCGCCGGCATGATCGGCAAGGCGTTGGAGCATGTGTTCGCGCCGGTCGGCTTCAACTGGCAGATCTGCATTGCGCTGGTGCCGGGCCTGGCCGCGCGCGAGGTGGCCGTAGGCGCGCTGGCGACGGTTTACGCGCTGTCGGGCAGCGAAGACGCGGTGACGGCGCAACTCGCCCCGATGATCGCGCAGCAGTGGTCGCTGGCCACGGCGCTGGGCGCTGCTGGCCTGGTATGTGTTCGCGCCGCAGTGCATTTCCACGCTGGCAGTGATCCGCCGCGAGACCAACTCGTGGAAGGTGATGGCGGCCTCGGCCGCCTACCTGGCCGGCCTGGGTTACCTGGCCGCGTTCATCACCTACCGCGTCGCCCTGATGTTCAGTTGACGCCATGAGCCTCTACCACGCCGTCGAACCCTGCTGGTCCCGCTGATCGTGCTGGGATGCGCGGTATCGGTGGCATCCCCGCCTGGCGCCCGCGCACGCGCGAACGGATCAAGGCCGGCCTGGCCGCGCGCCTGGGCGGCCAGGCCGCCATCGGCTGGCGCGCG
>LRMT01000010.1 GCA_001725945.1 Cupriavidus sp. UYMMa02A | reverse complement strand
CCCGCGCCGCGACCGGCCGGCCCGGCGTGATTGCATTCACGGGCGGCTTCCACGGCCGCACCATGATGGGTATGGCGCTGACCGGCAAGGTCGCACCGTACAAGATCGGCTTCGGGCCCTTCCCGGGCGAGGTCTATCACGCGCCGTATCCGTGCGCGCTGCATGGCGTAAGCACCGACGACTCCCTCAAGGCACTGCAGCACCTGTTCAAGGCGGACATCGATCCCAAGCGCGTCGCCGCCATCATCTTCGAACCCGTGCAGGGCGAGGGGGGCTTCAACGTGGCGCCAGCGGACTTCGTGCGCTCGCTGCGCGCGGTGTGCGATGAGCACGGCATCCTGCTGATTGCCGACGAGGTGCAGACCGGCTTCGGCCGCACCGGCAAGTTGTTCGCGATGGAACACTACGACGTGGCGCCGGACCTGACCACCATGGCCAAGAGCCTGGCGGGCGGCATGCCGCTGTCGGCCGTGTGCGGCGTGCGAGGTGATGGACGCCCCCGCACCCGGGGGCCTGGGCGGCACGTATGCGGGCAACCCGCTGGCCGTGGCCTCGGCGCTGGCGGTGCTGGATGTGCTCGAAAGCGAAAACCTGATCGCACGCGGCGCCGAACTGGGCCAGCGCCTGATGTCCCGCCTCGAGAGCCTGCGCCCGCGCGTGCCGCAGATTGCCGAAGTGCGCGGTGTCGGCGGCATGGTCGCGGTCGAGTTCCGGCAGGCCGACGGCACACCCGATGCTGACTTCACGCGCACCGTGCAGAACCGCGCGCTGGAGAAATATGCTGCTGCTGTCGTGCGGCGTCTACGGCAACGTGATCCGCTTCCTGTTCCCGCGACGATCAGGACGCGGTGATG
>LRMT01000009.1 GCA_001725945.1 Cupriavidus sp. UYMMa02A | reverse complement strand
TAGCCTCCGAAGGAGGCTATGCCCGCGGCGCAGAGCCAAGCAACGACGTATGAAGCAACCAGACAGCAATGCTCCCCACCTCCATCGACCACACCCTCTCCCTCCTAGCCTCACACCAATACTTCGCGGACCGCGAAACCGCGACCGTGTTGTACCTGGCCCTGCGCATGCAGCGCCCGCTATTCCTGGAAGGCGAACCCGGCGTAGGCAAAACCGCCCTGGCGCAAGCCATGGCCGAAGTCATGGGCACGAGACTGCTGCGCCTCCAGTGCTATGAAGGCCTGGACGCCGCCAGCGCCTGTATGAATGGGACTACCCCCGCCAGATCATGGCCCTGCGCGTAGCCGAAGCCCGCGGCGAGCGCCCCGAAGCGCAATCGCTTTATCACGACGACTACCTGCTCAACGCCCGCTGCTGGAAGCCCTGCTCCCGGACCCGGCAGCACCTGATGCCCCGCGCGTGCTGCTGATCGACGAGATCGATCGTGCCGATGAACCGTTCGAAGCGTTCCTGCTGGAGATACTGTCCGAATACCAGGTATCGATCCCCGAAATCGGCGCGATCCGCGCCGAGCGGCCCCCGCTGATCATCGTCACCTCGAACCGCACGCGCGAAGTGCATGACGCACTGAAACGCCGCTGCCTGTACCAGTGGATGGGCTACCCGCAGCGCGAGCGCGAACTGCAGATCGTCGCCGCCCGCGCGCCCGAGGCTGCCGCGCGCCTTCAGGCGCAGGCCGTCGATTTCATCCACCGCCTGCGAGGCATCGACCTGTTCAAGGCGCCTGGCATCGCGAGGCCATCGACTGGTGCCGCGCGCTGTCCGCGCTCGGCGTGACCGAGCTGGACCCGCAGTCCGTGCGCGACACTTTGGGCGTGCTGCTCAAGTACCAGGACGACCTGGCCCGCGCCGACGGCCCCACCGTGGCCGAACTGCTCGCGGGCACGTCGGCCGCGACCTGACCCATGGCCACGCTGCACCCCGCCCGCGCCGGCAAGCCCGGCCCCGCCCTGCCGGTGCTGCGCGCAACGTCACGCATTTCATGCGCCTGCTGCACGACGGCGGCTTCGCACTGTCTCCCGCGCATTCGGTCGACGCGCTGGAAGCGCTCCAATATGTGGACATCGGCCAGCGCGACGACGTACGCGCCGCGCTGGCCGCGCTCGTGCTTTCCGGCCCCGACCAGCGCCCGCTGTTCGACGCAGCGTTCGACCTGTTCTGGCGCGACCCCGACTGGGAAGGCAAGCTGCGCGCGATGCTGCTGCCGCGCGTCGATGCGGCGCGCCGCCGCCACGCCGCAGCAACCGGCTCGCCGATGCGCTCGCGGCTCGCCAGCCCGATTTGCCCGCGCGTGCGCAACAGACCGAAGCGGAACGCTTTGCCATGCCGCTGACGTTCTCCGACCAGGAACGGCTGGCACAGCGCGACTTCGAAACCCTGACCGCGCAGGAATGGCGCGCGCTGCAGCACCTGGTGCGCAAGCGCCGCGCCCACCTGGCCATGGAACGCACGCGCCGATTGCGCCCGTCCAGCAGCGGCACGCATGCCGACCTGCGCGCAAGCGCGCGCCTGGCGGTGCGCCAGCACGGCGAATGGCTGCGCTGGAAATACCGCCGTCACGCCGAACGCAAGCCGCCGGTCGTGCTGCTGCTCGACATCTCGGGATCGATGAGCCAGTACTCGCGCGCGGTGCTGTACTTCTGCCACGCACTGACGCTGTCGCGCGAACGGCTGTCGGTGTTCCTGTTCGGCACGCGGCTCACCAACATCACGCGCGCCTTGCGCGAACGCGACCCCGATGAAGCCGTCGCCGTCATCACCGGCCAGGTGCGCGACTGGGCCGGCGGCACACGCATCGGCGAAGCGCTGGCCAGCTTCAACCGCCAGTGGGCACGCCGCACGCTGTCCGGGCGCGCCACGGTGCTGCTCGTCACCGACGGGCTGGACCATGAGCATATCGACCTGCTGGGCCAGGAGATGGCGCGGCTGCGGCGCTTCGCGCACCGCATCATCTGGCTCAACCCGCTGCTGCGCTACCCGGGCTTCACGCCACAGGCGCGCGGCGTGCAGGCCATCCTGCCGCACGTGGACGCACTGCATCCCGCGCACAACCTCGACAGCCTGCTTGCGCTGCAGACCTTGTTGTCCGAACCTGGCGCCAGCGGCTTTGTTTCACCTATGAAATAAACAAGAACCCGCCCCATGGAAATGAACCAAAGCCAGCGCCTTGCGGTGCCCCAGCAAGTGGCGTGGGAGGCGCTCAACGACACGGCGCTGCTCAAGCAGTGCATCCCCGGATGTGAGAGCATCGAGCCTGACGGCGAAAATGCCTACCAGCTCGCATTGACCGCGGCGGTCGGTCCAGTCAAGGCGCGGTTCAAGGGTCGCATGGCGCTGCAGGACATCCAGCGCCGGACAGCTACACCATCCAGTTCGACGGACAGGGCGGGGCAGCCGGCTTCGGCAAAGGATCCGCGCACGTCACGCTGGAACCTGACGGCGACGAAACGGTTCTTACGTATGCGGTCCACGCACAGGTGGGCGGCAAGATCGCGCAGATCGGCTCGCGGCTGGTAGACGCTGCGGCGCGCAAGATGGCAGACGCCTTCTTCACGCGTTTCACCGAGGCACTGGCCGCACCGGCGCCCGATGAAGCCGAACCACAACAAGACGCCGCCGCTGATGGCGGCGATTCGCAACAGACAGAGGAACCCAAGCGGAAGCGATCATGGACAGCGTGGATCTCGAAGTCCTGAGAAGCAGCGTACGGTGGCAGCAGGAAGGCCACCGCGTGCTGCTGGTCACGGTAGTCAGGACCTGGGGCTCATCGCCCCGCCCCGAAGGCGCAATGCTGGCCGTGCGCGATGACGGGCTCGTCGTCGGCTCGGTCTCCGGCGGCTGCATCGAAGACGATCTCATCGACCGCGTGCGCCGGCTGGGCATCACCGCGGACCATCCTGAATCGGTCAAGTACGGCATCAGCGCCGAGGAAGCCCACCGCTTCGGCCTGCCATGCGGCGGCACCATCGAACTGGTGACCGAGCCGCTCACCGCCGCGAGCGGTATCGCCGAACTGCTCGATGCCGTCGAGAACGGCAAGCTGGTGGCCCGCAAGCTCGACATGACATCCGGCAGGGCCACGCTGGGACCGGCCGAAGCCACCGACGGCCTGGCCTTCGACGGCCAGACCCTGCTCACCATCCACGGCCCGCGCTATCGCATGCTGGTGATCGGGGCCGGGCAATTGTCAAAGTACCTGTGCCAGATCGCCGTGGGCCTGGGCTTCCAGGTCACCGTGTGCGATCCGCGCGAGGAATACACGGAAACCTGGGACATCTCCGGCGTGACGATGGTGCGCACCATGCCCGACGACACCGTGATGGAGATGAAGCTCGACGAGCGCTGCGCGGTGATCGCCCTCACGCATGACCCGAAGCTCGACGACCTGGCCCTGATGGAAGCGCTGCGCACGCGCGCGTTCTACGTCGGCGCGCTGGGTTCGCGCCGCAACAACCTGGCGCGGCGCGAACGCCTCAAGGAATTCGATCTCAACGACATACAGCTCGCCCGGCTTCATGGCCCGGTGGGGATCTACATCGGCAGCCGCACGCCGCCCGAGATTGCCATTTCCATCCTGGCCGAAGTCGTGGCCGCCAAGAACCACGTCTCGCTGCCGGAAATCCTGCAGGTGGAAGGCGCGAAGGCGGCACGGGAAATGGCCGCCGGCACCGGCAGCAGCTGCAGCACCTGAGGACGCGCCATGACTGCCGCCCGCAATGCTCCCCTGATCAAGACCGACCTGCCGACCGGGGTTCTCCTGGCGGCGGGGTTCGGCCGGCGTTTCGACGCCGACGGCCAGCGCAACAAGCTGCTGGAAAAGCTGCCTGACGGCCGCACCATTGCATGGCGCAGCGCGCGCACCTTTCCGCCGCGCTGCCCGAATCGATTGCCGTGATCCGGCCTGGCAATCCTGCGCTTGCCGAGGAATTGCGGCGTGGCGGCTGTCGCGTGGTCGAGGCCGCGGAGGCCGAAGCCGGCATGGGGGTTGCGCTGCGCGCCGCGGTGGCCGCTACGCCCGATGCGCGTGGCTGGGTGGTGGCGCTGGCCGACATGCCTTGGCTGCCGCTGGAGCTGGTCAGGGCTGTGGCGTTGACCATCACCACGCCCGATACTATTGCTGCGCCATGGCGCGACGGGCAACGTGGGCATCCGGTGGGATTCGGCGCTGCCTGGCGCGAGGAATTGCTGAAGCTCGATGGGGATGAAGGGGCACGGGCGCTTTTGAAGACGCAGCCTGTGACGCGGATTCTTACGGAGGATGAGGGGGCGTTCAGGGATGTGGATTTGCCGGGGGATTTGACCTAGCTGCTGGTGGCTCCCTCCTCCTCGCGGGAAAGGGGCTGGGGGAGAGGGCGAGCGCATGGCAAGCATCGTGACGCTTCACTTCGTGGGGACTCTGGCCCTCTCCCCCACCCCTCTCCCATAAATGGGAGAGGGGAGCCACGCCAGTGGCATTCCAAGGCAGTAGCAGTAGCACTAGCCTTCCCCAATCCGCTGCGCCAACTCCGAAGTCTTGGCCGCCATCACAAAATCATTCCGATGCAGTCCCTTGATCTTCTTGGTCCGCCATGACACCGTCGCATGCCCCCACCCAAAGCTGATCTCGGGATGATGCCCCTGCTCTTCAGCGAGCCGCCCGACGCCATCGACGAACGCCAGTGCCTGCGCAAAATTGCGGAAGGTAAAGCTGCGTTCGAGCCGGCCGGCCTCGTCGGCCAGCGTCCACCCAGGCGTCTCGGCCAATAGCGCTTCAGCTTCCGCCCGCTCAAGCGGAGGAATCCCTCCACGGCAAGGCGTGCACGTCTGCGCTTCCAGTTTCTCGCTCATGGCAATGCTCCTTTGGCAGCCGCGGCGAATCCTCAGCCACCTTCGGTTTCCGATAGCGCCCGCAGGAACTCCCGGCTCCACCAGTGCACGTCCTGGCAGCGGATGCGCTCCAGCAGTTTCTCGTGGCGTGCCCGCCGTTCGGCAAGCGGCATGTGCAGCGCCTGCTGGATGGCTTGGGCGGTTGTCTGCGTGTCATAGGGGTTCACCAGCAGCGCTTCCTTAAGCTGCTCGGCCGAGCCCGCAAAGCGCGACAGCACCAGCACGCCCGGATCTTCCGGGTCCTGCGCGGCGATGAATTCCTTGGCCACGAGGTTCATGCCGTCGCGCAGCGGCGTCACCAGCGCTACGCGGCTCGCCCGACACAGCCCCGGCAACCGCCTGCGTGCAGTGGTGCGGTGGATATAGCGCACCGGCATCCAGTCGAGTTCGCCGAATTCGCCATTGATGGCACCGGAGAGCCGTTCCATCTCGCTGCGCAGGTCGGCATAGGCATCCACCGATTCGCGCGACGGCGCGGCGATTTGTACCAGCGTCGCGCTCATGCGGTTCTCCGGGTACTCGGCCAGCAGCCGGTAAAACGCCTTCAGCCGCTGGGGCAGCCCCTTGGAGTAGTCAAGCCGGTCGATGCCCAGCAGCAGCCTGCGTTGCGCGTATTGCGCGCGCATCATCTCGAAGGTTTCCTGGGCCTCAGGGCCGCGCCCCAGCTCCATGAACTCATCCACGTCGATGCCGATCGGGAACGCCTCGGCACGCACGGTGCGATGGAACGCCCGGTAGCGGTGCTCGCCCATGGGCTCGGCAAACGCTTCGTTCTGCACGTAGCGCGCGAAATGCTCCAGGTCGGTATGGCTCTGGAATCCGAGCAGGTCATAGGCGAACAGCGCGCGCATGAGCCAGTCGTGCTGCGGGATAGCGGCCAGGATCAGCGGCGGCGGCAGCGGGATATGCAGGAAAAAGCCGATGCGCTGCCCGCAGCCGATCGCGCGCAACTCCGCCGCCAGCGGAATCAGGTGGTAGTCGTGGATCCAGATGATGTCGTCGGGATTGAGCAGCGGCGCCAGCTTGCGCGCAAACAGCTGGTTCACGCGGCGGTAGCCGTTGAGGTAGTTCGAGTCGAAATCGGCCAGGTCCAGCCGGTAGTGGAACGCGGGCCACAGCACCCCGTTGCTGTAGCCCAGGTAGTACGAGTCATGGTCCTCGCGGCACAGGTCCACCGTGGCCAGCGTGACATTGCCGGCCTGTTGCAGGTGCAGTTCGCCTTCGCCGGGCGTGCCACCCTGGTTCAGTTCCACCGCCTTGCCGCTCCAGCCGAACCACATTCCACCGTTCTGACGCAGCGCCTCGGACAGCGCCACGGCCAGCCCGCCCGCGGCGACGTTGCGCGGATCTGCGACGCGGTTGGATACTGCTACTAGTCTTGGCATAACTTGTCAGCCGTATTTGTCATCGCTGCTCCATTCAGATCACGCTGTCCCACGGGGCCGACAGGCGCATGGCGCCGTTGATGAGCCCGACCATCGAGTAGGTCTGCGGGAAGTTGCCCCACATCTCGCCCGTGACCGGATGTGTGTCTTCGGACAGCAGCCCGAGCGGATTGCGCGCCGCCAGCATGGCCTCGAAGATCTCCCGTGCTTCGTCGCGCCGGCCGACGCGCGCGAGGGCATCGATACGCCAGAAGGTGCAGATATTGAACGCGGTCTCGGGCTTGCCGAAATCGTCGGGCGCCTCGTAGCGGCGCATGTACGGGCCGTCGCAAAGGGTGTCTTCCAGCGCCTTGAGCGTCGACATGAAGCGCGAATCACGCGGCTCGATGAAGTTGACCTCCGCCATCAGCAGCACGCTCGCGTCGAGTTCGCGCCCCCCGAAGCTCTCGGCGAACGCTGGCGCGACTCGTTCCATGATTCGGCCAGGATGCGTTCCTTCATGCGGTTCGCATGGTCATGCCAGTAATCGGCGCGCGACTGCAGCGCGAGCTTCTCCGCGACTTTTGCGATGCGGTCGCACGCGGCCCAGCTCATCAGCGCCGATGAGGTATGCACGCGCGCACGCGTTCGCAGTTCCCACATGCCCGCGTCGGGCGTGCCGAACACTTTCACGGCCTGCTCGCCGACCTCCTCGAGCCGGCGGAACTCGGCCGGGCCACCACGATGCAGCAGACGGTGGTCATGGAAAGCCTGCGCGGCGCCGAGCACGATATTGCCGTAGACATCGTGCTGGAAGTGCTCCTGCGCCTGGTTGCCGACGCGAACCGGGCCCATGCCGCGATACCCGGGCAGGTGGTCGAAGATGCATTCGGGCAGTTCGCGCTCGAGCCCGATGCCATATAGCGGCTGGATATGCCCGTCCTGCGATTGCATGACCACGTTGGACAGCCAGCGCAGGTAGTCCTCCATGGTGCCGACTTCGGAAAGGCTGTTGAGCGCGCGCACCACGAAAAACGCATCGCGCAGCCAGCAGTAGCGGTAGTCCCAGTTGCGTCCGCTGCCCGGGGCTTCGGGGATGCTCGTGGTCATGGCCGCGACGATCGCGCCGGTTTCCTCGTACAACGACATCTTGAGCGTGATCGCGGCGCGGATGACCGCGTCCTGCCATTCGCGCGGCACGGCGAGGCGGCGCGTCCAGATCCGCCAGTAGGAAGTGGTCTCCTGCTCGAAATCGCGCGCGGTTTCCTCGACGCCATGGTTGAGCGTCTCGTCGGGGCCGAGGATGAAATTGTGGCTTCGCGTGACCAGGAACGGCGTATGCGACAGCACGTAGGCCAGCGGGGCGTCGGTGGTCATGCGCAGCGTCATGTTGTCGCCGATAAAGCGCACGTGGCTGCTGCCGCGCGTGACTTCCGGCACCTTGCGCCCCCAGTCGAAGCGCGGCGCCACCACCACGCGCACGCGCGGCGCGCCGCGCACCGGGCGGATGCGGCGCACCAGCGTGATCGGCCTGAAATAGCGGCCCAGCCGGAAGAAACGCGGCGCGAAGTCGGTGATCTCGAGGCAGTTGCCGTGGATATCGGTCACGCGCGTGCGTAGCACGGCGGTGTTGGGCTCGTACCACTGGCTGGAGGACTGGAAGTCTTCGATCTCGATGGAGAAATGGCCGCCGTTTTCGCTCGGGTCGAGCAGCGCATTGAAGACCGGATCACCGTCGAAGCGCGGCATGCAGGACCACACGATCCGGCCGCGGCTGTCGACCAGCGCCGAAAACGCGCAGTTGCCGATCATGCCGAGCGACAGCGACGGCTGCGCATGGCGCGTGCCGCCATCGGTCGTCTTGTGCACGCCTTCGGTCGGCTGCCTGCCCAGTTCCGACGGGCTGCTGGTATTGGTTACGGATGTCACAGCGAATCCCCCTCAAGATCTCGTTGTGGATGTGGAAGCCAACATGGGCGCGAAGCCAGCCGCGCCGTCGAGCGCGCGCGCACTCCGGTGCAGCCAGCAGCGCAGCGCGGCCGGTCCGGTGACGCTGACCGTGGCCATGGTGTCGCGCTGCCCGACCAGAACTCCGATGCCGCCGAGCTTGCGTATGACGGCAAAGCCTGCTTCGTCGGTCACATCGTCGCCGGCAAAGACCGGGCCACGCCCGGCGAAGGGCGGCATGTTCATGAAGGCCGTGATGGCGTCGCCCTTGTTGATGCCCACAGGCTTGATTTCGACCACCATCTTGCCCCGCATGCCCTCCAGGCCGGTCGCATCGCGCAGTATGTCGGCGACGGCGGCGTGTACCAGACCTTCGAGCTCAGGGGCTTGCCGATAGTGGATGGCCACCGCCACGGACTTGCGCTCGAGGCGCAGCCCGGGGTGCCGGCGCACCAGCGCCTCCAGTGCCGGAATCAGCGGTTCCAGTCCAGGCGCGGGCTTCATCTCGATATGCGCGCCGCCGGCACGGAGCTCCGCGCCGTGAATGCCGGCGGCCGGCAGGCACAGCGGCTGCAGGAAATGGTCGAGCTCGATGATCGGCCGCCCCGACACGATGGCGAGCGCGCCTTCCAGGCGATCGTAGAGCAGGCGCAGCGTCCCGACCAGTTCGGGCTCCACCTGCACCAGCTCGGGGCGGGGAGCGAGATCGGCCAGGGTGCCGTCGAAGTCGAGAAACAGCGCGGTGTTGGGTTCGATGAGCGGTAACGGGGGCATCGCGTAAAACCGTAACATGTGATTCCGACGAGCGTCCACCGGGCGCTGTCCTACACGGCACAGCTCGTCACATTGGCCTGGCCGCCCCGCGCAGCAGTGCTCGCGGCGCCACCCCAGCCAGGGCACTGATCAGCGTGCAAGGCCTTGTGCGGCGTTCCGATCCTTTATCATTGGCGGTTTCCGCCAAAATTTCCGGCCTTTTTTGCGCCCTTTTTTGCCGGCCCTTTTTGCCCTTCCCCGCGCCGTTCCCGGTCGCGCGCCAGGGCCCTTTGCCAACCCGCAGACATGAACCGCAAGCCCGCCTCCTCCAAACCCGACTATCTCAGGAAGATCCTGACCGCCAAGGTCTATGACGTGGCGCAGGAGACCGAGCTGACCTTCGCGCACAACCTGTCGGCGCGCACCGGCAACTCGGTGTGGTTCAAGCGCGAGGACACGCAGCCGGTGTTCTCGTTCAAGCTGCGCGGCGCGTACAACAAGATGGCATCGCTCACGCAGGACGAACTCAAGCGTGGCGTGATCGCGGCTTCCGCCGGCAATCACGCACAGGGAGTCGCGCTGTCCGCCGCACGCCTGCAGTGCCGCGCGATCATCGCGATGCCGGTCACCACGCCGCAGGTGAAGATCGACGCTGTGCGCGAACGCGGCGGCAAATGGGTGGAAATCGTGCTGCACGGCGATTCGTACAACGACGCCTACGACCACGCCGCGGTGCTGGAGAAGAAGCACAAGCTGACCTTCATCCACCCGTTCGACGATCCGGAGGTGATCGCCGGCCAGGGCACGATTGCCATGGAAATCCTGCGCCAGCATCCGGGCCCGATCCACGCGATCTTCGTCGCGATCGGCGGCGGCGGGCTGATTTCGGGCATCGCCTCGTACATCAAAGCCGTGCGCCCCGAGATCAAGGTAATTGGCGTGCAGACGGTTGATTCGGACGCGATGAAGCGCTCGGTGGAAGCCGGCAAGCGCATCGAACTGAAGGACGTGGGCCTGTTCTCCGATGGCACCGCCGTGAAGCTGGTCGGCAAGGAAACGTTCCGCATCACGCGCGAGCTCGTCGATGAAATCGTGCTGGTGGATACCGACGCGATCTGCGCGGGCCTGAAGGATGTGTTCCAGGACACGCGCAGCATCCTGGAGCCCGCCGGCGCGCTCGCCGTGGCCGGCCTCAAGCTGTACGCCGAGCGCGAGAAGCTCAAGAGCCAGCACCTGGTGGCGATCGCCTGCGGCGCGAACATGAACTTCGACCGCCTGCGCTTCGTCGCCGAGCGCGCCGAAGTCGGCGAGGCACGCGAAGGCGTGTTCGCCGTCACCATTCCCGAAGAGCGCGGCAGCTTCAAGCGCTTCTGCGAACTGGTGGGCACGCGCAACGTGACCGAGTTCAACTACCGCATTGCCGACAAGAAGATCGCGCACATCTTCGTCGGCGTGCAGATCGCCAGCCGCGCCGAAAACGACAAGATCGCCGCGGGCTTTCGTCGCCACGGCTTCGACACGCTGGACCTGTCCAACGATGAGCTGGCGAAGCAGCACATCCGCTACATGGTGGGCGGCGTTTCGCCGCTGGCGCACGACGAACTGCTCTATCGCTTCGAATTCCCCGAGCGCCCCGGCGCGCTGATGCGGTTCCTGTCCAGCATGAGCCCGAACTGGAACATCAGCCTGTTCCATTACCGCAACCAGGGCGGCGACACGTCCAACATCCTGGTCGGCATCCAGGTGCCCAAGAACGAAAAGCGCGCGTTCCGCGCCTTCCTTTCCACGCTGGGTTACGTACACTGGGACGAGACCGAGAACCCGGTCTACAAGCTGTTCCTCTCCGACCGCGGAATCCAGGCATGAGCCTTCCTGAACACTCGCCACTGGGCAAGCCCTCGGCCTACAAGACCGAATACGATCCGACGCTGCTGTTTCCGATTCCGCGCCAGCCCAAGCGCACCGAGATCGGCTTGCCCGAAGGCAAGGCCGTGCCGTTCTTCGGCGTGGACATCTGGAACGCGTACGAGGTGTCGTGGCTGAACCTCAAAGGCAAGCCACAGGTGCGCTTGCCACCTTCATCATTCCGGCCGCACGCCGAACATCATCGAGTCCAAGTCGTTCAAGCTGTACCTGAACTCGTTCAACCAGAGCAAGGTCGCGTCGCCTGAAGCGTTGCAGCAGTTGCTGCACCATGACCTGTCGGAAGCGACGGGCGGGACCGTGCAGGTGCGGCTGGTGACCGAAGCCGACCTCGGCAAGCAGAAGATGGGGGAGCTGGACGGATTGCTGCTGGACCGGCTGGATATCGAAGTCGACCGCTACGAACCCGCGCCGGAATTGCTGCACGCGGACCAGGATGAAACGCCGGTCGAAGAAACGCTGGTGTCGCACCTGCTGAAGTCCAATTGCCTGGTAACGGGGCAGCCGGACTGGGGGAGCGTGCAGATCCGCTATGTCGGCGCGCCGATCAACCAGGAAGGCTGCTGAAGTACCTGATTTCATTCCGCAACCACAATGAGTTCCATGAGCAGTGTGTGGAGCGGATCTTTATGGATGTGATGCGGCAGTGCAAGCCGGTGAAGCTGGCTGTCTATGCGCGTTATACGCGGCGGGGCGGGTTGGATATCAATCCGTTCCGGACTAACTTCAATACGCCTTGGCCGGATAATTTCAGGAATGCGCGGCAGTAAGGGGTTTTGTTGGCGGGCTTGATGAGGTGGTCACGAACACCCCATCAAGCCGCCTTCAAAACTCCGCATGAAACCGCACGCCATAAAACTTGGCCGGCCCGCGGTCAGCGTTGTACCCGGGATTGCGCACATACTGGAAATCCGGGCTGATACTCAGGTACTTGAACGGCTGGAAGCTGTAATAGATCTCGAACACCTGCTCGGGCGCATAGTTAAGGGCCCCATCCCCCAGGAACGCCCCCTGCCCCCCAGCGGCAAGGTAGGCCCGATGGTTCGACCCAAGCATATTCACAGCAAACGCCATCCCCACCGCATCGCGTGCCCGGCCCCATGAACTGCCATTCAGCACGCCGCCGAACGACACCTGCCGCCCGATCTCGGTGAAGGCATAGGTTTCGGTCTTGTCGTCCGACATGCTGGCGCGGAAGAACACGCCCAGCGAATCATTCACCTGCTGCAGCAACGTCAGCCCCACGCCGACCTTGGCGTGCTCCTGCCGTACATCGGCTACGTCAGGCGTGACATTGTTGGCCTGGCCGAACTGGATCGCGTCGTGGAACGCCCCCATGCGCGCCTTGTTGCGAAAGAACAGCAGACGCGCCGTACCGGACTGCCCGGATACGGAATAGCGCTTTTCGAGTTCCAGTACGTCGCCATAGTGCTCGAACATCCGTGTGTCGAGCTCCAGCCCATTCGATTCGAGCGGCTGCAGGAAGCGGCCAATGCGCGCTGACCAGTCGTCGCCGATGTATTCGAGCGCCACGCCCCAGGTGTAGCCGCGCGAGTCCGCCGCGTAGTCGAAGGCCCCATGAGTCAGGAACGACCAGTTCATGAACTGCGTGCGCGGATCGGAACCGAATTCATTCTGGTCGAACACGTCCAGCACGCCAAAGTTGCCCGCGGTCAGCGTCACGCGGCGCTTGTCCACCGTGCGTGCGAACTGGTTGAAGTCATCGTCCAGCGTTTCGGTCTCTCCGCCAAGCCCCCAGGTCTGGCGAATAAGGCGCGCGCGCGATAGAAGACCGGGTTGGTACTTGCCCCCTTGGCAAGCTCGCCATTGGACAGGCCGGCCATGCCGTGCAGGTGCGAAAACGGCACGCCCTGCGCGACTTCGGGGTTGAAGTGGAACTCCGCGCCTTGCCACAGGCGCAGGCCCAGGTCGAGCGTGCTCGTGAACGAGTAACTCTTGGCGCGATCGGTGCTGAGGCTGTTCGGGCCCGAGTAGGCCGCATTGAACGCCGGCTTGCGTTGCCAGATATAGGTCGCCTGGCCGTGGAAGGCGAACGGGCTTTCGGTTGCCGCTGCCTCCGTGCCGGACTCGGGCGCACGTCCTTCGCCAGCACCGGCGTGCACGCCCCCGCCGACAGCATGGCGGCAAGGCAGCGGGCGAGGATCTGACGCGGCATCGCAGCCGGGAATCGAAAACGCATGGGGGGACAGTTCTTCTTCTGGTTCCGGCCGTGAAACCGGACGGTGGGCGGTCGAAGGATAGCCAAGGCGAAATGACATGTCCACCGTATTTGCTGCGATGCAACATCGCTCTATGCATCCGGCGCAGTTCCAGCGTTGTAACAAGCCTTGAATTAATTAACTTGAAAATTAATATCGAACTGCTTGCCTGTCAGATTTTCGATGCCAGCCGATGCCATCTGATCGTCCAGTTTCCCGCAAGACCGCCAGACCTCCCGCCGACGTCGCGGCCCTGGCCGCCCGGCTGCCGGGAACCCGGGCCAACGCGACCAGTTGCTTGACGCTGCCACCGAGCTGTTCGCGCGCCATGGCGTTGCTGCCACGCCGATCCGCGCCATTGCCGACTACGCTGGCGTGACACCCGCGCTGGTGCACTACTACTTCCGCGACCGCGACCAGTTGCTCGACGCCATCGTCGAAGAACGCCTGCAGCAGCTCGTCGACGCGATCTTCGCCCCGGCGGCCGCGCCCGAAGATCCGGTAGCCATGCTGGTGGGCATTGCGGCCCGGCTGATCCGCGTGGCCGCCGCCACGCCGTGGTTTCCCGGACTGTGGATCCGCGAGGTGGCCGGCGCCGACGGCCTGCTGCGCGAGCGCGTGCTGAACCGCTTCGCGCTGCAGCGCGCGGGCGCCCTGAGCGCGCCGCTGGCCGCGGCGATCGCGGCGGCAAGCTCAATCCCGGCCTGGAGCCGACCCTGGTGATGCCATCCCTGATCGGGCTGACGCTGCTGCCGCTGGCCACCACGCATATCTGGCAGCGGCTTCCGCGCCGGGCATGTCGATACCGAGACTCTGGTCCGCCACGTCAGCACGCTGCTGACGCAGGGCCTGGCGCCCGCAGCCCATACGCCGCCCGACTGCGCCCCCGACTGACCGCACCCACGCCCTGCCCGGAACCGCCATGCACCCTCCCCGACTCCTGCCTGAAGCCCTTGCCCCAACCGCCGCGCGACACGTGTGGCCCACGCTGGCCCTGCTGCTGCCGCTGGCAACCCTGACGGCATGCAGCCAGGACAAGTCCGCCACGTGGCAGGGCTATGTCGAAGGCGAGTTCGTCAGCGTGGCCTCTCCGTTCGCGGGCCGGCTGGACAGCCTGTCGGTGCAGCGCGGCCAGCAGGTGGGCAAGGGCACGGCGCTGTTCGTGCTGGAATCCGATGACGAACGCGCGGCGCGCCAGCAGGCGGCCGAGCAGCTGCGCGCCGCCGAGGCGCAGCTCGCCGACATGAAGACCGGCAAGCGCCCGGTCGAGGTCGAGGTCAGCCGCGCCCAGCTCGCGCAGGCCCAGGCCACCGCGCAACGCAGTGCCGCGCAGTTCAGCCGGGACCGCCGGCAGTACGACATCGGCGGCATCTCGCAGGCACAGCTCGAAGAGTCGCGTGCCACCCGCTGCCAGCGACGCGGCACGCGTGCGCGAACTGCAGCGCGAT
>LRMT01000008.1 GCA_001725945.1 Cupriavidus sp. UYMMa02A | reverse complement strand
GCATGGCAAGCATCGTGACGCCCCGCTTCGTGGAAGCTCCGGCCTCTCCCCCGCCCCTCTCCCATAAATGGGAGAGGGGAGAAAACATTCGGCGTTTCGATTCAGCCAGCAGTTCCCACGGCCGCGCCTGCACGGCCGTTTGCCTTTTCCCTCTTGACATGCCCAAGCCGCACCCGAGTCCTGACATCGACACCAACGCCGACACCGACGAAGCCAAAGACCAGCAACTGGTCTCCCCCCGTCATCCGCGGCCTGCGGCTGCTTCGCTTCATTGCCGAGGGCGGCTCAACCGCGAACCTCAGCGAAGTCGGCCGGCGCATCGACGTCAACCGTGTCACGGTGATGCGGCTGCTCGCCACGCTCGAACACGAAGGCATGCTCGAACGCCTGCCACAGGGCGGCCACGAAGTCGGTTTCGGTTTCCTGAAGCTGGCTTCCCGCGTGCTGGCGGCCAATGACCTGACCACGTTCGCGCGGCGCGTGCTGGCGCGGCTGAGCGGATCGCTGCAGCTCTCGGCCTACCTGGTCGTGCGCGATGGCGGCCATGCGCTGTATCTGCTGCGCGATATGCCCAACACGTCGCTGGTCAGCAATATCCAGGTCGGCAGCCGCGTGGCCGCGCACCTGACCACGCCGGGCCGCATGCTGATCGCCCACCTGCCGCCTGAGGAACTGCGCGCCTTGCTCGGCGACGATCCGTTGCGACCGTGACCGGCCAGAGCCCGGCCACCCATGCACGGTTGGCAGACATCCTGGCCGCGGACCTCGAACGCGGCTGCGCGTGGAGCTTTTCGGCCTACGAGGCCGGCATCGATTCCTGCGCCGCGCCCGTGCGCGATGCCAGCGGCGACGTCATCGCCGCCATCAGCGTGGCCGGCCCGCAGCAGCGCTTCGAAGCCGACGGCACGCTGCGCGAGCGCGTGGAGCGCGAAGTCAAGGCGGCCGCGCGCGACCTGTCGGCATTGCTCGGCGACCGCGCCGCCAGCGGCAGGCAGCGGTAGCGCAGCCCGCCGTTATTCGGCCTTGATGTCGTATTCGCGGATCAGCTTTGCCCATGCCGCCGTTTCGTCGCGGATGCGCGCCGTCAGTGCATCGGGCGTGCTGGCCACCGGCTCCATCCCCTGTCGCTGAAGCTCGGTCCGCACGGCGGCGGTGCCCAGCAACGTGCGCACCTCGGCGGCCAGACTGTCGACGGCTGTCGCCGGCGTCGCGCGCGGCACCAGCAGCGCATACCAGGAACTCACGTCGATGCCGGCCACGCCCTGTTCGGCCAACGACGGCACGCCCGGCGCCGCCGGTGAACGCTTCGACTGCGTCACCGCCAGCGCGCGCAGCTTGCCCGATTGGATGAATGGCGCGAGCGTCGGCCACGTACCCAGCAGCACCGGCACCTGGCCACCCACCACGTCATTGAGCGCCTGCGTGGTGCCCTTGTACGGCACGTGCATCAGGGTCACGTCCGCCTTGTGCCGGAACAACTCGCCGGCCAGGTGCAGGCCACTGCCGACACCTGGGCTGGCATAGCCAAGCGGCGTCCCGGCCTGCGCCGACTGCCGTGCGAGCCGGATCAGCTCCTGCACCGAATTCGCCTTGACCGACGGATGCACGGCCAGCACGTTGGGCGAACTCGCGAGCAGCGAGACCGGGCGGAAATCACGCTCCACCTGGTAGGACAGCGCCGGGAACAACGTCGGATTGATGGTCAGGTTGCCAGCCGGCACCACCAGCAGCGTGCAGCCATCACCGGCAGCGCGGCGCACGGCATCGATGCCGACTATTGCCCATTGGCGCCCGGCTTGTTGTCGACGATATAGGGAATGTTCGCGTGCCGTTGCTGCAACCCGTGCGAAAGCGTGCGCGCAAGCTGGTCAGCCGGGCCGCCGGCCGGGAACGGCACGACGATGCGCACATTGGCGCAGGCGGCCTCGGCCTCCTGCATGGCCATGCCGGCCGATGCCAGCAAGGCCGCCGCCATGGTGGCGAGCCATCTGCGTCGGGTACGGTTTTGGGACTGTGTGTTGCGGGGGGCGACATTGCTTTGCTGCATGGTTCGAGTGCTTCAGCCCAGGCCGAACGGCGGGGTGGTTCGGGTGGCCGGTAATCGAGCAGCCGCGACAACTCCGCGGCGGCGCTCCTGACCATTTCCACCATGGTGTCCAGTTGTTCCGGGTCGATGCGCGAAGCCGGGATGGTTGCCCCGAGCGCCGCCACCACCCTGCCGGTACGGTCGCGCACCGGCGCCGCGATGGTCGAGATGCTCGCCTCGAAGAAACCTTCCTGCAGCACATAGCCGCGTTCGCGGTCACGCTGGACCATGTCATAGAGTTCTTCGACCGTGCGCGGCGTGCTTTCCGAAAACACCTCCAGCCGCGACTCCGGATAGAGCTTGCGCAGTTCGTCGAGCGACAGATCTTCGAGCAGCACCCGCCCGAGCACCGTGGCATGCGCCGGCAAGCGCGTGCCAACGTTGACCGTGCTCGCAAACGGCGCGGCGCCACGGACTTGGCCACGTAGACAATCGAGCGGCCATCGCGCACGACGAGGTTGCACGGGTAGTGGATTTCGTCGCGCAGACGATCCAGCAGCGGACGGCCCAGCTCGGTCAGCTCCAGCGACGCCAGGTAGTCGAAACCGAGGCGCAGCACCGCCATGCCGAGCCGGAATTCCCGGCCCCCGTCGGTCCGTTCGACAAAGCCCATCATTTCGAGCGTGGCCAGCAGCCGGAAAACGGTCGAGCGCGGCACCTTCAGGCGCCGCGCCAGCTCGGCGGCCGACAGCGTGCGCTCGCGGCTGCTGAATTCCCCCAGCAACCGCAGGCCGCGCTCAAGCCCGGGCACGATGTACTTGTCCTGGGCGTCATCCGGCGGCGATTCGGTGGTCATGGTCTGTCTCTGCTATGGCGTGTGATGGCGTTCTGGACATGCTTTGGGTGCCTTGCGGGGCGGTTTCCCGCCGCCGCGTGCACCTGCAACTGTCCCATATATCACGCCTGAGCCCCGTAGTACCCGTCACGCGGACAAACCCCGCATGGCGACCGGTTGTTCGCCCGCCGCCACACGTTCCCCGCCCTATTTCAGGTAGTCGCGCAGCCAGGCGGCGCACTGCTCGCCATGCTGAGCCGGCCAGCGTACGACGATGGTCTCGTCACGGCGGCGCAATTCCACGCAGATGTCCGAGACCGGCCCGCGCTGCACCGGCGCGCGCCGAACAGCCTGGACAGCAGGCCACCGTTGCTACCGTTGCTACCGTTGCTACCGTTGCTACCGTTGCTACCGTTGCCATTCCAGGCGGGAGCGCCGGCAGCATGCCCGTTGTGCGCGGCGAGGGGCGCGTGCGTTGCCGTCGCCGGCATGGCAGCTGATGTGGTTGCGGCCGGTACCGCCGCCGGAACCGCTGTCGAGACGGCCTGCCCGGCCTGTGGCGACAGCCGCGCCAGCAGGTTCGCCCCAAACTCGTCCCACATCCGGTCAGCCTTGGTCTTCATCACACTCAGGCCAAACGTCCCGAGCCGCCCCAACACATCGACCTGGACCTTGATGCGAAGCTGGGTCGAGCCATCGTCCAGCTCCGTCACGAAGATCTCGCTGGACTGGCGCATCGAGCTGGCCACGGAGGCATCCTCGCCGGTGCCTTCCGTGCGCAGGTAGTGCGGCGCGCGCGTCTCGACGATCTTCGTATGCAGGCGGAAGCGCGCATTGATGAACGCGATCTTCACCGCCATATGCGCGATGTACTCGACATCGCTGATGACCTCGATCGATTCCATGCCGGGCACGCAGCGCCCATCACGTTCGGGTCGAGCAGCAGTTCCCACACGCGTGCCGGCGGCGCCGCGGTGACCAGGGTCTTTTCAATTTCCACGCATTTTCTCCGCGGCGGACAGGATGGATTCGACAATGCCGACATAGCCCGTGCAGCGGCACAGGTTGCCGTTCAGGCCGTGGCGGACTTCCTCTTCCGTTGGGTTGGGGTTGTTGGCCAGCAGCGCGCACGACGTCATCAGGAAGCCCGGCGTGCAGTAGCCGCACTGCAGGCCGCCGCACTCCATGAAGCACTGCTGCAGCGGATGCAGCTCGCCGTCGGCGGCCAGGCCTTCCACGGTCATCACATGGCGGCCGCGCACCTGTGCCGCCAGCATCAGGCAGGACTTGACGGCCTCGCCGTCGACCAGCACCGTGCAGGCGCCGCAGATGCCGGTCTCGCAGCCGCGCTTGGTGCCGGTCAGGTTCAGGTCGTCGCGCAGCAGGTCGGACAGCATGCGCCGCGCGGGGACCTCGACCGCGTGCGCTTCACCGTTGACGGTGACATCGATGGTGATCTTGTTCATGGCTACTCCTCAGTCCGCGGCCACGCCGAACAGCTCGGCGATGGTGCGGCGTGCGACCGTGCGCACGATGTGGCGGCGGAAATCATCCGTGCCGCGCATGTCCGATACCGCATTGATGTCGGCGGCAACGATCTCGGCAGCCTCGGCCGCAAGATCGGCGGTCACCGTCTTGCCGGCCAGCAGTGCCTCGGCGCGCGGCAGGCGGGCCGGTATCGGCGTGGAAGCACCGACCGTCAGCCGCGCATCGACGCAGAACGCACCCTCGCGCCGCACCGACAGCGCCACGCTGGCGAGCGGCCGATGCTCGGCGGCCGTGCGCAGGAAGCGCGCGTAGCGGCCGTCCGCACCAGCCGCGGGGGCCGGCAGCCGGATCTCGGTCACGATCTCGCCCGGCGTCAGTGCCGTGACGTAGTAGTCGACGAGGAAGTCCTCGATCGGCAGCACGCGCTCGCCGCCCGGGCCGCTCAGCACGATCTGTGCACCAAGCGCCATCAGGCAGCCCGGCGGATCAGTAGCCGGATCGGCATAGCAAAGATTGCCGCCGATCGTGCCCTGGTTGCGCACCTGCGGATTTGCTACGCGCGAGGCCATGCTGGCCAGCATCGGATAGTGCGCCTGCACGATCGGCGAGCGCGCGACCTCCGCGTGCAAGGTCAGCGCACCGATGCGCAGGCCCTGCTTCGGATCGAACGTGATGCCGCGCAGCGCGTCGAGCCGCCGAGATAGACCACGTGGCTAGGCGTCAGCATGCGCTGGCGCATGCCGAGCATCAGTGCCGTGCCGCCCGCGTAGGCGCGGCAGTTGTCGCCAAGGTCGGCCAGCATGCGGCTGGCTTCGCCGACGGTTGCCGGCTCCAGGAATTCGAAATCACCCATGGGCGCCCTCCTTCGTCTCTTCGCGCTCGCGCAATGCGGCCAGCACCTTCTCGGGCGTGATCGGCAGCGAATGGATGCGTATGCCAATGGCGTGATGCACCGCGTTGGCAATCGCCGCCGCGCCGGGCAGGATCGCCGTCTCGCTCGCGCCTTGGCACCGAACGGGCCGTTGGGATCGTTCGACTCGACGAGATCGGTGCGCAGCATCGGCAGCGCATCGGCCGTGGCCATCGTGTAGTCGGCAAAGTTGCCGTTCTGCAGGCGCCCGTCTTCGTAGCGCAGCTGCTCGTAGAGCGTCCAGCCGATCGCCTGTACCGTGGCGCCGTGCGTCTGGCCGTGCACTGCAAGCGGGTTGATCGCCTTGCCGCAGTCGTCAGCCACAAAGCTGTCGATCACGGTCACGCGGCCCGTGCAGGTATCGACCTCCACTTCCACCGCCTGCGCCGCGAACGAATAGGCGGGCGCGACGTTGCCGTAGTAGTTGGCGTCATGCATCACGGTGGGCGCGTCATAGGTCGCGCGCACATGGATGCCCTCGCCGCCATGGCGGAAGATATGCAGTCGCGCGATCTCGGCGAGCGTGGCCGACTTGTCCGGCTGTCCCGGCACGCTGATGCGGCCATCGGCGTACGACAGGCAGTCCGCCTCCACGCCGAACTTCTCCGCCGCCAGCGCCAGCACCTTCTGCTTCGCTTCGCGCGCGGCGCGCAGCACGGCGTTGCCCGAGATGATGGTCACGCGCGAGGCCAGCGAGCCGAGGCAGAACGGCGAGGTATCGGTATCGGGCACCATCACGGTCACGTGCGACAGCGGAATGCCCATCTCCTGCGCGCAGATCTGGCTCAGCATGGTGTTGGCGCCCTGCCCCATGTCGCATTCACTGGTCTGCAGCATCACGCGGCCGTCTTCATTGAGCTTGAGCAGGATGGTCGAGCCATCCCAGTTGCCGAGCGTGCGGTTGCCGCTGACGTGCATGGCCGCCGCAATGCCCACGCCGCGCCGGCGCGTGCCTGTGCCGCGCGGGGCGTCGCGCTTGGCGTCCCAGCCGATTGCCTTGCGCGTCATCTCCAGGCATTCCTGCATGCCCGTGCTGCCGATCTGCCAGCCATGCACGCTGGTCTCGCCGCGGCCGATGGCATTGCGCTTGTGCACCTCGATCGGGTCGATGCCGATCATCTCGGCCAGCACCGTCAGGTGGCAGTTCAGCGGGAACTGCATCTGCTGCCCGCCGAAGCCGCGGAACGCACCGCGCGGCGGGTTGTTCGTGTACGCGAGCACCGCATGCGAGCGCACATTGGTCACGCGGTGCATGTTGTCGCTGCGCATGGCGCTGACGTGCATCACATCGCCGGCCAGACCCGAAAACGCGCCGCACTCCGCCGTGATGCGCACGTCCTTGGCCACGATCAGGCCGTCGGCCGACAGCCCCATGCGCAGCCAGACCTTGGCCGGCACGCTCGCACGCGCGCCCTGGAAATCTTCGAGGCGGTTGTTCACCATCCGCACCGGACGATCAAGCTTCGTCGCCAGGAACGCGCAGATCAGGCTGTTGTTCTCCTCGACGATCTTGGCGCCGAAGCCACCGCCGGTCGTCGCCTGCACCACGCGGATGGTTGACGCCGGACGGTCCAGTGCCTCGGCCAGCCGGCTGCGCGCAAGGAACACCGACTGCGTCGACGCGTACACCGTCAGCCGCCCGTTGCCGTCCTGCGTCGCCACGGACGCCATCGGCTCCAGATAGCCTGGATACTGCGAGTGCATGTCGTACGTGGCCTCGTACACCGCCGCGGCGGCGGCAAAGCCGGCCTCCACGTCGCCGCGCTCGATATGCATCTCGTGGCCGATATTGCGCGTGCCGGCATGGATCTCCGGCGCCCCGTCGGCCAGCGCGGCCTCGGGGCTCAGCAGCGCAGGCAGTTCCTCGTACTCGACGCGGATCAGGTCGAGCGCATCGCGCGCGATTTCCTCGCTCACCGCGACCACGGCCGCCACTTCCTCGCCGACGTGGCGGACCACGCCGACGGCCAGGATGCGCTGCTCCTTGCGGTGCGGCCCCCAAAGGCGCGTGGGCGTATCACGCCCGGTCACCACCAGCTTCACACCGGGCAGCGCCTTCGCCGCCGAGATATCGATGCCGACAATGCGCGCATGCGGGTGCGGGCTGCGCAGCACCTTCGCGTGCAGCATGCCGGGCAACTTGATATCGCCGGCATACTGCGCGCGTCCCATGACCTTCTCCCGCGCGGTCACCTGCGGCGTGGACGCTCCCACGATGGACTGGCTCATGCCCGCCTCCTGCGTCTTGTGTTGCATGGATCTGCTGCGCCTTGCGTCATTCCGCCGAGATGCCCATGTCGCGGATCACCTTGCCCAGGCGCTCGTAGTCGGCAGCGTTGACCTTCTCGAGCGCAGCGGGCGCGCCGCCGACCGGCAGCGCGCCGAAGGTGGCCATCTTCTCGGTGACGTCCGGCAGCTTGATCACCTCGTTGAGCTCTGCGTTGAGCACCTTCACTACCTCGGCGGGCGTGCCCTTGGGCGCATCACGCCATGCCAGGCGCCGACCACCACGTCCTTGTAGCCAAGCTCGGCCAGCGTCGGCACGTTGGGCAGCAGCGCCGAGCGCTTCGCGTCGGTGATGGCCAGGGGGATCAGCCTGCCCGTGTTGATGTATTGCGCAACCGGACCCAGCGTGACGTACGCGAAGTTCACGTGGCCGGCGACCACGTCATTGACGGCCGGCGCCACGCCCTTGTAGGGCACGTGCTGGATCTTCACGCCCGCGGCGCGGTTCAGCATCTCACCGGCAATGTGCATCGGCGAGCCAGCGCCCGGGCTGCCGTAGGTGAAGTTCTTGCCCGCCTTCGCGGCGGCGATCATCTCCGGAACCGTCTTGACGCCGGCTGCCGGGTTGGCCACCAGCAGCACCGCCTGCACCGCGGTCTGGATCACGGGCGTGAAGCCGTGCAGCGGGTCATAGCTGGCCGCCGGCGCGAGCTTGAGCACCATCGGCGCGAGCGTGAACGGGTTCGGCGTATAGAGCAGCGTGTACCCGTCGGCCGGCGCGCGGCTCACGAAGGAAGTCCCGACCACGCCTGCCGCGCCAGGCCGGTTCTCGACGATCACCGGCTGCTTGAGGCGGGCCGACAGCTTGTCGGCGTACAGGCGCGCCATTGCGTCGGTATCGCCGCCCGGCGGATAGGCGACCACCATGGTTACGGTCTTGGTCGGATAGGCAGCAGCAGCGGCCGTGCTGCCCGCGGCAAGCGCCAGCGCTGCCAAGGCAGTGGCAGCAAGGAAAAGTCGGCGGTCTCGTTTCATCAACAGCTCCTGTGGGGGCGCTTCGCGGCGGGAGTCGGGTCGGTTGTGCTCAACGCGAAGACAGGGGGTGGCTCGATGGAAAACACCTCTGCGGATGTTTCATTAGTAAAACTCACGTTCACATGAGGAACACACTCATGCTAGGTCGCTCTTATTGACTACTCAACTTACGTAAATCCCCAATTGACAATGATTTAATTATGTTTTTCAAATCCAAAGACGAGGAATAGTATTGGCGGGCGGACATGGCGTTCGCCTATGAGACAATCTGGCGCCCTTCACGCCACTTGGGACGCTGTCTTGGCGTGATGCGGCGCGCCGAAAACGCCTCAACCGGAAGGAATTCATGACCCGAAACACCGGGCCTGCGACAGGCCAGCAGGCTCAGCCGCCACTCCCCGCAGACGACAGCCCCTGGACCGATCTGGACGAGGCCGGCAGCGGCCTGACGGTGGACAACTTCCTGACCACCATGCTGAGCCAGCTCATTACCAGGCTGCGAAGCACGGTGACGCAGCCCTATGCCGAGCAATTCGGCCTGACCGTGCCGGAATGGCGGATCCTGGCGCTGCTGGCGCATGCGCGGCAATTGCCGTTCTCCGAACTCGTGGTGCAGTCCACGTCGGACAAGGCGCTGGTCAGCCGCACGCTGCGGCTACTGGAAGAACGCGGGCTCGTCTTGCTGGAGACGGAAGGCAATACGCCCCGCAAGAAGCTCGTCTGCAGCGTGACGGATGCCGGGATTGCCCTGCATAACGAGGTGATGCCGCTGGCGCGACGCGGGCAGGCGGATGTGATCCGGCAATTGGAGCCGGAGGAGCGGCGGGCGGTTTATTTGGGGTTGAAGAAATTGTTGAAGGGGCAGGGATAAAGGGGCGCATCGTTGACGGACGTCGCTGAGCGCTGGGATCGGCCAGTGTGGCGGCCGATCTCCGTACTCTGGGGCACAGGCTACGCTGCTGCTGCGGCTTCGATCCCCTCGCCGACTTCGCTGATTCGGTCTGCCAGCAGAGCTAGTGAGGACTGACACAGGCCCCGCAGTGCATCGGCGCTTGTTGAACGCAGGGCCACGATCCCCTCGTCCTGGGCGTCGCAATCGCTCTGGGCAAGCAGCGTCAGCACACATGCCGCGCCACGTACGACCGAGGTGGCCTGATCCAGCAAGTTGAGCAACAGGAGTTGTCGGGGGGATGGGCAATGCATCCTTTCGGGCTGCGCGCAGGGTCTCGGGGCTGAAGTGGGAGATTGGCTCGTCGAGCCTTGGGGGGATGAAGGAATCGGAATCGACCGCAGATCGATACACGCTGGCGACCCGGTCGTTGATGGACTCTGGCATTGCTGACCTCCGTGACGTATGAGCAAAGGACCACCACTCATTCTCAGGTGAGGTGGCGGGCCTGACGACGGGGGTGAGAAACCGGACATCACGGAACCCGGCCCAGCCGAAGCTGGCCCCGCCCGGCCCGCCATAAAGCAATTGCGTGCACAAGCGCATCAAAGGGCGAATGATCGCTCTCGCCATCATTCGCCGTACCGTGAACCGGGTTCTCACACCGACCCCTGCTGTTTCAGGAGCCCGGCCAGTCTAGAGAACCCTGACGTTCACACTCAAGGCGCGAATTGTGAAAGATTGATGCAGTAAGTCAATCGCTGAATGCTGGGAGATTCGGGCGAGGGGCGTTAAGGGGGCGGTGATTGACGAGCACCACAGAAGAAGCGCATCGCCAATTTCAGGAGAAGGCCGAGTCCGGCCAGGAGAAACCTGCGCAGCGCCGTGTTTCACGTCTAGCGGCATTTGGTTCGTCACAACAACGGGCGGGTTTCCAGGAGTGGCGCGCTATTTCTTCGAGCAACAATAGCGACATCTAAAAGACTCCGAGACGTCGAATTTCAGTTTCTGCCGACTTCTTTTCTTTCATTCGTTTCTTTGCAGCGGCTCATAGTCGATGTAGCCCTCCTCGCCCTGCGTGAACCATGTACCGAAGTTGTCCTCGGCAAGCGTTTGACCCTTAGCGAAGCGCGTCGGAAGATCCGGATTAGCGATGAACGGACGACCGAAGGCAATCGCATCTGCGCCTCCACTCGCAACGTCCGTCCGAGCTCGATCGAAGTCGTAATCCGAGTTTAAGATCAGCACCCCGTTGAATGCGCTGCGGATCGCCGGCGCAAACGGCGGCCGGTCCGATGCGCCAAAGCTACCATCAAGCGGCGGCTCGCGCAGTTCGAGGTGCGCAATGCCGATCGCCGACAACGCCTCGGCAGCCGCCACGAATACGGGTTCCGGATTGCTGTCGCGTACGCCTGATCCGTTCCGTTAGGCGTGAGGCGCACGCCGGTGCGATCGGCGCCCGCCGTATCCGCGACGACTTGCGTCACCTCGCGCAGCAGCCTCACACGGTTGGCAATCGAACCGCCGTACGCGTCGTTGCGAAAGTTCGTGCCGTCGCGCAGAAACTGATCAATCAGATAGCCGTTCGCGGCGTGGATCTGCACGCCGTCGAAGCCGGCTCGCATCGCGTTTCGCGCGGCGTGCCGAAAGTCATCGAGCAGCGCCGGGATTTCGTCCGTGCGTAGTGGACGAGCACCCGTGTATGGTTGTTTGCCTGAGTAAGTGTGCGCGTGACCGGGGGCGGTCGTCGCGGATGCCGACACGGGCTGCGCGCCATCGACGAAGCTCGGATGTACGACGCGGCCCATATGCCATAACTGGGCAATGATCCGGCCGCCGGCCCGATGCACGGCTTCAGTCACCCTGTGCCATCCCGCGATTTGCGCCGTTGACCAGAGGCCAGTCGCGTACGGCCACCCAAGCCCTTGTTGCGTGATCCCGATGCTTCGCTGATGATGAGCCCGGCCCCAGCACGTTGTGCGTAGTAATCAGCCATCATTGGCGTGGGAATGTGGTCCCGGGTGCCCCGGGCGCGTGTCATTGGGGCCATCAGAATGCGATTCGGGGCATCGATCGCGCGAGTCGGATCGGATCAAAAAGCGTTGGCATGAAGGGCTCCTGTGATCAGCTGTTCAGACGAGGCGCGAGCCACCGTCGAGATTGAGCGTTGCGCCGTTCATCCAGCCGTTGGTCATCAGAAACAGGACGCCCGCGCCGGCTTCCTCGGGGGTGCCGAGGCGATGCAGCGGCAACGAATTCCGCATCGAAGCCACGACCGCGTCTCGGTTCTCACCGAGCGACTTGGACAGGATCGGCGTGTCGATGGGGCCCGGCGACAATGTGTTGACGCGGACGGGCGCTAGTTCCAGCGCGAGGCCGCGGGCAAGGGCTTCCATGGCGGCGGAAGCAGCGGCGAGCACTGCCGTGCCATACGCGTTGGGGCGATCGGCGAGGGCGCCCGAGATCAGCGTGATCGAACCGTCCGGGCTCAAACGGTCGCCCAGCGCGCGGACTGCGTGGATGGCCGCCCAGATCCGCTCGTCGAAGGCGCGGTGCAAATAGGCGATCTCGGCTTCGCGAACCTGGCCGGCCACGAAGGTGCCCGCCAGCAGCACGAGGTGATCTACCTGGGGAATGTCGCGCAGGGCCGCTTCGACAGCGGCGCCATCCGTGACGTCAGCCGCGCGCCAGCCGTCGAAGCCGTGCGCCGTGGCCGCTTTCTCCGCACTCGTTGCGTCGCGCCCGACCACAATGACATTCGCGCCGGCTGTCTTTGCCTGGATCGCAGCCGACAGGCCGATGCCCGATGAGCCGCCGAAAATGACGACCGTCTTGCCGTCGAGTCGATTGGAAAGAGGGACGGCGTTGGGTGTGCTGTTCATGATGATCTCCGTGAGCGACGCCACGGCGGCGTCGATGGAGACCAGAATAAATTGAAGCGCGTGCCTTGATAATCAGGTCATAATTCGCTTTAATAGTTCCATTATGGAACAAATCGGATTAGAACGGCTGACGGGCCTCATCGCCTTCGCGCGGGCGGCCTCGCTTGGCAGCTATACCGCTGCTGCGCGAGCGTTGTCGGTTTCGCCTTCAGCGGTGAGTAAAAGTGTCCAGCGTCTTGAGCAGCATTTCGGCCTGAAGCTGTTCAGCCGCACCACCCGCTCGCTGACACTAACGCCCGAAGGGCGCGATTTGTTCGAGCGCGCGCAGCGCTTGCTGCGCGAAGCAGAAGGTATTGAGCAGGCGATGGTTGCCGCGCGCGCGAGCCGGCTGGCACGCTGAAGGTTACGGCGCCGCTGCCGGTCGGCGTCATATTCTCGCGCCCAAACTGCCGCGCTTTCGCGCGCAATATCCGAAGCTCGACGTCGACCTGCGTCTCGGCGACCGATACGTGGATCTCATCGAGGAAGGTGTCGATATCGCGATTCGTGCAGGCGATCCGGGCGATTCAAGGATGATCTCCCGCTACCTGGCACCGCACCGGATTTGCGCGTTCGCATCGCCCGAGTATCTTCGTCGGCGCGGCACGCCGCAGCATCCCGATGAGCTCGTCGGTCACGAATGCGTGAACTTCCGGTATCAGAGCACCGGGCAGGCGGCGAGATGGCCGTTCCGTCTCGGCGACAAGGTGCTGGAGATCGCTCCCGATGCGGGCATTACGATCGACGTGAGCGACGCAGTCGCGGCCACGCTCGTGGCGAGCGGCGGTATCGGCATTTCGGCGACGTATATCGCCGCGCCATTCGTCGAGCGCGGTGAACTCGTGCCCCTGATGTACGAGCTGGCGCATGACCTCTTTCCGCTAACCGCACTATGGCCGGAAAGCCGGCGCGGGAATCCGAACGTGAAGCCTTCGTTGCGTTTCTCGGCGAGATTTTTTCTGCTCCAACGCCTTGGGATCAATACATCGCTCAGGTGGCGCGTTCGCAGAAGCCAACCAGATAACCTGCATTGGGCGTTATGCGTTGAACCCTTGCTTGCCGCATTAATGCGCACGGAAAGCGCGACATGCCAACCGTAACACTACGGCGGCTGGCTGAAATCGCGGCCGGAGCGCATAAGGCATTCGCCTTCGGTCCACCAAACGGCACCGACATGATGCGCAAAACCGGCTTCACCGGTGTGCGTCGATCAAAAGGCTCGCAGGCGGCTCGTGCAAACGCAGTCGGGCGAGGATCAGTTTAAAGTTGATGAACCTGATGGACCGCCGCGTTGTGACTTCAAACCGATTTCGGCCGCCGCAAAACTAGCTACTCACCAGGACTGCACAAGTGGCGGCTGAACTTCAAAAAGCGGTCATTGACGTGGCCTGGACTCAAGTGGCAGCTCAGGGTCGGTCAGCGACAGCCGCATCTTGACGGTGGGCAGCCAGCCGAGACCGCCCAGTTACTGTCACCGGCTCCTGCGCTGTCAAGGGGCAGCGCTGACGAGAGATTGAACATCGTGGGTTTCAAACCCTACTTGGCCGACCGACTTCCCCGCTTCCTCCCCAGTCAGGCCGCGCGCATCGCCAGCGCATAGTACGACGCGCCGTCCTCGCTGCGGTTCAGCGTCGCGCGCACCGTCACTGCCACCGCGCTTCCGTCCCCACCCCGCAACGCGGCGGAGAACTCGCCTTCGCCCGGGCGCGCGTGAGCCTGCGCAGGCGCGCCCTGCATCGGCGAAACGTCCGGCCAGCCCGTCGCCCAGCAGAGCACCTGCATCGCAGCCGACCAGCCCCGCCAGCGCCGCGTTGACCGACTCGCAACGCAGCGAACCGTCCAGCAAGGCCATGCCTTCCGACGTCAACTCGAACACCGCCTGGAACCGCGCCTGCTGGTCGCGCAGCGACTGCTCGGCGAGCTTGCGCGCGGTATTGTCCATACTGATGCCGACGATCTTGACGATGCGTCCGTCCAGTTCCCGCACCGGCGTGGCGCGCGACGAGATCCAGCGGATGCTGCCGTCGGGCTGGTACAGGCGGAAGTCAAATTCATGCGCCTGGCCGGTGCGCAGCGATTCCTCGTAGGCGGCATTCATCATGGGCACGTCATCGGCATGGACGTGCTTCCAGAAGCTTTCGTTGCTGACGATGCGCCAGCCATACACAGCCTCGACGTTGGATGAGTAGGCCACGTCGTCCGTGATCAGGTTCCATTCCCAAGTCACGATGCGCGCGCCCTCCTGCGCGAGCTTCATGCGCGCCTCGCTCTCCATGATCTCGGCCGTGTAGCGGCGGCGCATGTCGGTCATGGGGATTTCCACCGCACTCGTTGTTTCCGCCTCCTGCTGCGCCTGCTCGCCATAGCGCAGCCAGATCCAGTTGACGCCGAGGAACGCCGCCAGCTTTCGGAGCTTCTCGTAATCGATCTCGCCGCCCTTCGTCCATTTATGGACGGCCGGGCGCGACACGTCGAGCACGTTTGCCACCGCCTGCAGCGTGAGTTTCTTGTGTTCGAGCAGTTCCTTGAGGCGGAATGCAAAGCTGTTTTCTGTCATGTCCTGGATTCCCCCTTGGCATCCCCGAGATGCCGTATGAAAAACTCGACGCAGGCGCGCAGCCGTGCAGAGCCGGAAAGGCGCGAAGGATACACCGCCCAGATATCCGCGTCCTGGCGGTAATCGGGCAGCACCTGCACCAGGCGGCCGGCCTTGAGGTCAGGCTCGACGTCCCACATCGAGCGCAGCATGACGCCATGCCCGGCCAGCGCCCAACCCGTGACGATCTCCCCGTGATTGGACGACAGGCGTCCACCGATCTTGACGTTGCGGTCGCCCTCCGGCCCGGTCATGCGCCAGATGCCGAAGGGATGGTCGCGCTCTTTTGTCACGAGACAGTCGTGCTGCGCCAGCGCATCGAGCGTCTCCGGCACGCCGCGCGCAGCGAGATACGATGGGGCCGCGCACAGCACCCGCCAGTTGCGCGCCAGCCGGCGGGCGATCAGGTGCGGAGAGATGTCGTTGCCGATGCGGATGTCGAGATCGATCCCCTCGGCCACAAGGTCGACCAGCTTGTCGAAGACGTCGAAGCGGATTTCCAGGCCGGGGAACTGCTCGCACAGCGTCGAGATCAGAGGCGCAACATGCCGCCTGCCGAAGCCCACACTGCTGCCGATCCGCACCAGCCCGCGCGGCGCGCCGCCGCCTGCGGAGACGTCTTCCATCAACTGGCCGATCTCGTCGAGCATGTGGCGCGCCAGCGGCACACGCGGTCGCCGCTTTCCGTCAGCGACACCTGGCGCGTGCTCCGGTGCAGCAGTCGCGCACCCATAGCCTGCTCCAGCGCCTTGACGCGCTTGCTGACATAGGCCGGTGAGTTGCCCAACTCCTCCGCAGCGGCCACGAAGCTGGCGCGCTGCGCGACCAGGCAGAACACCCGCAGGTCTTCCAGTGGGGGCAGATTGTTCACGATTCGTGTTTCCTGTATCCACGGTTGCGCGGATGATCCGCGCGGGGTTTCCCGGCATCCTCGATCACGTCCTGACCACCAGACACGAGCGAGACACCGCCATGACCAAACCATTTCCAGCTTCGTTCCGGATAGCCGCCATCGCCGGCGACGGCATCGGCAACGAAGTCCTCCCCGAAGGGCTGCGCGTCGTCGAAGCCGCCGCGCGCAAGTTCAAGCTGCCCATTGAAGTGCGCCACTTCGAATGGGCCAACTGCGACTACTACTTGCGCCACGGCAAGATGATGCCGGACGACTGGAAGCAGCAGCTCGACGGCTTCGACGCCATCTACTTCGCGCCGTGGGCTGGCCCGACAAGGTGCCCGACCACGTCTCGCTGTGGGGTTCGCTGCTCAAGTTCCGCCGCGAGTTCGACCAGTACGTCAATCTGCGCCCTGTGCGCCTGTTGCCTGGCGTGCCCTGCCCGCTGGCCGGCAAGAAGCCCGGCGACATCGACTTCTACGTGGTCCGCGAGAACACCGAGGGCGAGTACAGTTCGGTCGGCGGCCGCATGTACGAGGGCACCGAGCGCGAGATCGTGATGCAGCAGTCGATCTTCAGCCGCCACGGCACCGACCGTATCCTGAAGTACGCCTTCGAACTGGCGCAATCCCGTCCCCGGAAAAAGCTGACCTCGGCCACCAAGTCCAACGGCATTGCCGTCAGCATGCGTGGTGGGACGAGCGCACCGCCGCGATGGGCGCGCAGTACCCCGAGGTCAAATGGGACAGCCAGCACATCGACATCCTCTGCGCCCGCTTCGTGCTCCAGCCCGAGCGCTTCGACGTGGTAGTCGCCTCCAACCTGTTCGGCGACCTCCTCTCCGACCTCGGCCCGGCCTGCACCGGTACCATCGGCCTGGCGGGCTCGGCCAACCTGAACCCGGAGCGCAAGTTTCCCTCGCTGTTCGAACCGGTCCACGGCTCGGCGCCGGACATCTTCGGCAAGCAGATCGCCAACCCCATCGGCATGATCTGGTCGGGCGCGATGATGCTGGATTTCCTCGGCGGTGAAGCAGGACGCCAGGCGCATGACGCCATCCTCGCCGCCGTCGAGACCGTGCTGCGCGAAGGTCCGCTGACGCCGGATGCCGGCGGCAAGGCCGGGACGAGCGACGTGGGGAAGGCCATCGCCGACGCCATCTGACGCCACGCGCTGGAGGACGTGACGCAGAATTCATGCGACGCGTCTCTTCGCCGGGCGCGAGAAGGCCCATTCGACACACACGTAGGTTTTTTTCAGCGCGGAGCTTGTGCATCCCCGGAATTTTGCATAGAGTTTCGTAAACCAACAGTTACTGTAAACCATTGGTTTACAAAAAGCAAGATAAGAACGCGGGCCCAACCGCGCCGGGTAAAACAGGCTTCACCACAAAGCACCCATGCGCAAAGACGCATCGGAGGAGATCCACTTGAAACGTTCACGCCCCGCCGCGACGGATTCCTGACTGTCTGCACGCTCACCGCCGTGCTGGTCACCGTCATCGCCATGGTCCGCTGGCCCGCCGAAGCGGCCGCCACCGCCGCCCAGCTCTTTGAATGGTCCACACGCTCCTTTGGGTCGCTGGTCCAGATCTTCGTCTTCGGCTGCGTCATCGCCTGCCTGGCGCTGGCCTTCAGCAAGTACGGCAACGTGCGCCTGGGCGAAGGCAAGCCCGAGTACTCCACACTGTCGTGGGTCTTCATGTTCATCTGCGCAGGCATGGGGTCATCGACCATGTACTGGGGCGTGATGGAGTGGGTCTACTACTACCAGTCGCCCGGCCTGAACGTGCCCACCGGCACGCGCGAGGCGCTGGAATACTCCATCAGCTACTCGTTCTTTCACTGGGGCCTGAGCGCCTGGGCGGTATACGCCCTGCCCTCGCTGGCGATGGCGTACCACTTCCACGTGCGCAAGAACAAGGGGCTGAACCTGGCGTCCATCATCGAAGCCATTACGGGCTTCCGCGCCACCGGGCCGGTGGGCCGGCTGGTGGACCTGATCTTCCTGCTGACGATGTTCGGGGCGCTGACGGTTTCCATCGCGCTGACCGCGTCGACTTTCACGCGCGGCCTGTCCGGCCTGTTCGGCGTGCCGGATACATTCGTCACGCAGTTGATCGTGATCGTCGGCGTGTCGGTGCTGTTCTCCGCGAGTGCCTACATTGGCATCAACGGCGGCATGCAGCGCCTGAGCCATATGGTCTGCTGGGGCGCGCTGCTGCTGGCCGCAGTCGTGTTCGCCATCGGGCCGACCCTGTTCTCCGGCAATAACATCGTCAACGGCCTGGGCCTGATGTTGCAGAACTACGTCCATATGAGCCTGTTCACCGACCCCACCGGCGACGGCGCCTTCAGCCGCGGCTGGACGGTGTTCTACTGGCTGTGGTGGGTGTCGTACTCACCGGGCGTGGCGATGTTTGTGGCGCGCGTGTCGAAGGGACGCAAGATCAAGGAAGTCATCTACGCCCTGCTGCTGGGCGGCAGCGTCGGATGCTGGTTCTTCTTTGGCGCGCTGGAAAGCTACAGCATGCATCAGTTCATGTCAGGCGCCATCGACGTGCCGCGCATCCTGAAGGAACACGGCGGCGAGACGGCAGTGGAAATGCTGCTGAGCGCGCTGCCTGCCGGCAAGGTGTTCCTGGCGGTGTACCTGGTGATCATGATCGTCTTCCTCGCAGCCCACGTCGACGCCGTGGCCTACGCCGTGGCCGCCACCACCACCCGCAACCTGGAGGAAGGACAGGACCCGTCGCCGACCAGCCGCGTGTTCTGGTGCGTGATGCTGACACTGGTGCCGCTGGCGATGCTATTCGTCAAGGCGTCGCTGGAGACCATGAAGACAGCCGTCGTGCTGACCGCCATCCCTTTCCTGGTCATCCTCGGCGTCAAGCTGTTTGGCCTGTTCCGCTGGCTGCTGCAGGACTACGCCGACACGCCGGCACACCTGATCGAAGCGGCCCAGCCTGAAGGCGAACACCGCGCCGTGACCACCGACCGCGAAGCCGCCGTCGCCAACGTTTGATGGATTGATGGACGGGGCGGCGCCCCTTTGCCGCCCCTTCCGACGCTTACCAACACATTTGCCCGCCCCCGGGCTTTTTCTTCCGTCTTGTTGTTAAACAATATTTAACGCTTAACTACGAATTAACCAAAAGGAAAACAGAATCATGGAGAAGCCCCTGGACAATGCCGCCGTCAAGCTGCCAGCCAACTTCTGCGCCGACGACGAAAACGCCTGGACCCTCCCCGCCTCGTACTACACGACGGAAGCTGTCTTCGAGTACGAGAAGGAAAAGATCTTCGCCAATAGCTGGATCTGCGTCGCCCACCGCAGCGAACTGGCCGAGTCGAACGACTACGTGACCCGCGAGATCATTGGCGAAAGCATCGTCGTGCTGCGCGACCGTGACGGCGTGCTGCGCGCCTTCTACAACGTCTGCCCCCACCGTGGCCATCAACTGCTGCAAGGCAGCGGCCGCGCGAAGAACGTCATCACCTGCCCGTACCACGCCTGGACTTTCAAGCTCGATGGCGAACTGGCGCTCGCCCGCAACTGCGACAACGTCCCCAATTTCGACAAGAGCAAGTCCAGCCTCGTCCCGGTCAAGGTCGAGGAATACGCTGGCTTCGTCTTTGTCAACATGAACCCGGACGCCGGCACCGTCGAGGAACAGCTCCCCGGCCTGGAAGCCCGCATGCGCGCCGCCTGCCCGGTCATCGACAACCTCCACCTTGGCGCCCGCTTCGTCACCGAGACGCCGGCCAACTGGAAGTCCATCGTCGACAACTACATGGAGTGCTACCACTGCGGACCGGCACACCCCGGCTTCTCGGACTCCGTACAGGTCGACCGTTACACCCACACGCTGCACGGCAACTGGTCGCTGCAGTTCGGCCACGCCAAGTCGTCGGAAAAGTCTTTCAAGCTGGACGAGTCGGTGAAGGATCCGAGCTTCAGCGGTTTCTGGGCCTGGCCTTGCACGATGTTCAACGTGCCGCCAGGCGCCAACTTCATGACGGTGATCTACGAGTTCCCGGCCAGCGCCGAAGTCACGCTCCAGCACTACGAGATCTACTTCCTGAACAAGGAACTGACCGAGGACCAGCAGAAGCTGGTCGAGTGGTATCGCGACGTGTTCCGTCCGGAAGACCTGCGCCTGGTGGAAAGCGTGCAGAAGGGCCTGAAGTCGCGCGGCTATCGCGGCCAGGGCCGGATCATGGTCGACCGCCAGCGCAGCGGTATCAGCGAGCACGGCATCGTGCATTTCCACCGCAAGGTGGCGAAGGAATACGAAAGCGCATGAGCGCCGCTACTACCCCTGTCCCATGCATGGAGGGGGAATCAACACCGAAACGGAGACCAGACAAATGCAACTGAAGGACAACACCCTCTTTCGCCAGCAGGCACTGATCGGCGCCGAGTGGACCGACGCCCCCGACGCCGCCACCGTGGCCGTGTCCGACCCGGCCACGGGCGAGCAGGTCGGCGCCGTGCCGCTGATGCGCGAAGCCGGCGCCGTTGCCGCCATCGAGGCCGCCAATGCCGCCCTGCCTGCCTGGAAGGCCCGGACCGCCAAGGAGCGCGCCGCGCTGCTGCGCAAGTGGTTCGACCTCATCATCGAGAACGAGGACGACCTCGCCGCCATCATGACCCGCGAGCAGGGCAAGCCGCTGGCCGAAGCGCGCGGCGAGATCCGCTACGCCGCCTCGTTCATCGAGTGGTTTGGCGAGGAAGCCAAGCGCCTCTACGGCGACGTGATTCCCTCCCCGGCTGCCGACAAGCGCCTGGTGGTAGTGCGCGAGCCGATCGGCGTCTGCGCCGCCATCACGCCATGGAACTTCCCGGCGGCGATGATCGCCCGCAAGGCCGCGCCCGCGCTGGCCGCTGGCTGCACGATGGTGGTCAAGCCCGCCAACGAGACACCGTTTAGCGCCCTGGCGCTGGCCGAACTGGCGCTGCGCGCCGGCATCCCGGCGGGCGTGCTGAACATCGTCACCGGCGACGCGGCGGCCATCGGCAGCCAGTTCACTGGTCATCCGCTGGTGCGCAAGCTGTCGTTCACAGGTTCCACGCCTGTCGGGCGCCTGCTGATGCAGCAGTGCGCCGGCACGGTCAAGAAGGTGTCGCTGGAACTGGGCGGCAATGCGCCGTTCATCGTGTTCGAAGACGCCGACATCGACGAGGCAGTCGAGGGCGCCATCCTGGCCAAGTACCGCAACGCCGGCCAGACGTGCGTCTGCGTGAACCGTCTCTATATCCACGACGCCGTGTATGACCAGTTCGTCGAGCGCTACGTAAAGAAGGTGGCCGAACTTCGCGTGGGCAACGGCTTCACGTCCGGCAGCGAGATCGGCCCGCTGATCACCGAAAGGGCGGTCGCCAAGGTCGGTGAACTGGTGGCGGATGCCGTGAGCAAGGGCGCGCGCATCGCCATCGGCGGCGGCGTCCATGAGGCCGGTTCGCAATTCTTCGCGCCGACGGTGCTGGCGGACGTCAAACCCGGCATGCGCGTGCTGGACGAAGAAATCTTCGGACCGGTCTCGCCCATCGTCCGCTTCACCTCGGAAGCCGACGTCGTGCGCATGGCCAACGACACCATCTACGGTCTCGCCGCCTACTTCTTCAGCCGCGACATCGGCCGCGTCTGGCGCGTGGCGGAGCAACTGGAGTACGGCATCGTCGGCATCAACACGGGCCTGTTCTCGAACGAAGTGGCGCCGTTCGGCGGCGTGAAGCAGTCGGGCCTGGGCCGCGAGGGCTCGAAATACGGCATCGAGGACTACCTCGAAATGAAATACCTCTGCATTGCGCTGTAACGCGCGGCAGCACACCCGGAAGACAGCAGCATGGGCAATCCCTACCAGACCCTCCAGGTGCGGGTGTCGCGCATCGAGCACGTGACCCCGCTGATCAAGCGCTTCACCATGGAAGCGGTGGACGGCAGCGAACTGCCGCCCTTTAGCGGCGGCAGCCACGTCATCGTGCAGATGCGCGACGGCGAGCGCCAGTACAGCAACGCCTACTCGTTGATGAGCTCGCCCGACGCGCTCGGCAGCTACCAGATCGGCGTGCGGCGCGAGGAGAAGTCGAAAGGCGGCTCCGCGTTCCTGCACGACAAGGTGGCCGAGGGCGACGCGCTGACCATCACGACGCCGAACAACCTGTTCGCGCTGGACGACGGTGCGCATCACCACGTGCTGATTGCGGGAGGCATCGGCATCACGCCGTTCATGTCGCAGATGCACGAGTTGCGCAGGCGTGGCGCCTCGCACGAACTGCACTACGCGTTCCGCGCAGACGAGCACGGCGCATTCCGCGACGAACTGGCGGCGCTCACGCAGGCATCTTCCGGGGGCCACGTCAGCTTCTATGTCGACAGCAAGGGGCAGAAGCTCGACCTGTCCGGCCTGCTGGGCGGTATGGGGGCTGGCGCGCATATCTATGTCTGCGGCCCCGCCCCGCTGATCGACGCCGTGCGCCAGGCCGCGCAAGACGTTGGCCTGGATCCGTCGCGCGTGCACTGGGAACAGTTCGCCGCGCCGGAACAGGCGGGCGACGCCTTCACCGTGGTGTTGGCGAAATCCGGCAAGACGGTGGAGGTGGCCGCCGGCGAGTCGATCCTGAAGGCCATCGAGCGCGACAGCACCGTGCCGGTCGAATGCCTGTGCCGCGAAGGCGTGTGTGGCACCTGCGAGACCCGCATCCTCGAAGGCGAGGCTATCCACTTCGACCAGTACCTGTCCGACAAGGAGAAGGCGGCGCAGAAGACGATGATGATCTGCGTGTCGCGAGCGAAGGGCGGAAAGCTGGTGCTCGACCTGTAAGTCACAAGACAGGCCGGCGCACGGACGCCGGCCGCCACCCCTCCCGAGGAGACCCCATGAGGAAACTAGCCAGCCCCTGGCTGCTGGCGGGCGCTGCTGCCTGCCGCCTTGCCATCCACCACACATGCACAATCGAGCGTGATGCTCTACGGCGTCGTCAGCACCGCCGTGCGCTACACGTCGAATATCGACGGCAAACACAACGACCAGACCGAACTCGTTTCCAGCGGCATTGGCGGCAGCCGCTGGGGCCTGAAAGGCAACGAGGACCTCGGCGGTGGCAACAAGGCCGTATTCCTGCTTGAAAACGGCTTCGGCACCGACGACGGCAAGACCGCCTACAACGCCCTGTTCGGCCGCCAGGCCTACGTCGGCCTCTCCGGCGACTGGGGCGCGCTGACTTTCGGCCGCCAGTACAACGCCCTGAACAACATCGCCTGGGCCTTCGACCCCCTTGACCAGAGCTGGGGCAACTTCTGGTCCGACCCGCTCTATACCGGCGGCGACATCTTCTTCCAGGGCTATCGCGTCAACAACAGCGTGGTCTACAAGAAGACGGTCGGCCCGATCAGTGTCCAGCTCGACTACGGCTTCGGCGAGCGCCCCGGCAGCACGGCGCGCGGGGCAACGTTCGGCGGCGGGGTGATGTACCAAGAAGGGGCGCTGTCCGTCGGCGTGGCCTATGATCAGCAACGCCCGGGCACCGGCGACAACACGCTGCACAACTATTCGGTCGGCGCGTCATACGTGATTGGCAAGGCCACGGGCTACCTTGGCTACATGGGCCGGCGCGAGACCACTCCGGACGCCCGATTCGGTATCGCCTTCGTCGGCCTGGGCTACCAGGTCACGTCGGCCCTGCACCTCTCGGGCGCGTACTACCGCTATAACCAGAGTGGCAACGTGACGACGCAGTTCCAGGCCACGCCGATCCCGCTGGGTAGCGGCAATGCCGACGCGGTCTCGGCCGTGGCGGACTATGCGCTGTCCAAGCGTACGAGCCTGTTCCTGGAGGCCGACGCCACCTTCGCGCGCGGCGGCACAGTCGGGCGGGAGACGGAGTATTGGGGCGGAACGCCGGTAACCGATATCCACAGCACGACGCGGGTGGGCGTGATGGCGGGGGTTCGTCACCTGTTCTGAGGGGCCTCTGCAGAGGTCAGATCTTCCGACGACGGGGGTGGGAAACCGGGAAACCGGGCATCATGGAAACCGGCCCAGCCGAAGCTGGCCCCGCCCGGCCCGCCGTAGACGAAGGCGCGCACAAGCGCAACGGTGACAGAAGCGGCCGCGAATGCGGCCGTCCGCCGGATATGAAAAGGGGTTCTTACACCCGCCCATCAGGATCAGCCGGCTTACCCGCTCCGGATGCCGCGCCGCATAAGCAACGGCGACCGGCCCTAGGCACCACGACTTCATCTCTCGGCAGTGCCCTTGTACGCGAGGTCCTGCGCAACAGCATTCCCGGTTCTGGCGAATGTGCAATATTTGCCACTTTAGGCGATCTCACAAAAGCAAAAACCCCTGCACTGTGTGACCTGCCGAACTGAAGAAATGTACCGATTCAGGCTAGCGCAAGGCCGGAATGTTGCCTACTCTCAACAGAAAGCAGCGCACTGCTCCCGCGTCCGATGTACCCGCCGGCAAGCAAGATCGGCCTCCGTATTGCCGGGACGTCGGGCGACCGGGAAGCAATCTTGCGATGCAATGGCCGGACGAATTAACGGTTCGGACGGTTTGGCTGTTTCAAGCAAGCGGAAGGATGTCGACGGTCATGTGCACGACTAGCTCGTGGCCTTGGCTGTCATGGCATGTCATGAGAATGACTCGACAGGCGTTCCTCTTCCGATTGTCGGCATCGCCGTGCAGGCCAGCGGTTGCCGACTGATCTTGAGCCACGCATTGGGATCCCGACATGAAGATTGAGCTGCCCAAACCGTATATCACCTGGCTTGTCGCGATTTATGTGGCTTGCGGCCTGGCATACATGGTCTGGCGGATCGGCGCCATCAATCATGCTGCCCCGTGGCTCTCGATCCCTCTCTACGCTGCCGAAATCTATGGCTACGTGAGCGGGCTGCTGTTTGTGATGATGACCTACCGGCTGAGCGTACGCGAGCCGGTCCCACCTCAAGAGGGGCTTAAGGTCGACGTCTTCGTTCCCACCTACAATGAGTCGGTCGACCTTTTGCGTCGAACGCTGCTCGCGGCCAAATGGATGGATTACCCGCACGAGACCTGGCTGCTGGACGACGGGCGTCGCGAGAGCATGCGCCAGCTTGCCGCGGAACTGGGCTGCCGTTACCTGTCACGCCAAGACAACCTGCACGCCAAGGCAGGTAACCTGAACAACGCGCTGAGGATCACCGATGGCGATTTCATCGCGATATTCGATGCCGACCACGCGCCGCGCAAGGATTTCCTGCTGAAAACGCTTGGCTTCTTCTCCGACGAAAAGGTCGCCTTTGTACAGACGCCCCAAGACTTCTTCAACATCGACTCCTTCGGCCACCGACTGGGCAAGAAGCGGGTGTGGGACGAGCAGGCGCTGTTTTTTAAAGTCATCCAGCGCGGCAAGGATGTCCTGAACGCAGCCTTCTTCTGCGGAAGCTGTGCGGTAGTCCGGCGCGCGGCGCTCGACGAGATCGGTGGATTTGCCACGGAAACCGTGACGGAGGACGTGCATACCGCAATCAAACTCCACAAGCGCGGGTACCGGTCCGTTTACTATGGCGAATCGCTGGCGTTCGGCCTTGCGCCGCATAGCATCGATACTTACCTGAAGCAGCGCATGCGCTGGGGCATGGGATCCATGCAGGTGTTCCGGCGGGAGAACATCCTGTTTGGGCGGGGTCTCACGCTTGGCCAGCGGCTAAACTATTTCGCCTCGGCGCTGTTCTTCTTCGAGGGCTGGCAGAAGTTGATCTTCTTTTTGACGCCGCCAGCTGTGTTCCTGTTTGGCGTACTGCCTATCGTCGCCCCGCTCGACACCTTCCTGCTGCTGTTCTGCTTGTACTACCTGCTGTCGATTCTGGTTCACCTGGAACTCGGGCGCGGCTACAACGCTCTGCTTCTCAGCGAGCAGTACGCGATGGCGCGGTTTTTCGCCTTCATGTCTACCAGCATGGGGCTGTTCCGCCGCGATATCCCGTTCGCGGTCACCGATAAGCAATTGTCCGATACCGGCAAGGTGTGGTTGTGGCTATCGCCGCTGCTGATGCTGGCCGGCATCGGCGCCATCAGCGTGCCAGTGGGGTTGTACCGAATGCATACCGGCAGCATTCCGGTCAGCGCCGGCATTGTCACAATGATCTGGACGCTAGTCACGCTGCTGACTGCGGTTTCGGTGGCCGTATTTGCGCATCGGCATGCCGCTAACCGTCGCGGCGAGTACAGGTTTCCGCTGCACGTGCCCGTTACGCTGGCAGTAGACGGCAAGACCTATCTCGGTCTCACATCGGACCTGTCTCCGAATGGCGCGCTTTACGTCGGGGAGTTCGTCCCCGGCTTGGCGCCCGGCAATGCGGTGGACATGCTCATCCACCTGCCCAACCTCATTGTGCGGGACTCAGCCTTGGCAACCTTTGTCGGCCATCGAGGCCGCGATCCCCATGCGGCCTCGATCGGGCTGCGATTCCAGTGGGACGCGCGAGGCAATACGGGCGCGCTGGAAAGCTTTCTCTATGGCAGCCGGCTGCAGCTTGAAATGGGCAATCTGACGGAAACGGAGACGCCGCCGCTAACACGGCTGGCCGAGCTGCTGCGCAGAGAGGGCGGCCGACCACGGTTCGCACAGAGCTGGGGGGCCGGCCTGCTGCTGCAGCCGTTGCGTTCGGGCACGCTGCCGGTGGCAATCGCCACCCTCGAGGGCGCCGCTCCGTTACTGTTCAGCAGCATCGAACTGGACCTGAACTCTGGCGCCACGCTGCGCCAGCCTGCTGCCGGAAGCCTGAGCGAACAGACTGTCAGTCTGATCCCCACCGGCCGCCTCAGAACACCCACAGGCGACTTTCACTTGTACAACTTCACGTCGCACTCCACGGCGGCCTGAAAAAAGGAATCTTCATGACGCGGTGTACGCGCAAACCGTATCGGGCCACCTTTGCCCGCGCGCCTCTGTCTCCTTTGGCGCTTCCTCTCGCCACCCTGCTGGCCGGCGCGGTGGCCATGACACCACTGATTGCCCGAGGCGGTACCCTGTTCGGCGGCGCCACCCTGGCCGGCGGCGGCGAGCGCAACGAGTATGTCGCGTGTCGGCTGGCTGGCTGCCGGTTCCATACCTGACGCAAAAGCTGGTGGTGAGCGATTACCACTACAGCTACGGCTCCAATGGCACCGAGGTCTCGGTGAATGGCCAGGCCGCCGAGGCGGCGCTGGGACTGCAGAAAGGCTGGGAAACCGGCTGGGTGGAAGCCACCGCCGGAGCACGCTACCGCTACAACCGCGTGTCGCCGGAAGGTGCTGATAATCGCAACGACGGCGGCGAATGGGGTTTGGCGCTGACCGTGTTGGGACAACAGGATTATGCGAATCGGTGGCGCGTCAACGGCCTAGCCTCATACACCTTCGGCCCCAAGGCATATTGGGCGCGTGGGCGGGTGATGTACAAAGTGTTCGGCACGGCATGGGCTGGCGTGGAACTGATCAAGCATGGCGACCCGTTCTACCACTCCACACAAGGGGGCCTCGTATTGACAGGGATCCCGCTCACGCAAACTCTGAATCTTGGTTTTTTCACCGGCGTAAAGAAGACCTCCGGTGTGTCGCGCGCATTTTACGGCGGCCTGGAGATCAGCAAGTCATTCTGAAGGCCTGCGACTTCCCCGTTGGCACGCTTTCGCCCCCACGTTCGGGTCGCTTCGGGAGCAGCCTAGGCGGATGGCCGCGTCATAGACTTTTCCACGCGCGCGGCGATGGCAAAGACGGGGCGCGTTGAGACCAATAGCTCGCCCCTCCGATCAGCGAAGCTCCAAAAACCTCAAACCTCCAACTCCTCCAACACCTGCCCCTTAGTCTCAATCCCGAGAAAGTGCACCGTAATCGCCGCCAAAAACGGCACAGCCGCCAGCGAAAGAAACGCACTGCTGAGATTGCCGCTACCAATGGTGCTGGCGATCAGCGAGGGGGCAAAGATGGCAGCCAGCTTGAGCCACGCACCACCAAGCCCACACCCCATAGCCCGCACGCTGGTCGGATACAGCTCAGGCGTATAGACGTAGGCTGTAATGAACCCGCTGGCAAGGAAGCCCATAGCGAACGCGCACAGCGTCGCCACGACATACACGTTCGATGCATGAAACACCCCCGCCAGCACCAGCGACAGCGCGCACAGCAGGAACGACACATTGATCACCGGCTTGCGGCCAACCTTGTCCACAATCATCGCGCAAACCAGCGACCCCACCACGCCCAGCACTGAAGCGCCAGCAGCAAGGTTCAGCGCGAGTTGCAGCGGTGCGTGATACACGGTCTTGTAGATCGTCGGCAGCCAGGTCGACAAGCCATACTGAATAAACCCACAAGTCGCCCACAGCATCCAAACCGCCAGCGTCCGACCGATATACGCCTTGCTGACCAAGTCACGCACACGACGCCGCGGATGATGCACCATCGCGTCAAAGGCACTGGTATCACCCACCGGCGGCAGCGGCTTGCGAGCACGCTCCTCGAACGCACGCAGCGCGCTGTCGGCTTCAGCCATCCGCCCCTTCTCCGCCAGCCAGCGCGGCGATTCCGGAACCACGCGGCGCAGGATGAAGAACAGCACCAGCGGCACACCGCCGAGGAAGTACATCACCTCCCAGCCATAGTGCGGCACGAGCCAGGCACCCACACCGTTGGACACCATCAGGCCGATCGGGAACACCACCTCGTACAGCAGCACGAAACGCCCACGGCCATGCGCACGCGTGACTTCGTTGATGTAGGTCGCCGCCACTGGCAATTCCCCGCCGAGACCCAGCCCCTGCACGATACGCAGCAGCGCGAAAATCTCGAACGACGGCGAGAAGCCACAGGCAATGCTCATCAGGCCGATAATGCCCGCGCTCCATCCAATCGAGCGCAGCCGCCCGAAGCGCTCCGCCAGCGCCGGAAACACCAGCGCGCCGACGAGCTGGCCGACCGACGGCGCAGCAATCAGAAAACCGATCTGCCCCGGCGTGAGCGACCATTTGGCGATCAGCAGCGGCAGCGTGGCCGCAATGGCGATGACGTCGAAGCCGTCAAAGAACGTCGCCAGGCCGATCAGCAGCCGCGCGCGGATATGCATGGCATTGCCCGGCATGCGCTCGATACGGGCGATGATGTTGCCCCGTGTGATGCCACCCGCGCCGTCGGCCGCGCTAGTGCTTCGGCTGTCGGCGATGCCGGCGGCGCCTTCGGCCGCAGTCACGATACTGGCGCTGGCGGCCATTTGCGCGCCGGACGACGCGGTGTCTTGTCTCTGTATCAACACGGTGCTTCTCTTTTAATGCTTTCGGGGGCAGTCAGCCATCGCGCCGCGGCACGGAGGCTTCGCTTGCGCTCGCAGGCGCACGGTGAAGCGCCGGCGAGGCTGGCAGGCCCCGCCGTCGGGTGCCGACCTACAAGTCCAGCACCAGCCGGCTGCCCTTGCAGCCGGACACGCAGACCATCATGGTCTTGTTGGAGGCGCGCTCGCTGTTGCTGAGCACGCTGTCGCGGTGGTCGGGGCAGCCTTCCAGCACGGCGGTCTCGCACGAGCCGCACACGCCTTCGCGGCAGCTATGTTCGACATCCAGGCCGGCTTCCAGCAGCGCGTCGAGCAGCGACTTGCCCGACGGCACCTTGACGAGGGAGCCCGTACGCGACAACTGCACGACGTATTCGCCTTCCTGCACCGACTCGGTCGACGGATCGGCGGCAAAGCGCTCGATATGGACGTTCGGATAACCGTGCGCCTCGCACGCGGCTTCGAATGCATTGAGCATCGGGCCGGGGCCGCAGCAGTACAGGTGCGTCTGCGCGTCCTGGCCCGCCAGCATCGCTTTCATGTCGGGCGCGCGCCGGCTTCGTCGTCGAAGTGGAAACGCACCGCGTCGCCATAGACCGACAGCGATTCGACGAACGCCGCCTCGGCGCGCGTGCGGGCGCAGTACAGCAGCGTGAACGAGCGGCCCAGCTCGGCCAGGCGGCGTGCCATGCAGACGATCGGCGTGACGCCGATGCCGCCGGCGACGAGCACGGTATGCGTGGCGCTTTCATCGAGTTCGAAGTTGTTGCGCGGTGCGGAGACGGTCAGCGTCGCGCCGACGCGCAGCTGCTCGTGCACAAAGCGCGAGCCGCCACGGCTGTTGCGGTCTTGCAGGACGCCCACGGTGTAGCGGTCGCGGACTTCCGGCGCGCCGCACAGCGAGTAGCTGCGGACCAGGCCATTGCCGAGGTGCAGGTCGATATGGGCGCCCGGGCTGTATTCGGGCAGCGTGGCCCCTTCGGGATCTTGCAGCTCGATGCTGACAATGCCGCGCGCTTCGTAGCGCATGGCCTGGACTCGCATCGTCAGGGTCTTGTGGGCACTCATGTCTCTTCCTTCTGTTTCCTTGGCGCGCGCGTGCGACAGCGGCGCGCCACTACTGGCCTGGTCTTGCGCTTGCGTTCAGCGCTTCTCGGTCAGGAACTTGCCTGCCGGGCCGCCGGCGTTCTTCTGGCGGCGCGTGTTGCCGTCGATGCCGCCTTCGATCGCCCATTCGGCGAACATGGTCGGGCCCGGCTCGAACGCACGTGGTTCCCAGTGCTCGTCAAGCTGGTCTTCGTCGGCGTAGTACTCGATCAGGCCGCCGGCCGGATTTTTGAAGTACCAGAAGTACGCCGACGAAATCGGGTGGCGGCCCGGGCCGAGTTGCGTGTCCCAGCCCTTGCGCGACATATGCATGCCGCCGCCGAACACCTCGTGCAGGTCGCGTACCGTGAACGCCACGTGGTTGATGCCAGCCTTCGGTTCCGGCAATTGCAGCAGGAACAAGTCATGGTGGCCGCCTTCGGCCGCGCAGCGCAGGAAGGCGCCACGGTCCGGGTAACGGTCCGACGGCACGAAGCCGAACTTTTCGACGTAGAAGCGCTCGGTGGCCTTCACGTCCTTGACGAAGAACACCACGTGGCCGACTTCGATCGGAATGGCGCGTTCGTAGATCGGACTGCGCTGGTTCAGGCGCGGCTTGTCGTTCCACGTGTTCATCAGCGCGCATTCGACCTGCACCTCATGCTTGCGCGTGACCTGGAAGCGCACGGCCAGGCCGTTCGGGTCGGTGCAGCCGATGCGCAGCGTGTCGCCCTCGCCCTGCTTCACGAAGCCTGGCGCATCGGCGATGGCTTCCGCGATGTGATCCAGCGATGCCTGCGTCTCCACGCCCCACACCACCTCGCGCAGCGTCGGGCCGGCTTCGATCGCGGGCGGCAGCGTGGCGTCGTCGATGCGGCGCACCAGCACGCGGCAGCCGTTGAGCGTTTCGAAGTCGAGGCCCTGCGCGTCGTCGCGCTTGATGGTCAGGCCCCAGTCGCTGAAAAAGCCGCGGCAGGCGTCAAAGTCATCCGCGCCGTAGACGATTTCGTCGATTCCCAATACCTTGATCATGTTGTGCTCCAGCTCGCCGGGCTCAGTTGGCCCACGGCAGCGGTTGTTCGTTCAGGCCCCAGTACACGCTCTTCTGCTCCATGTACTGCAGGATGCCCAGCCTTCCCTTCTCGCGGCCGAGGCCGCTGTCACGCCAGCCACCGAACGGCGCGGAAATGGAAAACTGCTTGTAGGTGTTGATCCAGACATTGCCGGCTTGCACGGCGCGTGCCACGCGCCAGGCGCGCTTGTAGTCGCGCGTCCAGATGCCGGCCGCCAGAGCGTAGACGCTGTCGTTGGCCTGTTCGATCAAGTCGTCCTCGTCATCGAACGGGATGGCCACGAGCACCGGCCCGAAGATTTCTTCCTGGGCGATGCGCGCGTGGTTGTCCAGGCCTTCGATGATGGTCGGCGTATAGAAGTAGCCGTTGGGCAGGCCCGCCACATCGGGACGCAGGCCGCCGGTGCGAAGCTGGCCGCCGTCCTGCACGCCCATGGCGACGTAGGATTCGATCGAGTCGCGATGGCGGTCGGTGATCAGCGGGCCCATCTGGGTGCGCTCGTCGGCCGGGTCGCCCACGCGCAGGTGCGCGGCGCCGGCAGCCAGGCGCTCGATGAACGGCTCGTACTGCGAGCGCGCCACGAACAGGCGCGAACCGGCGATGCACGATTCGCCCGACGAGCTGAAGATGCCGTACAGCACGCCGTTCACCGCGTGGTCCAGGTCGGCGTCGTCGAACACCATGGTCGGCGACTTGCCGCCGAGTTCCAGCGACAACGGCATCATCTTGTCGGCGGCGATATGCGCGATGTGCTTGCCCGTGGTGGTGCCGCCCGTGAACGACACGCGGCGCACCAGCGGATGCTTGGTGATGGCGTCACCGATCACCGAGCCCTTGCCCGGCAGCACGCTGATCAGGCCCTTGGGCACGCCGGCTTCTTCGCAGATGCGCGCGAGTTCCAGCGCCATCAGCGGCGTGACTTCGGCGGGCTTGACCACCACCGCGTTGCCGGCGGCCAGCGCGGGCGCCATCTTCTGCGCTTCGCTCGCGATCGGCGAGTTCCATGGCGTGATGGCAGCCACCACGCCCATGGGCTCGTACACGCTCATGGTCAGGCATTCGCCGCGCTGCGGGGTGATTTGCTCTTCCAGCGTTTCGCAGGCCGCGGCGAAGAACTGGAAGGTGCTGGCAGCGCTGGCGACGAGCGCGCGCGTTTCGCTGATCGGCTTGCCGTTGTCCAGGCGCTGGCGTTGCGCGAGCGGCTCGGCCTGCGCGCGGATCAGCTCGGCCACGCGGTACAGCACGGCGGCGCGCTCGTGCGGCTTGCGCCGGGCCCAGCCGCTGGTCTCGAACGCGCGCTGCGCGCCCTGCACCGCTTCTTCCACGTCCGCGAGCTCGCGGCGTTGAGTTCGGCCACCACTTCACCGGTAGCCGGGTAGCGCGTCGCATAGCGGTCGCCGGTCCCCAGGCGCCATTCGCCTGCGATACAGATGGGGAGTACTTCTTGCGTCTTCATTGTCGTTGCCTGCTCAGTCTGTCGTTGCCTGGGGTCCTGCTGCGGTCTCATTCTGCGACGGCGTTTCAAATATTGCGGCGTAGCTCCCCTCTCCCGCGTGCGGGAGAGGGGTTGGGGGTGAGGGCTGGAGTCTCCACGAAGTGCAGCTTGTCGTACTTGCCACACGCCTGCCCTCTCCCCCGGCCCCTCTCCCGCGAGCGGGAGAGGGGAGCACACCAGTGGTGTGTGCGAACCCGTCTCAATTCAACCCCGCATCCGCATCGCCCGTCCGATCGCTCCCGTACGCAGCGCGATCTTCGCCGCATCCTCGCGCAGCGCGCGCAACCGGCGTTCGAGCACCGCATTGGCGGGACGGCCTGTAGAACTTGCCGTCGGCCCGGCCTCGTGAACGGATTCCCCAGCGGTCGCCGCATGCGCCAGTTCGTCGGCACGGCGCCGGTCGGCTGAATCCGCCAGCCGCGCGCGCCGGTCATCGGCGTGTTCGGGCGGCGGACCTTCCAGCGAAGGACCGACGGCACTGGCCACCGGCTCGCCGGAGCGGATAAATCCCGCGCCGCGGCTGCCCGTGCGGTCGTCCGCGGCCAGCCGTTCGATAGCAAGCTGCAGGCTCCGACTGGCCGCCTCGGTCCCCTGTTCGATCGCCGCTTCCGCCGCAGGAAGATCGAGCTCCGCGTAATGCTGGCGCACCTGGATGCGCGCCGCTGCCACGTGCGCCGCCACCAGGTAGTTCTGCACGATGAAGCGGTTCAGGTTATCCACTGCGCGGTGCCGGCTCTTGGGCTCGTCGAGCATGCGCTGGAACGAGCCGATCAGCGCCGACAGCGCATCCATGAACTGCTTGCGCTGCACACGGTAGGCGAAATCGTCCTTGGCACGGCGCAGCAGCAGGTCGCGCGTGGCCGCGATATAGCGGCGGTTGGCCTGCAGCACGCCCTCCACGAGCTTGGGGATCGCACGGTACTCCCAGCTCGGGAGCACGAAGCTGAACAGCGACGCGATGATGCCGCCAATCACCGTATCGACCAGCCGCTCGCCCGCGGCGTTCTGCGTGTTCGGCATCAGCAGGTTGATCTGGATAAGCACCTGCACGCAGGCCGCGATCGCCGTGTAGCGGTACTTGATGGTCGAGAACGCCGCGCTCGCGACCAGCGCCAGGAACAGGAAGCCGAGCAGCACCAGCGGTTCTTGGAACACCTTCAGGATGCCCACCGAAATAATGCAGCCGATGAACGTGCCGATCACGCGGTCATTGTAGCGCTGCTTGGTCATGCTGAAGTTGGGCTTCAGGATGACGATAATGGTCAGCAGGATCCAGTAGCCGTGCGACGCGTATGGCAGATGGTCCGCGATCCAAAGCCCCAGCGCCACCGCCATCGAGATCCGCAGCGCGAAGCGGAACGCGGGCGAGCGCCACTTCAGGTTGTCGCGCAGCACGCCGAGCTCGTACTTCTGGCGTGTCAGGAACGGCGTCATATCGGCACCTGGCAGCACCTTGGCCGGCTCCACAGGCGTGCGCGAGGCCTCGTGCAACTGCCCGATCAGCGTGATCGCGCCGCGGATCATGTCCAGCGTCTCGGCCAGCGCCGTCATTGCAGCCGGTGCAATGTGGTGATGGCGAAGCTGGGCGATCTCGGCCTCGACCGCCCGCAGGCCCTCGCGATAGTCGACAGCGGCATACGACGCGCCCGCGCGTGACCTCGTAGGCGATCTCCTCGACGTCGTCGCACATCAGCACCACCAGCCCGCGCAGGTGGTCGAGCACCGGCGTACTGCCGAAGGTCCGGCGCAGCAGCGGATAGTCGGTGTTGGTCGACAGGATGTACTCGTACAGATCGAGCATGCGCAGATGCACCTGCACGAGCAGCCCGTCATGCGGCGTGCGGTTGCCGCGCAGCACGAGGTCGCGCGCGGCCTGCTGGCGCTCCGCCACGATGATCTGCTGGCGCACGAGCTGGTTGAACTGCGCCTCGTAGTCGTTGCCGGCGTCGTAGAAGCCGGCCTTGACCTCAAGGTAGCTCGCCATCTCGTACAGCGATTCCGCGAGGATCTGCTGCTTGGTGCGGCGCTCGGTCACCCAGCTCACGAGCATCGCGTACGCGAGGTAGGCCACGGCACCAAGGATGAACAGCGCCGTGTGCTCGAGCGCGCGGCGCACCACGAAGTCCTCGTTGATGGTCAGCGTCATCACGAACAGCGCGGAGAACTGCAGCGGCAGCGTCTTGTTGCCGTACACCGTCATCATGCCGGCCATGAACGTGACAAACACCAGCACGAACGGCATGACGCGCGGGAACGGCGTGGCAAGCGCCACCACCAGCGTGACGGCGCCGCACAGCAGCACGCTGGCCAGCATCTCGTTGAACTTGTGGCTCACCGGGCTGGGCAGGTCCATCAGGCTCGTGCACAGCGCGCCCATCGACACCACCATCGCCGTGGGCAGGTCAGCGAACTGCAGCGCGATCAGCGTGGCGCCGATCACGCCCGTGGCCGAGCGCAGGCCACGGTAGACATAGTGCGAATAGACGAAGGTGCGAGGGTCGTGCGCGTATTGCATGGACGCGTGGCTAGGTCAGGCTGGGCGGAGTTGCAGGTGGGGTGCGGGCGGCTTCAGCGGCCCAGCCAGCGCGTGCGCGATGCGTGGCGCCCGCTCTCGAGATTCAGCTTGAACTGCGCCGCGGGCTCTCGCGCCAGCGTCAGCGGCAGCACGTGCAGTTCATCGCGACGGAATACATGCAGCGTGACCGGGTCGCCGGCGCGGTAACGTCCGAGCAGCTTGTCGAGCTGACCCGGTGCAACACGCAGGCCGTCCACGGCGGCAAGCAGATCGCCCGCGGAGATACCGCCTGCCTGCGCCGCGCCGCCATCGAGCACCTGTGTCACGCACACCCAACCATCGTCGGTCTTCGTCTTGATGCCGAGCGCCGCCGTGCGGGCGGGCTTCTGCGCTTCGGGCTTGACGCCGAAGCGCTTGAACAGCGGCGCCAGCGGCAGTTCGCCGGTGCCTTCGGTCAGCGAACGCAGCAGCGCACCCAGCCGCAGCCCCGTGACCTCGTCGAACAACGCATAGACCTCGGCCTCGGTGACGCCGCGCTGCACGGCATCGGGCGCATAGAAGTCGCGCCCGTAGCGCTGCCACAGCGCGCGCATGACGTCGTCGAGCGAACGCCGTCCGGCGGTCTTGCCGCGGATGGTCAGGTCCAGCGTGAGCGCCACCAGCGAGCCCTTGGTGTAGTAGCTGACGATGGCGTTGGGCGCGTTCTCGTCCTGGCGGTAGTACTTGGTCCACGCGTCGAACGAGCTTTCGGCCACGCTCTGCTTGGTGCGGCCGTTGCCGCGCAGCACGCCGTTCCAGGTCTTGGCCAGCATCTCGACATACTGCGTGTCGGTCACGCAGCCCGAGCGCACGAGCACGAGATCGTCGTAGTAGCTGGTGAAGCCCTCGAACAGCCACAGCAGCGGCGTGTAGGTTTCCTCCTGCAGCCGGTACGGCACGAACGCGGCGGGCTTGATGCGCTTCACGTTCCAGGTGTGGAAATACTCGTGGCTGCACAGGCCCAGGAAGGTGCGGTAGCCCTCGCTGGTCTCGCTGTCGCCGCGCGCCGGCAGGTCCGAGCGCGCGCACATCAGCGCGGTACTCGCGCGGTGCTCGAGGCCGCCGTAGCCGTCGGTGGTGACCATCGTCATGAAGACGTAGCGGCGGTTGCTGTCGAGGAACGGCGCGCGTGCAGTGCGCGGTTCGAACAGGCGGATCTGGGCCTCGCAGATGCGCTTGAGGTCGCGGCAGACGCGGTCGATGTCGAGCTGCGGCACGCGGCCGGTGAACACCACGTCGTGCTGCGCCCCGCATGCGCGGAAGCTGGCCATCAGGAAATCGCCCATTTCGACCGGGTGGTCGACCAGTTCGTCGTAGTCGGCGACCTGGTAGCGGCCGAAGCCGTAGCGTTTGGCGCCTTCGCGGCCCGAGGCTTCACGCATTGCCGTAGCCACGCGCCAATTGCGGTAGTTCTCGCCTGCCGGAGGATGGATATCCACCGTGCAGGGCTGGTCTTCTTGCCCGTCCACGCACAGGAAGACCGAGCTGCCATTGAAGAAGCCGTGGGCCGTGTCGAGGTGCGCGGCGCGCACCGACAGGTCCCAGGCATAGACTTCATAGCTCAGCGTGAGCGGACCTGTCGATGCATCGACAGCGCGGCCTGCCAGCTGTGCTTGTCGAGCTTGGTCAGCGCCACAGGCTTGCCGCCCGCATCGGCGCGGATGCGCACGATATGGCGGGCGAAGTCGCGAATCATGTAGCTGCCCGGAATCCAGGCCGGCAGGAAAAAGCGCTGGCCGGCGGGATCGGGCGAAGTCACCGTGACGGTGACGGCGAAAAGATGCGCTTCGGGCTGAAGCGGGGCGATGGCATAGCGGATCGGCGTCATGGGCATGATTGTATCGTTCGTCATTCGGCGCGATCCGCCGAGGCTGCCAGGGCCGCTCAGTTGCGGTTGACGTTGACTACGGTGCGCCCGCGCAAACCGCCTTCGACGATGCTGCGGCCGGCTTCAACCGCTTCGCCCAGCGTGATCTCTCGCGTGATCGCGTTGAGGCGATCCGGCTCCAGGTCCGTGGCCAGCCGCGCCCATGCCTGTTCGCGCAGCGACATGGCCGCCATCACGCTGTCGATGCCGGCCAGCGTCACGCTGCGCAGGATGAACGGCGCGACCGATGCCGGAAAGTCCATGCCCTGCGCGAGCCCGCATGCCGTGACGACGCCGCCGTAGCGCACCTGCGCACATGCATTGACCAGCGTGTGCGAGCCCACCGCGTCCACGACGGCCGCCCAGCGTTCCTTCTGCATCGGCTTGCCCGGTGCGGACAGTTCGGCGCGATCGATGACTTCAGCCGCGCCCAGCGCCTTGAGGAAATCCTCCTCGTTGCGCTTGCCGGTGGAAGCCACCACGCGATAGCCGAGCTTGCTGAGGATCGCGATCGCGACCGTGCCCACGCCGCCCGATGCGCCCGTGACCAGCACATCGCCATCGCCGGGCCGCACCGGTCCGTTGACGCCGCCGCGCTCCAGCCCCAGCACCGACAGCATCGCCGTATAGCCGGCCGTGCCGATCGCCATGGCCTGGCGCGTGGTGAATAAGTCGGGCAGGCGCACCAGCCAGTCGCCCTTCAGGCGCGCGCGCTGTGCCAGGCAGCCCCAATGCGTTTCACCGACGCCATAGCCGTTGAGAACCACCTTGTCGCCAGCCTTCCAGCGCGGGTGCGAAGACTCCAGCACCGTGCCGGCACCGTCGATGCCGGCCACCATCGGCCACTTGCGCACCACCGGCGAACGGCCCGTGATGGCCAACCCGTCCTTGAAGTTGATCGTGGAATAGTCGACCGCGACCAGTACATCGCCGTCGGCGGGCAGTTGCGCCTCGTCCAGCGTGGCGATGTTGGCCTCGGTCGCACCGTTGGCCTGGGTCAACAGCAGTGCCTGGAACGTCATGGAAGTCTCCTGTGCCGCCCTGCCGGGCGATCTGTCGCGAAGGGGGGGTCCGGAATGCAAAACGGCCGGACTGGGTCCGGCCGCCTGTTCGGGCCGGAACAATGCCGGCCGGTCGTTACTTCTTGATGCTGGCGAGCTTGCGTTCGAGCGTGCCGGCATCGGCCGCGCCCGGAATGCGTGTGCCGTCCATGAAGAACACCGCCGGCGTGCCCGTGATGTTCATGCTCTGGCCGAGCGCGAGGTTGTCATCGACCGGCGTCTTGCAGGTGCCGTTGCCGGTCAGGGCCACCTTGTTCAGCATCCAGTCGCGCCACGCCTTGGTCCGGTCGGCCGCGCACCAGACCTGCTTCGCCTTGATTTCCGAATCGGGCGACAGCACGGGATACAGGAAGGTGTAGACCGTGATGTTGTCCATCTGCTGGAAGGTCTGCTCGATACGCTTGCAGTAGCCGCAGTTCGGGTCGGAAAACACGGCGACCTGGCGGCTGCCGTCACCCTTGGTCCATTTGATGCGCGCGCGAGCGGCAGGTCCGACCACTTGATGCGGTTGAGGTCCGCCAGGCGCTCCTCGGTCAGGTTCGTGCCGGTCTTGGTGTCGATCAGCTCGCCGTTGATCACATAGCGGCCGGTGGCGTCGGTGTAGACGACCTGCCCGCCGACGTTGACTTCGAACAGCCCCGGCACGGGACTCTTGGTCACGCTCTTCACTTCAGCGCGGCCGCCCAGCATCTTCTGCAGGGATTCCTTGATGCGGTCAGTGCCCGGTTCGCCCGCCGCCACGGCGTGCAGGGCAAAGCCCGCTGCCGCAAGGCCGCCGGCAATGGCGGTCGTCCAGGCGGGGTGGCGGCGCATGAGTTGGAACATATCGACTCCAGGTATTCGGTCAGGGTCGGCACCCGGCGTCAGCCGAGCGCCCGTTCAATCAGGAAGCGCTTGAGCAGCGACTGCCGGCCCACCGCGCGGATGCCGGTATTGCGCACCACGCGCGCCACGCTGCCCGGCAGCGAGAACAGCCGGTGCAGGCCATCGGTCGCGGCGGTCAGCGACAGCAGGTCGGTGGCGCGGGCCCGTTCGTAGCGGCGCAGCAGGCGCAGGTCGCCCTCGCTGCGGAAAGGTTCTTTGGCGGCCATGACCTTGCCGAGTTCCGCAACATCGCGCAAACCCAGGTTCATGCCCTGTCCGGCCAGCGGATGCACCACATGCGCGGCATCGCCCACCAGCGCCAGGTGCGGCTGCACGAACTGCTCCGCGCGCTGCAGCACCAGCGGAAAACCCTGCGCGGGCGTCACGCAGCGCAGCGCGCCGAACCGGCTGCGACCGCGCCCGTGGCCGCCTGCATCACCGTGGCGGCCAGCGCCTCCGGCGACAGCGCAAGCAACTCGTGGGCGTGGGCCTCGTCTGCCGCCCAGACCATCGACATGCGCGAACCCGGCAGCGGCAGCATGGCCAGGATCTCGCCGTTGGCGGCCTCCTCGTCGGCCATGAGCTTTTCCGGGCGCCCAGGAACCATTGCCAGGCGGTGTCGTGGTGCGACCGTTCGCATTCGAAGTTCGCTACCACGCCAAGCTGCCGATAGCGCCGCGTGGTCACGCCGATATGGCACTGCTGGCGCACCCAGGAGCGCGCGCCGTCGGCGCCGATCACGCAGGCAGCACGGACCCTGGCGCCGCCGGACAGCGTGAGCGTCGCACCATCGGCATCGCGCTCGAAGCCGGCGGCGGTATCGTCATGCCACTGGACCTGGTGCTGGAAACCGAGCGCGGTATCCAGGGCGCGCTCCACGAGCCCGGATTCGACGATCCACGCCAGTTGCGGCACCGCGGCCGCGTAGGCTGAGAAGTGCAGGTCGCCGTCCAGGCTTGGCGATGTTTCGGCAGCACTGACGTCGCCGAACACGCGCATATCGCGCACCGGCTGGACGCGGGCGGGGTCGAGCGCTTCCCACACGCGCATGCGCTCGAGCAGCGCCTGCGAACTCGCGGAAAACGCATAGATACGGCTGTCCCAGTCATCGGGACCGGCCGGCGGGCGTCCGCGCGCGGGACGCGGCGCGACCAGGGCCACGCTCATGCCCTGCTGCGCCAGCAGCAGCGCGCAGGACTTGCCCACGATGCCGCCGCCGACGACGGCGATCTGGAAAGCTGAGGAATTGCGTACGGACGCGTGGATCGGGTCATGGCTGGATTATAGCCACCTCCCCCCGCAGCCCCGGCGCTCGGGGCGCCGTGGGGCAAGGCCGAGGGCCCCCATCCGCTAGAATATGGGTTTTGCTATTTCCCGCCTGACACCATGAGCCTCCAATGCGGCATCGTCGGCCTGCCCAACGTCGGCAAGTCCACGCTGTTCAATGCCCTGACCAAGGCCGGCATCGCCGCCGAAAACTATCCGTTCTGCACGATCGAACCCAATGTGGGCGTGGTCGAAGTGCCGGATCCGAGGCTCGCCAAACTGGCCGAGATCGTCAAGCCGGAGCGCATCCTGCCGGCGACGGTCGAGTTTGTCGATATCGCCGGCCTGGTGGCGGGCGCGTCCAAGGGTGAGGGCCTGGGCAACCAGTTCCTCGCCAATATCCGCGAATGCGACGCCATCACCCACGTGGTGCGCTGCTTCGAAGATGACAATGTGATCCACGTGGCCGGCAAGGTGGATCCGCTGTCGGACATCGAAGTGATCAACACCGAACTGGCGCTGGCCGACCTGGGCACTGTCGAGAAGGCCCTGGCCCGCTACATCAAGCCGGCCCGCGCCGGTGACAAGGAAGCGCTGCGGCTGGTCGCCGTGCTGGAAAAGGCACAGGCCGTGCTCGACCAGGCCAAGGCTGTGCGCACGCTGGACCTGGCGCCGGAAGAATGGGAGGCCATCCGCCCGTTCTGCCTGATCACCGCCAAGCCCACCATGTACGTGGCTAACGTGCGCGAAGACGGCTTCGAGAACAACCCGCACTTGGACGTCGTACGCGAGTACGCCAAGACGACCGACTCGCCGGTGGTAGCCGTCTGCGCCGCCATCGAGGCAGAAATCGCCGACCTGGACGACGCCGACAAGGCCGAGTTCCTGGCAGACCTGGGCATGGAAGAACCGGGCCTGGACCGCGTGATCCGCGCCGGCTTCAAGCTGCTGGGCCTGCAGACCTACTTCACCGCTGGCGTCAAGGAAGTCCGCGCCTGGACCATCCACGTGGGCGACACCGCCCCAAAGGCCGCCGGCGTGATCCATACGGACTTCGAACGCGGCTTCATCCGTGCGCAGACCATCTCGTATGAGGACTACATCTCCTTCAAGGGCGAGACCGGCGCGAAGGAAGCGGGCAAGATGCGGGCCGAAGGGAAAGAGTATGTGGTGAAGGATGGGGATGTGTTGAATTTCTTGTTCAACGTCTGACAGTCGCCGGAACCTCGGAATTCTGCACAAAAGAATCCCCGTGACCCTTAAGGGCACGGGGATTCTTTTTGGCATAACGGCGCACCTGTCGCTTGAGCGTGTTCGCTCTTGCAAGAATTGTCGCGACGCTGTCGCGACAATGTTTCGGCACTACAGCGCCTCCATCCCCTTCCCCCTCAACCCCACCAGCAACGCCTGCCCGTTCCCATCCACCCGGAACTCCCCATACCGCGCCTTCTCGAAGCGCCCGCCTTGCCCTTCCTGGAAGAAATACGCATCGGTCGAAACCTGTACCTGCGTACCACCCCACCGCGCCTCGACGGTCTGGAAGCGCAGTAGCCGTTCGCCCGCCGCCAGCGGCTCATCGCCATGCAGCCGGACGAATGAAGCCTCCCGGTTCGCGTCGAGCCGGATGACGGCGACGCCGTCGCGCTGCTCGAACCCATCCATTCGTGCGGCCCGGATGGCGGCGCCGATGGCAAAGTTCAACGCCATGTAGTCGCCCTGCATCAGCGAGCGCGGATCGACTGGCGCGAGCCTCAGGTAGATGGTGTCGCCACGTGCCAGCAGGCGTTCCTTGCCGAAGATGCCCGCCGCGGCCAGTGCCAGCGTGAGCGCCCAGGCCATCAGGATCCATCGTTTCATGCGATCTCCTCTACCGGCTCGCCGTGCACGAGCCATTGACGCAAGCCGAGCAGCACCAGTCCGGCGACGGCGAGCGTGACGGACTTCGCCAGCAGTGTCCAATGCAGCGAGCTGTAGTACCAGATGAAGCCAATGGCGATGGCGGCAACGCCGAGGCCCAGCCATGGCAGCGAGGCGCGCCGCAAGGCCAGTCCTAGCGCAAGCGCGCCGGCGCCGATGGCAGGCGCCGCGGACATCAGGACGCTGAATGCCGCTGTGCCGGCGAGCACGACGCAGTAGCCGGAATCGATAGTGCGAGCCGCCGGCACTCCGTCAGCGCGAAGCCAACCAGCACCACGCCGACCAATGCGCCCGTGAGCCAGCGCGCGCTGGAAAAGAGCGGTACGGTCTCGGGGACGCCGAACCACGCCAGAGGATGGCTAGCGCCCGTTACGACCAGCGCCGCGCCCAATGCGAACAACAGCGTGGCATCGATCGCCGGCTCCAGCCAGACGTGCCGGCCGCTGGCGCACAGGCGCTGTTCGGCCACGGTGAACCATGCCGCGAGCGCGCAGGCGGCCGGCGCGAGCCAGCCCAGCGACCACGGGATGGCCAGCCACGCGTGGCGCACCGAGTCCGTCAGCGCGAGATGCACGGCGACGGCCAGCCCGATCCAGACGCCCACCGCCGCCAGGAACCGGTGCAGCCGGTTCTGCACCAGCACATACAGCGCCGCCTCGAACACGGCAAGACACACCCAGAAGGCGGCCGTCTCGATCACCCGCCCGCCGCCCAACGACTCCGCCACGCCATAGATCACCATGCCCTGGCCACTGAGGCTCACGGCCAGCGCGAACTGCCCGAGCGCGATCCCCGCGCCGCCGCGCCGGTACAGTACCGCCGCGAGGACAATCATGGCGAGGCCCGTCACCGCGATGGCGCCGGCGTCCTCGCGCACGGCGACGAAGACCGCGCCCAGGAAGAACATCTGGAAGAACAGCGCACCGAGCCACCCGGCCGCGCCCATCAAGGCACGCACCGCCCAGGCGTCCGCACCTTGGCGTCGGCTTCGCCCTGCACCTCGCCACGCGCTGCCAGCTCGCGCCACAGCGCCTGTTCGGTCTGGATGGCCTGGGTCATGACAGCTCCACGGTTTGCGCGCGGTAGGCACGCATCAGCCAAGCGGCCGCGGCAGCGGCCATGCCTACGGTAAGGAGTCCGAGCAGCAGGAAGGCGTCGAAATCGGCCTTGCCTTCATGCAGCAGACGGCCGACAGCGGCGACCACAAGAACGATGCCGGTCAGGCTGGCCAGGCTCAGCACGACGATGTCGAACGCCCACCGCCGGAACCACCAACCCAGCGCCAGCAACGCCACCGCCGCCAGCCCGAAGGCCGACAGGTCCGGATGACTGGTGAACAGCGCGGACAGGCCCACGAAGCCCGCGTGAAAACAGGCCATCGCTGCCAGGATGCGTGCGCCAGTCTGGCCGCGGAAGCCGAATGCCGCAGCATGCGCGCAAAGCCACGCCCACAGTGCCAGCTGCAGCAGCACCGTACCCAGCAGCAGCAAGGTGGTGGTGCGCGCGTGCCGCGCATCGAACAGCAACTCGAACATGCCGCCAACGCCCAGGCGCACGCTGAAGTAACGCAGCAGCGCCACGTTGCCGATCACGATTACCAGCCACCAGTGCGGCGCCGCGCGCGCCGCGAGCGCCCACGGCACGGCCAGCAGCGACCATAGCGCGAAGAGTTGCCAGGCATCGGCACCGGTCTGGTAGGTCTGGCCGATCACGCGAGCAGCACGCCGGCCAGCACCTGCGCGCCGCCGAGCGCGGCGCGGCCCGCCATGTCGCCGCTCTGCCGAAACAGCGCAAACCCGGCCATCAAGCTGATAGCCGAGGCCAGCACCGCGAATTTCGCGAACTTGTGCAGGTCCTGCCAGTTGAAGGCAAAGAAGACGATCACGCCTGCGCACAGCAGGGTCGTGCCCAGTGCAAGCAGCCCGTGGTCCAGCCAGCGGCGCCAATCGGCCGCCATGGGCTCGGTGCGCCCCCAGGGCCGGGCCACACCGCCGGCTGCCAGCCGCCCCTCTGCGCGCCACTCGGCGAGGGCCTGGCGGATGGCGCGGCGCTCGCCGGTTGTGGGCGTCGATGTGATGGTCATGCACGTTCCCGGAGTCGGTATGGAGCGACTCTAGCAAAGCGCCGCTGGCGCCGCACCTGTCCGGGATCAAGGCGGCCTATGCCCGCCCCGCGCCTGCCGGTATCCTTTTGGTTTTCCGTTTCGGCCACGCCCCCATGACCCTCGGCATCCTCGCCGCCCTGCATGACGAAGTCGACAGCCTCGTCGCGGCCATGCGCCATGAAGACGCGCGCGCAACCATCCACCGCATCGGCATGCGCGACTACCATGTGGGCCATCTCCACGGGCAGTCCTGCGTGCTCGTGCTGGCCCGCGTCGGCAAGGTCGCGGCGGCCGCCACCACGGCCACGCTGATCCGTGAGTTCGGCGTGCAGGAGATCGTCTTTACCGGCCTGGCCGGCGGCGTGGGCGACGGCGTGCGCGTGGGCGATATCGTCATCGCCAGCGAAACCATGCAGCACGACATGGATGCGCGACCGCTATTCCCCCGCCATGAAGTGCCTCTGCTCGATTGCGCGCGCTTTCCCGCCGACCCGGGCCTGACTGAAGCCCTGCGCGCGGCGGCTGACCACTTCCTGCGCGAAGACCTGCCGACCGATGTACCGCCGGCGGTGCGCGAACACTTCGGCATCGGCACGCCCGCGCTGCGGCTGGGTCTGGTGGGCAGCGGCGACCAGTTCATCAACTCGGCCACCGCCGTCGCGGAACTGCGGGAGCGCCTGCCGGACCTGCTGGCCGTGGAAATGGAAGGCGCCGCGGTCGCGCAGGTTTGCCATGAATATGGCGTGCGCTACGCGGTCATGCGGACCATCTCCGACCGCGCCGACGACAGTGCGCATGTGGACTTTCCGGCATTCCTGAAAAAGGTGGCCAGCCATTATTCCGATGGCATCCTGCGGCGCTTCCTGGCCGCACGCGGCTGATTCGCTGCCTGCGGAAGCCGATTCCTGCCAGGATCGTCAGTTCTGAAGTTACCCGTGGCGGGGCCGCAACGCTCCCCACAGGCCGACCAGCAGCGCGGCGCCGACGATTGCCGCGAACCAGCCGCTGAGCTGGCCGTCGATGAACAAGTGAAGCGCACGCCCGCCGTAGAAAGCCGCCGCGGCGCCCGCCATCCCAAGCACCAGCGCGGCTGGCAGGGTCACCACCCTGCCGCCGGGATGCATCTGGCGTGCCCCCAGGCCGACCAGCAATCCCACGATCAACGTACCCAACATCCTCGCTCCTGAGTATTGCCCGGTCCACAATCTTGCCGGGCCGGCGTAACAATACTGCGTCCCCGGCTTGATGCCGCGCATGCCTGCAAGATCCGATCCCGACGTTATAATGGCAATCGGGCCGCACTTGCTGTGGACCCGGCACCAGTCCCTACAAATGCAACTGCTCGCGATCGGCATCAACCATACGACGGCACCAGTCTCGCTGCGCGAGCGGGTGGCGTTTCCGCTTGAGCAGATCAAACCGGCGCTCGGGACGCTGCGCACGCACCTGGCCGGTCGCAATGGTACCGAAGCTGCCATCCTCTCCACCTGCAATCGCACTGAAATCTACTGCGCGACCGACGTACTGAAGCCAGGCGCGGAGGGTTTCGAGCACACGCTGCAGTGGCTGTCGCAGCACCACAACGTGCCGGCGTCCGACCTGGCACCGCACCTGTATTCCCTGCCTCAGTCCGAAGCCGTGCGCCATGCGTTCCGCGTGGCAAGCGGGCTGGATTCGATGGTGCTCGGCGAGACCCAGATCCTGGGCCAGCTCAAGGATGCCGTGCGCACAGCCGGTGAAGCCGGCTCGCTCGGCACCTACCTGAACCAGCTGTTCCAGCGCACGTTCGCGGTGGCCAAGGAAGTCCGCGGCCAGACCGAGATCGGCGCGCATTCGGTGTCGATGGCCGCGGCAGCCGTACGGCTGGCACAACGGATCTTTGAAAGCATTTCGACGCAGCGCGTGCTGTTCATCGGCGCCGGCGAGATGATCGAGCTGTGCGCCACGCACTTCGCCGCGCAGAAGCCGCGCCAGGTGGTGGTGGCCAACCGCACCGTCGAGCGCGGCGAAAAGCTGGCCGAACAGCTTGCCGAACAGGGCCTGACCACGCAGGCGATCCGCCTGCAGGAACTCGGCGAGCGCCTGCATGAATTCGACATCGTGGTGTCCTGCACCGCGAGTTCGCTGCCGATCATCGGCCTGGGCGCCGTCGAGCGCGCGGTCAAGCGCCGCAAGCACCGCCCGATCATGATGGTCGACCTGGCCGTGCCGCGCGACGTGGAGCCCGAAGTCGCGCGCCTGGACGACGTCTTCCTCTACACCGTGGACGACCTCGGCGCCGTCGTGCGCGAAGGCAACGCGATGCGCCAGGCCGCCGTGGCCCAGGCCGAGGCGATTATCGAAAGCCGCGTGCAGAATTTCATGCACTGGCTCGAAACGCGCAGCGTGGTGCCGGTCATCCGCGAGCTGCAGACCACCGGCGAATCGATCCGCCAGGCCGAACTGGACCGCGCCCGGCGCATGCTCGCGCGCGGCGACGACCCGGAAGCTGTGCTTGAAGCCCTGTCGGGCGCGCTCACGCGCAAGTTCCTGCATGGCCCGACCCATGCGCTGAACCACATGCAGGGCGAGAACCGCGAGGCGCTGGTGCGCCTGGTGCCCGGCCTGTTCCGCCACAGCAGCCACTCCGAGCGCTAGCCGCGACCGAGCGCTGCGCCCGCGCGCATGCGCGCCGGCATCCCGCCGCCCGCCCCGATCGCGGCCGGTTTCTGCCCTTCTCCCGCCTCCCCCACCCGGATTCCCATGAAAGCCAGCATGCTTGCCAAGCTCGACCAACTGGCCGAGCGACTCGACGAAGTCAACGCCCTGCTTGCGCGCGAGGATGCGACCGCCAATATCGACCAGTACCGCAAGCTCAGCCGCGAGCATGCCGAACTGTCGCCGGTGACCGAGCAATATGGCCTCTACCGCCAGGCACAGGACGACCTGGCCACGGCCCAGGCGCTGCTCGACGATCCGGAGATGAAGGACTTCGCCGCCGATGAGATTGCCAGCGCGCGCGAACGGCTTGAGACGCTGGAAGGCAGCCTGCAGAAACTGCTGCTGCCCAAGGACCCGAACGACGACCGCAACCTGATCCTGGAAATCCGCGCGCGCGGCGGCGAGGAAAGCGCGCTGTTTGCGGGCGACCTGCTGCGCATGTACACGCGCTTCGCCGAGCGCCAGCGCTGGCAGGTGGAGATCATGAGCGAGTCCGAGTCCGACCTGGGCGGCTACAAGGAAGTGATTGTGCGCATTGCCGGCGATGCCGCGTTCTCGCGCCTGAAGTTCGAATCGGGTGGCCACCGTGTGCAGCGCGTGCCGGCCACCGAGGCGCAAGGCCGCATCCATACCTCGGCCTGCACGGTGGCGGTAATGCCGGAAGCGGATGAAGTGGGCGAAGTCGAAATCAATCCGTCCGACCTGCGCATCGACACGTTCCGGGCGTCGGGCGCCGGCGGCCAGCACGTCAACAAGACCGACTCGGCCGTGCGTCTCACGCACATCCCGACCGGCATCGTGGTGGAATGCCAGGACGACCGCAGCCAGCACCGCAACAAGGACAAGGCCATGAAGGTGCTGGCCGCGCGCATCAAGGACCAGCAGATGCGCGCCGCACAGGCGAAGGAAGCGAACACGCGCCGCAACCTGATCGGCTCGGGCGACCGCAGCGACCGCATCCGCACGTACAACTTCCCGCAAGGGCGCGTGACCGACCACCGCATCAACCTGACGCTCTACAAGATCGACATGATCATGGATGGCGACCTGGAGGAACTGGTTTCCACGCTGGCCGCGGAGCACCAAGCGGACCAGCTCGCGGCGCTGGGCGAAGACAGCTGACACCAATAAGCGCCTAATACACGACTTATCTTGATCATCGCTCAACGGGGCCTAACGCTTTGTATCTGTTGTAAATGCTTGAAACAGCACTGGCGGGCTAAAGGCCGCTGTCTATAATCGTTCACGACCGGCTACATAAGAAGCCGCCGGCAAATTGTCTCTCCTGAAGCACGGACATAAGGACGAAATCATGAAGAAACTGCTCGCGCTGTTGATGATCACTGCGGCTATGGCCGCTTGCAGCAAGAAGGAAGAAGCGCCGGCTACGCCGAGCGCCGATAGCGCCATGCAAAGCGCGGCGGAATCGGCCAGCGCCGGCCAGCGATGCCGCCGCGCTGGCCAGCAACGCCGCCGATGCCGCCAAGGCGCGGCCAGCAACGCCGCCGCCGATGTCTCGGCC
>LRMT01000007.1 GCA_001725945.1 Cupriavidus sp. UYMMa02A | reverse complement strand
CCGCGCAGGAGCAACAGCGCCAGCAACAGGCCGCACAGCGCCAGCAGATGGAACAACAGCGCGCCATGCAGGAGCAGCAGCGCCAGCAACAGGCCGCGCAGCGCCAGCAGATGGAACAGCAGCGTGCCGCGCAGGAGCAGCAACGCGCCATGCAGCAACAGCAGCATGCCGCGCAGGAACAGCGCAGCGCGCGATGCAGGAACAGCAGCGTGCCATGCAGGAGCAGCAGCGCCATCAGCAGGACCAGCAGCGGCAGATGCAGGAACGCCAGCGACAACAGCAACAGCAGCAGATCGACCAGCAGCGCCAGCAGCAGCGCGCAACCTGAGCGCGGGCGGATGGAGGCGGGCAACGGCCTTCCGGATCCGCGAACGCGCAAAAGCGATACGGGCCGTCAGGGGTACCCCCTGACGGCCCGCATGCCATCTCGGCTGCCTTACTTGGCCAGCTCGGACAGCCGCACCGGCGAGATCTTGCCGTTCTGCACCCAGCCCACCACGGTGTCGGCGACCGACCCGCCCTTGGCATCGATGCCTTCCACCTCATTCGGGTTGGCGTCCTTCGGCAGCGCCTTGACCGCGTCAGGCATCTTCGCGCGGATGGCGGCGGCATCGCTGGTGGTGCCGGCCAGCTTCATTGCGCCGGCCAGCGCATACACCATGGTGTAGTTGAGCGACATCTCGGTGGTGGCGTCGCGCCCATCATGCAGCTTCTTGTACCTGGTATTGAAGTTCTGCGCGGCCGGGCGGCCGTCATTGACCAGCGGCAGCACGCCGATCGAGCCCTCCAGCATGGCCAGGCCGTTGGTGACCTTGGCCATCTCGTCCATCTTGGCCTGGTCCATGATGATGAAGCCGCCCTTGAAGCCGAGTTCGCGGGCCTGCTTGACCACCAGTGCGGTCGGCTCGGACGGGCCGCCGACGAACATTACGTCGGGCTTGTCGGTCATGGCGCGCGACACGCCGCTGTAGAAGTCGGTGGCTTTGGTATAGGACATCGGGTTGTTGCCGACGACCTTGCCGCCCGCGCCTTCCCAGGCCGGAACGAAGGCCTGCACCCAGGCCTTGGCGTAGTCGTGGTCGGCCGGGGCCAGCGCCACGTTCTTGCCGTAGCGCTTCATCTGCGCCTTGACGAAGGGCTCGATATAGCCGGTGTAGGCCGGCGGGATGCGGATGGTCAGCTTGTTGCCGGCATCGGTGATGCGCGGCACGCTCGAATAGGCCATGACCAGGAATTTCTCCTGCTCGTTGAACGCCTGCAGCGCGAAGATGCCGCCCGAGTGCGGCACGAACACGGCCGGCGTCTTGTGCTGCTGCACCAGTCGGCGCGCGTTGATCGCGGCCTCGGCGGGCGAGTACTTGTCATCGAGCGCCACGACTTCGAGCTTGATCTTCTTGCCCTTGACCTCCAGGCCGGTGGCGTTGATCTCGTCCACGGCCATCTGCACGCCGGACAGCACGTTCTTGCCATACAGCGCGGCGCCGCCGGACAGCGGGCCGGTGTAGCCGATCTTGACGACTTCCTGGGCCAGCGCGGCGCCCGAGGCCAGCATGGCGGCTACGGCGGTGGCGGCCAGCGGGAAGATGCGGTGCATGATCTTGCCTTGCATTGTGGTGTCTCCTGTAAGTACTGCATCTAGTCGGCCGGCCACCTCTGGTCGACCGCTTGTTTCTCCCCTCTCCGCTTGCGGGAGAGGGGCCGGGGGAGAGGGCAGGCGGTGGCATAGCGAGGCGTTTCACTTTGTCGATATGCTGGCCC
>LRMT01000006.1 GCA_001725945.1 Cupriavidus sp. UYMMa02A | reverse complement strand
CGCGCGTGGCCGTGGTGGAGGGCGACGACCTGTCGCACGACGCCGGCCGCGCGCTGCTGCGGCGGACTTGGTCGGGCCCGGCTTTCCCGAGGCGCGCTTCGTCTGCGCCAATGCCTATATCGGCGCGCGGGGCATTGCCGATGCGTTGCAGGCCGGCGCGCAGGTGGTGGTATGCGGCCGCGTGGCCGACCCCGCACTGGCCGTGGGCCCGGCCATGGCGCATTTCGGCTGGTCCTGGCAGGACTGGGACCGCCTGGCGGCGGCCACGATGGCCGGACACCTGCTCGAGTGCGGCGCGCAGGTCACCGGCGGCTATTTCGCCGATCCGGGCATGAAGGACGTGCCCAACGTCCATGCCGTCGGCTTCCCGATCGCACAGCTTGACGAGGCCGGCAGCATCGAGATTTTCAAGGCCGCCGGCACGGGCGGCTGCGTGGACCTGCGTACGGTCAAGGAGCAGCTCCTGTACGAGGTCCACGATCCGGCCGCGTACCTGACGCCCGATGTCGTCGCGGACATCAGCGAGGTCACGGTCGCGCAGCTCGGCACTGACCGCGTGGCCGTGCGCAACGTGCGCGGCCACGCGCGGCCGGAGCAGCTCAAGGCCAACCTGTTCTTCCACGGCGGCTGGATGGCCGAAGGCGAGATTTCCTATGCCGGCCCGAACGCCGCTGCGCGCGCGCGCCTGGCGGCCAATATCGTGCGCCGGCGCATGGCGCTGCTCGGGCACGACGCACCGATACGCTTCGACCTGATCGGCGTGCTCAGCGTGCTCGCCGACGATGCGGGCCGGATGCTTGCGCAACCCGGGCCGCAGGAAGCCGCCGCCGAAGACGTGCGCCTGCGCGCCGCGCTCGCGCACGAGGATGCGGCGGTCGGGCAGGCCCTGCTGCGCGAAATCAACGCGCTGTACACCTGCGGGCCCGCGGGTGGCGGTGGCGTACGCACCGCGCAGCGCGCGCGCTGAACGCCATGTCCTGCCTGGTGCCGCGCAATGCGGTGACGCCGGGCCATGCCTTCATCGACTGAGCGGAGCCCGCCATGACTGCCACCGCAACGCTCTACCAGTTCGCCCACGGCCGCACCGGCGACAAGGGCAACCGTTCCAACATCAGCGTGATTGCCTATGACGCGCGTGACTTCGCGCATCTGGTCGAGCATGTGACCGAAGACGCCGTACGAGCGCTCTTCCATGACCGCCAGCCGACCGCGGTCACGCGCTATCTCGTGCCGTCGCTGCAGGCGATGAACTTCGTCATCGACGGCGTGCTCGACGGCGGCGTCAACGATGCGCTGAACCTCGACGCACACGGCAAGGCGCTGTCGTTTCGCCTGCTGCAGTTGCCGATCCCGTTGCCGCCGCGATGGATTGCGCCGGGCACGTAAGCACACGCTTGCCGGTTTCAACATCAAAAAGACCCATCAACAGGAGACATCCATGCCTGGCATCCACAGGATCCTCACCACTGCCGTATTCGCCCTCTGCGCGCTGCCAGCGGCACAGGCGCTCGCGGAGTACCCCGACAAGCCGATCCGCTTCGTCGTGCCGTTTGCAGCCGGCAGCGCCACCGACCAGCTTGCCCGTGCGATCGGTCAGGCCGTGACCGTGGACAGCAAGGTCACCGTGGTGGTGGACAACAAGCCCGGCGCCAACGGCTTCATTGCCGCCAGCGACGTCGCCAAGGCCGGCGCCGACGGCTACACCGTGCTCATCACCACCAACACCACGCATGCCGCGAACGAGCACCTGTACCGCAAGCTGCCATACGACCCCGTCAAGGACTACGCGCCCGTCACGGCGCTGGGCCGCGGCGGCCAGATCATGGTCGTGAACCCGCAGGTGCCGGCGAAGACCGTGGGCGAATTCATCGCACTGGCGAAGAAGCAGCCGGGCAAGCTCAGCTTCGGCAGCGGCAGCTCATCGTCGCGTATCGCCGGAGAGCTGTTCCAGCAGATGGCACATGTCGAGTTGCTGCACGTGCCCTACAAGAGCAACCCGCTGGCCGTGACCGACCTGCTCGGCAACCAGATCCAGATGATGATCACCGACACTGCCACGGGTCTGCCGCAGGTCAAGAGCGGCAAGCTGCGCGCGCTCGGCGTGTCCGGCAAGAGCCGCTCGCCGCTGGCGCCCGACGTGCCGACCATCGACGAGGCCGGCGTCAAGGGTTACGAGATGAGCTACTGGTTCGCCGCGTACGCACCGGCCGGCACGCCGCCAGCGGTCATCAACAAGCTCAATGCCATGCTCGTGAAGGCAGCGCGCAGCGACACCGCCGCGACGTTCTACCAGGCACCGGCACCGAGGTGTTTACGAGCACGCCTGCGGAACTGGCGCGCTTCCAGCAGCAGGAATCGGCCAAATGGGGCCGCATTATCAAGGCCGCGAATATCCAGCCCGAATAAGCCGGATCGGCAATTGCGCATGCAACGGGGCCGTCGGCCCCGTTTTCCTTTGCGTTTCCCTTGATTCCCTTTACGCAGAATTGGGTACGCTTTTGTCCCGGTCCTTACCGCCAGCCCTTGTCGCGCCTTAAGATACGCGTTCGGCCGACTGCCGCGGTACGTGCTGCGCGCCAGATCGGTCATTCCAGCCCGCTTGCCTCCGTAACGCGAATCAAAACAGGAACGTGACATGAAGCTGCCGAATGCATTGACCCATCGATTTGCCGGTGCGCTGATGGCCGGGGCCGCCCTGGCCTGTACCATCATGCCGGCGGCCATGCCCGCCGCGCACGCCGCGCCGCCCGCCCAGGTGAAGACACAGCGCCAGGCTACTACCGCATGATGGTGGGCCAGTTCGAAGTGACGGCACTGTACGACGGCTACATCGATCTCGATCCGAAGCTATTCAAGTACACCAGCGCGCGCGAGGTGCAGCGCCTGCTGGCGCGGATGTTCGTGGCGTCGACGCCGGCATGCAGACGGCCGTCAATGCCTACCTTGTCAATACGGGCAGCAACCTCGTGCTCGTCGATACCGGCGCGGCAAGCTGCTTCGGGCCGACGCTGGGCCAGATCGTCAACAACCTGCGCGCGGCAGGCTACGAGCCGGCACAGGTCGATACCGTGCTGCTCACGCATCTGCATGGCGACCATGCCTGCGGCCTCGTATCAGGCGGGCAGCCGGTGTTTCCGAACGCCACCGTCCATGTCGACAAGGCCGACGCCAACTACTGGCTGAGCGAAGCCAATGCCGCGACGGCCGGCAAGGACAGCCAGGCGCTGTTCGGCATGGCGCGCGATGCCGTGGCCCCGTACCAGGCGGTCAACCGCTTGCGCACCTTCGATGCCGCCGCCGGCGCGGAGCCTGTGCCGGGCGTGCGCACGGTGGCGGCCTACGGCCACACGCCGGGCCATACCGGCTACCTGTTTACCTCGGGCAAGGCCAGTCTGTTGTTGTGGGGGGACATCGTCCACAACCATGCCGTGCAGTTCCGCCGCCCGTCGGTGTCGATGGAGTTCGACGTCGACAGCCATGCCGCGGCGACCACGCGCAGCCGGATCTTCGCCGACGCGGCAAAGGGCGGGTTGTGGGTCGGCGGCGCGCACCTGCCGTTCCCGGGCATTGGGCACGTACGCCGGGACACGGGTGGCTATGAGTGGGTGCCGGTCGAATATGGGCCGGTCCGCGAGGATATGATGGCGTCGCCGCGAAACTAGTCCTGACCCTGGCTGGGCGTCCAGGGACATGAGGCGGCCAATGCCGAAGCCCTGGAACTCGCGGAGGCCCAGGCGCTGAAGTGCCTGGTTATCGGCGCTGGCGGCCCGCTCAGTCGAACTGGTAGGAATAGGTCATGTTGATCCGTGGTGACCGATGCGTGGCATTGGTGGGCTTGTCGCCGACCGGCTGCGCTACCGACAGGTCCAGCGTGTAGTACTTCCTGTCCGACAGCCGCACGCCAAGCGCCACTGATGACAGCTTGCGATGCGACAGGCTGGCGCTGTTGGAATACACGCGCGCCACGTCGACCCAGAGGTAGGACTGCACGGTGCGCAGGTACGCCAGGTCGGGCAGGAACAGATGGTTCAGCTCGGCCGCGGCGCCCCAGCCCTTGTCGCCCGCGACTTCGCCGGCCGGATAGCCGAGGCCGAAGAAGCGGCCGCCAAAGCTGATCTGCTCGCCCGATGCAAGCCGGTTGGCACTGTACTGGCCGGCTGCGGAGAGATTCGTGCCGAAGCCGAACGGCAGGTCATTGGCTTGCGAGACCAGCAGGCGCGTACGCCAGAAGTCGAGGTCGTTCGCATTGTTCTGGCGGCTGGCACCGAGCGCGTCGAAGCCCTTGTACAGGCCCAGCAGGGCGTTGCGCGTCTGCCCTTCACGCCGCTGCACATAGGTCAGCTCGGCCGTGCCGACGCGCACATGGGTGCCGAGCGTGACCGGCGTGCCGGTGGCGGCATGGGTATAGCGTTCGAACTGGTCGGCGCCGTACAGCCCGCCCGTGAGCGTCAGCGAATGCGCGTTCGACAGCAGCAGCGGATAGCCGAGCTGGCCGCCGATGCGTTTCGTGTCATTGACATAGCGCGGATTGAAGCCGAGCGACTCCAGTGTGGCGTTCTGCGGAACACCGCGGTAGTGCGACGCGGTCAGCCTGGCCAGCATGCCTTCGGTGCCGATCGGCTGCGCATAGGAGGCGGCGTAGTACTCTTCGCTGTCGCGGCCCTTGGGGAACAGCGCCGAGACGGAGATCTGCTCGCCCAGCGGCGTCAGGCTGTTGGTGGTGGCGGTCGCAATCGCACGAAACCCGGGCGACATGTAGTCGATGGCGGTGCCGAACGCGAATGGCTTGCGCTTGACGTCAAGCACCATCTCGCAGGCTCCGTCGGTGGTCTGCGGCGGCTGTACGGTGGCAGCCACCTGCATGCCGGGCTGCTGCGACAGCACGTTCACGTAACGCTCGAAGGTTTCGCGGCGCAGCGGACGGTCCTGCGCAAGCCTGTCGGCGATTGCACGCAGGCGCTTTTCGGCCGGACCGGGCGTGCCGTTGATGGTGAGCTTGGCGACATAGCCTTCCACCACCGTGATCAGTACGTTGCCGTTCTCGAAATCCTGCGCGGGCACGAAGGCGAATGAAAGCGGATAGCCCTGCGCCTCGTACATCTTCGTCACCGCATTGGCGGCTTCCAGCAGCTGGGCGATCGTGATTTCCTGGTTGGCCAGCGGCGCAAACTGTGCGGCAATTTCCGCAAACGGCAGCGTCCTGACGCCCTCGATCTGGAAGTGCTTCGGCGTGAGGCGCGCATTGAGCAGGTTGCGCAGGGCCGAATCCGGCCGCGCGACCTCGACCGTGACGCTGCTTTCCGGACGGGCCGGTGCAATCCTGGGCAGCGTCGCCGTCGGATCGCCCTGGACCGGGCTGCGCGGATCGGCAAGGACAAGGCTGGGAAGGAGCGCGCCGACGCCGACCAGCAGCGCGGCGGCACGATGATGTGCACGCATGGCAATACCCCTGTAAGCAAGACATTGCGGCTATAGGCCGGCAGGCCACTGGCGCCAGGGTTGCCGCTACCCCGGCGCCTTTCAGACAGATTCGTGGCCGCCGCGCAGGCTGTGGAGCGCTGGATTACTTGCGGGTGCCGGCCAGCGCGCCCAGCAAGCCTCCCACCAGGCCCGTGACAGGCGCGGTGGCGCCAGTGACCGGGCTCTTGGCGGCGGAGCCGCCCGTGAGGCCGGAGACGAGCCCCGTGACCGGTGCCAGCGCGCTGGTGCCGCCTGCCGAGCTGGTGGCTGTTCCGGCGGTGGACGCGACGCTGGTGACGGTGTTGACCACGCCGCCGACAACGCCGGTTACCGCGCCAGCGGCGAGGAGCCACTGCCCGCGCCCGACGATGCGCCCAGCGACGCGATCGGGCCCAGCACGGGGCTGAGCGCACCAAGGGGGCTGGCGCCTGCCGCACCGTTCACAGCGCCGCCCAGCGCGGCCACGGTATTGCCGGTGCCGGTGACAACGCCGCCCACGCCCGAGACCACCGGCTTATTGGTTTGCGTCAGCGCGGTGCCGGCGGTGGCCAGTGCCCCGCCTACAGTCGCGAGCAGGCCCGCCGCCGGCGCGCCGAGACCGGTTGCCGCGCCAAGCGTCTGCGTTGTGCTGGTCAGCTGGGAGGTAAGCGGCACGATGAGCTTGCTTGTGCCCGAGGTCAGCTGCTCCACGGAGCCGCTCGACAGCGCCGTGGCCAGCGTGCCGCCGCCATTGCCGACTGCGCCACCCACCTGCGTGACAACCGACCCCAATGTCGACGTCAGGGGAGACAGCGGCGACAGCGGACCGGTGCCCAGACCACTGGCCGCACTGCCGGCGCTGCTGACAGCGTTGCCCAGATCCGTCACCACGTTGCCGGTGCTGGCTACCGTGGTGCCTACCGGATTGGAGGCATTGGGGATATTGCCAAGGCTGATTGCAGGCCGGTGCCCAGCGCGCTGATGGCGTCGCCTACGGACGCGACCGCGTCGCCCAGTGCGCTCGTGTTGCGTCGGCACCAGCGGCACGCCGGCGCCGCCGATCTGCGTGCCAAGGTCGCTCACCGCGCCGCCGGCCGCGCCCGCGATCGTGCTGGTCTTGCTGATGAGCTCGGAAGTCGGGGTCAGGGCGGCCGGCGTCTGCGTGCCGCCGTTATTGCCGCCCGTATTCCCCCCCGTTGTTGCCGCCAGTGCTGCCGTCGGTGTTGCCGCCGCTATCGCCCGCTCCGACAGTCGTGGCAATCAGGCCGTCGCTGCCGGTTCCACCATTACCGCTACTTCCCCCCGTTCCCCCTTGGTTCCGGCTGTGCTGCCGGTTCCCATGGAAGTCGATCCGCTGCCGCTGGCACAGCCCCCAAGCGCGAGCAGGGTTGTCACCAGAGCGGCTGCTGCGAGTTGTTGTGTACGCATGATGTTTCCTTTGTCCCGTCGTTAAATCGCCTGGCCGCGCCTCGCATATGTCTGCAGCGGGCGTCGGCAGCGTGTATGGCGCAACGGGCGTGCCAGTGTGTGCGCTGGCGCACGGACATGCCCAACCAAAGCAGGGGCACGGCTCTGAAAGTCTTGGCTGGCGCGCTTGGCGGGTACCGCGCGGTACCGCGCGCTCGTCGTCGCATGCGGCTTCAGCAGGTGCGCAGGCGTTACGCGTTACGTAACGTGTGGCGTGAAACGGGAACACACGCGGGACCACAAGCGGGATCAAGGCGTTGGCTGCATCAGGCCCTGCGCGCGGCAAGCGATGTTCCGTGGCGGGGGAACATGTTACGTAGCGCGTAACACGGCCGGCCCTTGCCGGGCCCTTATGCCAAGGGCTCCCCCGGCGCTCTCGCCGCTGCCCGGGAATCCTTGCCAGACAAGGCATTGCAGGCAGTCGTGGCGGGCATCGCCACGGAGGTTCGCGCCAGGCATGCACCGCTGGCACGCAGCTTGCCATTCCATGTTCGACGACGGCGACACACCAGCGCCCACGCTGGCATGCGCCAGCCGTGCAAACGGGTTGACACGACGAATAACGAGAGGGGTCACCGTTGCCACGGACGTGGCAATGACAACTGGAGAAGCAACATGAAAAACAACAATGACAGGGTCCAGCGCCCCATGACATGCCTGGCAGGCGCCTGCCTGGTCGCAGTGACTTTGCTGGCGGGCTGCGTGTCGGGCGGTGGCGCGTCGGGGCTTGCCCCCCAGGGCGGCGGGGACAACCCGCCGCCCCCGCCGCAGCCACCGGCCTCGGTGTCCGACAACACGCCGGCCTCCAAGGTGATCGAAAGCGCGGGCAATACCGTGGCAGCCGCGGGCAATGCGGTCAGCGATATCGGCAAACAGATCCAGCAAGCGCCGATTCCGCTGTTGCCCGCCGATGCCCGCTACGGCGCCGGCGGCGTGGTCGTCAATGCCGGCGAAACCGTGGGTGCGCTGGGTGCGGGTGTAGGCGACGGCCTTGGCCAGATGGGTTCGGTCCACGACCCTGTCGGTGTCACCGTGGCGAGCACCGGCAATGTCGTGCAGAAGGCCGGAGACACCGTGACCAGCGCTGGCGAGCTGGTCAGCGGGCTTGGCACCGAAAAGCTGTCACCGCTTGCACCGCTGACCACACCGGTCGGCGGCGCGGTGCAGAAGCTGGGCATGGCCGTGTCGCATGGCGGTGACAAGCTCGGCGATGCCCTGTCCACGGGGCCGGTGGCGCAGCTCACCGGCACCACCAGCAAGGTGATCGTGCCGCTGACCACCAAGCTGACCGACACCACGCAGGCGGTGGGCGCGGCGACCACCTGGGCGCGCCGGGGGACGGCTTGCTGTCCAAGGTGGGCTATACCGTCGCGGGCGGAGGCGGACTGCTCGCGCACAGCCATGCCCCGGGAGTATCCGGTCTGGGCGGCGTCTTCACGGAAACGGGCAAGACCGTTGCGGCTGCCGGCGGGCTCGTGCATGGCGATTCTTACGGCGGCAACCCGCTTGGTGGCCTGCTGAACAACCTGCCGCTCGCCGGCGCGGGCGGCAAGTACGGCGGCGGCAATGAATGCCCCCCGAACCTGCTGACCGGCCTGCCGCTCATTGCCGCTGTCACCGGCAATGCTTCGCTCCACGGTGGCAACGCCGGCGCCGGGCCGCTTGGCATCCTGACGCCGGTGCTGGGGCCTGTGCTGGCGCCGGTGGCGGGCTCCGCTTCCGGTGGTACCAAATACACAACAGGGGGTGAAGGCAAAGGTGCGCCCGCACTGCCGTTGCTGGGGGTAGGTCTGGTTGGAGTCGTCCGGTAAATGTCTCATACCCTCTAGGGTTTTCACGGTGCACCGTCGCTACGCACCCCGTCGCGGTGCATCTTTTTCTTCCGCCTGGCTTTGCGGTTGAACTTCCCGCAAAGCCAGGCTGCAGGCCGGATTCCGGTCCATGCAAACGTTCTTTGACAACTTGGGAACGCTCGAATTCTCATCGAGGATTCCAACAAACGGCCTACTCTTTTCGGGGATGACCATCACCCAATGGTGGGGTATGGTTGAGACATTTGATCTCATATAAATAAATCGTAGTCAGCGTGAAACTCCAACAAACAGAGCGGGCCCCAGAGCACCGCGATATTTGAACGGGACAGCGTGATCGCGGGATCTGGATCACATCGGGAGCGAGATCATGAAACGAGTGCTGACACTTTTCATTCGGGACGAACGCGGTGCGACCGCGATCGAATATGGCTTGATTGCGGGCCTCATCGCACTGGCGATTGCAGTGGGCGCAGGCAAACTTGGCACCAATCTGGGCAAGGCCTTCGAGGCCCTGGCGGACAAGGTGACTACATTCCTTCCAAGTTCAGGAACCCCCTCAAGCTGATCGCATGATCGCCGCGCTGTTCTGCGCGGCGACCCTCTGGACTGACCTGGCATATCGACGTGTTCCGAACGCCTTGCTGGCGGCGGTACTGACGGCCCTTGGCCTGGCGTTGCTGACCGGTAACGCACCGGAACCGGGGATCCCTGCGCGCCTGCTTGGCGCGGGACTTGGTATCGCCGTCACGCTGCCTGTCTACGCCCTCGGGCGCATGGCGGCGGGCGATGTCAAGTTCCTCGCCGTGGCCGGGCTCTTCACGGGCCCGCACGGGTTGGTCATGGTATGGGTCGTCGGCAACCTGCTCGGACTGGCGCATGCGCTGCTCGCATGCGCCATGGACTTGCGTGCGCGCACCGGCGTCGCGGCAGCAGCGAAGATCAATCGGCAATTCAGCAAGGCGCGCGGCGTTCCGTATGCCGCCTACCTTGCCGTGGGCATGCTGCTATGGATGGGTGCCGGCAGTTGAGCCACACCTGTCCCAGTTGCACGAGGTGCGCCGCCGGTCGGCGCGTACATGAATCGGACCGGGTAAAGCATGCCGCAGGGAAGAAACACCAGGCGACGGCGCTGTGAAGGGATGGCGGCGCTGGAATTCGCCCTCGTCACGCCTGCGCTGATCGCGATCGTTGTCGGCATCGTCTATTACGGCATGGTGCTCGCGTTGCAGCAGGTGCTGACCCTGGCCGCGGAAGAGGGTGCGCGTGCCGCGCTGCGCTACCCCAGCGGTGCGCCGGCCGACAACGCGGGCGCCATGCAGGCCTTGCGCGTCAATGCCGCCGCGGCGACCGCGCTGGCCACGCTGCCGGCTTCCATCGCCGCCCTCATTCCACAAGCCGGCGTAGCGCAGGCCGTTGCGTGTGCGTCGGCCTCCGGCAACGTCTGCGTGCGGGTCACGCTGAACCTGCCGACTACCCGCATCCTTCCCGCCTTTCCGATGGTACCGGTGCCTGCCACGTTGTCCGGCTCGGCAATGGTCCAGCTCTCTCCCGATACGTGACGATACGTGACCGAAGCATGCGACCCGATGGATCGAGCTTTCCCAGGCAATCGCGAGTTTGCGACCGCGTTCCGATCTTCAGCCCATCAGCAGGGAGAAGCCACTCATGACCAGTAAGCAGATCCGCATCGCCGCCGTTGCTCTCCTGAGCCTGGCGCTCCTGCTCGCCCTGCTGGCCTGGAAGGTGGGCAGCCAGCCCGCCGCGCCGAAGGCGGCGGCGCCTGCCGCCGCCATTCCCCACCCCGTGGTCGTGACGACGCGCGCGGTCGAGGCCGGCAAGCCCTTGCCCGCCGACGCGCTCAAGGTCGAAATGCTGCCGATCGAGCCCGCCGGTGCCTATACCGAGGTGGCGCGAGTGGCCGGCCAAGTCCCGCTGGTGAGCATTGGCGCGAACGTTCCGGTACTCGAAAGCCAGCTGCTCGCGGGTCTTGCCGCGCAGATTCCCGAAGGCGAGCGCGCGGTCGCGATCGCGGTGGATGAGGTGATCGGCGTCGCAACCGCGTGCAGCCGGGCGACTATGTCGACGTGTTCCTGGTCCTGCGGCGCGACAATCAGGAGATCGGCGCAAGCCACGCACGCATGCTGCTGCCCAGGCTGCGCGTGCTGGCCTACGGCGGCGGCGCTGTCAACGAACCGAACAAGGAGCAGCCCGAGCAGATGATGACGCGCCGCGAGGGCGCCAAGACCGCCGTGCTGTCCGTGCCGCTGGAACAGGTCAGCAAGCTGGCCATGGCGCAGCAGTCCGGACGCCTTCTGATGGCCCTGCGCAATCCGCATGACGAACTGATTCCCAGCGACGGCATGTTCGCCGAACCGCGCCCGCCCTGATGGTGCGCGCGGCGTGCGGCCGGTGCGCCGAGCGCCCCGGCTGACAAGGCAGTGGCTGGCGTAATGCTGGCCGCCTGGCTGTGGGTGCCGCACCGGCCGCGCATGCGCCGGCGGTAGCGGCATCGCAAGCCAGGCCGCAGGCTGCTCCCGCGGCGGTACCGGGCCACGCGCAAAGGCCGTCCGCCGGGGTGGAAGTCATTCGCGCTGGCAAGCGCGAGATCGAATAACGAGCCGCTCATGCACCATCGGAACCGATCCGCCACCCTGCCCACGGCCGCCATGATCCGCCAGTCCATGACGAAGACCCTGTTTGCGGCCATGCTTGGCATGGCCATGCTGGCAACAGCGACCCGCCTGGCGCAAGCCCAGGAAGGCGTGCCCGCGGAACCCACGCTGCGGCTCATGGCCGGCGCCCAGAAGGAAATCCGGCCCGCGCAGCCCATCGAGCGCGTCGCCGTGGGCAATCCCGCCGTCGCCGACGCGCTGCTGCTCAAGCAGCGCAGCGGGCCTCCGAGCGTGCTGGTCGTGGCCAGGCAGCCGGGTGTCACCGACTGATGATCTGGCCCCGGGGCGCCGCACCGGTGACGTACACCGTGCAGGTGGATGCGATCGCGCCCGATCCGGATGGCGCGAAGATCCGGTATTCGGCCGCGGGCGCGACCATCTCGGGCCAGTCGCCGGACGCCTACGCCGCGGCACGCGCGCAGACGGCGGCGCGCGCCGCGTCCGGGGGCAAGGGGGACGGCAAGGCCGACGGCAAGGGCGGGGTGGTCGTGGACCGTTCGACCGTGCCCGTCAGCGGCACCGTCCAGGTCGACGTGAAAGTGGTGGAAATCAGCAAGACCGTGCTCAAGGAAGTCGGCATCAACTTCTTTCGCAACAGCTCCGGCTTTGCGTTCGGCACGTTCCAGCCGTCGACGCTGAACAAGTTCACCTTTACGCCCGGCACGGGCGGCGCCAATGGCAGCTTCAGCGCGGACATCTCGACGCCGATCAGCAGTGCCTTCAACCTGGTCGCGGCCTCGCTCACACACGGGTTCTTCGCCAACATCAGCCTGCTCGAGGCCAACGGGCTCGCACGCGTGCTGGCCGAGCCGAGCCTGGTGGCGTTGTCCGGCCAGAGCGCGAGCTTCCTGTCCGGCGGCGAGATCCCGATCCCGGTGCCGCAGGCGCTCGGCACGACCACCATCCAGTTCAAGCCGTTCGGCATCGGGCTGACGGTTTCGCCCACGGTGCTGTCGAGCCAGCGCATTGCGCTGAAGGTTGCCCCGGAGGCAGCGACCTGGATCCGTCGCGCGGCATCTCCATCAACGGCGCCATGGTGCCGGCCATCGTCACGCGGCGCGCCGACACGACCATCGAGCTCGGCGACGGCGAAAGCTTCGTGATCGGCGGACTGGTCAGCCGCAACACCGTCAGCAACGTGAACAAGGTGCCCTTTCTCGGTGACCTGCCCATTATTGGCCCGTTCTTCAAGAACCTGAATTTCCACCAGGAAGACCGGGAACTGATGATCGTGGTCACACCGCGGCTGGTGAAGCCGCTGGCCAAGGCCGCCCCGCAGTCGAAGCCATCGGCGCGGACGGCGCACCAGCGCCAATCCGGCCGTATGGGGCAAGTTCGTGGCGGGCGAGTACATGGACCCGAGCCTGCCGGGGTTTTCCCGGTAGACGGCAGCGTTCGCGCAAGCCGGTGTCGGACATGAAAGGGATGCAATGATGGACCACTTTCTGCTGCATGCAACACAGGATGACGTGCGCGACTGGCTCGGCAGTGTCCTGGGCGCGCGGGCACACTGCTCACGGAAAGCAGTTCCCGGGAGAAGTTCGTCGAGCGCGTCGGCGAGCTGCGCCCGGGGCTGGTGTTCCTGCATTTTTCGCCCGCGCTGGCGCCGGCTTCGGCGCGGCTTGGCGAGCAGCTCGCGCAGGTTTTCCCGGGCTTGCCGATGGTGGCGGTGGGCCGTGGCGACGAGCCTGGCATGATGCTCGCCGCGCTGCGCATGGGCGTCAGGGATTTCATCGACCTGCGCGACCCGCCGGCCGATGCGATGGCCGTGGTGCGGCGGCTGATGGTGCCGCGCGAACAGGTGCGCGCGGTCGAAAGCGCGCGCAGGGCAAGATTGTGGCGCTGCTCGGCGCGCGGCCCGGCGTCGGCGTGACCACGCTGGCCGTCAACCTGGCCGCCACGGCGCGGCGCGGGCTGCTGCGCGACCAGCACGATGCCCGCATCGATGCGCGTGCCGAGGTGCTGCTGCTGGACCTGGGCTTGCCGCGCGGGACGGTTCGCTCTACCTCAACCTGAGCCCCGGATTCCACTTTGTGGAGGCCGTGCGCAACCAGCGCCGCTTCGACCAGGTATTCGTGCAGACGGCACTGTCGCGGCACGCCAATGGCGCATGCGTGCTGCCCCTGCCGCCGACGCTGGCCGAGTTGCGCGACATCTCGTACTCCGAAGCCGGCGCGCTGCTGGATCGCCTGCGCGCGTACTTCGACCTGCAGATCATCGACCTGGGTGGCTTCACCAACACCGAGTTCACGGCGCAGATCGTCAAGGCGGCGGACACCGTGATGCTGGTCACCGAGCAGAGCGTGGGCGCGATTGTCTCTGCCGCGGAACTGCTGCAGGAACTGAAGACGCGCGAAGTCGAGCGCGAAGACCTGCACCTCGTGGTGTCGCGCTTCGACATGCGCCTGGGCCTGGATGCCGAACTGATCCGCCGGCGCGTGGACTTGCCCACGGTCAGCACGCTGCCGGACCGCCGTGAAGCGCTGGTGCAATCGGTCAACCGCGCCGCGGTGCTCGCCGATGAGGCGCCCCACGATCCCTACGCACGTGCGCTGGTCGACCTGCTGGCCGCCACCGGCTACCGCACGGCGCGGCCCGTCGAGCGCGGGCCGCTGACCCGCGTAAGGAACAAGCTGCCCAAGGCATGGCGTGCAATGCGCGCGATGCGCGCAGCACTGCCTGGAAAACTGTCATGACGCAAGCGATCGAATTCTCGGACAATGCCCCTGCGCCGTTCCCAGTCTCGCAGGAATTCCACAACATCAAGGAAGCGGCGCACGAGCACCTGCTCACGCGTATCGAAGAGCTTGGCGCCGAGTTCGGACGGTGGTCGCGCGCCGCCATCCAGCGCTTCGTCGACCTGGAGCTCGAAAGCTTCACGCGGCTGCGGCGCATTCCGATCAACGAGGCGGAACTGCGGCAGATTGCCGAGGCGCTGACCAATGAGCTGGCGGGTTTCGGTCCCATCGAGGACCTGCTCAACGACCCCGCGGTGGAGGACATCCTCGTCAACGGGCACATGGACGTGTATGTCTCCCGCCATGGCGTGCTCGAACGCATCCCGGTGCGGTTTGCCGACGGCGGCCACCTGCTGCGCATCGTGCGCCGCATTCTCGCGCGATCGGGCGGCGCCTGGACGAATCCAACCCCATGGTCGATGCGCGCCTGCCCGACGGCGGGCGCATCAACGTGATCGTGCCGCCGCTGGCACTGGAAGGCCCGGTGGTGTCGATCCGCAAGTTCCGCAAGGACCCGCTGACACCCGCCGACCTGCAGAGCCTGGGCACCATGAGCCCGGAGATCTCGGACCTGCTGGAGGCTGCAGTCAAGGCTCGTTGCAACATTCTGGTGAGCGGCGGCACCAGTTCGGGCAAGACTTCGCTGCTCAATGCCCTGGCCACGTTCGTGCCGGCGGGCGAGCGCGTGATCACCATCGAGGATACGGCCGAGCTCGCGCTGAACCACCCGCACGTGGTGCGGCTCGAAAGCCGGCCCGGCGGCTTCGAGGGCACCGGCGTGGTGACCATCCGCGACCTGCTGCGCAACAGCCTGCGCATGCGCCCCGACCGCATCATCGTCGGCGAAGTGCGCGGCGGCGAAGTGCTGGAAATGCTGCAGGCCATGAGCACCGGCCACGATGGCTCGATGGGCACCATCCACGCGAGCAGCCCGCGCGAATGCCTCTACCGCCTCGAGATGCTGGCCGGCTTTGCCGGCTTCCAGGGCAGCGAACAGAGCCTGCGCCGCCAGATCGCCAACGCGATCGATTTCATCGTGCAGATCGGGCGCTGTCCAATGGCAAGCGCCGCATCCTGTCGATTACCGAGGTCACGGGGCTGGGCGACAACATCGTCTCGACGCAGGAGCTTTACCGGCACGAGCCATACACCGGCCCGGACGGTACGGAGACCGACCGCTGGCTCTCGCTCGGGATCCTGCCGCATTCGCCCAAGCTCGCGCGCATGCGTCCGCCCGGCGGCGGCTTCATGCTGGACGACCGCTTCGATGTCTAGCGCCGCGCTGCTGCTCGTCGCCATGGCCCTGGTGGTCACCGGCCTGGGGCTGCTGCTGCTGGCCAACGCGCAGGTGCGCGCCCGCAAGGAGCAGGCGGACGCGTTCGTGCGTGCGCAGACCGAGCAGGTCAGGCTGCGCTACGCCGCGGCGCAGGATCCGCAGCTTCAACAGCCGGCCCGCGACCTGAAGCGCCGCTGGGAAGACTACCTGCGGCGGGCCGACCTGACGCCAACCCGCCGCACCTATTTCATGTGGGGCGCCCCGTGCCTGCTGCTGACGCTGGTCGGCCTGGCTGCGGGCGGACTGCTCGGCGCCCTGGCCATGCTGACCGTCTGCACGGCGGTCGGCGCGTTCCTGCTGTGGAACCGTGTGCGGCGCATGCGCCAGAAGATGCTGCTGCAGCTGCCCGGGTTCCTGGACGGCGTGGTGCGCCTGATGACCATCGGCAGCAGCGTGCCGGCGGCCTTCCAGAATTCCATCGCCAATACCGAGGCGCCGCTGCGCCAGTGCCTGGTCCAGGCCATCCACCTGCAACGCGCCGGCAAGGAGCTCGACCAGGCCGTGCTGCAGATGGGCCGCATCTACCACGTCCAGGAACTGGTGCTGGTGGCGTCGGTGCTGCGCTTGTCGGTCCGCTACGGCGGCCGTGCCGACGTGATGATGGAGCGCACCGCGGCGTTCATGCGCGACCGCGAGCAAGCACAGCGCGAACTGATGGCGTTGTCGGCCGAAACCCGGCTGTCCGCGTGGATCCTGGGCCTGTTGCCGCTGGTGGTAGGGGGCGCGCTGTTTGTGCTGAACGCGGGCTACATCCTGATGATGTGGCGTGATCCCACGGGCAAGACCATGCTGCTGACCGCTGCCGGACTGGAGGTGGCGGGTACCTTCATGCTGTACCGGCTGGCCAAGTCGATCTAGGGAGGACCATGGAGCGCGCCATGCTCATTTCACTCAGCCTGCTGGCCGCCGCATGCGGCGTTGCGGTGCTGACCTTGCCGCTGCTGCGCGCATGGCGCCAGCGCCGGCAGGCCGCGCGTACTCTCGATTCAGCGCTGGTGCGGCAAAGTGGCGCCGCGAAGCAGGCGGCCGGCACGGCCAACATGGCGACGGCGCCGCGCCTGCCGCGGCAAAGGCCACGGCGCCGGGCGCCATGCCGGGACAGGGCGCGCACGCGGGCACGGCCGCGCAGATCGGCGCGCGCCTGGGCGGACGCATCAACGAGCACTGGCTCGATTCGCCGCTGGGCCGCGCCGTGGTCACGGCCGAAGACCGGCAGCTGCTCGAGCAGTGCGGCTGGCACGGCCTGCGCGCACGCGTCATGTTTGGCGTGCTGCGCCTCAACGCGCCGGTCCTGCTCGCGGCCTGCGCGGCCGCGTGGCATGTCAGGCAGGGGCTGGCGGCATGCGTGGCCTGGGGGTTTGCCACTTTTGCCTTGTCCTACCTGGCGCCCAAGTACTACCTGCGGCGCGTGCGGGAGCGCGGCTGCGCATGGTCGAAGATGAACTGCCGGTGCTGATCGACATGCTGCGGCTGTTGCAGGGCGTTGGCCTGTCGATCGACCAGAGCCTGCAGATCATCGTGTCGGAATTCGGCGGCATGCTGCGCGTGATGGGGCCGGAACTGGCACTGGCCAACCAGCAGTTTGCGTCGGGCCGCTCGCGCGAGCAGACGCTGCTGCGCATCGGCCGCCTGTTCGAGAGCGAGAACCTGAAGAGCCTGATCACGCTGCTCACGCAGGTGGACCGGCACGGCGGTGCGGTGCAGGAACCGCTGCGCCTGTTCGGCCAGCGCATGCAGGAGGCGCGCAAGTCGCGCATGAAGGAAGAGATCGGCCGGCTGACGGTGAAGATGACTGCGTGATGGTGGTCAGCATGTTGCCGGTGCTGCTGATCATCACCGCGGGCCCCGGCTTTCTGGGCGTGATCCGCATGATGGCGCATATGGGGGGAGCGAAATGAGGCAAGCAGCGTCCGCACGTTCGGATGGGCCGTGGCGCTGTGCACGCCGGTAATGCTGGCGGCGTGCGCGACGAACGACAACGGCGCAGCGATGATGAACCAGCAGGCCGAGGCCCAGGTCGAGCTTGCCAAGCTGCGCGACAAGACGGCGCGCGCCGAGTACAACGACCAGGGCGTCTACCTGGGCCTGATCCGCAAGATGCAGCAGGAGGGGCTTTATTTTGCCTCGCTGGCGCATATCGAAGTCTACCGGCAGCGCTTCGGCAACGATCCGGAAATGCTGTCCATGCGCGCCGACGCGCTGCGCGAGACCGGGCAGGACGCCGCCGCGGCCGATGCGTACCGGCAACTGGCCAGTACCGCGCAAGGCACCCAGGCCGCGCATGCGCGCCACGGCCTTGGCCTGATCGCAGGACGCCAGGGCGATTTTCCACGGGCCATCGTCGACCTGCGCGAAGCGGCCGCGCTCGACCCGGTCAACCCGCAGATCGCCGGCGACCTCGGCTATGCGCTGATGCGCGCAGGCGCGCTGCAGGAAGCGCGGGTGCCGGTCATGCAGGCGCTCGAACTCGATGCACGCAATCCGCACGCCATCAGCAATGCCGCGGTGTGGCTCATGGCAGACGGCAAGCGGGCCCAGGCGAGCGCCATCATGCAGCGCGCCGCGCTGCCGGAATCCACGCGCAGCGCCATTCGCAGGAAGCCGATGCGTGCGCGCGCCGGCGGCGGAGCGCGCGACCGCGTCGCCGCGACCGCGAAGCTCGCTCG
>LRMT01000005.1 GCA_001725945.1 Cupriavidus sp. UYMMa02A | reverse complement strand
TGCCGTGGCCCGGATCGCAGCCCAGGCCAAGCACGTGCGCTCGGCCAGGTTGCGCAGTTCGCGCACGTTGCCGGGCCACGGGTAGGCCACCAGCGTGGCCAGTTCGGCCGGCGTGGCCGGCACGGCGTCACGCCCGAAGCGCAGCGCGGCCTGTGCCACGAAGTGCTCGAACAGCGGCGGCACGTCTTCGCGCCGGTCGCGCAGGGCGGGCAGTTCCAGCGTGATCACGTTGAGGCGGTAGTACAGGTCCGAGCGGAACTGGCCCGCGTCGACAGCGCGCGCAGGTCGGCCTTGGTGGCCGCGACCACGCGCGTATCCACGGGCACGGGCTGATTCGAGCCCAGGCGTTCCACCACGCGTTCCTGCAGCACGCGCAGCAGCTTGATCTGCAGCGGCATCGGCATGCTTTCGATCTCGTCGAGGAACAGCGTGCCGCCTTCGGCGTGCTCGACCTTGCCGATGCGGCGGCGCGCGGCGCCCGTGAACGAGCCTGCCTCGTGGCCGAAGATCTCGCTTTCGAACAACTGCTCGGGCAGGCCGCCGCAATTGATCGCGACGAAGTTGCGCGCATGGCGCCGGCTGGCTTCGTGCAGGCAGCGCGCCACCAGTTCCTTGCCGGTGCCGGTTTCGCCGTGGATCAGCACATTGGCGGTGGTGTCGGCCAGGTCGGCAATCAGCCGGCGCAGGCGTTCAATGGCGGGCGAGCGGCCGATCAGCTGCGCTTCGAGCTTGTCGCGGCCGGCCAGGCGCTCGCGCAGTTCGGCCACTTCCAGCGTCAGGCGGCGCTGCTCGAGCGCACGGCGCGTGGTGTCGACGAGCTGTTCGGGTGAAAACGGCTTTTCCAGGAAGTCATAGGCGCCTTGCTTCATCGCCTTCACCGCCAAGCCCACGTCGCCATGCCCGGTGATCATGATGACCGGCAGCGCCGGGTCCCGCGCGCGCAATTGCGCCTGCAGGGCCATGCCGTCGATGCCCGGCAGGCGGATGTCGCTGACCACGATGCCGGGCCAGCCCGCCGCGGTCTCGCGCAGCGCAGCCTCGGCGCTGGCCACGCCGCGCGTGGCGATGCCTTCGAGACGCAGCGCCTGCTCACAGCCGAGTCGTACATCGGCGTCATCCTCGACGATCAGGACGGTCAGTTCAGCCGGCATGGGAGACTTCCTGGCGGATCAGCGGCAGGACCAGCGTAAAGCACGCGCCGCCGTCGGGATGGTTGGAGGCGGACAGGCTGCCGCCGTTCTCGTTGAGGATGCCGGCGGACAGCGTCAGGCCGAGGCCAAGGCCTTCTCCGGCCGGCTTGGTCGTGAAGAACGGCTCGAACAGCCTGGAAAACGCGTCTTCCGACAGGCCGGGGCCGTTGTCGCGCACGGTCAGGTGCGCCATCCCGCCGCTGACGTGGGCATGCAGCGATATCGTCGGCTGCGCGCGCCGGTCACGGCGTCCAGCGCATTGCCGAGCAGGTTGACCAGCACCTGCTCCAGCCGGTTCGGGTCGCAGGCCACCAGCAGGCCGGGCTCGATCTCGCGTTGCAGGCGGGGCTGCACGGCCTCGATACGGGTATCGAGCAGGAACAGCGCGTTATCCACGGCCTGCGCGAGCTCCGCCTGGCGCAGGCCGTTGCCGGACTTGCGCGCGAACGACTTGAGCGCGCCGGTAATGCGGCCCATGCGCTCGACCAGGCTGATGATCGTGCCGAGGTTGGCGCGGACTGTATCGTAGTCGCCGCGGTCCAGGAACTTGCTGGTATTGCCGGAGATCGTGCGCAGCGCGGCCAGGGGCTGGTTGAGCTCGTGCGCGATGCCGGTCGACATCTGCCCGACCGCCGCGAGCTTGCCGGCTTGCAGCAGGCCGTCCTGTGCCTGGCGCAACACGGCCTCGGTCCGGATGCGCTCGGCCACCTCGCCCTGCAGGCGCTGGTTGGTGGTCGACAGGTCGGCGGTGCGTTCGGCCACCTTGCGCTCCAGCTCGCTGTTGGCGGCTTCGAGCGCGGCGCGCGCGGCCAGCCGTTCGCCGATGACACGCCGGCGCACATTCCAGGCCGCGCCGAGCAGCAGCACGAAGGCCGTCAGTACGCCGGCCAGCGCGGCGCTGTTCAGCGCCACCACGCGGGCCTGCGAAGTGTTGGACAGCAACGTGAGTTGCCAGTCGGTGCCGGGCAGCGCGGCCTGCTGCGCCAGCATTGGCGGACCCTGGCGCAGCCGCACGAGGCGGTCGCCGCTGTTGCCGCTACCGTTGCCCAGCACGCGCACGTTCGACAGCGGCAGTTGCGGCAGCGGTGCGCGGTTGTATTGCAGGCTCCGTGCGAGGCGCTCGCGCGCATCCGGCGACAGCGGGTGCAGCGCCGCGAGCTTCCAGGATGGATCGGAGGCCAGGATCACCACACCGTTCTCGTCGGCCAGCAGCATCTGGCTGTCGGCGCCCTGCCAGCGGTTTTCCAGCGGCTCCAGGCCGATCTTGACCACGGCCACGCCGTCAGGGTTGTCGCGCTCGCCCAGCGGCGCCGACAGGTAGTAGCCCGACTCGCTGCGCGTGGTGCCCACGCCGTAGAAGCGGCCGAGCTGGCCCTCCATGGCGGTGCGGAAGTAGGGGCGGAAGCTCAGGTCCTCACCCAGGTAGCTGTCCGGCCGCTGCCAGTTGCTCGTCGCCAGCACCTTGCCGCGCGCGTCGAGCACGTAGACCACGCGGGTGCCGGCGCGCGTATTGAGCGCCGACAGATATTCATGGCGCGCGCCACCGCGGCGTCGTCGCCGGGCTGGCGCAGCAGGGTGCCGATGCGCTCATCCAGTGTCAGCAGCCCGGGGACGTAGTCATAGTGCGCGAGCTCGCTTTCCAGCGCCTGCGCGTAAAGGCGCAACTGCACCTGCCCGCGCTCGGCTGGCGGGTCAGCGCCGTGTCGTAGCTGTAGCGGTAGCCGAGCCACCCGGCCAGGCGACCAGCACCGCCAGCGCCAGCAGCGCGAGCAGCGGCGCGGCGCCACGCAGGGCGGTGGTAGGGCGGGAGATGGAATGGCGGGCTGGGTCGCCGGATGGATCTAGCTCTAGCGGGCCGGTCATGAAGTGCTGGGTAAGGCTGGTGGGGTGCGCTGGCGCCGGGGGCCCGGCGGGCGCTACTTTTACCACACCCGGCAGACGCAAAACAAAAAGCCCGGCTGCCTGATCGGCAGCCGGGCTCCGGCGCGTGCTGCGGGAACAGGGCGGCTTACTTGCCCGCCAGCACCTGGGCGGGTGCCAGGGCAGGGGCGCTGTCCGCGACGGGTTCATCCTCGTCGGACGGCACGGGCGCGCCGATGGCGCCTTCGCTTTTGGCGACGACAGCCGTGGCAATTGCATTGCCAAGCACATTGGTCACGGTGCGACCCATGTCCAGTACGTGGTCGATGCCCAGCACCAGCAGAATGCCAGCCTCCGGCAGGCCGAACATCGGCAGCACGGCGGCGACCACCACCAGCGAGGCGCGCGGCACGCCGGCGATGCCCTTGCTGGTGACCAGCAGCACCAGCAGCATGGTGATCTGCTGGGTCAGCGACAGCTGGATGCCATACACCTGCGCGACGAACAGCGCCGCGAACGAGGTGTACATGATCGAGCCGTCCAGGTTGAACGAGTAGCCCAGCGGCAGCACGAAGTTGGTGATGCGCTCCTTGACGCCGAAATGGGTCAGCTGGTCGATCACCTTCGGGTAGGCCGATTCGCTGCTGGCGGTGGCGAAGCCGATCATCAGCGGCGTACGCATGCCCTTGAGCAGGCGGAACACGTCGCGGCCCAGGAAGAAGTAGCCGCCGCCGATCAGCGCCACCCACAGCAGCGCCAGCGCCAGGTACATGCTGCCCAGCAGCTTGGCGTAGACGGCCAGCACGCCGAGTCCCTGCGCCGTGATCACGGCCGAGATGGCGCCGAACACGCCCACCGGCGCAAAGGCCATCACGTAGTTGGTCACCTTCAGCATGACGTGGCCCAGGCCCTCGATGCCTTGCAGCACCGGCTTGCCCACGCCGTCCTTGACGGTGCCCAGCGCAAAGCCGAAGAACAGCGAGAACACCACGATCTGCAGGATCTCGTTGGTGGCCATGGCCTCGACGAAGCTCTTCGGGAACATGTGCGCGACGAAGTCACGCAGGTTCAGCGCGCCGGTCTGAGGGTGGAGGCGGCGTCGGCCGCGGGAAGCGGCAGGTTCATGCCATGGCCCGGGGTCAGCAGGTTGGCCATCATCAGGCCGAGCAGCAGCGAGGTGATGGACGCGCCAATAAACCAGGCCATGGCCTTCATGCCGATGCGGCCGACGGCGCGGCCATCGCCCATGCTGGCGATGCCGGCCACGAGCGTGGCGAACACCAGCGGCCCGATGATCATCTTGATCATCCGCAGGAACACGTCGGTGAGGATGGACAGGTGGTCCGCAATCGATTTGGCGGTGGCGGCGTCCGGCGACAGGTTGTGCGCGGCGGTGCCGACCAGCACGCCGAGCAGCATCGCAATGAAGATCAGGTAGGCAGTCGGTTTAGTTTCATCGTGGGTACAGGCCGTGCGTCCAGTCCCCTCGTCGCAAGACGGGAAGGGGCCGGACGGCTGAATTGCGGGATCGGCCGGGCCGGAACGCCGTGCCGCCGCAAGGGCGGTGCGTCGAGCGGCGCGGGCCGGGGACGTCAGCGGGGCAACAGGCGCCGCGGTCGCGCCTGGGCGGCGCGGGCGTAGGGAGGGGCGGGTTCGGTCATGGTCTCCTCCTTGGTTTTTGGCTTGGCCGGCAGCCCTGGGGCGGCCAGCCTTCCTGTTGGCCCTGTCGGCGGCGCTTTACATCGCACGAGGCCGAGCCAGCGCCGCATGCCTCTGACGACACGCTAAAGCACTGAAAACAAAGGAGAAAAAGTGATTCCGGCGCGGTGTTCGGTCTGCCGGATAGTTGTCGCGCTGCTGTTCGGATATCCGAACAGCAGGCGGGTGAAAGTGGCGCAGGCTTATGGCCGCCCACTATGACATGTCAGTCACTTTGGAGGCTCGTGGCTTCGCATTCGGCCAGGTAGGCATCGAGCGGCACCGGCCGGCCGATGGCATATCCCTGCGCGTAATCGACGCCAATCGCGCGCAGCGCGTTCAGCGTGCGCTTGTCTTCGACCCATTCGGCCACGGTACGTACGCCGAGCCGGTGGCCGATGTCATTGATGGAGCTGACGATCTCGCGGTCGACCATGTTGTCGGCCAGGTTGCGGATAAAGCTGCCGTCGATCTTGAGGTAGTCCACCGGGAACTGCTTGAGGTACGAAAATGACGACAGCCCCGACCCGAAGTCGTCGAGCGCGACGGTGCAGCCGGCGCGGCGCATTTCCGTCACCACGCGGTTGGCGGCGGCCATATTGTTGATCAGCGCCGTTTCCGTGATTTCCAGCCGGATGCGGTTCGCGGGCAGCGCCGACTGCTCAAGCTCGGCATGCAGGAAGGGCAGCAGGAAGGGTTCGTCGAGCGAATTGGCCGACAGGTTGACCGAAACCGACAGGTCCGGCACTGCGCGCAGCCGCTCACCGTATTCGCGCAGCACGTTGCGGATGACCCAGCGGTCCACGTGCCCCATCAGGTCATAGCGTTCCGCGGCAGGGATAAACGCGCCAGGCATGACCATCTGGCCGTTCTCGTCGATCATGCGCACCAGGATCTCGATATGGCGTTCCTCGCGGCCATCGCCGGGCCTGTGCTGCAGCGCGCGGATCTCCTGCGCGAACAGGCGGAAGTGGTTGCCCTCCAGCGCGGTGTGGATGCCCGCGGCGATCTCAAGCTCACGATGGTGACGGCGCGCATCGCTCTCGTCGCGCCGATACACCGACACGCGGCTGCGTCCGGCCGCCTTGGCGGCATAGCACGCCACGGTCGGCGCGGCTCATCAGTTCGCCGACCGGCGGTACGTCCTGGTCGATGGCGGCAATGCCGATGCTGGCGCCCACGTCGTACACGCGGCCGTCCCACGGGAAACGCCGGCTGCGGATGGCGTCGATCACCCCCTGGCCGACGGCCTCGGCCTGATCCACCGTGCAGTTCTTGAGCAGCAGCCCGAACTCGTCGCCGCCGAGCCGCGCGAGCAGGTCGTCGGGGCGAACATGGTTGCGGATCAGGTAGCCCAGTTCGCGCAGCAGGATGTCGCCCGCGCCGTGGCCGGCGGTGTCGTTGACGATCTTGAAGCGGTCCAGGTCGATAAAGCACAGCGCGGCGTGATGGCCCTGCGTGCGCGCGGCGTCGCAGGCCTCGCGCAGCCGCTTCTCGAACCAGGTGCGGTTGGGCAGGCCGGTGAGCGCGTCGTGCATGGCCGAGTGCGCCAGTTCGCGCTGCATCGCGCGTGCCGTGGTGATGTCCTGGAACACCAGCACCGCGCCCAGCACCTCGCCGGCAGCGGTGAGCACCGGGGCGGCGGAATCCTGAACATCGTGGCGCTCGCCGGTCAGGCTCTGCAGCACCGCGCCCTCCTGCAGATAGGCGGGCGTGAGCGTCTGCAGGCACGCTTCGACCGGGCTTGGGATGGGCTGCGCGGTGACTTCGTCGAGGATGCGGAACACGCGCTCGAGCGGCAGGCCGCTCGCGCTGGCCATGGTCCAGCCCGTGAGCTGCTCGGCAATCGGGTTCATAAAGGTCACGCGCATGCCGGCGTCGGTGCAGATCACGGCATCGCCGATCGACTGCAGCGTGATGTGCAGGCGCTCCTTTTCCTCGAACAGCGCTTCGGTCAGGCGGTGCTGCTCGGTGATGTCCCAGTTGGTTCCCACCAGCGCAAGCGCGGTGCCGTCGTCGTTGCGCGAGACATTGGCCATGGCGCGTACATGGCGTACCTCGCCATCGGGCCGCACCACGCGGTACTCGGTGTCGAACGGCTTTTCCCCGCGGATGGCCTTGCGCATCTCGCCGTTCACGCGCGCCACGTCTTCGGGGTGGAGCAGGGCAATCCACTGTGCGATCACCGGCGTGCCGCGCGCGGGGTCAGTGCCGTGCAGCGCGTGCATGCGGGCGTCCCAGGTGATGCCGGAACTGGTGAAATCCCATTCCCAGATGCCGACGCCGCCGGCTTCCACCGCGAGCTGGGTGCGGCGCGAAAGCTGTTCGAACTGTTCCTGCGCGAGCTTGCGCGTGTGGATGTCCTCGATTTGCGCAATGAAATGCAGCGGCTGCCGGCTTTGCTGGTCGCGCACGAGCGACACCGCCAGCAAAGCCCAGCGGTATTCGCCGTCGTGGTGCAGGAAGCGCTTTTCCATGCGATAGGACTCGATGTCGCCGGCCAGCAGCCGTTCGACCTGGCGCAGGTCGGCATCGAGGTCGTCGGGGTGGGTGATGTCCTGGAAGCGCTGCTGGTGCAGTTCCGCCGGGCTGTAGCCGAGCAGCTCGGTCAAAGAGCGGTTCACGGTCTGCCAGCGGCCGTCCAGCCCGGTCAGCGCCATGCCGATGGCCGAATGCTCCATGGCCTGGCGGAAGCGCTGGTCGCTGCTGTGCAGGCTGGCGCGGCCATGGCGGTTCTGCTCGGCCAGGTAGGCGATGCAGACCGGAAACACCATGATCAGGGCCGCCGACAGGGGCACCGACTGCTGCACCTGCGCCGCCATCGCCGCAAGCTCCATGGTCAGCGTGGCCAGCAGCGTCAGCAGCGCTGTGCCGAACGGGTTTGCGAACATCGCCGCCAGCACCAGCGGCAAGGACATCGCGACGAACGGATCGTGGCCTTGCCAGAGCGCGAATGCGCCGATCGCCAGGCACAGCGTCAACAGGCCGGCCTGCGGCAGCAGCATGGTGCGCGCAAGGGTCATGCGTACGCGCCCGCCGTTGATCGTCAGCGCCAGCGGCAGCAGGACTACCATGCCAAGCGCGCCCGCCTGCCACCAGGTCCACCAGATGCTGGCAAAGCGGGCGTCGCGCACCCACGTCAGCGCGGCCGCGCCGGCCGTGGCGCCCAGCGCGGGTCCCAGCACGCCGGCCACGCCGAGCGTGACTGCGAAATGACCGAGCGGGCCCAGCCGTTCCGCGCCGGCATGGGCGCGACAAAGCGCAGCAGCCATGCCGACCCCGCAACCTCGAACAGGTTGGCGCCAGCCAGCAGGACTGCGGTGCCGAGCCCATCAACGAACAGGCAGTTGGCGGCCAGGTTGGCGCCGGCCATGCCGGCCAGCAGCCACGGCGCCTCGGTGCGCGGCCGGTGCAGCAGCAGGCCCAGGCAGAAGGCATTGGGCAGCCACAGCGTGGCCACGCTGCCCGGCTGGCGCGCGAGCCAGATGCCCAGCGCGGCCAGGGCGAAGTAGCCGATGGCGCAGATCAGCATGGGCAGCCAGCGGCGCTGCGGGGCGGCAATGGAAGGAGGGGCCGTATCGACCGGGTCGGGCGTCATGGACGGTTCTGGCAGGCAGTGCGGAGGTTCAACGTCGTCTGGGCTCGTCTGGGCGTAAGGGGCCCCAGCCTAGGCGCACTGTATCGGTTCAGGTGTGGGCGGAAGCAGGGAGACAGGAGGCAGGTACCGTGCCTGTTGCCACTGGTGCTGGCGCGTTTTTTATGGCGCCCCCGTGGTCCAATGTGCTTTGCCCCACAGACACGGCAGCCCCGGCCGGCTGCAATCTGATATGTCCGCGCCGCATGGGCGGTGCGATGTCCGCACGGGGGAAGGCAGCATGGCTCGATATCTGCGTGTGGCGGCCTGGACGCTGGCCGGCGCGGCCGCAGCCGCGGCAGCAGTCGTCTATGGCGCGATGCTGATCGGCGAGCAGAAGGCCGGGCGCACCCTCGACGTCAGGGTGGCGCCCGTCGCCTACCGCGACGATGCCGCCAGCATCGCGCACGGCAAGTACCTGTTCGAATCGCGCGGCTGCATGGAGTGCCATGGCGCCGCCGCCGGCGGGCGCCAGGTGTTCGACGACCCGGGCGGCCTGCAGGTCCGCGCGCCTGACCTGACGCGCGGCAACCCGGAGATCGCGCACTACCAGCCGATCGACTGGGTCCGCAGCATTCGCCACGGCGTGGCGCCGTCCGGCCGGCCGCTGCTGGTGATGCCCAGCGAGGACTACAACCGGCTCAGCGACGATGACCTGGCTGCGCTGGTCGCCTATCTGCGCAGCCTGCCGCCGGGTCTCGGCGCGCCTGCCGAAATCCGCATGCCGTGGTTCGTGCGCGCGATGTATGGCGCGGGCTTCATCCGTGACGCGGCATCCAAGATCGACCACAAGCTGCCGCCGTCGCCGGCTCTGGCCCCGTCGGTGACGGTGCAATATGGCGGCTATGTCGCCAACGCCTGCCTGGGCTGCCACCGCGCGGACCTGCGTGGCGGCAAGATTCCCGGCGCCCCGCCGGACTGGCCGCCCGCGGCCGACCTGCGCCCTGTGTCCGGAGGCGCCATGGCGCGCTATGACCGTGCCTCGAGCTTTATCGCCATGATGCGCAGCGGCAAGCGGCCGGACGGCTCCGCCATCAGCGGCGTGATGCCGTTCGATTCCTTCGGCCGCATGAATGACACCGACCTGTCCGCGCTTTACCTGTACCTGGCGAGCTGCGGCACTGAGCCGTCAGCCTTGCGGCGCGCCCAGTACCGGCCGGCCGCAATGCCCGGCAGCTCGACCCAGCGATGCAGCAGCATCGCGAGCAGCAGCGCCAGCGCCGCGTCGATGGCGAAACGCACGAGCTGCAACCCGTACTGGTCTGGTGCCAGTTCGGGCATCAGCCGCTTGATGCCTTCGATGACCGTAGGGTGGACCAGGTACAGTGCGTAGGACAGCTCGCCGAGCCATACCAGCACGCGCGGTACGCGCAGCAACCCCGTGTGCTCGGCCGCGACGGCGCCTACCAGCAGCGCGGCGGCCGGCAGGCCGCGCCCGGCCAGACTGAAATCGGGCCCGACCAGCGGCAGTGAAGCGAGGAACCAGCCGGTGCCGATGGCCAGCATGACCCCCGCGACGCCACGGGTCAGCCAATGGCGCCAGCACGCATAGGCCCACGCGAGCATGCAGCCGAGCAGGAACTCCAGCACCAGCGGATTGCTCGCCATCGCCATCCACGGCCACGCAAAGGGATAGCCCTGCGCGGGGTCGCGACCGGCGCGCCGAAGCGCCACCACGGCAGCACCAGCGTGAACGCGGCGAACAGCGCCACCACGACCCACAGTGCCCGGCGTCCCGCCACCCACAACCCCAGCGCGAAGGCGCCATAGAACGCCATCTCGTAGTTGAGCGACCAGCCGACGTAAAGCGCCGGATAGCCGTAGTAGGCGCGTGCGCCGTACTGGTGGGCACGAACGCCAGCGAGGCCGCGAATATCGCGGGAGTGACGGGGTTCAGCAGCAGCGCATGGATGGCCGACATGGTCCAGTACGGCGGCGCCAGCCGGCAGCAGCGCCGGATCACGAAACTCAGCGGCGTCTCGGGCCGCGGGCGCGCCAGCACTGCGACCCACGCAATGATGAAGCCGCTGATGACGAAGAACACGTCCACCCCGACATGGCCGCGCTTGATGATGTTGGCGGTGATCCACCCAAGCACGGGCGTCTGCGCGGTGCCCAGCGTCAGGCCCGAGTGATAGAGCACGACATAGGCGGCAGCCAGGCCGCGCAGGGCCTGGATGCTGTCGAGCGTGGCGACGGCGCGTTCGCGGGAATCTGGAATAGTCGGTGTCACTGTTGCAGACGCAGCGGGTATGGGGGAATAGACCTGATCTCCTGACTGACCGCGCCCGCTTGCACAAAGTTCGTGCCTGGCGGTCGCACGGCACGCGGGCCTCCGGCAAGGTGACCGGAATTGCACTATGCTCACTTGTCCGCGGCGGACGGCCATTGTCCGCCACCGCGGCGTGCAAGCAAAACAACGGGCAACGTACCCAAGGAGTGTCCCCCCATGACAACCCTCAATATCAACGGCAAGGCGCAGGAAGTCGACGTGGATCCGTCCACGCCGCTGCTCTGGGCGTTGCGCGACAACCTTGACCTGACCGGGACCAAGTTCGGCTGCGGCATGGCCGCGTGTGGCGCCTGCACGGTCCATATCAACGGCCAGGCTACACGCAGTTGCGTCACGCCGATCTCGGCCGCAGCCGGTGCTCGCATCACCACCATCGAAGGCGTGAGCACCGACAAGGTGGGCCGAGCGGTGCTGGACGCATGGATCAAGCATGACGTGGCCCAGTGCGGCTACTGCCAGAACGGGCAGGTGATGAGCGCCGTGGGTCTGCTGCGCACCAAGCCGAAACCCACCGACGCCGACATCGACCAGGCGATGGCCGGCAACCTGTGCCGCTGCGGCACCTACCAGCGCATCCGGGCCGCGATCAAGGACGCGGCCCGCGCGCTGGCCTGAGCGGAGATCTGTCATGCGTATTCGTGGACTCGAAGCCCTCGCCGGCGCAAGCAGCGCGCGCGATGGCAATTCTGCCAACACTGGCGACATTGGCGATTCTGGCGTGGCAGCGCTCGATCGCCGCAGCTTCCTCAAGCTGACCGGCCTGGCCGGCGGCGGCATGGCGCTGGGCATGGTGCCCCTGGCGCAGGCGCAGGAGGGTGGGGCACCGAAGGCGCCGCCATCGGCGCCGCAGGCGTTCCTGGTGATCTCGCCGGACAACACTGTGACCATCGCGGTGAATCGGCTCGAATTCGGCCAGGGCGTGCATACGGCCCTGCCCATGGCGCTGGCCGAAGAACTGGACGTGGACTGGCGCAATGTGCGCGCCGCGCTCGCACCTGCCGGGGATCCATACAAGGATCCTGGCTTCGGCATGCAGATGACCGGCGGCTCCACCGCCATCAACCATTCCTTCCAGCAGTACCGCGAACTGGGCGCGCGCGCCCGCGCCATGCTGGTCGCGGCCGCGGCGCAGCAGTGGAAGGTCGACCCGGCAAGCTGCAAGGTTGAGCAGGGTGTGGTGACCTCGGGCAGCCAGCGTGCCACCTTCGGCGAACTGGCCCCGGCGGCCATGGAGATGCCGGTGCCGAAGGAGGTGCGCCTGAAGGATCCGTCGCAGTTCCGGCTGATCGGCAAGCCGACGCCGCGGCTCGATTCGCGCAGCAAGCTCGAAGGCAAGCCCGCCTTTGGCATCGACACGCGCGTGAAGGACATGAAGGTGGCCGTGGTGGCGCGCCCGCCGCGCTTCGGCGGCAAGGTCAAGTCGTTCAATGCCGACAAGGCGCGCGCGATCAAGGGCGTCAGCGACGTGATGCTCGTGCCGGTGGACCGCGGCGGCACCGGCGTGGCCGTGGTCGCTGATGGTTACTGGCCGGCGAAGCAGGCGCGCGATGCGCTGCAGATCGAGTGGGAAGATGCCGGTTCGAAAGCTTCGTCGCAGGCGCTGTTCGATGAATACGCGAAGCTCGCGGCGCAGCCCGGCACCGTGGCGCGTGCCGGCGAAGGCGATGTTGCCGCGGCCGTGAACGGCGCGCCGCGCAAGATCGAAGCCGAGTACCGGTTCCCGTATCTCGCGCACGCACCGATGGAGCCGCTGAACTGCACGCTGCAGCCCGAGGTCATCGGCAGCAAGGTGCAGTCCGTCAAGGTGTGGGTCGGCTCCCAGTTCCAGACCGTGGACCAGGCCGCCGTTGCGCGTGTGCTCGAGCTGAGCCCGGACAAGGTTGCGCTCAACACGATGATGGCGGGAGGCGGCTTCGGCCGCCGCGCGGTGCCCACGTCGGACTATCTCGTCGAAGCTGCCAACGTGCTGCGCGCCTGGGTGGCCAATGGCCACACCGAGCCCATCAAGGTCGTGTGGAGCCGCGAGGACGACATCCGCGGCGGCTACTACCGTCCGCTGCACCTGCACCGCGCGCGCATCGGCCTGGATGCGCAGGGCAAGGTGGTGGGCTGGCAGCACACCATCGTCGGCCAGTCGATCCTGAAAGGCACGCCGTTCGAGCCGTTCATGGTCAAGAACGGCGTCGATGCCACCATGAGCGAGGGCCTGGTCGAGAATGACTACAACCTGCCGATGCAGCTGTCCGTGCACCACCCCCAGGTCGACGTGCCGGTGCTGTGGTGGCGCTCGGTCGGCAACACGCACACGGCCTACGTCAAGGAAACGCTGGTCGACGAAATGGCTGCGGCCGCGAAGCAGGACCCGGTGGCCTTCCGCCTTGCGCGGCTCGATGAAAGCAAGCATGCGCGCCATCGCGCCGCGCTGCAGCTCGCGGTGCAGAAGTCCGGCTACGGCAAGCGCAAGCTGCCCAAGGGGCATGCGTGGGGCGTGGCGGTGCACGAGTCGTTCAATTCGGTGGTGGCGTATGTGGCGGAGGTTTCGCTCATCAAGGGTGAACCGCGCGTGCACCGCGTGACCGCCGGCGTGCATGCCAATCGCGTGGTCAACCCGCTGTCGGCCGAGGCGCAGATCCAGGGCGCCTGCGTCTTCGGGCTGGCGATGACGCGGCCCGGGTTTGCCATCGAGATCGAGAACGGCGTGGTGAAGAACAGCAACTTCCCTGACTATCCGCCGCCGCGCATCACCGATGCGCCGGTGGTGGATGTGTTCTTCGTGCCCTCGCAGGATCCGCCCACCGGTCTTGGCGAGCCGGGCGTGCCGCCGATCGCCCCGGCGGTGGCCAATGCGCTGTTCGTGCTGACGGGCAAGCGCCAGCGGCAGTTGCCGTTCGTGCTGGCCTGACCTGCCGCGCCGCTGGTGCAGGCCAACACCAGCGGCGCCGGCGGCGCATCACCGGTCTGGGGGCCTGACTGCCGCGTGTTGTAATCCACGCAGCCGGGGCGCGGCCCTATTGCCTTTGCCGCCTGGCCCGCGTAGAACGTGAAAAAACGAGGGCGGCGGCGCCCTCCGGACGATCGAGGTGTGGCCATGGAGACCCAGGAAAGCGCGCTGACAATGGCGCTGATGACCGAACCCGCACGCGTGAAGATCTGCCGTGCGCTGCTGCAGGCAGGCGACGTGGGGCTGCCCGCAACCGAACTGGCGCAGCTGGCCGGCTTGCCGATCAAGCGTGCCGGCCACATGTTCGAGGAAATGCTGCAGGCCAACGTGGTCACGCTGGCTATCCGCGACCGCCGTGTCTGCTATGTGCTCAAGGCGCGCCTGGCCGTGACCGAAGCGCTCGGATATATCGACGCCAGCGGGCTGGCCGACTGAACCTGTGGCAGCGGCCCCGGCCATCCCTATTTGCTGACCTCCTTCAGCGCGCGCGCCCGCGCGGCCTGCATGTCCTGCAACAGCCGGTAGGCGGCATAGTACTTGTAGATGTTCCGCACATAGGTCGTGGTCTCGATGCCGATCTTTTCGGCCACCACGATTTCCACATTGTTGAACCACTTGTCCGGGTCCAGGCCGCGCGCCGCGGCCTCCTTGCGCATCTTCGCGATATTGCCGGGGCCGGCGTTGTAGCTGGCAAAGGCAAAGAGCGGACGGTTCGCTTCGGAGAAATGCGCATCGGGGAAATACCGCGTCATCAGCTTGTCCAGGTACTTGGTGCCCGCATGGATATTCGCCTCGATTTCCTGGATATTGCCCACGTTGAGTTCCTTGCCGGTGGCGGGCATGATCTGCATGACGCCGATGGCGCCCACGTGGCTGCGAGCCTTCTGGTTCAGCTGTGATTCCTGGAAGCCCTGCGCGGCCAGCATCAGCGGGTCGAAGCTGTAGTCCTTGCCGTACTTCTCGAAGAAGGCAATGGTCCGCTCGAAGCGCTTGTATTCCGCGTCATTGGTGTTGTTGCGGATCTGCTTGATGCTTTTCATCAGCTGCTTGAGCCGGTACTCCGCGACACCGTTCTTTTCAGGTAGTTGGCATAGAAATCATCGATTGCCGCACGCAACTGCGGGCTGTTCTTGCGAAAGGCCCAGCCGATATAGCCCTCGGCGCGGACCACGAGGTCCTCGCGCACCTTGATGTTGGGCAGGATCTGCGCCCACATTGCGGCTTTCCAGTCGTCCACCACGATGATCGGCAACAGACCCGCATTGACCATCTCCATGGCATCTTCGTCTTCGAGCGCGTCGGGCAGCAGCACAAGTTTCACGGGTGCCTTGCCGGTCTGGCGCAGGCTGTTGTTCAGGGCCGTCAGGCTTTCGTAGTAGCTGCTGGTGCGCCGCACGTGCACGGTCTTGCCGGACAGGTCGGCCAGGCTGGACAGCGCGGGTGCCTTGGGCCCGGTGACGACCAGCTCGCGCACCGGCTTGCGGTCGCGTGGCGCGGTGAAGTCGACCAGCTTGAGCCGGGATTCGGTCTCGGTCAGGTTGCCGGCGGCAATATCGCCCAGTCCGGCGGCCAGGTCGGGCAGCAGGCGGTCGCGTGTCGTCGGAATGATGATGACCGTCAGCGGCCGCTTGCCGAGGCGGCTGGCGTAGGTCTTGTTCAGGTAGCGCTCGAAGTCCCGCACCAGGCCTGCGGTGATGCCGTTTTCGTGGCCCTTGTCGCTGAAATAGAGTGTGCGGCTGTAAGGCACCAGCACGCGGATGACGTGACGCTCGACCATCGCATCGAAATCGCCCTTCCAGGGTTTGTTGCCCAGGTTGAGTCCGCGTACGGCGGTGGCATCGGTTCCGGCGGCGGGCGCAGCCGCTGTCGGCGCGGAGGCGGGCGCGGACTTTTGCTGCGCGGCGGCAAGCGGGCCGAAGCAGCATGCTGCCCCCACCAGGCCTTGCAGGAAGAGGCCTGCCAGCTTGGGGAGCAAGCGGAAAGCGGGCATGTCGAGCAGCGCGGCCGCTGCGCGAGTGCCTGCGGGGCGTGCTACTGGAGTCTAGTGCGGATACGGCCCGGCGCAAGCCGGTCGTGAGCTGGCTGGCGATTGCAGGTGCCGGCAGTGGTTTGCCAGTCCACTGCCAACGAAGATGCCGCGGTTCGCTACTGCTTTGGCGCCGTGAGTTCCTGGCGCGCGGCGGCATCCGCGGCCTGGTTCTCGGTCTTGCGTTCCTGCTTGGCGGCGTTGACGTCCTGCTTGTACTCGCCCTTGGCAGCCTTCTTGGTGGCCTTGTATTCATCGGCCGCCTTCTTGCGGGCCTCGCGGCGCTCCACCAGCGGATCCTTCGGTGGTTCGATCTGGGTCATGCCGGGCGGCACGCCTTGCGCGCCTGCGGGCGCGGCCGGAGCCGTCGGGGCGGCGGGAGTCTGGGCAAACGCAGCAGCACAACTCAGACCGGCCAGGACCGCGGCGAGTGCGCCGGCCACATGGGTCGGACGGACGGGCTTTTTCAGATCCATTGGGAACCTCATCAGGGTTGTTGTCAGAAATGCCCCAGACGCGCCGGCCTCGGCGGCACATTATTTCCGCTATGACACCGACGGGCGTCGGGGCAGGGTTCAATCTAACGGCGGGGGGATGTGGGGGATGTCGGGGTTGCGCCGAATGGGTGGGGGAGGATGTCTGACAGGGGGGAGGGTTTGTGTGGTGTGTGTGGCGCTTGGCAAGCGCCACTGTTCCGCGGGCGTAGCCGGTGAGTCACTTTTTGTCCGGGCGACAAAAAATAACAAAGAACGCGTCGCCTCGCGGCTGGCCATCAAGCCCAAAAAAAGCTCCAGCCATCCGGCCGGAGCATGAACGCTTCGCGCGGATCCGACTCCGACGAAGTCAAGAGAAGCGATGGCGGCGATGCCGCCATCAGCCTCGACAGCGCTATTGCCGCGCAGGCTCGCCTATATCCTGCAACTCGATCAGCAAGTCCTTCGCCGCCACGCGAGCGCCCGCACTGACGTGGACTGCCTTCACCACGCAGTCTCGCTCCGCGGTGATGTGCGTCTCCATCTTCATGGCCTCCAGCGAAACCAGCACGCTGCCCGCCGTGACGCGCTGCCCGGCCGCAACCGCCACGGTGACCACCGACCCCGGCATGGGCGCTGCAATGTGCAGCGGGTTCTCGGGATCGGCAACCGGATGGGCCTTGCCCCTCTGCGCCGCACCGCGCTTTTCCACGCGCGCGGTACGCGGCTGGCCGTTGAGTTCAAACTGCACTTTGAACACGCCGTCGTCGATATCGGCGTGGACGCCCTGCAGGCTCACCAGTAGTGTCTTGCCCGGCGCGATGTCGATGGCCACCTCTTCCTGCGGCTGCGGGCCGTAGAAGAAGGCCGGCGTCGGCACGGTGGAGGTATCGCCATACTGCGCCACGTGCGCGTAGTAGTCGGCCGTGACCTTCGGGTACATCAGGTAAGAGGCAAGCTGCCGGTCGTCGAGCGGACGCGCGCAAGCGGCTTCGGCCTGCGCGCGTGCCGCGTCGAGGTCAACCGGCGCAAGGTGGTCGCCGGGGCGATAGGCTGCAGGCGGCTCGCTTCTCAGTACCTTGCGCGACAGCGCATCGGGGAAGCCATCGGGCGGGAAGCCCAGTTCGCCCTTGAACAGCGACACCACCGACTCGGGGAAGGCGATCTCGCGGGCCGGGTTGCGACGTCGGCCGCGGTCAGGTCGTTGGCCACCATCATCAGCGCCATGTCGCCGACGACCTTGGACGTGGGCGTGACCTTGACGATGTCGCCGAACAGCTGGTTGACGTCGGCATAGCGCGCGACACTTCGGTCCAGCGGTGCTCCAGCCCGAGCGCGCGCGCCTGTTCGCGCAGGTTGGTGTACTGGCCGCCGGGCATCTCGTGACGGTAGACGTCGGCGGTGCCGGTGCGGATGTCGGACTCGAACGGCGCGTAATAGCGGCGCACGCCTTCCCAGTACATCGAGGCATCGTGCAGCGCCCGGGGCTGAGGCCGGGGTCGCGCTCGCTGCGGCCAGCGCGGCGGCAATCGAGGACAGGTTGGGCTGCGAGGTGAGCCCGCTCATGGCGTCCAGCGCGCCGTCGACCGCGTCGCAGCCGGCGTCGATCGCAGCCAGCACCGAGGCGGCCGAGATGCCGCTGGTGTCATGCGTATGAAAGTGCACCGGCAGGCCGGTCTCTTCCTTGATCGCCTTGACCAGCGCGGCCGCCGCGCGCGGACGGCAGATGCCGGCCATGTCCTTGATCGCGAGGATGTTCACGCCAGCTTGCTGCAGCTCGCGCGCGATGCTCACGTAGTACTTCAGGTCGTATTTGGCGCGGCTGCCGTCGAACAGGTCGCCGGTATAGCAGATCGCGCCTTCGCACAGCGCGCCGTTTTCCCGCACGGCGTCGATCGCCACGCGCATATTGCGTACCCAGTTGAGCGAGTCGAACACGCGGAACAGGTCCACGCCGGAAGACGCGGCCTGCCGCACGAAGAACTGCACGACATTGTCGGGATAGCTCGTGTAGCCGACCGCGTTGGAGCCGCGCAGCAGCATCTGGAACAGCACATTGGGGATCTGCTCGCGCAGTTGCGCCAGGCGCTGCCAGGGGTCTTCCTTGAGGAAGCGCAGCGCCACGTCGAAGGTTGCGCCGCCCCAGCATTCGAGCGAGAACAGTTGCGACAGCTCACGCGCATAGAACGGCGCGATCGGCAGCATGTCGGCCGTGCGCATGCGCGTGGCGAACAGCGACTGGTGCGCGTCGCGCATGGTCGTGTCGGTCAGCAGCACCGGCTCGTGGTCGAGCATCCATTGCGAGAACTTCTCGGCGCGAGTTCGCGCAGGCGGTCGCGCGTGCCCGGCGGAATCGGGGTCTGCGTACTCACACGCGGACGCTGCGGCCTGTCCATCGGCAGGGCCGGCAGCGTGCGGCCACGCGTCTCCGGGTGGCCGTTGACGCTGATCTCGCCCAGGTACGCCAGCAGCTTGGTGGCGCGGTCGCGGCGCTTGGTGAAGGCAAGCAGTTCGGGCGTGGTATCGATGAAGCGCGTCGTGACCTCGCCGCTGGCGAAGGCGGGATGGCCGACCACGTTTCGAGGAACTGCAGGTTCGACGCCACGCCGCGAATGCGGAACTCGCGCAGCGCGCGGTCCATGCGGCGGATCGATTCGGCCGCGGTGGGCGCCCACGTGGTGACCTTGACGAGCAGCGAATCGTAGTACGGCGTAATGACCGCGCCGCCGTAGGCCGTGCCCGCATCCAGCCGCACGCCGAAGCCGGCTGCGCTGCGATAGGCGGTGAGCTGGCCGTAATCGGGCAGGAAGCCGTTCTCCGGATCCTCGGTTGTGATGCGGCACTGCAGCGCATGGCCATTGAGCTGCACCTGCGGCTGCGGTGGTATGCCGGCGGCGCGGACGGTGACATTGCCGGCCGCATCGAACTCGTCCTCCAGATGGCCGACCAGGCCGCCTTCGGTGATGCGGATCTGCGCCTTGACGATATCCACGCCGGTGACCAGCTCGGTCACGGTGTGCTCGACCTGGATACGCGGGTTGACCTCGATGAAGTAGAACTGGCCGCTGTCCGCGTCCATCAGGAACTCGACCGTGCCGGCGTGGGTGTAGCCGACCGAGCGCATCAGGCGCAGCGCGGCATCGCACAGCGCCTGGCGCGTGGTGCCGTCGAGGTAGGGCGCGGGCGCGCGTTCGACCACTTTCTGGTTGCGCCGTTGCACGGTGCAGTCGCGCTCGAACAGGTGCACCACATTGCCGGCGGTGTCGCCCAGAATCTGCACTTCCACATGGCGCGCGCGGCGCACCAGTTTCTCGAAGTAGACCTCGTCGTTGCCGAAGGCGGCCAGTGCCTCACGGCGCGCTGCGGCGAGCGAGGGTTCCAGGTCGCGTTCGCTTTCCAGCACGCGCATGCCGCGGCCGCCGCCGCCCCAGCTTGCCTTGAGCATCAGCGGGTACCCGACTTCGGCGGCAAGCTGCTTGCAGGTTTCCAGGTCTTCGGGCAACGGACGGGTGGCGGGCATCACCGGCACACCCGCCGCCACGGCGGCGTTGCGAGCGGCGATCTTGTTGCCGAGCGTGCGCATGACTTCGGGCGACGGGCCGATCCAGCGGATGCCGGCCTCGATCACCGCCTGCGCGAAGTCGGGATTCTCGGACAGGAAGCCGTAGCCCGGGTGGATGGCGTCGACCTGGGTCTCCTTCGCGACGCGCAGGATGTCGTCGATGTCCAGGTAGGCGGCCAGCGGCTTCTTGCCTTCGCCGACCAGATAGCTCTCGTCGGCCTTGAAGCGGTGCAGGGCCAGCCGGTCTTCGCGCGAGTAGATCGCCACCGTATGAATGTTCATCTCGGCGGCCGCGCGCATGACGCGGATGGCGATTTCCGAACGGTTGGCGATCAGCAGCGACTTGATAGGTTGGTATGTCATGGGGAGTGGAATCTGGCGAGCCGGTAGGCCAAGGGGTGGCGTCACCCCTGCAGTGAGTTGCCGCAACGGCCCGAGGCGAATACAGAGGACCTGCACGTCATTTTCCGCTGCCGGGTCGGGTGGCACCTCGTCGGAATGGTTGATTCGCAGGGACGGATTTGCATGGCGGGCACGGGGGCCATGCCAGTCATTGGGGACCCCAGTGGCGGCTATAAATCACATTTTTTGGTGCGATTAGTCGGCCCCTTGGACCATTGTGGTAGGTTGCCGTCTGCAAAGCCAATGGCATTTCACGATGCAGGCCGGCGCCCGAGGTCAGGATTCTTTCGAAAGCTGCGCCTATCGTTTCCAGCAAGCGTCACCGGCTGGCCGCTGCCAGTCAATGCGCCACCGCAGCCTGTTCCGTCCAGCGAAAATATTGGCGGCCAACCCTACCAAGGGAAAACCCCCATCAAGTCGCTGTCTTGAAATGGCCATACCCCGTCCCTATAATTAGCACTCGCCGGGGGTGAGTGCTAACAGCCCCCTGCGGTACCCGAAATTCCGCGGCCAGCGAGCTTCAGCGCGTCTGAATCGCGGCCCGTTTGTGAATCAAAACTCACTTTTGTATCTAGGAGTCCGTATGAATCTGCGTCCTTTGCACGACCGTGTGATCGTGAAGCGTCTGGACAATGAAACCAAGACCGCGTCCGGTATCGTGATTCCCGACAACGCCGCCGAGAAGCCGGATCAAGGCGAAGTGCTGGCCGTCGGCCCGGGCAAGAAGGATGACAAGGGCAACAACATTGTTCTCGACGTCAAGGTGGGTGACCGTGTGCTGTTCGGCAAGTATGCCGGCCAGGCCGTGAAGGTCGAAGGCCAGGAACTGCTGGTCATGCGCGAAGAAGACATCATGGCCGTGGTGAACAAGTAATCACTTGTTGACGACTACCACCGTACAGATTTAGGAGAATCAGAACATGGCAGCAAAAGACGTAGTGTTTGGCGACGCCGCCCGCGCCAAGATGGTCGAAGGCGTGAACATCCTCGCCAACGCGGTGAAGGTTACCCTGGGTCCGAAGGGCCGTAACGTGGTGCTGGAGCGCAGCTTCGGCGGCCCGACCGTGACCAAGGACGGCGTGTCCGTGGCCAAGGAAATCGAGCTGAAGGACAAGCTGCAGAACATGGGCGCCCAGATGGTCAAGGAAGTGGCTTCCAAGACCAGCGACAACGCCGGTGACGGTACCACCACCGCTACGGTTCTGGCCCAGTCGATCGTGCGCGAAGGCATGAAGTTCGTTGCCGCCGGCATGAACCCGATGGACCTGAAGCGCGGTATCGACAAGGCTGTCGCCGCCGCCGTGGAAGAGCTGAAGAAGGTCAGCAAGCCGACCACCACCAGCAAGGAAATCGCCCAGGTTGGCGCGATCTCGGCCAACAGCGACACCTCGATCGGTGAGCGCATTGCCGAAGCCATGGACAAGGTCGGCAAGGAAGGCGTGATCACCGTCGAAGACGGCAAGTCGCTGGCCGACGAGCTGGAAGTCGTGGAAGGCATGCAGTTCGACCGCGGCTACCTGTCGCCGTACTTCATCAACAACCCGGAAAAGCAGGTTGTCCAGCTGGACAGCCCGTTCGTGCTGCTGTTCGACAAGAAGGTCTCGAACATCCGCGATCTGCTGCCGGTGCTGGAGCAAGTGGCCAAGCTGGCCGCCCGCTGCTGATCATCGCTGAAGACGTCGAAGGCGAAGCCCTGGCGACCTGGTGGTGAACAACATCCGTGGCATCCTGAAGACCGCCGCCGTCAAGGCTCCGGGCTTCGGCGACCGCCGCAAGGCCATGCTGGAAGACATCGCCATCCTGACCGGCGGCACCGTCATTGCTGAAGAAATCGGCCTGACGCTGGAAAAGGCAACCCTGAACGACCTGGGTCAAGCCAAGCGCATCGAAATCGGCAAGGAAAACACCATCATCATCGATGGCGCCGGCGACGCAGGTGCGATCGAAGGCCGCGTGAAGCAAATCCGCGCCCAGATCGAAGAAGCGACCTCGGACTACGACCGTGAAAAGCTGCAAGAGCGCGTGGCCAAGCTGGCCGGCGGTGTTGCCGTGATCAAGGTTGGCGCTGCCACCGAAGTTGAAATGAAGGAAAAGAAGGCCCGCGTGGAAGACGCCCTGCACGCCACCCGCGCTGCGGTGGAAGAAGGCATCGTCCCCGGCGGTGGTGTGGCCCTGCTGCGTGCCCGCGCTGCGATCTCGCACTGACCGGCGACAACGCCGACCAGAACGCCGGTATCAAGATCGTGCTGCGTGCCATGGAAGAGCCGCTGCGCCAAATCGTGCTGAACGCTGGTGAAGAAGCTTCGGTCGTCGTTGCCAAGGTCATCGAAGGCAAGGGCAACTATGGCTACAACGCTGCTTCGGGCGAGTACGGCGACCTGGTGGAAATGGGCGTGCTGGATCCGACCAAGGTCACCCGCACCGCACTGCAGAATGCCGCTTCGGTGGCTTCGCTGATGCTGACCACGGACTGCGCAGTTGCCGAATCGCCGAAGGAAGAGTCGGCTCCGGCAATGCCGGGCGGCATGGGTGGTATGGGCGGTATGGAAGGCATGATGTAAATCACGCCGACTGACTGCCGGCCTCGGTGCCGGCAGGCTGTCTGAACAAAAACCCCTGCAGGTGAAAGCCTGTGGGGGTTTTTGTTTGCGTCGTTGACATGTTGGCGGCTGCTCTGGTTCTGCTTACCCGGATGCGATTCAACCTGTCGCCATAGGTATGAATCAAGTCTGCAACACTCGGCGGACTTGCCTGGGGCCGGCGTAGAGACCGCAATACGACATAGTTCTCCCTCAAGTGCATCCGCTTGCACTATTGAGGTGGTCACGCCGGCCTTGCCTGATTGCGGGACGGATTCGAGGCCTCACTGCCTCTTGCAATCTCGTTCCCGCGTTTCATTTCTTGATCGCTTCCCGGCTCACAGCCTGCAGGCTCGTTCCGCCATTGGATCGATACCAATTGCCGTACGCATCGCCAAGAATGCATGTACGTCGGTAGGGCTTGGGGAGTTTCCCCGGGGTTGTCTGCACGAATGCGCATTCGCGTCGCTGGCGGCCGTGGTGGCAGGCGATGGCAGTCGTCATTCGGACCCATTCCCGCAATTCGCCCCATCGTGCTCACATGATTATCCAAGGGCGAAGCCATATGTCCAGGTACAACAACAAGAAGGAAAGAGGGGTCATTCTTCCGATTGTGGGCCTGACCCTTGCCGTGTTGCTGGGGATGGCCGGACTGGTCATCGACCTTGGCGCCATGTTCGTCGCCAAGACCGAGTTGCAGTCAGCCGTCGATAGCTGCGCGCTGGCGGCAGCGCAGGAACTCGACGGCGCTGCCGATGCCCTGACACGCGGGACGAGCGCTGGCCTGACCGCCGGGAACGCCAACAAGGTTCAATACCAGAAGGCCTCGGCATCGCTCGTTGACACGGATGTTACGTTCAGTGATTCCCTCACCGGCGCGTTCAGTTCGACCTTCGCCCCCGTGGCCAATGCACGCTACGCCAAGTGCAGCCATCTGACCAGCGGGATCGTGGCCTACCTGATCCAGATGGTCGGCGGGCCGACCAGCAATGCCGTGGCTGCTGTTGGCGTCGCTACTCGCACGCATGCCCAGAGTACCTGCCCGATCCTGTTGGCCTGCTACCGAAGCCAGGAGGCGCTGCTCCGGACTATGGCTTCACGGTTGGCGAATGGATTCCGGTACTCTACGACGGAACCAAGACGGCCGGTCCCGGGGAAATGGCTGGTACAACCTCGATGGTTCGACCAACGCCAATGAGACAAAGAATGAAATGTCGGTCGGCTATTGCAACTCGAAGGTCAACGATACGCTGCGGACCCAGGTGCGAAGGTTGCTGTCGATGATCAGTGGAACGGCCGCTTCGGCATTTACAAGAACAACGGCGACATGCAGACGTTGCGGCCTGACTTTACGGCTACTCCTACACGACTAAGAACTGGCCGAACGGCAAACAGGCGTATAGCGGCACGTCTGGCGGAGCCGATCCGACTGCGACCAATTTCAAGGCCAAGCGGCTTTCGTTTGCGAGCTACGCCAATACGAGCACGGATGTACAGGTCGGCGACAACATCACCGGTCTGAACATGACGGGCGGCTACAAGAACCTGGCTGCGCCGGGCAGTACGGGCGATTACGCCAAGCTCGGGATGAGCAGGCGCCTCGTCATCGTACCGGTGGTCTCGACCGCGTCGAAGGTGTCGGATTTCGCCTGCATGCTGATGCTACAGCCGATCAGCGGTCCTACGCTGACCGTGCAGTTCGAATACCTCGGCAACGCAGCCAGCATCAGCAGTCCTTGCACGACCAACGGCCTGGCCGGCGGCAATTTCGGTCCCATGATCCCGGCTCTGGTCCAGTAGGGGAAACCGATGAAAAAACGACAAAGAGGCGTGGCACTCGTCGAATTCGCGATCACGATTTCGTTGCTGCTGGCGATCTGCTTCGCCGTCACCGAGTTTGGACGGGCCATCTACACATACAACACACTGGCGAAATCCGTTCGTGATGCGGCCCGTTACCTCAGTACGCAGGCGGCGGGCAGCGCAACTGCGCACGCCATGGCACAGCAGCTGGTGGTTTACGGCACGCCGGTGGTGACCAACAACCAGCCGGCTCTGGTGCCGGGCCTGACCACCAGCATGGTCAGCATCTGCGACGCAGCGGATCCGACGTGTACCTCCAATATGGGCCAGGGCAGCAATCCTGCCATCAACACGGTAACGGTCCGGATTTCAGGCTACACCTTTACGCCGCTCCTGGACCTGTTCGGCTTCACGCGGTTCTACACAGGCGGCAGCAATTCCCTGACGTCAATTTCCTTCAGCGACATCTCAGCGACGATGAGGCAGGCATATGAATAGACGTCAGCGAGGTACGACAGCAGTGGAGTTTGCCCTCGTGGCGGCGCTCTTCTTTGCGGTGCTGCTGGGGATACTCGAGTTCGGGCGCGTGCTGTACACCTGGAACTCAGTGGCTGAAGCCACTCGATGGGGAGCAAGGCAGGCCGTAGTGTGCGGACGAGGATCGGGATCGGTGCTCACCCGGATGCAGCAGATTGTCCCCAGTCTCTCGTCCGGCAATGTCTCCGTCACCTGGTACGACTCAAGCGGGGTCAGCGCGAGTTGCGACAGCACGTCTTGCACGGGGGTTTCCGTCACAGTGACAGGGCTGAGCGCGTCCACGATAGCACCGGCAGCCTGGTTCGGACGTTCCAGTTTGGTCGTGCCGGGATTCGCGACATACCTTCCGCGGGAAATCATGGGGCAGGATCCGGGAAGCGGCGTCGTATGCAGCTAGGATCACGGGCAGTGAAAGCCCCCCGTAGGTCCGCGGGGGCTTTTGTATGTTTGATGGCTGCGCACTTATGTCATTCCCTCCCATTGCCAGGGAATGCTGTGCCTACCTCAGATCTCGACCACGCAGCACCAGTCGAATCGCGGATTCTCCAGCTCGCCAGTGCGGCGGCTCACATAACCACGCGGGTTGCATATCACGCGCGAGTTGTCGATGCAGTAGTCAAAGCTGGTATGCGTATGGCCGTGGATCCACAGGTCCGCCTGGGCTACGAGGTCAGGCCGCCTCGACAAAAACCCCCCGGATACCAGGTCATGTGAATAGCGCGGATCCAGACTGCCGAGGTCGGGGCCATGGTGCGTGACCACCACGGTCTTGCCGTCGAACGGGAGGGCCAGTTGCCCCGCAAGCCAGGCCGAAGCGGCCTCATGGCGCGCCAGCGCGTCTTCCGGCAAGAAGTGCCGCAGGTGCCCGTCATTGCCGTTGAGCTCGATCAGCCGGTGGTCCAGCATCACAGCCGAACACGCCTGCATTGACGCCTCGCGCCGGTCGGTGCCGAACAGGTTGTAGTCGGTCCACCACGTCGTGCCCAGGATGCGTACCCGTCCATTGGCCCCGTCGAACTCCGCCACGGTGCCGTTGAGCACCTGCATGCCGGGATAAGCGGCGGCAGCGTCCGCCATCGACCGGTCCACGGCGTCAAAATTGCCTTCGTAGTATTCATGGTTGCCTGGCACATAGATCACTGGCTGGTCGAAGGAATTCGCTGCCCAGTCGATGCCGTTGCGGCCATTGGCGATATCGCCGGCCAGTATCACGATATCGGCCTCGCAGTCCGGCACGGATTGCGGCATGGAGTGCTCGATATGCAGGTCGCTCAGGATACGTAGTTTCATGGGGACTCCGGCGAATTCATTCGGACGCGCGCCGTGGCAAGACGACGGTGCTCGAATTCTTAATAAGGCCGGCGATCCGGTCAAGTCCCCGGCTCGGGCGATGCCGCGGAGAGTCCGCACGGAAGGCGAAAAAGCCCGGAGCCAGGTCCGGGCAAAGACCGTCTTGCCGGCGTTGCACCGGGAGACAGCCGGGGGAACCGTTTCCGGCTCTCCGGAAACTCCCTCAGCCTTGTCCGGCCATGGTCGGCAACAGGACGCGATAGATCTGGATGAATGCCGGACCCATTATTACCAGGAGCAGGGAAGGAAAGATCGTGAAGATCAGCGGGAACAACAGCTTCAGCGCAATCTTGGCTGCCATTTCTTCCGCTCGCAGGCGGCGCTTGGTGCGCAGCATTTCCGACAGCACGCGCAGCGAGTCGCCCAGGCTGGTGCCGAAGCGATCGGCCTGAATCAGCATGGATGCGAACTTGTCGACGTCTTCCACGCCAGTGCGCAGCGAGAGGTTGGACAATGCCTTCTCCTTGGAGAAGCCTGAACGCAGCTCCAGCAGCATCAGCTGCAGTTCGTCGGCGAGGACGGGGCAGCGCAGGGCCAGTTCATCAGCCACTCGCATCAGCGCCGCGTCGAGGCCGAGGCCGGCTTCCACGCATACCGTCAGGAGATCAATCACATCCGGAAACTCTTCGAACACTGTGCGCTGGCGTTCGGCCACCTTGCGCGCCAGTACGAAATTCGGCAGGTAGTAGCCGATGGCGGCAAGCACCGTCAGCAAGGCGAGCACGATCTGTTGCTGTTGAAGCCCGGGTTGACCCGTGGCGGCGATCAGACCGATCATCGGCAGCGCCACAGCCAGCACCGTCTTGGCGGTAAAGTACACCGGGGCCGCGCTTGCGCTGCGCCACCCGGCGTCATGAACCGCACACGCAATTGCGACCCTTCCCATCCTTCCTTGGGCAGGGACAGGCGCGAGACAGGCTGCACCCATTGCACGAGCTTGTCGATCCAGGCGGGCTGTCGGCCGGCGCCGCCGGTCGCCTGGCCCGCCTGGCCTACAATCTGCTCGGCCCGACCGCGCATGCGGTTTGGCGAGAACGCATAGAGCACGCCAAATACCATGCCGAATGCCGCCACGAAGATCAACCCAAGCACGACAAGCTGATCGGACTGAAACCCCTGAATGATGCCTTGCATGATGGACTCCCATCTGGCTGACTGCACGTGCCCTGTGTTCGAGTTATGTCCGCACCTGCGCTAGTGGCGGCGTCATACGCGGATGCGGATGATCTTGCGCATCCACAGTACGCCGAGCGTCATTGACACCAGTGCGCTGCCCACCAGCTTCAGGCCGATTGGGTCTTCCCACAGGACCTTCATGAAACCCGGGTTGACGATCATGATCATTCCGGCGGTCGCAAAGGGGAGCAGCCCCAGCACCCAGGCGGACATGCGTCCCTCCGCGGACAGCACCCGGATCTTGGCGAAGAGCTTCAGGCGCTCGCGAACCATGTTGCCGATGGTGTCGAGGATCTCCGCCAGGTTGCCGCCGCTTTCGCGCTGGATCAGGACCGCGATGACGAAGTAGCGCAGGTCGCCAACGGGCACCCGTATGGCAAGGTTGGTCATGGCTTCATCGAGCGCCACGCCGTAGTTGATTTCCTCGAGGTCGTGCGGAATTCGGGGCCGATGGGCGCCTTCATTTCCTGGCCGACCATGCCGAGCGCGCCGCTGAATGCATGCCCGGCGCGTAGTGCGCGGGCGATCATGTCGACGGCATCGGGCAGCTGGGCTTCCATCTGCAGGATCCGCTTGGCGCGCTGGCGAGACACATGAAGGATCGGCAGCACCGTGGCCACTGCGGCGGCGATCAGCATCACTGGCATGGGCACCGGCGATACCGGGATCAGCGCGACAGTGCACAGTGCCACCGTCGTGCAGTAGCCCAGCAACTGGGCCACTGACCACGAGCTGCCCGACTGCTCCAGCCAGCGGTCAAGCGCGCCGACACGGGGCATGCTCATCAGCCATTGCTGCATGCGCGGCGAGTCGGCGAGCAGTCGCTTCTTCAGGATGGACAACTGCTCGGCGCCGACCTGGCCCCCGGCGGATAGCGCGCGCAGCCGTGCTTCGATGCGCTTGGCCGCCGCACCGTGCGTGCTGTTCCACCAGATGAAGATACCCTCGAGGCAGAGCACCACGGCCACGAACAGCAGGATGCCAAAGGCATAGAAGATCATGCTCATGAGTGTCTCCGCGTAGCGTTTTCGCTGTGATATCCCGTGGCTGCCTCAGACTTCCTGGCGCTTGGCCGGATCGTAGGTTTCGTCGGGCAGGCCCACGCCGAATACGCGCAGGCGTTCGGCGAACTTGGGGTACACCCCCGTGGCGCGGAAATGGCCGCGGACGGTGCCGTCCTTGTCGACGCCGGTGCGCTGGAAGCTGAAGATCTCCTGCATGTTGATGATGTCGCCTTCCATGCCGGTGATTTCCGAGATGCTGATGATCTTGCGCCGGCCATCGGTCATGCGCGCGGCCTGGACGATGACCGTGATCGCCGATGCGATCTGTTGCCGCATGGCCTTGGCCGGCATGGTCAGGCCAGCCATGCTGACCATGTTCTCCAGGCGCGTCAGGGCATCACGCGGCGTGTTGGCGTGGATGGTCGTCAGCGATCCCTCATGGCCAGTGTTCATGGCATTGAGCATGTCCAGTGCCTCGCCGCCGCGCACTTCGCCCAGGATGATCCGGTCAGGGCGCATCCGCAGCGCGTTGCGCACCAGCGCTCGTTGCGTGATCTCGCCCTTGCCTTCGATATTGGGCGGGCGCGTTTCGAGCCGCAGTACATGAGGCTGGCGCAGCTGCAGCTCAGCCGCATCCTCGATGGTGATCACGCGTTCGTCTTCGGGGATAAAGCCGGACAAGATGTTCAGCAACGTGGTCTTGCCGCTGCCGGTGCCACCCGATACCAGCACGTTGACCTTAGCTTTGGACAAGGCCTGCAGCAGCTGCGCCATCGGCGGCGTCAGGCTGCGCAGTTCCACGAGGTCTGAAACCTGGAGCGGATTGACGGAAAAGCGGCGAATCGACAGCAGGGGACCGTCGATGGCTGATGGCGGAATGATGGCGTTGACGCGCGAACCGTCCGGCAGGCGCGCATCCACCATCGGGCTGGTCTCGTCGATGCGGCGGCACGCGCGAGACGATCTTCTCGATGACCTTCATCAGGTGGGCATCATCATAAAACACCACATCGGTCAGCTCCAGCTTGCCGCGCCGTTCCACATAGGTCTTGCGCCCGGTGTTGACCAGGATGTCCGAGACTGTCGGATCCTTCAGCAGTGGCTCAAGCGGGCCAAAGCCGAACATCTCGTCGTAGATCTCGACCGTCAGCTGACGTCGTTCGTTGTCGTTGAGCAGGACCCGTTGCTCGTCGACGATCAGGTTGACCAGCGTGGCAATCTCCTGTTTCACCTGTTCTTGCGGATAGCGCGCCAGGCGCTCGAGTTCTACCCGGTCCAGCACGGTTTCGTGCACTTCGCGCTTGAGGGCGTGGTAGCCCGATGACGTGGCGCCGACAGGCGCTGCCGTCGTGAACTGGATCGCGGCATGGCCATTGGTCGTGAATGCAGGGCCGGCGCCGGCAAACTGTTCGCGGATCGACATGATGGGCTCCTTCATTTTGAATTGGGTTCAGTGCAAACCAGGCAGGCCACCATCAGGTGCTCTTGGTGCGCAACATCAGGCGGCGCAGCGGCGATATGGCGCCGGCTTTGCTATGACGGCCGCTTTCGGGCGGCGGAGCCAGTTGTGCAGCCATGCCCTGCAGCGCTCGGGAAATGGCGCTGCGTCGGCTCAGCTTGCCCACTGGTTCGCCGTGGCTCACGGCTTCCTCCACTGCCGACGGGTCGTCCGGCAGGACGACGGCGACCTTCATGCCGAAGATATCTTCCATGGTCGCGCGCGGCACTTCGCTCTTGCGGCCCGTGCGATTGAGCACAAGCTGGATCTTGCTGGCCGGGTAGTGCAGGGCGTGCAGGATGTCGAGCAAGCGGCGGCCCGGACGCCCGCAAGCGACGGCTGGCTCCGTCACGACGTAGATGCGCTCGCTCTGGTCCAGCACGCTGATCGACAGCGGATCGATGTTCTGGCCCATGTCGACGAGGATGAAGTCATAGTTGGGCTGCGCCACTGAAAGGATCCACTCGAGCTTTTCCTTCTGGATATGCGTTGCCTGGACCGGGTCGGCAGCGCCGGCGAGCAGGTCGAATCCGTTGTCCACGTGGACCAGGCAGGCGTCGAGGAGGGCGGCGTCCATGCGGTCGGCCTGGCCGCAGATGTCGGGCAACGTGGATGGGGGCGTCTTGTCGCTGACAATGTGGGCCAGGTCGCCGAAGTGCCGGCTCAGGTCCACGACCAGCACGCGCTTGCCGTATTGCCGGGCGATCGTGTCGCCGAGGTTGGCGGTGACGAAGCTCGTGCCCACGCCGCCCTTGCACGAGATCACCGAGATCACCTGAGCGGCGTCATGCGCGCGCGGTACATGGGTCGCCTCGACACGCTTCAGGCGTCGGCCAGCTGCGCCTTGTCCAGCGGCCAAGACAGCACATCGCGGATGCCGGCGCGCATCGCCTTGATCAACACTTCGGGGCTCGGCGCTGCGTGACCAGGATGCAAGGCAGGTCGGCGTGTTGCTGGCGCAAGGCCTCGATGGACAGCATCTGCGCAGGGCCCAGGTCCGGTAGCTCCATGATCAGCAGGTCCGCCATGCGCAGGCGACCGACATGGAGCGGGAAGCGAGCCAGGCCTTCCTGAAGCGACATGGCCCGGAAGTTCCCGACTGCGGTGCAGAGCCGGCTGATCTCGGCCAGCCGTTCGGTGTTCTCGGATGCGATCAGGATCTTCAGCATGGTGTCCTCGCGAGTCTCTGTTCTGGTGATCTGAAGCGGATGTGAAGGTACGCATGCGGCGTTTAGCGCGAGCTGCCGCCGCCCATACCGACTCCGCCGTAGCCGCCGCCCGCTCCGAAGTCGATCGAGAAGCCGCCGGGCGCGCCGCCGGCCGTCTGCATGCGGATCAACGATCGGTCGAAGTTCCGCATCGCGGCCACCGCAGTCTTGCCATCAGTGCCGTTGACAGTTGGGAGACCGGCTGGCGCATCGGGTTGATGATCTGCATCTGGTTGACCGCGGCGAGTGCCACGCCGCGTTGGCCGTCCCACACCGGGGTGGTTGTCATGCAGGCCGACAGCCCGAGGCAGGACACGGTGGCCAGCACCAGGGCGGCGCGCGCGCGGAAGCTTCGAGATCTTGTTCATGGTCGTTCTCCGGTTTGCTGGTGGCGCGGCGGCTTAGTTGCTGCCCGATGCGGTGCTGCCGGCCGCGCCGGCAGTCCGGGCCTGTGCCAGCGCGCGGCGGTGGCTTCGATCCGGGCGATACGCGCGGCGGAGTCCTCCCGCGGCGGCAGCGCT
>LRMT01000004.1 GCA_001725945.1 Cupriavidus sp. UYMMa02A | reverse complement strand
GGGTGGCGATGCGCGCTGGCAGCCCGCGCGAGCCGGCTTCGCTGTATGCGAGCGCGAGCTTGCGCGAACCGTCGGCCAGCGCCGGCAGCAGCGCGTCGCGCTGGGCGGGCGTAGCAGCGGCCAGCAGCGTTTGCGCGGCGAGTACGGCGCAGCCAAGGTACGGCTCGATGACGAGGCCACGGCCAAGCTGCCCGGCGATCAGCACGGTGTCGAGAAGCGTGCCGCCCAGGCCGCCCTGGTCTTCCGGCAGCGCGGCGGCAAGCCAGCCGTTGCTGGCGAAGGTTTCCCAGTGCTTCGCGCTGCAGCGCGAGCCGGACTTGATCAACGCGGTACGGGCTTCGAAATCGTAGTCCCGGTCGACAAAGCGGCGCACGCTGTCCTGCAGCATCTGCTGCTCGGAGTCGAGATTGAAATTCATGGTCTGTGTGACTCAGTGTGACGTGTGGGGCTTCAGAGCTGGAACAGCGCGCGGGCGATGATGCCGCGCTGCACTTCGCTGGTACCGCCGTAGATGGTGGAGGCGCGGCGGAAGAACATCTCGTTGGCCAGGCCGCGCGCGATGTTCTCCATTGGCAGCGGATCACCGGCGTCGGCCTCGGGCGGCGCGAAGGCCACCGGGCCGAAGTCGCCCAGCGATTCCACGACGAAGCTGCTCATTCGCTGCTGCAGTTCCGTGCCGCGCACCTTCAGGATCGATCCGAGCGCATGCGCCGCAGCGCTGTGGTCCTGCGCCTGCTCCAGCGCAGCCACACGCTGTACCAGCATGGCGATGGCGGACAGTTCGGACTCGAAGCGGGCCACCTGGCAGGCGAACTGCGCACGCTCGATCAGCAGGCGGCCTTCGCCATCACGCTGCTGCGCCAGCATGCGGATCTGCCGCATGTACTTGCGCAGCATCGGCAGGTCGGCGGCCGTGGCGTGCTCGTTGTTCAGCAGGAACTTCGTGATCTTCCAGCCGTCGCCCTCAGCGCCGATGCGGTTGGCAACCGGCACGCGGACGTTGTCGAAGAAGGTCTCGTTCAGGTGGTGGCAGCCGTCGATGGTGTGGATCGGGCGCACGGTGATGCCCGGCGTCTTCATGTCCACCAGCAGGAAGCTGATGCCGGCCTGTTTCTTGACCTCGGTGTCGGTGCGGACCAGCAGGAAGATCCAGTCGGCGCGATGGGCGTGGCTGGTCCATATCTTCTGACCGTTGACGACGTAGTCGTCGCCGTCGCGCACGGCCTGCGTGCGCAGCGAGGCAAGGTCCGAACCCGAGCCAGGTTCCGAGAAGCCCTGGCACCAGAAACGCGTGCCGTTGAAGATGTGCGGCAGGTGCTCGGCCTTCTGCTCCGGCGTGGCGAATTCGTTCAGCACGGGGCCGAGCAGCTTCTGCGCGCCGGTGTCCTGTGTCGGAGTGCCGGCGGCGGTGCATTCCTCGTCGAAGGCCAGCCGCTGCAGCACGTTCCAACCGGTGCCGCCTTGTGCCTTGGGCCAGTATGGCGCACCCCAGCCGTTCTCGTTCAGGATACGCTGCCACGGCGCCAGTTCCTCGCGCGGCGAACGTGTGCCGATACGCAGGCGGCCCGCCAGCTCCGCCGGAAGCTTGTTGCGCAGGAACGCGCGCACGTCTTGCCGGAAGGCCTCCAGACTGAGGTCTGGCTGAAAATCCATGTCTTGTCTCCTTGCTTCCGGCGGGCGCGGCCCACCGGTTCTCTTACAACGCTGACCAGGTCAGACCGGGTCCCAGGCGAACGCGTCGCGCGACAAGTCGAGCGGGAAGAACGAGGGCTTGAACATCGGGATGGCGCGCTCCACGCAGCTCTGCACGGTCCAGCCCGCGTCGTTGTGCGCGGTGCGGATCGGGCGCGGCTGCGACATCAGGTAGATCTCGTTGCTGCGCACGCCGAAGATCTGGCCATTGACGTCCCTGGCTTCGTCAGTCAGCAGGGCGAGCGTGAACGGGGCGATCTTGCCCGGCTCCATGCGCATCAGCACCTGCATGCGGGCCTTGGCTTCGGGCGTCTCGGCGGGGATGCTGCCGACCATGCGCGTGAACGCGAACGGCGCGATGCAGTTCGAGCGCACGTTGAACTTCTTCATGTCGAGCGCAATGGCCTTCGACAGGCCAACGATGCCCATCTTGGCCGCCGCGTAGTTGGCCTGGCCCACGTTGCCAATCAGGCCCGAGGTCGAGGTCATGTGCACATAGGCACCGCCTTCCTGGGCCTTGAAGTGCGGCGCGGCCGCGCGCGATACGTTCCAGGTGCCCTTCAGGTGCACACGGATCACGGCGTCGAATTCCTCTTCTGTCATCTTATGGAACATCACGTCGCGCAGGTTGCCGGCGTTGTTGACCACGCCGTCGACGCGGCCGTACAGATCGAGCGCCTGCTGGATGATCTTCTGGGCCGAGCCCCAGTCGGCCACGCTGTCGGTGTTGGCCGCGGCTTCGCCGCCGAAGGCCTTGATCTCGTCAACGGCCTGCTGGGCGGGACCTGCGCTGCCGCCCGAACCGTCGATGTTCACGCCGAGATCATTGACGATCACACGTGCGCCCTGGCGGGCTGCTTCCAGCGCGATGCCCTTGCCAACACCGGCACCTGCGCCGGTGACGATGACAACCTTTCCTTCAAGCAAGCTCATGCTTCGTACTCCATGTGTCGCGGGGGTGAATGAGGGGTAGCGGCGCGATGCCCGCCGACAGCGCGCCGGCAAAATCGTGCAAACCCAGACGCGCGGGCGCGTTGCCGCAGACGATGCAACCGTACAGCGTGCCGTCGTCGAGCAGCGACGCGAGTTCCGGCAGCGATGCAGGCTTGACAATGGCTGCACGAGCGGCGGCATCGGGCATGCGCGCGGCCAGATCGAGCGGTATGGCCCGCGCGGCGCAACGCGCAATGGCGAACAGGGCCAGTGCCCGTTGCGGGCAATCATCCAGCGACAACAGCACGCCGGCGCCGCTGCGCACGCCCAGCCGCTGCTGCATATAGCCGGCGAGCATCTGGCTGGCGTCGAGCAGTTCACCGTAGGACATGCCGCCCGCAGGGAACGCGCCGCATCCGGGGTCTTTGCCGCGTGCGCCGCTAGCCGGGCAAACAGGCTTCGCCGGCGAGTTCCACGTCCGCCGGAATGCCTGTTGGCCAGTTTGCAAAGGTCGGAGAAGATAAGGACATAGCGACTGCGTGCGGAAGACTGCCGGGATGATTGCCATCATCGCGGGCAGTCCGCCGGGGGGGTACTCCCCGACGCGGGTGGAGGCGCGGGGAGAGAACTTATGGGCAGGGCTGTGGTGGAACTTATGTGTGCGTCACGCCGCCCTGACGCCAGGCGTCAGGCGGCGCGCGCTACCAGTTCGCCTGCCGCGAGATCGCGCAGCCGGGCCGCGGCCTTGCCGCGGCCGTTGACGCCGAGCTTGGCGTAGATGTTCTTCAGATGCCATTTCACCGTTTCCGGCGACAGGTTCAGCACCGACGCGATCTTCTTGTTCGACATCGCCTGCGCGAGCAGGCTGAGAATTTCGCTTTCGCGCTCGCTGAGCATGGGCACGCTAGAAGGCCCGCCCGCCGCGTGCGCCGACACCCCGCTCGCACCGGTCCCGGCGGCCGCGAGCAAGCGCTTGGCATAGAACGCCAGCACCGGCTCGTGCTGTGGCGCTTGCGCCAGCGCGGCGAACGTCTCTGGCGCGCTGGTCGTCGCATCCAGCAGCGAACGCAGCAGGCTGGCACCGTGGCCCATGCGCAGGGCGCGGGCAAAGGCATCGCGCGCCGCGCCTCGTTATGCAGGGCCTGCTGCGCCATCGCGCGCTGCAGGGTCAGGCTGGCCGCGCGGGGCCCGGTGGCCGCGGCCGACGCCAGCAACGCATCGATCATGGCGGCGGCGCCTGCATGGTCTTGCGTGGACATTGCCATCTCGATACGGGCCAGTGCGGCCGCGTGCCGGATCCTGTCGCCGCGCGTGCCGCCGGGATTCTTCTCCGCCAGCGCGGCCACGCACTGCAATACCGTGTTGGCACGCTCGGTCTCGCCTTCCTGCAAATGGCGGCGCAGACGCAGCACCAGCGCCTCGGCCAGCACGCGATCAAGCCGGAAGTGCACGGCATAGGCTTCCAGCCGGTCCAGGCAGGCATTGGCCTGCGCGCGCCTGCCCGCCAGCCAGTGCGCATTGGACAGTACCGTCAGCACGCGCAGCACGACATCCGGCAGCGAGACGCGCTCGAGCCAGGCAATGCGCGGCTCCAGCAGCCGGCAGGCACCCTCGGGATCGCTGGCCTCGTACAGAATGTCGGCGAGCAGGCCGGCAGCCAGGCAGGCAAGACCGAGATAGGCCGGCCCCTGCCGCTCCGCTTCGCGCAGCACGTCGCGCACGTGCCGGCCGGCGCGCTCCACCTGCCCTTCCTGTGCAAGCTGGTGGCCCGGATGTAGCGCCCGAATAGCGAACTGCGCGGCGCACCAGTGCGCAAGGTGATGTCCTCTTGCAGGCGGCGGACTTCGTCGTACTCGCCCCGTTGCAGGAACAGCCAGGACAGCACGTTGCAGCGCGACGACCATGCCAGATCGTCGGCGCCGGGCGGGATGTCCCACAACTGCGGGAGCATGTCGAGCACGGAGTCGGGCTCGTCGAGCTGCAGCGCAAGGCCGGCGCGTAGCAGGCAAAGCGTGTAGGCGCGGATCGGGTCTGCAAGATCGTGCGCGGTGAGTTCGTCCAGGGTGTGCCGCAGCCCGTCGACATTGCGGGCATAGAGCTGCAGGTAGGCGTTCACCACCAGCAGGCCATGGCGCAGCCGTACTTGCGCGGTCGGCAACAGCCGCAGCAGGGCGGAAAGCTGGCTCAGTTCGCCACGCGCGAGCAGGGTCTGGCCGCAGGCTTCGACCATGGCCGCAGCCGCAGCTTCGTCGCCCGCACGCACGGCGTGGAACACGGCATCGTCAAACCGGCCGCGCGCATCGAACCAGCGCCACGCTGCGGCATGCAAAGCGCGACGGTCGGATTCGGGCAGTTGGTGCTGGCGCTCCAGCAGCGTCTCACGCAGCAGCGGATGAATGCGGTACCACGGCTCTCGATCCGGACTGCTCACTTGCGCCAGGAAGAAATTGTCCGCCTCCAGCCGCGCCAGGCGGGCGCCGATGTCGGCTTCATGCTTGCCGAGCATCGACGCGCACAACGCCACGCAAAAGGATTGGCAGGTCGCCATGCGCACCAACATGTCGAGGTCGTCCGTGGCGAGCCGGCCCACTACCTCCCGTTCGAAGTACGCCACAAAGCTGCGCGAATCCCGCACAGGCACAACCGGATAGCCCGCGCCGCGACGCGCGCGCAGGTCGACGGCGAACATTTGCAGGCCAGCCACCCAGCCGTCGGTCAGTTCGTGGATGGCGGCGGCATCGCGCCGATCGATGGTGCCCAGTTGCTGGCGCAGGAAGCGCTCGGATTCCTCGGCCGTGAAGCGCAGGTCGCGCATGTCGAGTTCGGCGACCAGACCCTGCGCGCGCAGGCGTTCAAGCGCCAGCGGCAGCGCGCTGCGGGACGCGAAGGCGAGATGCAGCTGCGCCGGCGCATAGTCAATCAGCCGCTGCAGCGCCTGGACGATGTGTGGCGAGGTCACGTAGTGGAGATCGTCCAGGATCAGCACCAGGTCGCGCTGGCGCTGGCCGAGTGCCTGCACCAGCTGGATGACCCAGTGCTCGACGGCTGGCGCATCGCACTCACCGCCCGGCACCGTGGCATCGCGTGTCAGCGACGGATCCACGGCATCGAGGCTGGCCGACAGGCAATCGAAGAAGCGGTCCGGCGCGTTGTCCTCGGCGCAAAGCCCCAGCCAGCAGACGTCGAAGCCGAGCGAGATCAAGGTCTTGCGCCAGGCTGCCAGCGTGGTCGTCTTGCCGCTGCCGCCTGCCCCTGCATGACAACGCAGCGCCGCCGCCGGGCTTCCTGCAGTCGCGCCATCAATGCCTCGCGCGGGATCGCCTGTCCGCCCTGCCGCGGCGGCAGCAGCTTGGCGCTATCCACCGGCTCGACGGCCTCGCGCCCAGATTGGGGGCCCGCCATGACGCCAGCCGACGGGATAGCGTGCCGTCGCGGCAGGAAAGCGGACCCAAGCTCGGGACGGGCCGCGTTCTGCGGCCAGGGCGCCGCCTGCGTGAGCGACCCGGGCGACAGCAGGCTGCGCGGCTGTCCGGCGTCACCGTGACGCAGCCAGCGCAAGGGCCAGCACACAGGTTCGCTCATGAAAGCAAGCACCTCGGAAATGCTTGCCGCAAGTCCGCAGGGCGCGCCACGCAGCAACTGCTGCACCGTTCGGCGCCAAGCCGCCACCCCTGCCACGCGATGCACGGCAAGGCGGGGGTGGCGGGCAAGCCATTCGCGGACGTCCGGGTGCTGCTGCGCGACATGGTTGTCCGCAATAAGATGAAGCGTGATGCCGTCCGGCGTGCCGGCTTCCAGTGCATGGAGGAAGCCCAGCCAGTCAGCCGGCCGCGCCGTGTCAGGACCGTGCATGGCTGTTGGCAACGCGCTGGCATCGGCGTCGACCAGTTGCAGCGCAGTCATGAACGACGTAGCCAGATGGCGCTGCACGGCCGTGCCCGGCCGCGCGGATGGCGCCTCTCCTCCTGCCATGCCGCAGGCCAGGGCCAGCGCATGCTCGCGCGGTGCCACGTACAGGCCGACGATATCGACGGGCTGGCCATCGAAATCGGGACTCGGCAGTACTGGGTACATGTGCCGGCTCGGCAAGCCCGTCGACCGCCAGTGGCGCGACACGCTGGATGCGCTGACGCCAAGCTCAGCCGCCAGGCTACGGGTGCTCAGCTGCGCGGTGGCCGGCTCGCTGGCCAGCTCTACGAGCCGCCCAACATCCACTCGGACCGGCGGCGCGCCACGCGGGAGATCGTGCTCGATGCCGGCCAGCCGTGCTTGCGCATAGCGATCGCGCCAGCGCGCCACCTGTACGCGGCCCACGCCAAGATGGGCGGCGATCGCCTTGTTCTGGATGCCCTCGGCAGCCAGCAGGATGATGCGGGCACGCAGCGCGAGCCGAGGATTGGTGGCGCCGGCCGCGACGAGGGCTTGCAGGTCGGCGCGATCTTCGTCGGACAGCAGGATTTGTGGGGCAACGCGCATGATGGATCCTCAGGTTGACGGATCGTGAAGACGGCTCTGGCACCCGGCCAGGACGCGGCAGGCGCCCCGTCGCGGCATTCAGGCTGCCCTTGCGACCGACGCGGCGGGCGGCTCGGCGTACAATTCGCCGATCAGGCCGGCGCGTCGCTCGCGCGCGGTGGCCTGGTTGATATAGCCCTTGTCGGCGATTTCGCCAGCATCGATCGATGCGGCCTCCGCCATCAGCAGCACGCGCCGCGCCTGCTGGCTCGCGGAACCGGTTCCGCGCGCAGGCGCTCGGACAGGGCCGCTACCACGAGGGGATGCGATACGAGCTGCTCGACGGGCAATCCCTTCAGTTCCGAAGACAAGCGCTGACAGGCCACCGCATTCGGCCACGCCAGCGCGGCCACATAGTCGCGGTCGTGGCCGCAGATGACGGCATCGGCCAGCAGCGGCGCACATTGCTCCAGCAATGCCACGCGCACGGCGCCGGTCCGCACCCAGGTGCCGTTGCTGAGCTTGAAGTCTTCCACGCAGCGGCCGGCGTAGCGCAGGCCCGCGCCGGGCACGGCGGGATCGACCATGCGGGCGGCGTCGCCCATGCAGTAGAAGCCTTCTTCGTCGAAGGCCGCAACGCTCAGTTCCGGCTGTTGCAGATAGCCGGAGAAAATGTTGCGGCCGCGAATGCGGACTTCGTAGCGGCCGTCGCCGCCGTCGAGCGGCACAAGTTTCAGTTCCACGCCGGGCACCGGCATGCCGAGGTTGCCGGTGTCGTCGGCGGGCTGGCTGAAATTCAGGCCCATCGCAGTGGTTTCGGTAGCGCCGAAGCCGCTGGTAAAGAGAATACGCGCACCGGCTACGCGTTCGGCCACGTGCTGGAAGCGCGCCAGCACGTCGCCCGGCAGGCTGGCGCCGCCGTAGCTGACGAACATCAGGCGCGAGAAGAACGCCTGCGCCAGCGTCTCATCACGCTCGAGTTCGGTCACTAGCATGCCCCACGCCGCTGGCACAGTGGCAAACATGGTTGGGGAAATCTCGCGCAGGTTCTGCACGGTGCGGGCGAACAGCACCGGCGTGGGGCGGCCGTCGTCGATATAGAAGGAGGCGCCTAGCACGAAGGCCCGGCCGAGGTTGCCGATGCCGCCGAACACGTGATTCCACGGCAGCCAGTCCAGCACCACGGCCCCCTGGTACTCGGACGCACCATGGGCGAACAGGAACTGGCCCATCAGCGCCTGGATGCTGTCGTAGGTGATCGTCACGCCCTTGGGCGCGCCGGTGGAGCCCGAGGTGAAGAAGTAGCGCGCCGTATCTGTGCTGGAAATGCTTACGTGCGCGGACTCCACTCGATCTTCGCGCGCGGGCGTGAGCGGCGCGTCCTGCAGCGCCATCCAGTCGACCTGCCCTGCCGTCGCGCCTTCGGCCACGAGCACCGCTGCGGCCGGGAGACCCAGCGCTTCGATTGCCCGCGAGAACGGGCCGGCCGACTGCGCGAAAACCGCGGCCGGGCGCAGCAGCGCGTGAATGCCGCGCAGCCGAGCGAAGTCCTGGCTTTGCAACGAGTAGGCCGGCGACACCGCCGCGGTGGGAATCCCGACGTATTCGGCGGCCGCCACCAGCACCGCATGCTCGATCGAATTGCCCGACAGGATCATCAGCGGCCGCTCTCGCGACAGCCCCATCTCCAACAGGCCCGCCGCCACGCTGCGCATGCGCGCATAGAACTGCGCCCACGTGACGATGCGCCATGCACCGGTCGCATCGCGCTGGCCCAGCGCGGTCTGCCTGCCGCGCTCGTCGGCCCAGCGGCGGGCCCAGGCGCTGAACGTCAGGTATGGCACCGAGACGGGCGCTGTACCGGGCGCACGAGCACGGTGCCGTCCGCGCGGATTTCATGGACAACGGGCGACACGCGAAGGGCGGCGTCGCGGTAGCGCGGCATGGCGTTCGGTTGTGCGGGCGCTTTGCGGCAGGGGAAGCGGCGACAGCCGTTCCGGCGGGTTGCGACATCTCTTCGGTCTCCTGGCGTTCCGGGGGATGCGTCACCCCCTCTCTCCAAGGGAGGCGCGCTCTTCGCGAATTCCCTTGACTACGAAATATGGGATGATGCTACTATAGTTCGTAGATATTTCACAGACCCTCTCGTAGGGACGAACCCGACACAGGCGAAAGGTGATGCAAAAATCAACTTTTGCCGGCTGCCGTCCCGGAGACCGCCCCAGTGATGCCAACCCTGATCCCCGCCGCAAGCCGCGCCATGGCGGTTTTCGAAGTGTTTGCGCAGGAAAAGCGCGAACTTTCCAACTCGGACATGGCCCGCCTGCTCCAAGTCGCCGAGAGCAGCACGTCTGACCTGCTGCATACGCTGCATTCGCTGGGCTACCTGATGCGCACGACACGCACGCGCCGCTTCTATCCGACCGGTCGGATGCTGGAGACCGTTCGGCAGATCGCCGAGAACGATCCGCTGACCGTCGCGGCACAGGAAGCCGCGGAGCAGCTTGGTGCGCGCAGCGATGAAAGCGCCTTCGTCGGCGTGCCCGACCCCACGTGCGTGAAGGTGGTCGCCACACAGCCCAGCCGCCTGCCGTTGCGCTACATCCTCGACGTGGGCGCGCGTGCCAGCTTCCATGCCTCGCGCTGGGCAAGGCGCTGCTGTCCCTGCTGCCGGAAGACGAGGCTCGCGCACCTGGCCCGGCACGCGTTGCGTCCACTGACCTCGCACACCGTGCTCGACTTGGACGCGCTCATGGCGCAGATCGCCGAAGGCCGCGGACGTGGCTGGTGGGAATCGCGAGAGGAAGGCAGTGAGGGAGTCTATGGCCTGGCCGTCTCCGGCTGGCTGGGCGACCAGCCGGTGGGACTGTCGCTCGCCGGGCCCGCCGAACGCATGCGGAAGAACCACGAGGCTTACCTGGCCGTGCTGCGTGGGGTACGCAATGCACTGCTCTCCGATAGCTGATTCGTGCAGGTAGCCGTCGCCATGCCGCAGCACACCGCCCCCCCGATGGAAGGACTGATGGACTTGCTGCACGAGGTTCGCCAGTTCAGCCGCGACCTCCAGCAGTCGGCCCGCCGTGCCGCGCCGGCTCACGGGCCAAAAGCCTACCGCGAGGCGCTCCACTCCCTGATCGATCGCCGTATGCAGAACGACGACGCACACGGGCGCATCGTCTGCTACGCCTCGGCCGCCGAACTGGGCGTGCCCGTGGAACTGCCCGCAGAACAATGCCGGCAGGCCATGACGGGCGGCCTCGGCTTCGGCCTGCGCGTGCTGTTCTGGGCGGCGCACCGCCGCATGATCGCCAGTCGTCCTGTCGGCAACTGGGCGGGGCTGACAACGCAGTCGGTCCGTCCTGCCACCCCAAACACCCCTGCCACGGCGGCCAAGCGTGGCGCCATCGGCGCGGAGACACCATGACAACCGCCCCCACTATCCACCGACGCCCGCTCCACACCCGCACCATCACGTGTACCGGCTTCCTGCGCGACGATGGCCTGATCGACATCGAAGGCGAGATGCAGGACATTACGCCCACCGGCACGGACTTGCTGTTCAAGATGGTGCGCCGGGCGGCGCCATCCACCACATGCGGCTCACATTGACCATCGACCGCGACATGGTCATCCATGACATCACGGCATGCATCCAGGCTGGCCCCACCCAGTACTGCCCTGAGATCGAATCCGCCTATGCCGGACTGAAGGGGCTGCAGATCCGCGGCGGCTTCCGCCAGCAGGCCAGGGCCATCGTGGGTGGCGTGAAGGGCTGTACGCACCTGACCGAGTTGCTGGGACCGATGGCGACCACCGCCATGCAGTCGACCATGGCCATCATGCGCGCCGAACGCAACGGGCGCCGCCCGATGGACGGGGACGGGCCGATGCCGCGTCCCGCGCTGATCGGCTCATGCCACACGTATCGCATGGGCAGCCCTGCAGTGGACTACCTGTGGCCCGTCAGCGCCGGATACCGGCGGACGTCGAAGACGGCACGCCTCACGCCTGAGCGGTCGCCGTCCCATGGCCGGTAACGCGGCCAGAGTTCGGCGTTGCCCGTGGCAACCCCTGTAGTGCCCGACAAAAACCATCCATCACGACATGGAGGAGACACCATGACCCGCTTTGCAGGTCGCACCCGACACTTCATCCCCGCGCTAGTGGCGATGACCACCGCGCTGACCTTGCCCGCCCCGGCCCGGGCACAACTGGCGCAGACCTATCCGGACCATCCGGTACGGATCGTGTCGATCACGAGTGCCGGGACCGGCGCCGACGACTACACCCGGCTGCTGGCGAAGTACCTCGGCCAGAAGCTGGGCCAGAGCTTCGTCGTGGAGAACAAGCCGGGTGGCAACATGATCATCGCGAGCGACTACGTCGCCAAGGCCGCGCCGGACGGCTACACCCTGCTGCTGTCCACCTCGGGCGCCATGGCGGCCAACCCCTTCCTGTTCCGCAAGCTGCCGTACGACCCGCTGAAGGACTTCGTGCCCATCGCGCGCATGTCGCTGCTGCCGGTGGTGCTGGTCGTCCCGGGCAATTCGCCCTATCACACGGTGGCCGACCTTGTGAAAGCCGCCCGCGCCAACCCGGGGAAGCTGAATTTCGGCACGCCGAGCACGGGCTACCGCACCATCGTCGCCAACTTCAACGACGCGGCAAAGATCCAGGCCACGAGCGTGCCGTATAAGGCCATGAGCGGACTGCTGCCCGATCTGATGACAGGCATCGTGGACTATGGCGTGGTGGAAGTCTCTGCCGCCGTGCCTCACGTCCAGTCCGGCAAGCTGCGCGCACTGGCGGTGACCAGCGCGGCGCGGCTGCCGCAATTGAAGGACGTGCCGACCATGGCCGAAGCCGGCCTGCCGCGCGCCGGGGTGAATTCCTGGACCGCGCTGTTCGCGCCGGCCGGCACGCCGCAGCCTATCGTCGACAAGCTCTCGCGCTACACGCTTGAGTTCGTCAACTCTCCTGAGGCCACATCGCACTACGCGCAGCGCGGTACCACGCCCTTCCCGGGCAACGGCGCCGAACTGCGCGCCACCATCGTCGCCGACCAGCAGATGTGGAAACGCCTGATCTCCCTCGCCGGCATCGAGCCCGAGTGACAGGTCAATTCCATCCCGTTCACCCCCTCCACTGCAAGGAAGCAAGCATGAGCATCAATGGCAAGGCCTATATCGTCGGTGCGTACGAGCACCCCACCCGCAAGGCGCCGGACAAGACCGTCGCCCAGCTGCACGCCGAATGCGCTAAGGGCGCGCTCGAAGACGCCGGCCTGACGATGGCCGATGTCGATGGTTATTTCTGCGCCGGCGACGCGCCGGACTGGGTGTGCTGAACATTGTCGACTACCTGGGCCTGAAGGTCCGCCACGTCGACTCCACGGAGACCGGCGGATCATCGTATCTCGCGCACGTGTCGCACGCGGCGCAGGCAATCGCCATGGGCAAGTGCAATGTGGCGCTGATCACGCTGGCGGGCCGTCCGCGCTCGGAAGGCTCCAGCGGCACCAAGGCGCGCAACTGGGGCCCGAACCTGCCCGACATGCCGTTCGAGGCGCCCTACAGCCCCCTCACCGTCAACTCGTACGCCATGGTCGCCCAGCGCCATATGTATGAGTACGGCACCACGGCCGAGCAACTGGCGTGGATCAAGGTAGCAGCGTCGCACCATGCCCAGCACAACCCCCACGCCATGCTGCGCAACGTGGTGACCGTGGAAGACGTGGTGAACTCTGAGCTCGTTTCTGATCCGCTGCACAAGCTCGACTGCTGCGTGGTGTCGGACGGCGGCGGCGCGCTGATCGTGGCCCGCCCCGAGATCGCCGCGAAGCTGAACCGCCCGAAGGTGAAGATCCTTGGCGCCGGCGAGCACATCAAGGGCCAGCTCGGCGGACAGGTCGACCTGACGTGGTCGGCGGCAAAGGTATCCGGCGCGGCGGCGTTCGCTGAAGCAGGCGTGACGCCAGCCGATATCCAGTACGCGTCGATCTACGACAGCTTCACCATCACCGTGCTGATGCAGCTGGAAGACCTGGGCTTCTGCAAGAAAGGCGAAGGCGGCAGGTTCGTGATGGACGGGAACCTGATCTCCGGCGTCGGCAAGCTGCCCTTCAATACCGATGGCGGCGGCCTGTGCAACAACCACCCGGCCAACCGCGGCGGCATCACCAAGGTGATCGAGGCCGTGCGCCAGCTGCGCGGCGAAGCGCATCCAGCCGTGCAGGTGCCGAACTGCGGAATCGCGCTCGCGCAAGGCACCGGCGGCCTGCTCGGCGCGCGCCATGGCAGCGCCACGCTGATCCTCGAACGCGAGTAAGCACGCCACGACAGACCTTTCACAGATTCAAGCCATGACCACACCTCACACCCCCACCGTTTTCAGCGCGCCAACCGAGTATCCGGACAACGCCGAATTCTGGGCCGCCGCGCGTGACGGCCGCCTGCTGGTGAAACACTGCGATGACTGCGGCAAGCCGCACTGGTATCCCCGCACGCTGTGCCCTCACTGCATGGGCACAACGAGCTGGAAGCAGGCCAGCGGACGCGGCACCGTCTATTCGTATAGCGTGACCCGCCGCGCCGGCCCGACGCCATTCTGCATGGCCTACGTCACGCTGGAAGAAGGCGTGACGATGATGACGCAGATCGTCGATTGTGACCTCGACACCGTGCGCATCGGCCAGAAGGTCGAACTGACCTTCACCCCCACCGACAACGGGCCGCCGATGCCGACGTTCCGGCCGGTCTGATCGCACTCGCCCGCCTTGCCACATACCGGCCGCCTCGGTTGAGGCTGCCGGTGCTCCAGTGGCACTTCCATTTCGTCATTTCGAACACGTCATCCATGACCATCACCCCATCGCTCGACCGCCTGCTGGCGCCGCGCTCCGTCGCCGTCATCGGCGCATCGGACGATGCTGCCCGCATCGGCGGCCGTCCCATCGCTTCCATGCTCAGGCTCGGCTATGCCGGGCGCATCCTGCCCGTCAACCCTAACCGGCAGACGGTGCAGGGCCTGACGGCCTACCCCTCGGTCGACGCCCTGCCCGAGGTGCCTGACGTCGCCATCGTCGCCGTACCCGCGCCGCAGGTGCTGGAAACCGTGACGGCACTGGCGCAGCGCGGCGTGCCGGGCGCATCCTGTTCAGCGCCGGCTTTGCCGAAGTGGGCGGCGAAGGCGTGGCGATGCAGGCCGAACTGGTCGCCGCCGCGCGCGGGGCGGCATGCGCCTGCTCGGGCCTAACTCGCTGGGGCTGGTCAATCTGCAGACCGGCTTTGTCGGCAGCTTCTCGTCGTTTGCCACGATGGAAGGCATCCGCCCGGGGCGTGTGGGCATCGTCAGCCAGTCCGGCGCCTACGGCAGCCATCTGGTGGCTGCCGCCATGGACGCCGGCGTGTATCCGTCGAACATCGTGATGACTGGCAACGAGGCCGACCTGACGCTGGGCGACATTGTTCGCCTGATGGTGGCCGATCCCAATACCGATGTGATTGCCCTCTACTCGGAAGGCATCAACGAAGGCGACGGGCTGGTCGCCGCGCTGAAGGCAGCCCGCGCGGCGCGCAAGCCGGTGGTCATGATGAAGGTCGGCCGCAGCGAGGTAGGCGGCGCGGCGGCGCGCTCGCACACGGCGTCCATCGCGGGCGACGATGCAGTGGTGGATGCGGTGCTTGAGGAACTCGGCGTGGTGCGCGCCCGCACCACGGAGGAAATGCTCGACATCGTGCGCCTCGCACGCGTGGCGTATTCCCGGAGAACAACACGCTCGGCGTGATCACCGTCAGCGGCGGAGCCGGCGTGATCGTCTCCGATGCCGCGGAAGACCTCGGACTGCCGATGCCGGAAATGCCCGCCGCCGTGCAGCAGCGCATGCTGGAAATGCTGCCAATCTGCGCGCCGCGCAACCCGGTGGACACCACGGCACAGTTCATCAACGACCCCTCGCTGATTACGCCGTTCACCGAGGCGATGCTTGCCGAGGGTGGCTATACGTCCGTGCTGGGCTTCTTCAGCTATGCCGGATCCACGCCGGAAGTCGCCCCGCTGCTGCGCGGGCTGCTTTCGAAGGTGCGCGAGCGCTTCCCGGACCGTCTCTACGTGCTGGTGCTGCGCGGCCCGCGTGATGTGCTCGATTCCTACGAAGCCGCCGGCTTCACCGTGTTCGAGGATCCCAACCGCGCCGTAACGGCCATTGCCGCCATGGGCCGCTTCGGCAAGGCGTTCGCCGGTAGGGCGCTGGCGCCAGCGCCAGAGGTCGGCACGGTCGCCCTGCCGAAACAGACGCCAACCGAAGCCCAGGCCAAGCGTCTGCTCGCCGATGCCGGGATCCCGAGCGCCCCCGAGCGCGCCTGCGCCGATGCGGAGGCGGCCGTCGCCGCCGCGCGCGAAATCGGCTTCCCCGTGGTCATGAAGATCCTGTCGCCAGACATCCTGCACAAGTCGGAAATTGGCGGCGTGCTGCTGAATGTGTGCGACGAGCAAGCCGTGCGCGCCGGCTTCGCCACCCTGCTGGACCGTGCCCGGACCGCCGTGCCCACGGCGCGCATCGATGGAGTGCTGGTCGCCCGCCAACTCAGCGGCGGCGTGGAATGCATCATGGGCATCCAGCGCGACCCGACGTTCGGGCCGGTGGCGATGTTCGGCCTCGGCGGCGTGTTCGTCGAGATCCTGAAGGACGTGGTGTTCCATCGCTGTCCGTTTGGCGAGGACGTGGCCGAGCAGATGATCCGCTCTATCAAGGGTGCGCCACTGCTGCTGGGCGCGCGAGGTAGGCCGGTCGCCGACGTTCCTGCGCTTGCCAGGACGCTGTCGCGGCTGTCGTCGTTTGCCGTAGCGGCGGGTCCGCGCTTGCAATCGATCGACCTGAATCCCGTCCTGGCCATGCCCGAGGGACAAGGGGCGTATGCGGCGGATGCGGTGATCGATCTCGGGTAAATCGCTGGCGGGCAAGTGAAGCCTCCGCCGGTGTCGTGCCACAGGATCCGCTAGGCCCTTCTACAGCATGGGATCCTGACGATCCTGGGGTTCCGGCCGCGCTCCCGGCCGCATCACACGCGACGGTTTATTCCTTTGCAGTGAGGACTACTGCCTCAGCTATCGGCCCAGTGCGCGCCGTGGCGCCGACCCTTACAGCAGCATGTGGCATTTGGGTTCCGGTTGGTGATGGTACATGGGCAAAGAGCTGAAAAACGCCGTACAAGTGGCAACTAGCGATTCCGCTAGTCGAATGGCCTATTTGCCCCAGGAGTCGCGGGCCTGGTCACCTTCGCGCTGATCACAGTCCGCTCCGCCGACTGACGCAAGGAATGCGGCAGTTCAACTCCGGCGGCATCCCGAAACCTGCGATGTTGCCGGTAGCGGCACCGGATCAGCGCGACGAGATCGCCGCGCTGGAGACCGCATTCTGCAAATGGCGGATCGCATCGAAGCGCAGTGGCGCACATTGACACAGCAGGATCAGGAGCGCCGCGAGATGGTCGCCAATGTCTCGCACGACCGGCGCACGCCGCTGGCGTCGCTGCACGGCTATTTGGAGACGCTATCCCTCAAGGCCGACAAGCTCGGCCCCGAAGAGCGTCAGCGCTACCTGGCAATCGCGCTGGCGCAAAGCGTCAAGGTCGGCGGCCTGGCGCAGTCGCTGTTTGAACTGGCGCGGCTGGAACACGGCAAGCTGCAGCCGGCTCCGGAAGATTTCTCGATCGTGGACCTGATCCAGAATGTGCTCGAGAAATTTGCGCTGCCGGCGCAGGCCAAGCATCTGCAACTGCGCGCGGGCGTGCCACCGGCCTTGCCGGCCGTGTCGGCCGACCTCGGCATGATCGAGCGCGTACTGACGAATCTGCTGGACAACGCCATCCGACACACGCCCGCATAAGGCGTGGTCGAAGTCGACCTGGCTTATCGGGAAGGCAAAGCAGCGGTGACCGTCAGCGACAACGGGCCCGGGATTCCGCCGGCGTTACGCGGTTCGATTTTCCAGGGCCCGTTCCCGTCGACACACCGGGGTGGCGGGCTTGGGCTACTGATCGTGCAGCGCATGCTCCAGCTCAACCATAGCCAGATAAGGCTGGTCGACGGCGCCGGCGGGACCACCTTGTGTTTCGCGTGATTGCGCGTGGCCGGCATACCGAAATCGACCGGTTGAGCGTGTCGTATGGCTCGCTACTTGGCGGTGGCAACTCTACTCGCTGATTGCTATCCCTATGTCCGTTGAAAAGCGGCTCTAGGAGGTCGTCCTAGATGCTGCACAATGGAAACAAACGGTCCGATTATCTGATGCTGTGAGAGCTCGACGTGCTTGCCGCGCCCGCGAAGCCTTTGCCAAAGCTATGGCCAAGGGATGGAATGCTGTGCTTGGCGCAATGTCCGGACAAAGGGCCACAAAGGCATGCCAGGGATGACGCGCTGGACGCCCACTTCTGGGAGTCCGCAGGGGCGGTTATTAGCCTCTGTTGGCGAACCTCTACCTGCACGAGCTTGACGTAGAAATGCGCCAGGCGGGGGTGATGGTGCGCTACGCGGATGACGCTGTGGTGTTATGCCGTACGCGTGAGGAAGCGGAAGCTGTCCTTGCTCGCCTGCGCGCATGGCTGGACGAGAACGGATTGACGCTACATCCAGCCAAGACCTCACATTGGGACTGTCGGTTGGAGGGTCATGGGTTCGAGTTTCTGGGTTACCGGTTCGTGGCGGGCCAACACTGGGTGCGCAAGAAGAGCCTCACGGGGCTGCAGGATAGACTCCGGGCCCTGATCAAGCTCCACCGGGGCGATTCGATCGAGAGCATCATCGCTTCGATCAATCCGATCCTGCGAGGTTGGTTCGGATAATTCCGGCATGCCTACCGGTACACTTTCTCTTCCGTCGACGGCTTTGTTTGTCGTCGACTGCGAGCGGTCCTGCGCCGACAGCTACGTCGTCCAGGTCAGCGCCGATCCTTCGCGATCACAGTCGATGGCCAAACGCCTTCTTCGCCAATCTTGGGCTGCTCACGATGTACGAGGCTCATCAATTGGCGCGCAATCCCGATGTGGAAACAACCGACTGGAGAGCCCGTCGCGAGAAAACCGCACACCGGGTTCGGAGGGAGGGACGGCGCAAGCCGTTTCCTACCCCTATCGTCTAACCGATTTCGGAACAAGCTGTGGGATAAGTACATCCCTGGGTAGCGGGGGCTCCGTCCCGATATGTCCTCGAGACAATCCCATTAGCTATTGCTCAGCAAGTCCCAGTACGGAAAAATCAAGCTTCCCACCTTTCATAGGCGGGGCACCAAAAGTACGCGCCCGTGATTGGCCGGGTAAAGCGAAACAAACCGTCTATGACGCCATCGTCGGTACCTACCATGCGATGCAGTTGTAACTCAAAGGCATCCAGCGAGCGACCAAAGGCGGCAAACAATAACCCTGCCCTGCGCTCATCGGACCATGGCGCCGAGCGCCTTAGGATATGCGCCGCGGGATTGAAGCTCTCCTGATCCGTTCTTTTCACGTGGGATGAAGGAGGTGCGTCCTCAAGTTCTTCATTGCCAACTTTCCTGCGCCCCATGATGTTATCCATTTCCATCGGAGGAATCGCCGTCAGCTTGTCAAAGTCGTGCAGCCACTGTTGCACGGCGACGAAACTCGCCCCATCGAGACCTCGTCCGTGGCCTGAAACAAATGCCGCTTCGACGGCGTTCTCGCCGGTTGGGTTCGCCGTACCATCTTCATAGCCCGACAGATCGAGATCATTGCCATAGAGGAAGGCGTTGACTGCGGTCACGAGTTCGAAAGCCGGCGTAAGCATCCGCTCTATCGCGCCAGACCGCAGCGTAATCTCGCCACGATCATCGGACCTCAGCCAGCACCACAGCGCTGCCGGCGTCGAAGGCACATCTAAGCCTAGCGCAGCCACAGAGGGAAAATGCTTCAGTCCCTTGATACTCTTGCCTAGGCTTAACGCCAGCGATTGTCCCAGCCCAACCACCACGTCACGGCCATTGGTCACGTCGCGGAGGTCGCACAATACACGCGCCACCTGGTCCGCATCGGAGATAGCGAAAAAAAGATAGCGTCCAACTTGCGGTATCGGGCATAGTATGCCCTGCTGAATAGTGTCACTCATATCTCGATATCTCCATCGGACGACGGTTGCCCTTGTGCCATTGCGCCGGACGCCATCAATCTTGGAGGCATACCTCGCTGTTGACGCCGTTCGGCGCACTGCGCAGCCTGGTCCGGTGGGGTGGCGGCGTTCAGGAAGCTATCCCTTGGACGCCTCGGTCGCGGCCTCGTCGATCAACGCTGCAACCTCCGCTGGCCTCGAAGCCAGCGAAGCATGGCTTGCCGCCAGAGTGATGACCTTCTGGGAGTTGAGCCGTGCCGACATCTTCAGTTGATTTTCAGGCGCGATCATTCTGTCTTCGCTGGAAATCTGGTACCAAGACGGCTTCTTTCTCCATGCTGTCGCCGTGATGGCGTCGCCAAAGGTACTGGCAAGCGGCGCCTTCTGCGTCGCCGCCATCACCAGCGCGTCCTTGGCCGGCAGGTCCTGGCAGAAGCTCTCATGAAATTTATCGGCGTTGAGCCAAAGGTAGCCGTCACTGTCAGGAACAAGGTTCGGCGCTGCCACAGGAAGATGCCGCTGCGTAATGTCGCCGGGGCTTTCCCCCGCGTCGGGTGCAAACGCTGCTATATAAACAAGTCCGATTACATTCGGCTGGTCACCGGCCTGCGTGATCACCGCGCCCCCGTAAGAATGCCCGACCAGTAGGACTGGGCCGGTTTGTTGGGCAATCATTTTGCGAGTACGCTCCGCATCGTCGGCAAGCGATGTCAACGGGAGCTCCACTGCGCGAAGGGAGGTATATCCCTTCCCTGCCAGTTCAACAATGACCTTGCCCCAGTGCGCAGCTCCGCCCCAGAAGCCGTGCACCAACACAATGGTAGGCTGATTGCTCATGCTGACTCCAATCTGTGAGTAGAAATTACTCGCCGAAATCTTCGAGACGTCGGAGTCCCTCGGCGGTTGAGAAAACGTTCCAATCGATGTCACCCAGACGATGACTGACGACCCATCCGACAATGGGAGCAACGACACCGCGAAAGAGAGACATAAGCGGGAGCGCTGGCGTATGCTTCGATCGCCCATTATTGAGCTAAGTTTGCTGGCGCACCATGACCAAGACATCCAAAACTTTGCAGAGACGCCCAGCCAGTCGGTCCCTATTCACGGATGCCAGGCGTCCCGCCTCCGACGTTTTTCTAGAGGTCTTTAGCATTTCTCGCATGCGCGGTGAGCTTCTTGGTGAAACTATTGTCCAATCCGGAGAGGCGCATTCCTTTCCAACGGGCCAAGCATGCTTTCACATCGTTCAGGACGGGTACTGTCAGCTGCGCCTAACCGGCAGCAGTGAAACTGTACGCTTGTCGCCGGGCGACATAGTTCTTGTTCCCCGTGCGCAAGGCCATCGCATTGAAGGCGCCGACGCTCCGTTGAGCCAGGAAAATCATCTGGGCTCCTCGCCCGCGCGTATTACGAGCGGCCTGTTCCAGTTTGAAGCCGCTGGAGGTCAGGCACTGATGCGCGGATTGCCAACCTTACTGCATGTGGCCTGCAAGGCGGATGAACCGGCTGACGCCATCGGCTCGCGGGAATGGGTGTCACTAACTATTGCAGCGATGCAGCAGGAGGTCGCGAGTCCTTCGATCGGAAGCGCCATTATGTTGTCCCGGATTATTGACCTGATGTTCATCTGGGCAATACGTCACTGGCTCTCGAGCGCACCTAAGGGTACGATCGGGTGGATTGGAGCGCTGCGCGATCCCTTGATTGGCCATGCGCTTGCACTATTGCACGCCGAACCGGGATCCGATTGGACCGTCGACAAGCTGGCCGCCGCGGTCAGCCAGTCGCGCTCCGGCTTGTCACGCAGGTTTGTGCAACTGGTCGGCGAGTCCCCGATGCGTTACCTGAGCAATTGGCGAATGCAGCTTGCCTGTCAGCGCCTGTCAACCACTGGCCGGCGAATCTCGCAGATTTCCGAGGAACTCGGCTATGACTCGGAGGCAGCTTTCAGTCGGGCTTTCCGGCGTGCGTTCTCGCTTGCGCCAACGGAATATCGTTCACGCACTACAGGGAAGAAATGCATCACCTCGCACAGCTCGGCGGCGAGCTGACCGACGACGTCGCAGCTCTCGAATTGCTCGGGCGCTCGCGGTGCCACCTTAGGCCGTTTGCCTCAGCGGCCTCTTCCCCAAGCGCCCTCGTTGAAATGGTCATCCGGAATGATGTCCGCTCCGACGCATTCGATGATCCTCATCGCCAGGAACGCATCGAACTCCCGCTCATCAGCAGGATGGCGGATTGTCTCGAGATAGCGCTCCCCGAATTCGTGCGCCAGTGCACAACGTGAATGCCGGCATGCCAGCGTGCGATCGACGCATTCCGGCAACGACCACTGTAATAGGCGCCGTGCTGCAACGCTTCCTTGCGCAGCAGTCCGGCAGCGTAAGCAAGTTCTAGTGCCTCTTGGCTCGGATTGGGCGGAAGGCTAGGCAACATGATATTTCCAGATAAGGTGAAAAGGGAGTAGATACGACGACGCCGTTAGCGACACGGCCAAGCCAGGCCGCGAGCGGCATCCGAGATAGTCATCGTCATGTCGTGCCAGCCAGTCACGCAGCTCCTGACTCAGGCGATCCAGCATCATTGCCCTACCTGCGAATCGACCGAATTGGGGCACCACCACCGCTCGAACAAACTCACTACAGCGCGCTTCGATATAGTCCGTGCGTTCACCGTAGAATTCAATCCAGTTCTCGCCAACGATAGCGATACTGAGTACTTCAGGCGCCTGGAAGTCGCTGAATTCCGTGTCAATGAAGTAGCGCTTACCCCAACCATAGTAGCTTTCGGGCAACCTTGACCAGTTCATCGCATCATGAGATCGCGTATCGGTCATGGCATTCGCGCTTCAGTTTTTCTGCGGGGACCACCAGACGCGCCGGCCCCGCGCATAGCTATTCGCAACGCCAGTCGGCACTGAAAATTTCCGGCCTGCCGTTGTAGTGAACTGTGTCACGGTTAGGTGCGCCTGGTGGCTCTCGCTGTATTCGGTTGCCCCGACTCGTATCTCACGCAAGGGATCCAGGTACCAGTTTTCAACGCGATGCACTCCACTAGTGCTCACCACTGCAGCCCCACGCAACACACTTGCGCCATCGAGAAACTGGATCAGGGAGGCGGCACCTCGGGTGAGACCCATCCAGACAACTCGCGGCACAGTACGAGTCCGCTTCTGCGACACCTGAAGCACAAGCAAGTCACCGGGCATCCACTGCTCCATCACTGCCCATACACCTGCCCGGCGGCCGCGACTGAAGCAGCAAACGATTTCGTCGTGAATCAGAAACATATGCCTTAAAGCGAAAGAGCCACACCATTGTACGAAATGGGTCGTAAATGCCGTGGCCAAATGGCCATCATACCGTGACCATCATGGGATGCAAAGAGTCTCGGTCAAACAGGACGATGCAGGACACCTAGCCGCGATTGGCGCGACGGTTCGCGCTCGCCGGCTAGAGTTTGGCGTGTCCCAGGAAGCTCTTGCCCATGCAACCGGCATTGACCGCAGCCACATGGGCCGCATCGAGCGCGGCGAGCGCAATCTGTCCGTACTCAATCTCATCAGGATTGCATCCGCGCTGGATATCGCCCCATCCAAGCTTCTCATGGCATCCGGTCTGTAGGCGGCGATCCGCCAATGCCAGGCAGATCGCCGACACATCAGATAAGGTCATGACGATTGAGCAGGCATTCGGAGAGGCCGTACGGGATCGACGCAAGGCCATGGGCTGGAATCAGAGCGATCTCGCCAACCATGCGGGCCTGCAAACGGCCGCAGTGAGTCGCGTCGAACGCGGCGACGGTGCACCCACCCTGCGCACCATGCAACGTATCGCGGCAGCGCTGAACGTGCGGCTCTATCTGCTGATCCGGCAGGCGGAAAAACTGCAGCGGACCAAACACTCGGCGCCCTCGCCCGCACCGGAGTAAGTCCATCGGCTCAGCCGAAGGTGCACAAGCCGTGCCGCCCACTGCAGTCCGAGCGCTGCCGGCGGCGATGCCAACGCGGGCACGCCCGCACGGCAACGCGGCGCCGGCTTCAGCCCGACAGCCCCGCTACAGAGGAAAGCCTTCGATCACCAGTTTGTACATGCAGTGCGACCTCACCGACATAAGCGTTTCTCCGTACTTCGCGCCGACCGTGGGCAGTGCGTGTCCGTCGATCACAAAGCGGACATGCTCGGGCAATTCACAGACCTTCCAGTTGGTAGCAAAGCCATGGCGGAACGAATGAAAGACTTTCCGCTTGTCTTTAATACCAAGCTCGATACGCAGGAACCGGCCAAACCACTTGGAAAATACTCCGGTCAGATTTCCATACTTGGCCGGCTTCAAGTCAGGAAACAGTGACGCATGGGGTCCAGGCAGCGATCCCACATAGTCAAGCAAACCCAAGCGGATCAGCACCGGATGCACGGGCACCTCGCGGTTCGAAGTGACCGTTTTGGTGGAGTTTCCTTCTGCGTTGTCAATCACGAAATAGTCGATCTTTCGCAGCCCAGCCCCCTTCTTGAAGTCGCCTTGTTTGAGTTGGCCGATTTCTTCCAATCGTGCCCCGGAAAAACAAGCGATCAACGGCAGCCAGAAGGCGGCGATGCCGCCCGCTCGGTGGTCGGCCACGGCCGTGCGCGCCGTAAAAATCGGATGATTGAAAATACGCTGGATATCGTCGGCATCGAAGGACACGCGCGACCTAGGTGGATTCTTTGGCATCCTTACCGACACCCCGTCGAGCGGTGAATGCTCGAGTCGATCGTTGCCGACCGCAAGCTTGAAAACGGCAGCCAAAGTGCCATCTTCTTTTGCGCCGTCGCGGCCGACCGCTTCTCCAACAGATGCATCTTAAAAGCCACCACCTTGGCTTTGGTCAGTTCGCGGGCATGCGTCGTCTGGGTAACTGTCGCAAATGCCGCCATCACGGAGCGAATCTCATGCACTGTCTGCGGATTGCGCACGCATTCGTGTTCCCAGTCATTTACAAGATCATCGAGCGTCCGGCCCCACTTCGCCGCCGCAGCGTGGCACGCGGGACAGAAAGACGCTCATCAAGCGTAGGCTGGTAATCCTTGCCGGGTTCCGTACAGCCGCCATCGTTGAACGTGCCAGAGCCCGGCTGCGACGCCTCCGCATTGCGAAGCTGAATTTTGCGATGCGCCTGCAGCAGGGCGTGCATGGCATTGAGGCGTAGGCTTTGATACTCGAGCTGGGTGCGATCAAATTCGATATGCAAATGCGGCAGCAACGCATCGAGGAAGGGATCTACTGCACTGTAGTCATGCAGCGCGGCCTGGCGCCCCAGATCGGCCACGACGCGATCCATGCAGAGCTGGTGCCCGCTCACAGCATTTGGCGCGCCTCGGACGCGCGGCGCGCTGACAATGACCCTGCCTGCGGACTTTGCGCCAATTCCTCTTGGCGCACCCCAACGTCATTCTCGAGCACGCCTTGTTCGAGCGTGCTACTGACCTCCGCGCTGAGCAGGCTTGCGTTGGTGGCATCCAGCAGACGCCAGGGACGAAGGTGAATTTCGCGCAGCCGTTGGAAACGCGCCTGACAGTCGGCAACATGGTCGGCCACCAACTGACGACAGCGCGCCGGATCTGCCGTGCGCAAGCTCAGGCAAATGACTTTGGGACCCGCCCAGAACGGCCGTATGTCCCTAGGGACCGTGTACCGGAACGCCGGGAATTGACTGTCAGGTCGACGACGTAGATACGTCGCAAAACGATGGGTTTTCATGAGAGCCACCTCTCCATGCATGGTACGCCGTCTGGTACGTTGCGTGGTACGGTGGTCAGAGCGTAAGAGCCCTTCGTGAAACCAGAACCCGGCCCCCGCGGGGCCGGGCAGTCTTCTGGCGGAGACGGAGGGATTCTTCGCCCAATGGTGCGAGGTGTTGTGCTTAAGTGTCTCTTCCCATACGACAACGATCCCCATCAACCTGGCCAGAAGCCTCATTACTGCCTCGTAGCGGATGTCCCATCTACCAATGCCCCCGTCTGGCGCCTACCCGCCCTCTCGTGGGGTTCGCCCCTCGGCACGTCGGCCGGCGGCATCGCACCGATTTCGCGCGGGACCGGTCGCGACGTGGCCGATCGGGTCTGACGTTGCTCGTCGCTGACCTCCCGCGGTGGACGGCAAAACCCCTCGAAGCGACCATAGTACGAGCTCGTGACGCCCGGCCGGCTATGTCCTAACATTTCGCTTACTTGGCTTAACGCTTGATCCAGATCCGCCGCTGACATCTGCTCGGCCGTCCCACCCAAGGTCGGCGGCACGAATGGCTTATCCGGATTCGTCATGGCAGCGTTCTCCGCAAACTCGGCACGTAGGCCATGGCCGCTTACACCGGCTGTGCTCTTCGTTATTCCAATTTCCTCCATGCGGCGCACATACTCTTTGAGGTTGTACTCAAGCGTCGCGGGTTTGCTACGTCGCGTGGTCTTCCAGCCCATCGCATCGCCCTTAGGCATGCGCTCCTTCACGTAATCAAGCACTGCGCGTTGATAGCTGTTCGTGATCGGAACGATGCGTGCCCGCCCGCCTTTAGGCCCCGCGTTCGGGTAGACAGACAGATAACTCCCGTGATCGCACTTCCACGGCTTGAGCATCAGGACTTCCTTGCGCCGCAGCCCAAACGCAACCGCCAGCCGTAGCATCAGGCCGAAACGCTCATTCAGTGCGTCCGCCTGGGCAATCTTCTGGTCGATGTTGATGCCATTGCCGGTCCACGACTTTGATTCGATCTGGCCAGTCTTGCGCTGAAACTCCGCTTTTGGAACTTCCGGGAGGTAATCGGGCAAGCGGCGCACCATACCCTTCTTCCCGATCCAGATCGAGAACTTTCGCAGCACCGAAAGCTCGTTCTGCATCGTTGCAACGGCTCGGCCCTGCCAGTGCCAGTGGCGCACGAGCGCTTCGATGTGGCGCGCACCGAGATTGCGCGGGTTCTGGAGCTTGTATCCTAGCCCACCCAGCGTGCCAAAGGCCGCGAAAAGCACCGAAGCGGTCAGCTCTCGCGTCCGGTTCGAGGCGATCTTGCCGTTCACGCGGACGCCAGCATGCCGGTCAATAAGCGTCTGTAATTCTTTCCGCCAGCCCCTAGGGGAATCAGATCGCCCAGCGGCAGGCGCCTGCGGCGCGTCTTGCACTGCGAGTGTGTACATCCCAGCCTCCAAATGTCGTCCATCACACAATGGCCGCGCCTCGCCGCGCACCTTGCGCATTGTGAAATGCGCGCCCGGTCTCGCCGGGGTACCACACCTGCGGTCATTCTTGAGGGGCATGAGCAAGCCCTTCTTAAAAAAGTGCGTTTGTGTCGCCGGCTCCCAGTACTACCTTCACCACGCAACGACACCCCGACGCTCACGCTAATCGGGTCTCCCTCCCTTACGGGATGGAACCGGCCTTTAAAGCAGGGACCATACTTCACCGCTTCGTCTTTCGACGATTTAGGCCCGGTGCCGGCCTCGTTCGTTCAACTCCCACATGCCTTACAGCATCTGGGCCGGGCCCTCTATCTGCCGATCTTTCGACCCGACCAGATAGCCCACTCGCCTAAGTACTCAGCGAGCAGCAAAAGCCTCTTCTACAGAAAGTCTCCCGACCTTTCGGACTTTTCGTTTGTGTATGTTGTGAAGTCCGGTACCGGTCGCTCATCCGCACGTGGTAAGGGTTTCGCCCTTCCTCTGTGTCCCGATGACATCCGATTCACCTGGAGTGAAAAAAAACGCGCTTGCGCGCGTCTTCGATTTTCGAGGTGGCCGTCGTCCGACGAATTCACCTGAAAGAATGGTCAGCGGTAGTGCTACCAACTGACTTTGTGGAGAGCGAATCCGGCGAGGAAATCGCATGCCGCCGACGCGGCGCAGGAAACTACCGAGTAGGACCATTTGCGGTCCCGATGACCGAAGTAAATCACATCGAAAGCCATGCTGCAAGCAGTTCTGCGGCCTGTCCAGAACGTGTCACGACATAGCAGTAAAGCCGGAGCGGGATCGCCGCTGCTCTGCGTTACTCCACCCGTCTCTACACCAGCTCTACGTTTCTCGACTTTACTACACGATTCTCACCCACTAGCTATACGTTGCTATACACCTAGCTATACGTTGCTATACACCTAGCTATACGTTGCTATACACCTAGCTATACGTTGCTATACGCTTCTCAACACCTCACTCTAAGTTGCTCTACATTCAACAGAATTTGCCCCATCCATTGATCCAATGAAAGCCCGCTTTTTCCCCCAATCATTCTGTTATGGGTATCGCCCTATGCAATGCTCTCAATTACCTTCACTCGTAACCACATAGAGCATCGTGACCGCGCTACACCAGTTCTTGGAGGAAAAGCGACAGGAGCGAACCAGGGGGAAACTTGCGGCTGTCGCAACCGAGATCCGAGAACTCAAGGAACTGGGCGCAAGCTACAGAGAAATTGCCGAATACTTGCGTCAGGAACACGGCCTCACGGTGACTCGGGGTGGCCTACAGCAGCACCTCAAGAGCCTTAACACAACGCGATCGGGTCAAGCCGCGACCGAGGTGAGCTCGCCTGAACCACGACGACAGGCCGTGCGAGAGGCACAGCCGCATTCGCCCCCAGCTGCTCCCACTTTGGGGAAAGCGCCTGTTCCAAGGGAATCTTTCGAGGAACTGCGCGACGGTGCGAGCACCAGAATCCAGAATCTGGGCGAGTCTCCGACAGCCGACGTCGTGACCACGTACCGACTTGGATCCCCAGAGCATCAAGAAACGCTTGCGATATACAGAAAACGCAAGAATCAATCACAAATCTGATCGACCACGAGCGAAAGGAACACCCATGCCGCTGAAGATCCTCGTTATCCATTCGACCAGCATGGTCGGCAAGAGCACCACCGTCGCGTCCCTGCTGCATCCGCGGCTCAATTCACCGCGTGTGTTCTCGGTCGAGAAACAGAACCAAGATGCGGGCCGCTATGGCATCGAAGTCGTTCGCTATCGCGCGCCTGATTTTAAGAATCTGATCAACGACATCATCATCGAACCCAAGGACCTGATCGTCGATGTCGGCGCATCGCAGTATGCTGACATCGTGAAGGAGTTGCCCGCGTTCGCGGCGCCATCAACGACTTCGATGTCGTGATCGTCCCGACCACGCCTGACGGCCGGGTCCAGGAAGAGACGCTCGGGACGATCGAGACTCTCCGAAAAGTTGGACTTCAACCCGCAAAGTTGCGGGTCCTGTTCAACCGCGCCACCCTAGACGAGGGGGAGGACCTGGATCTCCAGTTCGAACCGGTCATTGCCTACCTGAGCGTCACCTCAGGCTGTCCTACTACGATGATCTCGTCGTCTTCGAGAATCCGATTCACTCGGACCTACGCGCTGAAGGCCTCTCATTCCACGAGGTGGCAAACGACACGACCGACTACCGCAAGGCCGTCGACGAAGCCTTGCGCAAGGCGCCGAAGAAGCCCGGAAGCCATGACCTTGATCCGCCGTCTCAGTATCCACCGCGCCGTGGCGAGCGCCAAGTTGGATCTCGATGCTGCGTTCCGAGCGCTCCGCCTGCCGAGCGCTCAAGCCGAAGCTTTGCCGGCTGTTCACGTTGGAGCCGAGGAATAAGCGTGCTACGTGGTGGACCGCGCGGCGCCGTCGAAGCGCTATACGCCCTTCAAGTTGAGGAGGCAACCGCCCTTCGCGCCGACATGCGAGAGGTGGTTGAGGCGATCCGCGCTCACGCCAAAGCGCTCGAATCCCTCGCGTCCCAGGCGAACGCCATGCCTGAGAAAGTGCAGGTGGTCCTGAGCTCAGCCGATGTCACGGAGCTTCACAGGAGACTCGCCGATGCCCTGACAGTAGACATCTGGGCGAACCTCGTTGCGCATTCAGATTCGGAAGCCAGGCGCTTCAGCGAGATTGCCACCCGCATCGAGAGTAGCGTACACGCGGCAGTCCAGAATCTTCAAGACGCCAATGCGGGAAAGCCGATCCTCCCGCCAGTCAAAGCCGACGGTACGTTCACGGAAAGGCTATTGAGCCGAGCCAGGTACTGCTATGTTCACCTGTTGCGCCTGAGCGAAGACCTCCAGCCCCTAGCGCTCGCCTTCGCCAGTGTTTGCCTGGGCCTGACCGCAATCACACTCCTGATCCGCAAGATCGTTTGAGCGACGCTCGGCCACTGATACCCTCCGCTCCTGTCAGGGCAGGACGCCTAAAGCCACGCAATCACCTGATTGCGTGGCTTTTTTTCATTCACATAATGAATGCATTTACACATGTGTGACGCCCGTATGAATACCAGATAAGCCGAAACATAAAGCCGTGCGTCAAATGTGAGGGCCGCCAATAACTTTTTTTGACTGCAGGGGGTGAAACATTCCACGCAGGCGCCGTACTGCTCTACATCGACGTCAACGAGTGCCGTCACTGATCGACCCGTACAAACTTACGCCTGCGTCAAAAATGGGAGTTGAACATGTCCTCCCTGGCAGCAATCCCGACCATTGATCCTATCCCGACCATGCCCGCCGGGATCGCGAATGAAATGCCCTATTTGCAACCGGCGTCAGCCGAGGCGTGCTACCTCGCTATACAGCATCGGATCGACCGCTCATGCCGAGCTCGGCCGTCGGACCAGCAGTCTTCCCCGGAAATCGGCGATGAACCAAAGAAAGAGGCCGAAGCCCCTGGCATCAAAGCAACCCCATCTCGGCGAAGGAAGACGTGGTGTCGCCCGCGACAATGATGTGGTCCAGTGCGCGTATATCGACCAAGGCCAGTGCATCTTTGAGGCGTGGTGTTAACAGCTTGTCGGCCGTGCTTGGCTCGGGCTCACCGCTCGAATGGTTATGCGCAAAGATCACCGCCGCGGCATTACTGCGCAACGTTTCCTTGACGACTTCGCGTGAATGAACCGCTGCGCTGTCGAGCGTGCCACGGAACATCTCGACGTATTGGATCAGACGATGGTGCGCGTCGAGGATCGTATCGCGAAGATTTCATGCTCCAACCCGGCCCGTCTTGGCTGTCAGGAACTCCTTAACCTCGCCGGTGTCGTGAAGGCCATACCCCGCTGCATCTTCTGATCGATGACTTGGCGTGCCGCTTCGAGAATTTGGTCAACAGATTGCCTACCGGTAATGCCCGTGCGCGTGGCGCACCAGCAGCGACGAATCGAATGCAGGACGGAACGAGAAGGATCGTTGCGACATGGTCGAGCTCCGGTTGCTCGGGCGGAATTGCCGGGAACCGGCACCAGCACGGGCGCTGCGCAAGCCGTCACAGGGTCGAAGACGGCGCCTGCCGCAAGCGCCTTAAGGCGCGCAGCCCTTGACGGCGAGAACGCCGTGATATGGTGAAGGGAACAGCTAGACCGCCCTCCCCCGCCCCCCCCCGACAGACAGGACGGACTTTTGCGACGTTTGTGCTTGGGTGGGGCCCAGGGAGAATCATCAGAGCCAAGGCAAGCACGGGATCCACCCGAGATCGCGGCGTTCACTTGCGGAGGTGGGGTGCGCGCGTCGCGAAGAACGATAAAGATGTGGTCGTCACCTCATTGATTAGACGCATCAAGGCAGGCCTCACTACCTGCCCCGCGGCGCTTGATGACAGCCCAGATTACGGCTCCGGCGGCGAAACGCCGGGACGCGCTACTAGCGCCGTGGTAGCTGAAAGTTGCGCACTGGGTTCGTTGCGCGCCGACGTGATCCGCGCAAATGAAATCCGCAGCCATCAGGCCCGCGAGGTGGCCATTCGCCCAAACACGAATTGGCCCAGATACCATGCCAACTCCGAGTTGGCCAAGATCACGTCTTCGGATACGGATGAGGCCTCCAGCTTCATCCGCTTCAATACAAGCTTGCCCTCGCGCGACGCCAACCATGCGCGTACAAACTCCTGTCGCGCTTTGGTATCCGCCGCACCGAAGTGCTCGCGGCCCTGCCGCGACTCTTCGTTCATGCGAGCGCGGGTCTCGTCGTCACGGGAGGCAACACTGCGCTCCACACTGGTCTTGACAGCCACCTTCGCAGCTTCCTTCTGCTCTTCCTCGACAAGCAGCTTGGTCTGGACTTGCACCATCGTCCGTTCGGCATCTGACATCCGCCAGTTGTCGCGCAAGGCCTTCATCAAATAGCCAGCGGGACTCTTCTTGATCTGCCCGCGATTGAGCTTGAAGCGCGTGTACTCGATCGCCTGCAGAATGCGATCGTCGTTCCAGGTCTCGCGGTTTTCGGAGATCTCGCCGAACTGCCGTGTGGAGAGGTTGAACTCTTCCTTGAGAATCTTATAGATCTGGCTGGCATCAGACAGGCTTGCCATGACGGCGTCGGCGGTGTCCTTGCGCTTGAGCAGAAAGCGAATCCGGTCGACTTTCTTGGAGGACGTCGACTCGGTCTTGGTCTCATAGCTGAGCTCGACGTCCGAGATATCATTGATTTCTCGGACCGCCGGCTCCAACCAGTCGCGCTTGAAGTATTTGAAGATGCTGGCATTCGCGCCCATCTTTCCCGGCCAGGTACGCATTTCCTCGAGCTTGATCCAGTCCGTACGCCCATTGGGCACACTTGGCAAGACCTTGTCATAGATCGCGCGTGCGAGACTGCGCGTGAAAGCCGTGGAGATGCGAAGGCTGAGCCAGTGAGATTTGCGAGGATCTCGGATATGGGGAATCAGGCTGTGATGCACGTCGAAGCGCACGCGACCACGGTGCATCGCCACCATGCCGATCAGCTGGACCTGAATCCAGATATCGTTCTCATCGGGCTCACGGTCTGACGGCGTATTGGTGACGCGGATCTTCGCGTTCTGCGCTTCGTCCGCGATGGTTCGCAGATGCTTCAGGTTGCGACTGTCATAGCGCATCAACCACTTGAAGTAGTTCAGTTCGACGTCGTATTGGTCAGGAATCTCCGGATCCTGTGCAACGATGAAATACGCGGCATCCAAAAACCGTCGCGCCGCCAACCCCATATTGACGATTTCGGTGAAGAAATTATTTCGCTGATAACCGATTTCGCGGTTGGCCTCGTTGATGGGCATCCCGAGGTCGAACATGTCCTCGAACAAGGCCAGCGCCATTTGGCGAGGCGTCGTCCTCGCGCTGACCTCCACCGGATTGTCGGTCCCCATACGCGTCTTCCTACTCGTTTTTTTTTGCTCCGGCGACTCTAACATGTGATGGTGAGGTCCTGTCAACACAACAAACCTCACCATGCTGCAAGGTTGCCGGGCTGGCGGACTCAGCGTGCACGGCACGCACAACAAACCTCACCCGACACACAACAAACCTCACCCTGCGTCGTCGCCAGCGGCGCTTTCGCCACGGCGCCGCCTAGGCAAAACCGACTTATCCACAAGTGGCGCACAATACATCTCACCTTCGCGGTGTTTGCACAATCCGCCTCACCTTGTCGCTCAATCGATCTCACCCTTCCCGCACAACACACCCCACCTTTACAGCACATAAAACCGCACCCTTGACACAACCAACCTCACCTTTCCTCAACCATACTTTTGATTTAGAAGGACTTTTTGTGCTCTGTTTGTGGGTTAGGTGGTTTACTAAAAAAACATCCAACCAACCGGCGCCAGCAGTAACGAGACGTATCCGCGCGTGCAACTTCCTCTTTTCAAACCATCCGTACCCATTTCTGCGTGTCGGCTCGTATGGCGGCCCGCAGACGACCACGCTTTGGCAAAGGTGCAACCTCAAGGTGAGGTCGATTGTGCAGGGTCGAAATGAGGGGGACCTGCGTCGGCCCTTGACAAAAGCTGTTAGCACAAAGGACCTCACCTTCGTGCTAACTTGGGTCCGAATGGTGAGGTTTATTGTGCGTCTTCCACGAAGACGGTGTTTCAGCAAATTGCAGCGTTGCGTAGGGTCACAATGAACCTCACTCATTGCGACCCTTCCCAGGACGGCCCCTTTTTGAAGGTGAGGTGGATTGTGCAAGATCGCCGGCCCCGGTCCCGATACTGACGAGAGCCTGTACAAGCTGAGCTGGCAGGGATAAAGGTGAGGTTCATTGTGCGGGATGGCGTCAAAGTCAGTGCTCTGATTCTGCGCATTTGCACAAATGACCTCACCTTGGCGCGTGTAGGAGGACGTGGAGCCGATCAAGGTGAGGTCATTTGTGCCGAGCGTTGTCGGCACGTCATCGGCCGCGATACGAAGCTCGTGCTGGCGTGGCGAGATGTGACGCACACAGCCAGCCGGAATCTGCCCAAAAATTAGGCAAATCTGTGGTTTTTGAAGAAACTTTGTTTGAAAATCAGCGATTTATACGCCGTTGCTCAAGCGTTTCCTGTATTCTGAGCTTTCCAGAATTTTGCGGAAAAACCTCAGAATGGTGAAAACGAGCCAACTTCCTGCAGTCGATCGGACTGTCCCGCTTGAGCAGATATCCCAGTTCGCGGAAAAGGTCACCATTTTTACGAATGAACTGCGTGAGACGATCCTCGCGCCGCGTCCCAGAAAGGCCGCCCCCGTATTCAAAACCGGGGAGATTGCCGAGATGTGCAACGTCTCACATTCCCAGGTGCAATACCTTGCGACTAAGGGAGATGGAGAATTGCCGCCAGGTACTGCGGCGGGAACTGGACGCACCCGGACCTTCACCTTGCAGGAGGCGCGCACGTGGGTGCAGAAGGTGTCGGACATTTATCAGACACCGCTGGTGACCGGCACGCGCGAGCCGAAGGGAAGATCATCATTACGGCCCAACTGAAGGGCGGTTCGGCCAAGACCACCACCACGATGTGCCTCGCTCAGGGATTGACGCTGCGCGGAAGAAAAGTGCTGGTGGTGGACCTGGATCCGCAGGCGTCGCTCTCGGAGCTGTGTGGCTGTACGCCGAGAAAGATGTCTCGCCTGAAGATTCCGTTCTGCCGTATATCTACGATCAGCAAATTGAGGGGGGCTTGCTGTCTCAAGTGCAATCGACGTACTGGGATGGTCTGGATCTCATTCCCGCGCACACCGAATTAATCGGCGCGGAATTCCATTTGCCTGCCATGCAGAAGATCAAGCCGGGCTTTCGCTTCTGGACCGTTCTCAGGGAAGGACTGGAGCCGTTACGGAAGCACTACGACTACATCCTCATGGATACGTCGCCATCGCTTTCCTATATGAACTTGAATGCCCTGCTGGCGGCGGATGCCATGGTCATGCCAATGGTCCCAGAGAATCTGGATTTCATCAGTTCGCTGTCGTTCTGGCGCCTGTTCTCGGATGTCTCCAAGAGCTTCATCAAATATGAAGCGGACAAGAAGTACGACTTCGTGTCACTGCTGCTATCACGGGTCGACTATGGGCGTACGTCCTCTGCACCGATTGTTCGAGCGTGGGCGCAAAGCGCCTATGAGAGCTGGCTGCATTCAATAGAAGTGCCCGCCAGTTCTGTGATGAGCACGGGGGCCCTGGCTTTCTCAACGGTATTCGACGTGAGCAGTACGCATAGCGCGGCTAAATCCCTGCAGCGCGTGCGCCAGCCAATTGTGGACTATTGCCGATGGTTGGATGAAATCTACGCAGAAAAATGGAGGAGCGCGCAATGAGCAATATGCGAGAGCAGCTATTGGCGAAGACGGCTGGTATTCGGAAGACTTCGGCAATTCAGAAGGACGAGATCAAGCGCAACGAGCGTACGCAAACTGCGCCTGGACTTGCGGGCGCCTTGGCCGTGGCACAGATGCGCGTGCAGGAACTGGAATCCTCTGGCGTCGCATCGCAACTAGCGGTCGCGGAGATTGTTCCGAACCCATGGCAACCGCGGCGCGTCTTCAACGATTCCAAGCTGTCTGACCTGGCCGAGTCGATTCGAGAAGTTGGGTTGATGCAGCCGATTGTGGTACGCCGCGCAGAATCGGGCTATCAGATTGTGGCCGGTGAACGTCGCTGGCGCGCCCATAAGATGCTCGGCGCGGAGACGATTAATGCGGTGGTTGCTGAGCCGTCTGATGCCGATATGGCTGTGCTCGCGCTGGTGGAGAATGTCAGCCGCGATGACCTTTCAGACTACGAGATCGCCCTTTCTATTCGACAGACGGAAAAGGAGTTCCCGTCGCGCTCGCGGTTGGCGGAAGCGCTTGGACTTTCCCGAAGCGGCCTTTACCGATTCTTGAGCTTTGCGCAACTCCCGGATTACATTATCCGTGATCTCGAACTGCAGCCTTTCCTGCTCGGCGGAACGGCAGCCGAAGCGTTCGTCATGACGATCCGCAAGTACGGCGAGGCGGGCGATGCGGCAGCCAAGGAAATCTGGCCGCTGGTGGCGACGGGAAAGATGGACCAAGGCAAGGCAGCCAGCGCGATCAAGGCGCTGGCGACGCAGCGCGCCAATACCCCGAGCGCAGCTAGCGAGCGCAGTATCGACAAGTTTTTTCCGGTAAGGAGCATGCCGGCTCGATTACCAAGGATGCCAACGGCTTCACCATCAAGATCAAGTCGGCCGCTTTGAGTGAGGCACTGGAGACGCAGATTCGCCAGTTGATCAGCGAGACATTCCACCACCAGCCGAAGTAATTTGAGTTAGAGCATCGACGTGCGTCAACAGCGCCGTCAGACACTGCGAGAGCCCGCCTAAAACGGCGGGCTTTTTGTTTGCATCGGCCTACTTTAAGTGGTAGTCGCCGGGCTCCGAGTTCCGTGCTGCGAAAGCGGTTGGATGAGGCGCAAGGGCGCGGACAGCGCGCTCAGTGTGAAGAGATGGGGCGTTTGATCTGTCCCAAGTTGGGACAGTCGCCCACGCAGACCAGGTCCGCCTCGCCCAAGGGCCACTGCTCCCCGTGTTGATGTCCGAATGCAGCCGATGATTTCGGACCGCCTATCAATACATCGGTCTAGTGTCCCAAGTTGGGACGTGACCCCGCTCTAGAGTTGGCCACGAGGGGCGCCGCACGCCGGTTCTAGGTATTCTGCAACGGCAGAGGCCCTCGAGAAGGTGGTCTGGGACTGTCCCGACTCGGGTCATGGCGAGACTCAAGGAGTAAGACACAAGCGCATGGGTGTCACCCGCGTTGGGTCAACTGTTCGCACGTCTCGGCCGCTGAGAGCGGGCGGTAACCTGTCCCAACGTGGGACTGTTGTTTTCCCCAAGTGTCCACAGGGATTAATTTCGTCCCGATGCGCCGAAGCAAAGCACTGGGCCGCCGGAGGACCGTTGGGGCAGTCATTGCAAGTCTCAGTATGTGTCCGGAGCAGCTCGGCGATTGGCGGAGGGCCGGAGTACCGGAGCGAGATGACGTAGGCGCGTTGGAAGCTTTACCGCCATCCTGCCGCGTGCGTCCAAGTCGGTACCCCATGCAACTAGGCAGGTCGAAATCGCGAGGCGTACAGACACGCGGCGGCAGGTGTTGACAGAGGGTGAGACAGCGGCTTCACCGACTGGTGTCCCAAGTTGGGACACCAGTCGGTGACAACAATCATTTGCTGAAGGGACGTCTTTGCTTAAGACCGGCGGAGGCCCGGAATGCGCCAGCGGCCGGCGGCGGCCGGCAATCTTACTGCCAATCCTGCGTTGGATCCCAAGGTCGCACGCTTCGCACGTCAGGGCAGGTCGAAAGCGCGACGCTCGCGGTCACGCGGCTATCCGGAGTTCGCGAGTTACAGCAGTCCAACTATCCCCTTCCCGGAAAACTGTCCGACCGTGGAACCCGCGGTTCCATGCGCATGACCCCTATCTTCGGCGAGCTGGCCTCATTTGAGAGGCCCGGTGAGGCGGGAATGCCGCAAGAAGACGTTCCGAGTTGGAACACCCGCGTCAAAGCCCGCGCCGCCTAACGACAGACCTAGCGTTTCGTGTGACACGGGCGGAGCGCTGTTTGCACCGCACTGTCCCAAGTTGGGACGTCCGCGTTGGACCGCCCACAGTCATAGTCAGGTGAATGAACTCTCTGTCGTGAGGGGGCCTGCCGGCACGCCGATGAATATCCCATTAACCGGCAGGCACACCAGTCCCAGGTCATCGAGTCGTTCTGATGGCGTCCAGACGCCTGCGGCGCGTGGGCCATGTATGCCCGGGTCGCGACGGTCGATACATCGGGCGTAATCTGTCCCAAGTTGGGACACCTGAGGACGATCCAAACTCGGGAGCGCACTTATACCCCAGTACGATCTCGAGGCCGACCTTGGTGGCACCAACAGGACGTCGAGAGACGCGGGGGTTCGGGTCAATACGGCGGGACCTTGGCCATCGCCGGCCGTCATCTTGAAGGCATGCCCTTTGCCCCACGGACAGAGGGAAACTGTCCCGACTTGGGACAGATCGTCATTGGATTCTCATCTGGGTGGCCGCATCCATGTCGTGGGGTCCCATCTGGGGACAGGGCCACTACATCAGCAGCTGCGATAATCTGCGCCCGCAGCACCTTGGCTTCCGTCGAACTTGCCAGGTGGTAGCGGCCGCGTGTTGAGGTGGTCGAGCCGGAAGCGAGGCTTTTGCGACCTGTCCCAAGTTGGAGGGATCTTCTGCTCTCCAAACGCTGCCCTTGAAAACTGCTGGCATCCGATATCAGACAGATACGAGCTGTGCGGCGTCGCGTACCGCGGGAGTGTCAGGCGGGCTGCTGCTGTTGGTTCTGCACCGGGTTTAAGGGGGAATTGATCACCACATAGACGGTCCCCGCACTCACACCGGGGCCCCATGCCGTGTTGGTTGTGGCTGGCGATTGGGCGGGACTGTCCCAACTTGGGACGCCGCCGCATACGGGATGGTGCTCGCTCGCCTGGCTTAGCGCTCCCGAGGAACGGACTCAGACTTGGGCAAAACGATCCCCCGTGCTGGTGGCCACGGACTACCGCCCCTGGCCACCAGTGACGGACACAGGACAGCCTCGCTGGTTCCTACAGGGGATCCGAGTACATCTTCGCCACGGCGGCGAGCCCGCGTGCGCGCTCGGCGCGAACATACAGCGAGGTCGTTTGCAGCGAGGCATGACCCAACAGCCGTTGGAGGACATCGGTGGGCATCTCGTTGGCCACGGCATGCGTGGCGAACGTATGCCGCAACGTGTGTGGCGCGGATTGACGTAGCACTTCACGCTCTGCCTCGTTCAAGGCCAATGTGACGTCGTCAGCGATGCGCAGCAGGGTGGTCGTCAGCAGCTGGTACAGGCCGTCCGGCGAGAAGCCCTTGCCGGTAAGAACCAGGGCACCCTCCGCTTGGCTGAGATGCTTAGCTTGCGCCGTGCGTGTGGAAGGCACCACTACCGGGGAGAGTAATGCCAGCGCCTGCTCGGCCTGCTCGAAATCGTGGCCTCGGTCGGTCCAGTGTGCACGCAATGCCCCGATGACCCGTGGCGGAAGGAACACGGTCCGCCACTTGTTGCGTTTGCCCAAGAGCGCCAGCTCCCACAGTCCGGCCGGCACGCCAGCCTGCTCGGCGACCGGCTGAAGATGGCAGCGCATTGCGCGCGCGGCCTCCTCGCGGCGGGCCCCGCTGCACCCCAGCAGCAGCACAACCGCGCGCGCCAGGCGATACTGCGCCCCCGGTGCCCCGGCATCCTTCGCGGTCAGCGGTGCGGACACAGGCACAGACGGCCACTTGGCACAGAGTTGGTCCAGGATGCCATCCGGCTGCATGAGCGCATCCCACAGCCGCCCTGGCAAGGCCTTTTCGACGGCGATGGGTACTTCGCGCCGGACCGTGGGCGGATCAGAAACCAGCAGCCATGGGTTCCCGCCCAGATAGCGTACGCCGACCAGCCATGCAAAACCCCCGCAACACCAATATCGCGTAGCGTTGCGATTCCGGCCTTAGGGCGCCAGCAAAGGGTCGCCAGCGAGCCGAGCTGCGTGCTGCCTTAGGGCCGATCCAGGACGGCTCCGGCTGCGCCAGGAAATCCTTGTAGCGCTCGCAATCGTCGGCGCCCACGCTGGACAGCGCCGTGCGACGCACGCTTACGCACCAGAGCAGAAAGCGCTCCAGTTCCTTTTGATAGGCGCGCGCCGTCTTGTCCCGATCCCGGAACCGATACAGATAAGCGTGAATCGCCTCCAGGTCATTGCGCGCGGCAATGAGGCAAAAGCCGGGCGCTCGATTGCGGCCACTATTGCCGTCGAGCGCTGGGACGATCCGTTGGACCTGCTCCAGTGGTACCAACTTGCCGGCGGGATCTGCGCCCAGTTCGACCACGGCTGTCTGGGGCGTGTCGTCGACCAGGAGCGGACCGAGCGTCACGGCATGGGCCTGCAGCCAGTGCTCGATCGCGCGTGCCTTGCCGGCACCGAGCCGCGGCACAGGCAGATACCAGCGCCGGCCGCGCAGCGAGATATAACCGTGCAGCTGCGCCAGCGTCTGGATACCCTCTTGCCGCAACGCCCGGAATACGATCGGACGCAGCCACGCCGAGACCGGATCTTCGGGCCGAGGCTGGGAAGCATCCTGGTCCGCGGCCCGCACCAGGTAGTCGATGGCACTCTTGGGCCAACGATTGAAGCGGCGCGCGTCGGCCAGGCTCGCCGACAGATAGGGATTGCTCAGGCAGACGCGTTCGACCAGATGGTCGCGCATCGCATCGAGCCTGGCTTCCAATTGCGCCGGCGTCTCGATCCCGACCGCCTCCAGCGCGTCTTCATCGTAGACACGCGCCAGGATGTCCGCGACCGGGATGCGGTTGAGCCGGAAGCGCAGCGCGGTGAAATCCGCGCGGGTATAGCGCGGGATGGTGGCAGCGACGTGGTTGTGTTGGGCCATAAGAATGCGTCGATGATAGGCGTCGGCGTCTTACCTGATAACATTTAAGTAACCCGATGACGGGATGGCGGGCTAGCCGCAAAGGCGAACCATGAAAGCCCCGCAGCACTGGCAACCGGGCACTTTTCTCGCTAAACTTTCTCTTCATCTGGTGCCGAAATCCCTCGCGTTTAGCGACCCAGACGTTTTCTTCCCCCAGGCCGTTAGCGCCGTTCCCGGCACCTCCTCCAACGGCCCCCCCACCCTAAGTGAAGTCAGCGAAACCCCGTATAGTACGCAAAAATTCAAACCTGATAATAGCAGTTATCAGGTAAGTGATCGACGGGTGCCTCGGTGCCGCCGGTGGCGCACGAAGAGGCTGTCGGGTCGCGTCGGTCGTCTCTAGTGGTTCGCGACGCGGCTTCCTGCTGGCGCGCAGCGCGCCCGGTCTCTGGCGGCAACGCGGGCGAGGAAAGGGATCGTGGCCAGGTCGAAACATGCGTCGGCGCTCGCTCGCGTCTGCAGCCGGCGCCACGGCATGGGCCTGAGCGAAGCGACACGACCGGTCGCAAGGGAGGAGGGCCCTGCAATCGGTGCCGCGCCATAGCGCACGGCGCGGGACAGCGAGACGTGAGCCTGCGCGCCGATGGCTTGCCACGAGCAGGGATTGCGCCTGTAATGGGTGCGTGGGCGGCCAAGGCCGGCAGGGGACAATATGCGCTGCACCAATTGCCAAGCGGAAAATCCCGCGGCACCCGGTTCTGCGAAACGTGTGGGGAAAAGCTTGCGCAGATCTGCCCGCAGTGCGGCCACGCCTCCAGCGCCGACGCGAAATTCTGCGGCGCGTGCGGCGTGCTGCTGGCGAATCCGGCTACGGCCTCGCCGCCACCGCTACCTGCGCCAATCCTCTACACCCCACCGCACCTGGCCGAGCGCATCCGTGCCGAGCGGGCCGCCATGGAAGCCAAGGGGACCGACGCCGGCGGCGAGCGCAAAACGATCACCGCCTTGTTTGCGGACATGGCTGGCTCGACCGCGTTGATCCAGGACCTGGATCCGGAGGAGGCGCGCAGCCTGATCGACCCCGTCATCGCGCTGATGATGGAAGCCGTGCACCACTACGAGGCTACGTGCCAAGTCGCTCGGCGACGGCATCCTGGCGCTGTTCGGCGCGCCGATCGCCCACGAGGACCATGCGCTGCGCGCCCTCTTTGCCGCCCTGCGGATGCAGCAGGCGATGCGCGCGCATAGCGACAAGGTGCGCCTGGAGCAGGGCATTCCGCTGCAGATCCGCGTCGGCGTGCATACCGGCGAAGTGGTGGTGCGCTCGATCCGCAAGGACGACTTGCGCACCGACTACGACCCGGTCGGCCACACGATTCACATTGCCGCGCGCATGGAAGGCGTCGCGACGCCTTCCTCCATCCTGGTCAGCGAATCGACCCATCGGCTGGCCGAGGGCTATTTCGAGTTCAAGGCCCTGGGCCGCACCCAGATCAAGGGGATGCGCGAACCGCTCGCGGTGTACGAGGTGCTCGGGCTGGGGGCGCTGCGCACGCGCTGCAGGTGGGCGCGCACCGGGGCCTGGCCCGATTTGTCGGGCGCGAGGCCGAACTCGAGCGCCTCGGGCAGGCGCTGGCCCTGACCAACACCGGGCGGGGGCAGATCGTCGGGGTGGTGGGCGAAGCCGGCGTGGGCAAGTCGCGCCTGTTCCACGAGTTCAAGGCCCGCGCGCGTCCGGTGGCATGGTGCTGGAAACCTTCTCCGTGTCGCATGGCAAGGCCTTCCCCTACTTGCCGCTGATCGACCTGCTGCGCAACTATTTCCAGATCACGGCGCAGGATGACGAACGCCGCTATCGCGAGAAGGCGACCGGCCGGCTGATGATCCTCGATCGCGCCCTCGAGGGGCACCTACCCTACCTGCTGTATCTGCTTGGCTTCCTCGAACCCGGTTCGGCGCTGCCCACGATGGACCCGTCCATCCGGCGCGCGCGCACGTTTGAGGCGATCACCCGGCTGCTGGTGCGCGAGAGCCAGAACCAGCCCCTGATGGTGCTGTTCGAAGACCTGCAATGGCTCGACAGTGAAACTGAAGCGTTCCTCAATGTCCTCATCGAAGCGGTGTCGAGCGCCCGCATCCTGCTGCTCGTCAACTATCGGCCCGAGTACCGGCATGACTGGGGCCGCCTCCCTTGCTATCTCCAGTTGCAGCTCGCACCGCTGGGTCCGGCCGAAGCCGAAGGGCTGCTGTCAGCCCTGCTGGGCGACGATGCCTCCCTGGTGCCGCTCAAGCAATTGATCCTGTCCAAGACCGAGGGGAACCCGTTCTTCATGGAGGAAGTGGTCCAGACCCTGGCAGACGAACACGCCTTGCTCGGCCAAGCTGGCAGCTACCGGATCGACAAGCCGCCGCTCGCGCTGCATATGCCCACGACCGTGCAGGGGGTGCTCGCGGCGCGGATCGACCGCTTGCCGATCCCGCAGAAGGAACTGCTGCAGACGCTGGCGGTCATCGGCACGGACTTCCCCGTGAGCCTGGTCCGCCATGTCACGGAGCAGTCCGACGACATGCTGCACCCGCTGTTGGCGGATCTCCAGGCCGGCGACTTCATCTATGAGCGTCCCGCCTTCCCCGAGGTGGAATACGCGTTCAAGCATGCGCTGACGCAGGAGGTGGCCGGCAACTCGCTGCTCTCGACGCAGCGCGGCCGCTTGCACGAGCGCACGGCGCAGGCCATCGAGGCCCTGTTTCCGGACCGGCTCAATGAGTACTGCAGCGAACTCGCGCACCACTACAGCCAGAGCGGCAATGTGCCAAAGGCCGTCGAATACCTGCAGTTGGCGGGCAAGCAGGCCATGCAGCGTTCCGCGCAAATGGAAGCCATTGGTCATCTGCGTGCGGCCCTCGAGTTGCTGACGACGCTGCCAGAAACTCCGGAGCGCCACCGCGAGGAGCTCGCGCTGCTGCTGACCCTTGGCCCGGCGTGGATGGCCGCACGAGGCTATGGGGCGCCGGAGGTCGAGGCGACCTACACGCGGGCCCTCGCCCTGAGCGAACAAGGCGGGGACACGCCGCAGTTCTTTTCGGCCCAGCTTGGGCTGTGGTCCTTCTACCTGCTGCGTGCCCAGCTCCACACGGCACAAGCGTTGGGCGAGCGGTTGCTCGGCCTCGCGCAGGATGCGCAAGATCCGGAACAGCTCGCCGAGGCGCATCGCGTGCTGGGAGCGACCGTGTTCCGTCTGGGCCAGATCGAGCAGGCCCGTGCCCAGATGGAGCAGGCACTGGCCTTGCACCACCCCGACCGCCCGTCGTATGGGCATTTTTTGCGTTATGCGCGCAACCCGGCGGTCCACGTGCGCAGCACGCTGAGCTGGATCCTTTGGTACCTGGGCTGGCCGGACCAGGCCAGGGTCCGCTGCGAGGAGGCGCTGGCGCTGGCCAGGCAGGCTTCGGATCCCTTTGCCCTCGCCCTGAGCCTGATCTTCGCGGCCGAGCTGCATCAGCGCCTCGGTGAGCGGGAAGCGACGCTGGAGTACGCCAATGCCGCGCTCGCGCTTTCACGCGAGCAGGGGTTCCCGCACTACCTGGCGTGGGCCACGATCCTGCGCGGTTGGGCGCTCGCCAGGCTGGGAAGCCTCGATGAGGGCATCGCCCTGATCCACCAGGGGCTGCACGACCACCAGGCAACCGGGGCCGCGCTCGGGCGGCCATCCTTGCTGGGACTGCTCGCCGATGCCTATGGCGCAGCCGGGCAGCCGGAATCCGGGCTACGTGTACTGGACGATGCGCTGGCGCTGGTGCACGACACCGGCGAGTGCTTCGATGCCGCGACGCTGTATCGCCTGCAGGGCGAGTTGAGGTTGGCGTGGCCAGATAAGGCTGCCGATTCATCGGCCATGGAAGACACCCCGCAGGCTTGTTTCGAGAAAGCCATTGGCCTCGCCCGTCAGCAAGCGGCCCCATCGCTTGCCTTGCAAAGCGCCCTATGCCTTGCCAGGCTGTGGCACCGCCAAGGCAAGGACGGTGCGGCCAGGGACATGCTGGTCGAAATCGCGGGCGCGATTGCGGAAGGGGCGGATACCGGAGACATGCGCCAGGCCAGAACGTTCCTGGACGACCTGTCGTAAGGGATGGGGCGAGGGGAAATGGCCGCTTCGTTTGCGCGCCACCGTCAGGCTCCAGGGCGTGAGGCAGCGAAGGGCCCTCGCGGTCCGGGCCCAACGCGCTACCTGCGCAAGCGAAGGAGGCGCTCTTGGTGGCCACTGCCTGCATTGACCCATCCCAGTCGAACTGGCGGCTGTCATTGCGGAAGGTATAATTTCACGATCACGAAATTTTGTTAAAGAGGCGGGCTCCTGCTTCTTTCGCTTCGCCGGAACCCACGCTCATGCCGCGCCCCCTCCCTGATCCGACACCGCCTTCCCGGGCGGCCATTCGCACCATTCAACAACTGGGGGATCGCATTCGCGCGACCCGCGCCGAGGCGGCCATGCCCATTGACCAGGCGGCCAGGCATTGCTCGGTCTCGCTGGGCATGTTGTCCAAACTCGAGAATGGCAAGGGGGTCAATCTCGAGCATGCCCTGCGGGTGTTGGACGGCCTCGATTTGGTGATGCTGGTGGTGCTAAAAACGCATGCGCCTTGGCTCGAACAGGCAGCGGCCCATGCGGCCAAAATGGGCGAAGAAGCTGCGTGGGAACCGCACGGCTAGGTGCGAGGGTAGCGCGGCGACCCGTCGCGATGTCGAGACCCATGGAGGTTGGCGATCGGGGCACGGCCAATGTTCCACACCTGCCCGTGCGGAAGCCGGAAGAAGTAAGTTCGCTACAACGTGGCAGAAAACGCGACGGATCGGGAAATACGCAGTGCTGTGCGCCACGGGCAAAGCGCTTGGCGCTGGCGGCGGCATGACGAAATCCATCATGGCGAACTCAGGTGGTCAGGCTCATTGTGGGGCGCTTGCCGGCCAGCGCTTCGGCCACGCTGTCTAGCACCATGCGCGCCATGGCACCGCGCGTTTCCCACGTAGCGCTCGCGCGGTGGGCTTGCAGCGTGGTGCGGTCCGACCGGCGCAGCGTCAGCGGCACGCGAGGTTCATCGACAAAGACGTCCAGGCCCGCGCCCGCAATGCTTCCGGCTTCAATGGCCGCAGCAAGGTCGGCCTCGTTGACCAGGCGGCCGCGCGCCACGTTGATCAGGAACCCGCGCGGGCCGAGCGCATCGAGCACGGCGGCATTGACGATGCCTTCGGCCTTGTCAGCGGCAGCGCAGAGCACCAGCGCATCGCTGTCGCGTGCCAGGTCGATCAAGTCGGCCACGAAGGTGTGCGTCACGTCGTCCACCGCGCGCAGATCCGTATAGCGGATGGGACAGCCAAACGCTGCAGCACGCGTGGCCACGGCACGGCCTACGCGGCCCATGCCCACGATGCCGACGCGCATGCCGCTGAAGCGGCGCGCGAGTGGAATAGCGGACGGCGACGGATGCATTTCCCACTGGCCGTCACGGACAAAACGGTCGCCCGCGCAGATGTTTCGGCACGCCGCGATCAGCAGGCCGATGGCCAGATCGGCCACGTCCTCGGTCAGCGCACCCAACGTGGCGGTCACGGGCAGGTCGCGCTCGCGGCAATAAGCCAGGTCGACGCATCGGTGCCCACGCCGTTGACCGCCACCACTTTCAGCGCCGGCAGTTGTTCCAGAATCTCGCGGGAGATCCCGGTGTGACCGCCAGTGATGACGCTTCGATAGACGCGCCATGCTGCTGAAGAAAGGCGCCTTGATCCTCGATCTCGAAGTACTTGTGCACCTGGTAACGGGCGGCCAGTTCTTCGTTCACGGCAGGAATCAGGATGGGGTTCAGTTGCAGGATCTGAGGCGTCATATGCGTGGATGTCTTGGCTGAGTAGGTGGATGCGATCCGCCGCCCGTGATTGCGCGCTTTGTGGAAAAGGCAACGCGATTGACCGGTTTGCAGCCCAATATCGACGTGGCATTGGCGGCCCTTGTCACGCACTATGATTTGCCTGATGACGCGGCTTTCGGCATGTTTGCCACGGCGCGCAGTGTGGGTTTGCTTGCCCACAGCCTGGAGCAGTTGAACGTCGGTCAGGTGATCCGGCCGCGGGGCCGCTATGTGGGCAAGGTGCCCGAGCGAACCTGATGCTTGCTGCGGGATCGTGCCAATAAAGCCGACGTGCGCAGGGGCAACACTCGCAAGATCTATGCAGTACGGAACGATCATCGTCGGCCTGGAGCGACGTGAGGCGATCGAAGTGTTCGCCGGTAGGAACGCCATTGCGGTGGCTGCATGGATGCGTCGTGTGCACCCATCGATCGAGATCGTCGCCAGGGACCGGGCCGGGGTCGGTCGACATCGCGCTGCCGGCAGCCAATAATTCTCGGATCGCTGGTACCTGCCGAGCAACCTGCGCGACAACGTCGAGAGGTTGCTTTACCGCCTCGGGCCACAACTGCGCCAAGCCTCAGCAAATCGGGGGGCGGTAGGTGACCTTGGGCCGGCAGGGCGCGCTAAGGCTTCAACGCACTGAGGTCATGGCAGCGTCTGAGCCATCAGAGACGTGCCACGAGGCTGGCGCTGTACGAGCGAGTGATGGCGCTACGTGTCCACGGTTGCACAATAAGAGCAATCGCGCGCATTCGTTGAACACGGCGATGATGTCGGATACCTTCCCCTTGGTGGGAGGGTGTAACGCTCGACCTTGCGGATCGTCGAATCGCCAGCTTGTTCTGGACGCCCGAGACCGACGCTCCGCCTTCACGACCGCGATCTCAAGGTTGTCCGCGCCGCCCATCACGCCTGGCGGCGCCGCAGCCGGACCGCGTCCCCTCTCTTGCACGCTCTCGAGACGGCGACAACTTCCCGTTGTTCTAGTGGAACGCCTAAATTAATCCCCATCCATTATTTTGTAGCTCTTCCTTCATCACCTTTGCGATCCACTTTCGTCGCTCATCGTCCAATCTTGAGCGAATGGCGCCCACGCTGATTGCGGCGTACGTCCTGCGGTGACTTGAAATGCCATGCCCACGCCACTCACACCGGTCGCGACGAGGTTGTCGGTGCATGCGTAGCCTTGCTTCCGAATCAGTGCCAACTGTCGGCGCAGATGGGACAGCGAGCTTCGCTCAGCCGGAAGTTTGCTCATATGGCGGGCGTGGAAAGACTCCAGTTCGGCGTCTGTCAGCGTGGACATCAATGCCGTACCTGCGGATCCCACACCAAGCAAGCGCAGGCCGCCCACATGCAACACCAAGGCCTTGATGGGAAACGTGCCTTGCTCATAGTGCACGCAGTGGGCGTAGTCGCCGTTGCGCACCACCAGATAGACCGTATCCTCTGTGCGGCGGGCAATACGGATCATCGTCGGCCGGCAGCGCTGCATGATCGGCACGCGACTCATGGTTGCCAGTCCCAATTGCATCGATTCGAGTCCTAGGCGATAGAGCTTATCGTCGTCTCGAGCAAGCATGCCGCTCTGCACGAGCGAACTCAACAACCGATATGCCGTGCCGCGGTCCAGCCCCGTTTCGGCAACCAGCGACGCGAGTGATATCCCGTGCTCATGGTTCAGGCCCACGAGTTTGAGCAGATCGATGGCGCGAAACACCGCTTGGGCGCCACGCATGCGCTCCGGCCCGGTGCTGGAAACACGCTCAATATTCACAATCTGAACTCCTGTAAAACCACCATTCTCCCCTTCAACAACATTTCGGCAAATGGCTTCGCTTTTGAACATTCACATTATGAACAAATTGACACGCGATGTTTTACCACAGTCCGGCCGGGCATCGATACTGTCCATGCAGTCGAAAACCAGAGAGGAAACGGAGACAACATGACACGCACTCAGTGCATTGCCGCAGCCTGCCTTGCGTTGCTCGCGCCGGCGAGTGGATTGGCACAGCCGGAGACCTATCCGGCCAGACCGGTCAAGCTGCTAGTGGGATATCCGCCAGGCGGTGCCTCGGACACCATCGGTCGCATCGTCGGACAGGAACTGTCCCGCCTCAACGGCCAGTCGTTCGTGATCGAGAACCGGCCCGGTGTAGGTGGCATGCTGGCCATGAGCATGGTGGCGAAGGCCCCGGCTGACGGCTACACGCTTGGCCTTGCGGTGAGCGGGACCCTGACCACCGGGCCGCATCTGCAAAACACCAAGTTGTACGACGCGCTAACCGATTTCGAACCCATCGGCATGGTGGCCAAGGCGCCGATGGTGCTGTTGGCGGGACCGGCCGCCGGCTATGACAGCGTGGATGCCGTCGTGCGTGATGCCAGGAAGCGACCCGGCCAGTTGATGTTTGCCTCCGGCGCGCAAGCCTTCGAACTGGCACTGCAACTCTTCAAGTCGAAAGCCGGAGTGGATATCACGACGGTCTCATACCAAGGCGGCGCACCGGCTTCCATCGATGTGATGTCCGGGCGCGCCCAGCTCATGGTGGACACCATCGGCGCACAGCAAGCGAACATCAAGGCTGGCAAGCTCAAGGCGCTGGCCGTGCTTGACAGCAAGCGTTCGTTGATTGCGCCGGAAATACCAACCATGGCAGAAGCCGGTGTAAGGGGCTATGAAGCGCTTGGCTGGACTGCGCTCGTCGCCCCGAAAGGTACGCCGCCAGCGGTAGTCCAGAAGCTCAATGCCCAACTTCAGGAGGTCCTGAAGCAGGAACATGTCAAGCAGAAGCTCGATGTGCTGGCCTTCGAACCCTGGCCAGGCACGCCGCAGTTCATGCAGAAGACCGTCGCCGCCGAGTATGCGAAATGGGGTGAAGTGGTGCGCCTCTCTGGCATGAAGGCGAAATAGCCCTTTCCCTTTTTCGCTTCCTTTCCCACTCGATTTTCCGGGTCCCGGCTGCCGTTCGCAGCGGGCCGAGGCCCGCCTTTTGCCCGAACCTTGGATGAACACGATGACTCAGATGCCCGATCACGACTGGACTCGTCAGCTCGACAACGCGCTGCCGACCGCCAATGTACCGACGCTGCTCATGGTGCTGCTTCACCTGACCGGCGATAAGCGCTGGCTGTCAAAACGCTACCAATGCATGCACATCCGTGGCATTGACGACCATGACTCCGGCGGTCTTGCGCCGGAAGTACAGCAAGAGATCCGCTCGGCCGCGCGCGAAGCGGTGCTGGCATGGAAGGCCGGTACCGCCGCTGCGGTGCCAGATCCGGGCCTGGACGAACTCGTCGAGATGCTGCGCTGTAGCGTTGGCGAAGAGATCCCATATACCTATGGCCCGATGGTCGGCGCATGGTTGGGGCTGGACCGTGATTTCCGGATCAACCAGCGTGATGAATACCGCGTGCCCGACAACTTCCACGTGGTAATCATCGGCGCCGGCGTGGCCGGCCTGTGCGCGTCGATCCGGCTGCGTGGTGCAGGCATCCCGCACACTGTCATAGAAAAGAACGCCGAGGTGGGCGGCACGTGGTACGAGAACCGCTATCCTGGTGCAGGCGTGGACACCCCAAACCACATTTATTCATACTCGTTCGCCAACGGCGACTGGACGCGGTATTTCGCGCTGCGCGAGGAGATCCAGGCGTACTTCGTGAACGTATCGCATCGCTTTGGCGTGCGTCCGCACGTGCGTTTCAGCACCAAAGTGGAATCCGCAATCTACAACGAAGGCTCGAGGGACTGGACGGTCCGCGTGTCGGATGCAAATGGCAATGCTGACGTGCTCCGCGCCAACGTGGTAATCAGCGCCGTCGGGCTGCTCAATGTGCCCAAGATGCCCGATATTCCCGGCCTTGGCACTTTCACCGGGCCGTGCTTCCACAGCGCGCGCTGGCCGGAGGGGCTCGACGTTCGCGGCAAGCGCGTTGCTGTTATCGGCAACGGCGCCAGCGCGATGCAAATCGTGCCGGCCATCGCGCCACACGTGGCACAGCTCACCGTATTCCAGCGTTCGAAGCAGTGGGCCGCACCGTTCGAACGTTTCCAGAAGCCGGTACCCACTGCCACCCGGTTCCTGCTGAAGGAGGTGCCGTACTACCAGCCGTGGTACCGCCAGCGTCTTGCCTGGATCTTCAACGACCGGATCCACGCCTCTCTGCAGATTGATCCCGAATGGCCGCATCCGGAACGGGCCATCAACCGCCGCAACGACAAGCATCGCGAGTTCTTCACCGAGTACGTCAAGAAGCAACTCGGCGAGCGCCAGGAACTGCTGGCCGATGTGCTGCCAGACTATCCGCCATTCGGCAAGCGGATGCTGATGGACAATGGCTGGTTCCGTACGGCGACGCGCGACAACGTGCGCATTGTCAACAACGGGATCCAGAAGATCGATAGCAACGCCGTGATCACGGCCGATGGTCAGCGGTTCGAGGCTGACATCCTTGTGGTCTGCACTGGCTTTGACGCCGTCAACCTGCTGTCGTCGTTCCGGCTGATTGGCCGCGGTGGCCGCAATGTGCGCGATCACTGGGATGCGAATGGTGCGCAGGCGTACCTGGGGGTCGCAACGCCGGGGTTTCCCAATTTCTTCATGCTGTCCGGTCCTAACACGGCGCTTGGCCATGGTGGCAGCGTGGTGGCATTGCTCGAAACCCAGGTGCAATACGTGATGTCGCTGCTGAAGGCCGCGCTCAACGAGAACCAGGCAGGATTCGAGATCGAAGTCCGCCAGGACGTGCATGACCGCTACAACCAATGTGTCCAGGATGCTCACGCGCGCATGATCTGGACGCATCAGGGCACGTCGAACTGGTATCGCAATGGCAAAGGCCGTATCGTCGCGCCGACGCATTCCGTAATGACGACTACTGGCACATGACCCGAGGTCCGGTCTGGCCGACTATATCGTCAGGAGCGCGCAGCCGGAGGATGCCGGGCAAGAGCGCGTCGAGGGAGCGGCATGATGACGCGCGACGGCATCGTCCCGGCCCGCACATGCTCAGCGGCCTGCGCATCCTGGACCTTGGCACGATGGTCGCCGGTCCGGTCGCAGCCACGCTGTTCGGTGATTTCGGGGCAGAGGTCATCAAAGTCGAGGTCCCCCGGCGCGGCGACACCGTGCGGGACCTTGGGCCGTTCGTCGATGGCCAATGCCTCTACTGGAGCGTCGAGAACCGCAACAAGAAATCCATCACGCTGGACTTGCGCAAGCCGCAAGGGCGCAACCTTCTGCTGCAGCTTGTGGAAAAGGCTGATGCGGTCGTGGAGAATTTCCGGCCCGGCACCCTTGAGAAGTGGGGGCTCGGCTGGGAGGCTCTGAAAGCACGCAACCCCAAGCTCGTGATGTTGCGGATTTCCGGATTTGGCCAGACCGGCCCGTATCGCGACGCGCGGGCTATGACCGTATCGCGTTGGCGTTTGGCGGGCTGATGGGTATCACGGGCTTCCCCGATCGCCCGCCCGTGCGAATCGGCACGTCGATCGCAGACTACCAGACGGCTATCCTTGGTGCCTTCGCGCTGATGATGGCCATTTACCACCGTGACATACATGACGGTGAAGGCCAGCAGATCGACCTCGCGATGTACGAGACCATCATTCGCTTCACCGAGGTGCTTGTGCCGGCCTACGACCGCCTGGGCACCGTGCGCGCACGACAGGGCAACAAGCATTTTGCAGCAGCGCCAGGGGAGCATTTCCGGACAGCTGATGGACGTTACATGATCCTGACGGTGTCGGCCGATTCGGGCTTCCAGCGCCTGGCGCTCGCCATGAACCGCAACGACTGGCTCGACGATCCACGCTTCGCCACACACGAACAGCGCTGGAAACATGTGGATGAACTCAATGCCGCGCTGGCCGCATGGATCGAGGGGCAGCCCGTCGAACAGCTCTGCGCAAAGCTGGACGAGGCCAAGCTCGCCTATTCCTTCATTTACAGCATCGAAGACATCATGAACGATCCGCACTACCAGGCGCGGGAAACGATCGCGTCGGTGCCCGATCCGCATATCGGACCGGTCAGAATGGCTGGCGTGATACCAAAGTTCACGGACCGGGAGGTGAAGCCGATCGAGCCGGCCCCCGCCCTCGGCCAGCATAACGCGGAGATCTATGGGGACTTGCTTGGTATGTCGGAACAGGACCTGGCGGTGCTGACCGGAGCGGAGGTCATATGAGCCGCGCCGTCGTGCTGGGTGGGGGAGGAGTGGCGGGCATTGCGTGGGCGACGGGCGTTGCCGCGGGCATGGCGCGCAAGGGTGTCGACATTACACACGCCGATGCGTTCGTGGGGACATCTGCGGGCTCCGTTGTCGGCGCGCAGATTGCCTCGGCATCGGGCTTGAGATCCTGCTGGCCGGACAACTCGTTCCGCCCTCGCAGTCCCGTGAAATGGCAAGGCAATATTCGCAGTCCGACGCCGATGCCCGCAACCGTCAACTGATGGAAAAGGTGCACGGGGATCTGACGGCCGCGCGGCGGCGTATCGGCGCCTACGCGCTGCGCACCGAGTCCGTGTCAGTAGGCGTGCGCCGGGAGATCGTCGCTTCGCGCCTGCCTCATCATGTATGGCCAGGACGCATGCTTCGCGTGGTGGCGGTGGATGTGGAAACGGCCGAGCACGTGGTGTTCGACAAGCACAGCGGCGTAGATTTCGTCGACGCCATCGCCGCCAGCTGCGCCGTACCGGGCAGTTGGCCGACGGTGCCCATCAACGGCCGAACGTATATGGACGGCGGTATCCGCTCGCTGACCAACGCCGACCTTGCCCCGACCGCACGATGCGTGATTGTGATCGCACCGCTCGGCTACGCGGATGGGAACCCTGTGAGCGGACATCTTCGCGCGGAAGTGGCCACGCTGAGAGCAAGCGGCACGCAAGTGGAAGTCATCGTGCCCGATGCCGCGTCGATGGATGCCATGACCGACAACGTCCTCGATCCGTCGCGGTGCGTGCCTAGTGCGGAAGCTGGCCTCGGGCAAGGGGCGCGCATGGCGGGGCAGATTGCGCAGGTGTGGAACACGGGAAGGACTGCGCCATAAAGAGAGGAGACGCGCATGCAGCACTCGAGGCGGCATCATTGCCGCCGGACCAATCACATTGGTTCCTGCAGGGCCGCTGTGCACGCAAATCATGGCGGATCTTGGCGCAGAGGTTTATAAAATTGAGCGGCCTCATGTTGGTGACGATTCAAGGCGAATGATGCCGTTGATCGACTCCGATGAGTTTGATCGTTACCGCGGTGAATCGACTGTCTTTACGAGTTACAACAGAGGAAAGAAGTCTGTTGCGATCGATTTCACGAAGGCGGAAGGTGTTGACGCAATCATTTCGCTTGCCACGACTTGCGATATCTTTGTTGAAAACTTTAAAGTTGGAGACTGGCTAGATATGGACTCGATTACGACTCGTTAAGGAAGATCCGACCCGACATAATTTACTGCTCGATTACAGGTTTTGGAGAAACCGGGCCATATGCCTCCTATCCGGCATATGACTTCATCCTTCAGGCCATGGCTGGACCAATGAGTACGTGTGGAAGGTCGGAAGGGGAGCTTGGTGCCGGTCCTATGCGGACGGCTATTCCTATAGTGGACCTGTTTACGGGACTACATGCCAATTCGGCGATCGCGAGTGCGCTTGACATGTCGCAGGTATTCGATGACCCTCAGGTTCGTCATAATGGGATTGAAATGACTTTGGATCATCCGGATCTGGGGTCCATCCCTGCGGTCAGACATCCGGTATTTTTCAGCGAAACACCTGCGCGAGAGAAGCATCCTCCAAATTGGGGGTTGATACGAAGGCAACGTTGACTGCGCTTGGGTTCTCGGAGATGGAGATAAAAAATAGATGTCGGAAGCTGGGATAATTTAGTACTTCAATCAATAACAAAAAAAGTGGGTGATGAATAAGAATAAAGCAGCGTCAATTGAAAGATCACGATTTATTCTGAAGGTTTATAGGGATCTTAATTTCGATTATCTCATGTCACGTCTTCGCCGAGCCTTCAGGCTATCCCAATGGACCTGTCAAGATTATAGTTCCAGCCCGCCCGGTGGAATGGCAGATACAATTGGTCGACTGGTGGCAGAGGAGTTGCATCAGAACTTCCATCAGCCTGTGATCGTAGATAACCAGGCCGGTGCATCTGGAATGATTGCCCCTCAGAATCTTGCCCGCGCCAAGCCGAATGGCTACACGATCGGCATTGGATACACTGCATTTTTGACGGCGCCCATTGTAAATGCATCTGCGGTCAAGTTTCACCTGTCAAGGACTTCTCCCCTGTCAGTCAGCTCGCGGATTCTGTAGGGGTGATATTGGTTCGTGGCGATTCCAGGTTCAAAAACTGGCGCGAACTGCAGAACAGAAAATTGCAGAATCATGAGGCTCTGAGCTTTGGTGTTCCGGGATACGGGTCAACACCCCATTTCTATGGGGAGGCAATTGCAAGAGAGACGGGGTTGAAGATCAATATTGTTCCCGACAAATCCGAAACGTTCGCCTGCGCTTCCGAGCGTTCCGACGATTGGTGAGCTGGGCTTGCCTACACTGGGAGGTGCCAGAACCTGGGTCGGCGTTTTTGCTCCGGCAAATACTCCTGAATATATTCTGAAGGAGATTTCCATGGCAATGCAGAAGATGATGGTGAAATCCAAGGTCCGGGAGAGATTTATCGAAAATTTTGGGCTAGTGCCCGTCGGCTCTAATGACTATGAATTCAGGCGAATTGTGGAGCGTGACTATGTGAATTGGAATTCCGCCAAGGACAGATATAACATCAAAATGGAATAAAGGGACCGCCGGCTAACGGAAAGATATTTTGCGTTTCAGGCTATGCGGCTCATACAGCTCCATGGACGGCGCGAGTCACTGGCGCGTATGAGCGCGACAGGTGTGTGATGGCGGGCGAGCGGCCTCGAGTGCGGCGAGGCTTGAGGCGTTATAGGGGCCTCCTCAGCTGTTGACGCGGGCAGGGTACGAGTACAGCACACGGAGGAAGCACCGCAAGATCTGGTTTCCTCAGGAGCATCTCGTCTACGTTGGTCAACTGCCGCGCCCGCCATCGAAAAATGCGACGAATCGGATCGTCGCGTCGTTGGTTGGCCGTGGACTGCGACGGCAGGAAACCAGGCGCTCCATCGTCAGAAGTCCGTCTGTGCTTGCGGACCTCATATCCAACATCCGTGCATGTTTTGTCCTGCTCAATGTCGTCTCTGTCCATTGAGGAGGGCGCGGCACAGGCTCTAAATTGGCGTCATTGAAACCAACGGGCGCTTGCGAGAAACACGACCTCGCGCGCCAGCCAACCCATGCATAACGCCAGCGGAGCGTAATGTTTGGGCGGCCTAGAGGAGACGTCGCCATGGCCCACCAGATAACCCTCCGTTTTGAGGACGGAGTCACTCGTTTTATCGAGTGTGAGCAGAGTGAGCGCATCACCGATGCCGCCATTCGCGCCAGGATCAATGTTCCACTCGATTGCCGTGATGGTGTCTGCGGCACTTGCAAGGCGGTCTGCGAGTCCGGCGAGTACGTTCTTGGAGACTGCGTGGAAGATGCGCTTAGCCCCGATGAGGCGAGCGCCCGCAAGGTGCTCACCTGCCAGATGAGCCCACGTTCCGACTGCGTGATCCAGATCGCCACGAACTCTGATGTCTCTGGTACCGGCCCATCCTCTCACAGCGGACAGATCGTCGCGTGTCAACAAGTGTCGGACAGCACGATCGCCTTCTCGGTCGAGATCGAGCACCGCGCAGATCTCAACTTCCTGCCTGGGCAGTACGTCAACATCCGGGTGCCCGGCACCGATCAGACGCGGTCCTACTCCTTCAGTTCGGGGCCGTCCGAGCAGCGCTTGTCCTTTCTCGTGCGCAATGTGCGTCAAGGGGCGATGTCGACCTGGCTCAGCGAAACCGCAAAAGTCGGAGATCCAATCGAATTTCGTGGCCCGATGGGAAGCTTCTACCTGCGGCCCATCGGGCGGCCGGTGCTGTTTCTGGCGGGTGGCACGGGCCTCGCGCCCTTCCTCTCGATGCTGGACAAGATCGTCGAGGACGGCGGCAGCCCTTATCCGATCCACATGGTCCTGGGCGTGAACAACGACGAGGATCTGGGTCGCGTCGATCAGCTCGAAACCTACGCGCAGCGCCTGCCGAACTTCACCTATGCTTGCACCGTCGCCAGCCCCGAGAGCGCCTATCCCAACAAGGGTTATGTGACCCACCACATCGGAGCTGCCCAGCTCAACGGTGGCGACGCGGATGTCTACCTCTGCGGCCCGCCGCCTATGGTCGACGCGGTGCGCGATTATCTCTCTGCAGAAGGGCTGACGCCGCGCAATTTCTATTATGAGAAATCGCCGGCACTGGCCTGGTGGTCCAGACCGGCGAGGAGCGCATCGCCCCTGTTGATGTCGATGAAGCCTTCGACGTGCGCATGGCGCTCGAACTCGGGGCGGCTCAGCTGACCATGGGCCGGCTGTCGAGCGAGCAATTGATCACCTTCCGCCAGCTCGCCGAGGCGACGGCGCCGTTCGTGTCCGGGGGGCGCTTTACCGACGTTGCGCGCTACATCGAGGCAAACCACGCCTTCCACATGTTCACGATTGAGGCTTCCGGGAACGCGCAGCTGATCATGCTTTACCGGCAACTGGCCGTGCAGGACTACATCGCTCGCGCACTGACCGACCAGATCGAGATCGTCGGCGATATCGTCCAGCAGCACCGGGACATTGTCGCTGCCTTTGAACTGGGCGACCTGAACGCGGCGCGCGACGTGATTGCACTGCATGCGCGCCATTCCAAGGCCACGATGAGCCGGGCGCTGGAGCGTATGGCGCAGGGCAAGACGGCGCCCGCCACGCTCGCAGCGCCGCCCTCTGCGCTGCCTGGTGTGCCGCAGAGCGCGCCGCAGGTTTGCCCATTTACGGCCAAGACCCTTCCGGCCTATTCACACGAACTGGACTGGCCCGAGGGATTGGAGCCATTCAAGGTGGTCGATGACGGCTCGCAAGGCGACCCGTATGAGCACTACCGCTGGATGCGGGAGCATGCGCCAGTGTTGCGTTGCCAGTCGGCGACTTCGGACGTCTGGTTCCTCTCGCGCTATGACGATGTCTACCAGGCGATCCGCAATCCGAAGCTGTTTTCGTCCGAGGTCGTCAGCCCGCCGCCGCTGACGTTCCTGACGCTGTTCGACGCGCCCGATCATTCGCGTTTGCGCAAGGTCGTCCAGCCGTCCTTTCTGCCGCTGGCGCTCGATCCCTTTATCGAGCAGATCGCGCAAAGGGCGGAGGACCTGCTCGACGCGATGATTACCAAAGGCGGCGGCGATGTCGTCAACGATTTCGCCATCCCGCTCAGCATCTCGACCATCTCTACGATGATCGACGTGCCGAACGAGGATGAGGAGAAGATGAAGTTCTGGTCAGACGAGACCTTTAGCTACTTCGGGCGCATCGCCCGCAATGCGCCGGGGACCGGCACCGACGAGCAGAGCGCGCAGGCTTTCTTCGCATACCTGAAGGAAGCAATGGAGCGGCTCGCGCTCACCGACAGCCAGTCGATCGGCGGGCATATCGCGCGCATGTGGAAGGGCGGTCTGCTTTCGGAAAAGGAAGCGAAGGAGCTGTGCGCCTTCGTCTTTATCGCCGGGCACGACACGACGACTATCCTTGTCGCCAACGCTTTTCGCATGCTCGCTGAACAGCCGCATCTGCTGGGACGTATCCGCGAAAACCCCGCCGACGCAGATCGTTTCGTCGAGGAGGTGGCGCGCTATCGCGGTACCGTCCAGCGCGTGAGCCGCATCACGACGGAGGCAACCACCGTCGCGGGCGTCGATTTGCCCAAGGGTGCGGTGGTGCGACTGCTGCTCTCGGCAGCAAATCGCGACAGCCGCAAATTTCCCGAGGGCGAGACGTTCGACATCGACCGCGATTCCAGCGGCCACCTGGGTTTTGGCAACGGCATGCATAAATGCCTTGGTGCGCCGCTCGCCAAGCTGGAGACGCTTATCGCGACGAAGGCGCTGGCGCGCAAGATTGGCGCCATCGCGCTCGATCCGGCAAGGCCGATCCAGTATGTGCGGGGTAACAATCTGACCAACTCCGGGCCGGAGCACTTGTTCGTCAAGCTGGGCGGGTTGTCGGTCTGAACCAGATAGGAGTGGGCGGTCGAATCAGTCCGCTGCCTCCTTGTCAGGCGGCAAGGATCGATCGTGGGCCGCCGAGCGGTATTCGGTTGGCCGGAGTCCCGTCTGCTTGCGAAAGAAGCGACCGAAATAGGCCTCGTCCTGAAAGCCCAGTTCACTCGCGATCTGCTTCACGCTGAGCGTCGAATAGCCGAGCAGTCGCTTGGCCTCGTGGATCGAGCGTGCATCGATTGCCTCGATTGCCGAGACCCCGAAGGTGGCGCGGCAGATGCGGGAGAGCTGCCCAGTGGTCACGCCCATCTCGGTGGCATAGCTGGCGACGGGCCGCCGCTCACGGCAATGGCGGTCCAGCAGGGCGCGGAACCTTTCGATCCGCGCCGCCACGGTCCGCTGCTCGGAACTGGCTGAAAGCCGGGCGCTCTCGCTGAGGCGCCCGATCTTGACGAACAGGGCGATCGTCAGCGCTGCGCCTGCGGTGAACTGCCAGCGCTCGTGACTCTCCGCCTCGTACCCGATCGACTGAAATAGCGTTTCCAGAGGCGTACCGCGTTCGACATCGGGATCGATCGAGAGCACCGTCGGCGTGCGCATGAATTCCAGCAGTTCGGGCGCGGCCGTCATCGCCAGGGATTCTAGGGCAGGCTGCGCGGCGGTGATGACGTGACCGTCGATGTCGCTGCGGAAGTGAAAGCCGTGGACCGAGTGCGCCGGAACCACGATCAGGCATGGCGCAACGACCGCCCACGTCCGGCCGTCGATGAAGGTCTCGCCGCCCCCGCTGGTGACGTAGAGCACCTGGATCAGCGCGTCGTGGACGTGCGGCTTGATCTCGAAGTCGAACCGGCCGGCACGCAGCGAAATGGGCTCGTAATGCACCATGTCGACCCACGATTGGCCGGCTTCCGCGCCATAGAGCGCGAAGTGCAGAACGGTCCGGCGGCGCTGTTGGTCAAGGGTCATGATGCACGTTATGTCCTGCTATATGTGGGCTCTGTCCATTGTTCCACAGGCGCTTGAGGCGTTCAATGGCGATACAAATTTCAGCAAGCGTAATTGCACGGAAGATTTTAGGAAAGTAACGGCATGGAAAAGGAACTTGAAAGGCGCGCAGCCGTCTCGGCCCCATACGGGTTGAACCTGGGCGGCAAGGTTTGCGTGGTCACGGGTGCGGGCAGCGGTATTGGTGAAGGCATCGCGCGCGCTTCGCCGCTGTCGGCGCACATGTAGCGCTCGTGGATCGGAATCTTGCCGGCGCGGAAGCTGTCGCCGCCGAACTTCGGGACGCCGGTGCGGTGGCGAAGGCGATCGGCTGCGACGTGGCCGACGAAGCCTCGGTTGCCGCGGCGGCTGGCGAGGTTCGCGCGGCACTCGGGCCGGCCAGCGTGCTCGTGAACAATGCAGGACTCCTGCGCGCCGGTCCTCTTGAGACTGTCTCGATCGAGGACTGGAACCAGGCCATCGCCGTGAACCTCACCGGCTATCTTCTGTGTGCCCGAGCGTTCGGGCGCGACATGCTGGCGGCGGGCAAGGGCAGTATCGTCCACGTTGCCTCGGTCGCGGCACTCAATCCACAGACCAATAGCGGTTCCTATAGCCCGAGCAAGGCGGGCGTGCTGCTGCTTTCGCGCCAGTTGGCTGCGGAGTGGGGGCCCCGCGGCGTGCGCAGCAACTGCGTGCTGCCGGGCATGATCCGCACCGCGCTGTCCGCGAAGTTCTACGAGGAGCCAGGCTTCGAGGCTCGCCGCGCCGCCGCCACTGCGAGTCGCCGCATCGGCGAGCCGGAGGATCTCGCTGGCCCGTCGCTGTTCCTCGCGTCTGACCTCGCAGCGTACGTCAACGGCGCCGAGGTGCTCGTCGACGGCGGGCTCGATTGCATGCTGATGGACATGGTTCCGCGTCCCGGCTTTAACGCCACCCCGGCCGCGTGAGCGCCATCACACCATAACGAAAAGGAGAGTGGGTATGGCCAAGGAGATGACTTGCGATCTGGTCGTGGTCGGATCGGGTGCAGCGGGCCTCGCTACCGCGATCACGGCACGCAAGCGCGGCCTCGATGTCATCGTGCTCGAAAAGGAGCCCGTGTTCGGTGGTACCACCGCGCTGTCGGGCGGAGTCTTGTGGATTCCGCTGAGCAAATACGGCCGGCAGCAGAACCCGGCGGACACCGTCGAGCGCGTACGCAAATACATGATGAGCGAGACGGGCAGCAACTACGATGCCGCTGCGGTCCAATGCTTTATCGAGAACGGGCCGAAAATGGTCGAGTTCTTCGAGCGAGAGACCGAGATGAAGTTCGTGCCCACGCTCTACCCGGACTATCACCCGGATGCGCCCGGCGGCGTCGACATCGGCCGCTCGATTCTCGCCGCACCCTATGATATTCGAGGGCTAGGCAAGGACATGCAACGCCTCAAGCCGCCACTCGAGACGATCACCTTCATGGGGATGATGTTCAATTCCTCGAACGCGGACCTCAAGCACTTCTTCCGCGCGACCAAGTCGATTGTTTCGTTCTGCTATGTGGCGCGGCGTCTGGCTACGCACATCAAGGAGCTGGTGCTTTACCGGCGCGGGATCAACGTCACGAGCGGAAACGCGCTCGCTGCGAGACTTGCGAAGTCGGCGCTGGCGCTCGACATTCCGATCCTCACTTCGACGCCTGTGAAGGAACTGCTGAGCGAGAACGGCAAGGTGGTCGGTGCGCGTGCGAGCGCAGCGGACGGTGAGCTTCGCATCACCGCACGGCACGGCGTCGTGCTGGCGTGCGGCGGCTTCCCGCACGACGTCAAACGCATCGCGCAGGTCTATCCGCATGTGAAGCGTGGAGGCGAACATCTCTCGCCCACGCCCGTCGGCAACAAAGGCGATGGGCTGACCATGGCGGAGAAGGTCGGTGGGACAGTGAAGCTTGGCTTTCCCGAAGCGTCGGCCTGGATGCCTGTCTCGAAGGTGCCGTTCGGCAAGGGCCGCACGGGCGTGTTCCCGCATCTGCTCGACCGCTACAAGCCCGGCGTGATCGGCGTGCTGCGAAGCGGTCAGCGCTTCACCAATGAATCGAATTCCTACCACGATGTTGGCTCGGCGCTGATCCGTGCCTGCGAGGGTGAGCGGGAAACGGCGATGTGGCTCATCTGCGATAAGGTGGCGCTGGGCAAGTATGGCCTGGGATATGCCAAGCCCGCGCCGATGCCAGTGGGGCCGTTGCTACGCAAAGGCTATCTCTTCAAGGGCGAGACGATTGGCGAGCTGGCGCGCCATTGCGGGATTGTTCCTGATGCGCTTGAGAAGACGGTCCGTGCCTACAATGTCGATGCCGGTCGCGGAGAAGACCCGACGTTCCATCGCGGCCGCACATCGTTCAACCGCTATCTCGCCGATCCCGACAACAAGCCCAACCCTTGCGTTGCGCCGATCTCGACGGGCCCCTTCTATGCGGTGAAGGTGGTGATGGGCGATCTGGGCACGTTCGATGGCCTCAGTACCAGCGTCACGGGCGAGGTGCTGCGCGCCGACGGCAGCCAGATTGAAGGCCTTTACGCGGTCGGCAATGACCGCCGAAGCGTTATGGGCGGCAACTATCCGGGCGCCGGTATCACTCACGGGCCCAATATGACTTTCGGTTTTGTCACCGGTAACGCCATCGCCGCCAAAGCCACGACCCGCAAAGAGAAGGTGCACGCATGATCGCTCGCCCAATGTATCTGGCAAAGCCCCTCGTGGATTTCCGGGTCTACACCATCGCGCTGCGCAAGATGCCCGAGTTTCTCGAGGTGTTCGACAGACTTGCCATGCCAATCCTGCTCGAGACGCTTGGACATCCGCTCGGCTTTTGGACAAGTCTCGTTGGGGCGCAGAACCAGTTCACCCACCTTTGGGGGTACGACGATCTGGCGGACTACGAACGACGGTGCCATGCACGCGATACGCATCCGGATTTCTCAGCCTATCTCAAGGCGTCGGGCCATTTGATCACGGCGCAGGAGACACGGCTCATTCGTGCCGCCGCGCTGGATAGTGTCGCGGTTAAACCGATATTGGCGTAATCGTACCTTCGCGCAATTTCGGGCGGTGTCGCTCAGAGATGCAACGGCACTGCCTTGGCGCCCGGTGCAAACCTTGGCCGTTCTGTGCCCGCGGGTCAACAGCAACGCGAGCCAATGCACTAGTCAAGGTCACGATCTTTTGTGTAGAGGAATATAGGAGACATCGGTCATGAAGACCAAAGTAGCAATCATCGGCGCCGGGCCGTCCGGCCTGCTTCTGGGACAGTTGCTGCACAAGGCCGGCATTGAGAACGTCATTCTTGAACGTCAGAGCGGCGACTATGTGCTCGGCCGAATCCGCGCGGGCGTGCTCGAGCAGGGTATGGTCGACCTGATGCGCGAAGCGGGCGTGAGCGAGCGCATGGATGCGGAAGGGTTGGTTCACGACGGCATCGAACTGGTTCACGGAGGGCGACGTGATCGGATCGACCTGAAGACGCTCACAGGTGGTTCGTCGGTATTGGTCTATGGCCAGACCGAAGTGACGCGCGATTTGATGGCGGCGCGCGAGGCCAGCGGCGCGACCACGATCTACGAGGCGGCGAGCGTTCAGTTGCACGATGTGAAAGGCGAAGCGCCTTACGTCACATTCGAAAAGAACGGCGAAACATGCCGTCTGGATTGCGATTACATCGCGGGCTGCGATGGCTTTCATGGCGCTTCTCGCAAGACGATCCCCGCTGAAGTGCTCACGCACTACGAGCGTGTTTATCCGTTTGGCTGGCTCGGCTTGCTCGCCGACACGCCGCCTGTCAATCACGAACTGATTTATGCGCACCACGAGCGTGGTTTCGTGCTCTGCAGCCAACGTTCGACGACGCGCAGCCGTTATTATCTACAAGTGCCTTTGACGGAGAAGGTCGAGGACTGGTCCGACGAGCGCTTCTGGGAAGAGTTAAAGACGCGCCTGCCGAAAGACGTGGCCGAGAAGGTGGTCACGGGTCCCGCACTCGAGAAGAGCATCGCGCCGCTGCGTAGCTATGTGGTTGAGCCGATGCAGTATGGCAAGCTGTTTCTTGTCGGCGACGCAGGGCATATCGTGCCGCCGACGGGTGCGAAGGGCCTGAATCTCGCTGCGAGCGACGTGAGCACGCTGTATCGCATTCTGACTCGCGTCTATCGCGACGGCCGCACTGATCTACTGGAAAAGTACTCGCAGATCGCACTGCGCCGCGTGTGGAAGGCGGAGCGTTTCTCGTGGTTCATGACGAACCTCCTGCACGAATTTTCGGAGCGCGACGCTTTCGACAAGCGCATGCAGCATACCGACTACGACTATTACACGACTTCCGAAGCAGGGCTCAAGACGATCGCGGAAAACTACGTTGGTTTGCCGTACGAACCTATTGAGTGAAGTGTAAGCGTCCAGTTCCTACACCTCGACGCGCGAGGGGAGACTATCACTGTCGAAGCCTGGAGTACAGTTCGCGCGACACCATTGTCCTGCCTGCCGTCGTTGGAGTAACCGACGCCACTGTAGCTATGTGCACAGGCTGGAAGAACGTCCGATGCTTGAGTAGCGGGCCATAATTCCTTCGGGTTGGCGATGATAGTATGTTCTCCAGGCAGTCGTATGACTGCAGGCAGGCGGGCTACGTGGAGGGCCCTACCGTGGCTGCTGTATTACCGATGCGCGCCGAATCAGCGCCGCAGGACGACGCGGTAGTCCTTGTTGTCGATGATGACTTGCAGGTGCGAAACGCGCTCGGAAGCCTATTTCGTTCAGTCGGCATCCAAGCCGTGCTGCTCGACTCCGCGGCCGAGCTTTTTGCCTTCGGCTTCCCAGATGCGCCTTGTTGCCTGGTTCTCGATGTGCGCCTGAAGGGGCAAAGTGGCTTGGATGAGTGCAAGCCCGCATGGCAGAGCTCGGCATTCATATTCCCATTATCTTCATGACCGGCTACGGGGACATTCCGATGACGGTTGCTGCCATGAAGGCGGGGGCAGAACACTTTCTTTGCAAGCCGTTCCGTGAACAGGAACTGCTCGATGCCGTCACGAAGGCACTACAGAAGGAGGGCTCGCGACGTGAGCGCTTGTGCCGATTGGCTGCAGTGCGCGACTGCTTCCGTTCGCTGACGCCGCGGGAAAGTGAGGTCATGGCGCATGCCGCATCAGGTTTGACAAACAAGGAGATTGCCGCCGCCATGTGCATCAGCGTGGTGACTGTCAAAGTTCATCGATGCCAGGCAATGCGAAAAATGAGGGCTCGGAGTTTCGCCGATCTGGTGCTTCTTGCGCAAACTCTCGGTCTCGTGCTTCTTCCCTCTGAGTCCGAAGCTGACGAGCAGCCTGCCATCCGGCTGCAGCCTCGACAGCTTGGAGCCGCAACCATAGCGTAGCGACGTCATCGGGCACCGTGCAGAGGACGAAGGTCATATAAGCACGTCTCATCGATCCACTGCACGACACACTCACGATGGAGGAGAGTCCGTCTTGCGAGGACGTAATGCATTTTCAATGCATTGGATCATGTCCGTGTCCTGAAATGGCTTGTAAAGAACGCACGTCGCACCGATTGCCTTGGCGCGCTGATCGAATCCCTCATGCGCAAATGCTGTCATGAAAATGACAGGCATATCGAGATTGCGCGCGCGCAGGGCTTCTATCAAAGCGAAGCCGTCCATACCGGGCATTTGCGCGTCTGTGATCACGCAGGACATGCAAGGCAGCGAAGTGCACCGCAGTAGCTCTTGACCGCCTCCGAACAATTGCACGCCAAGATCGAGCGAACGCAGCAGCCCCCCCATGGCATTTCGGACGGCGACATCGTCGTCAACTATTGCGATCGTGGGGCGAGCTATCACACTGACTCCTTGTGTACGCGCTGAGCGCTGGCAATGCTCTGCAGGAAGAGTAACGCCGAACCGGTGCACGCCCTATCATACGATGGTATTGCCGGTTCCTCGGGTGCACGTCCCACGTTACGTTGCGATGAAGTCACGCTGGCCAGGAAAATTGGTCTCCCCGCGATAGTGAGCCAGCCAGCTATTCTGTCCGATTCATACCAAGGGATTACCTGCATAGCTGCGTCGAAATGTCGCCGCTCTGGGAGTTCTGATTGTCGGTGACCGGTGCGCCCGCAGCCGTGCTGAGAGTGTCTCTGTTCATCGTGATTCTTCTTGTTGGTGAAGGAGATTGGGGGGCTTCGTGCCGGAGATCAGTACACGGATGCGAAACCAGAGGAGGTAGCCGATGAGTCCCCCTTCCCCGCGCAGGACTGTCCTCGGCACAGTGCATTGCTTCGGAGACACGGGACCTGGCGATCAGCGCGGCGACCGGCGTCAGGAAGCTGTGTGGGTGTCAATGCGGTCTCTCACGATGGTTGGTCAGCGGACGGTCAGAAACTGTGCCGCATCGCAATGGCGAACGTCTGCGGGTCTGCGCCCGCCTTGATACCGAGGTTGTTGATGGCGAAGTCATAGGTCGCGTTGCTGCGGTTGTTGATGCGGCTGTAGTAGGCGTATAGCGCGGTGCGCTTGGAAAGGGGGTAGTCATAGCCGACGGTTACCTGAAATGCGCCGGTATCCGAACCACTTTGGACGGATCCAATCGTTTCCAGAGCTGTGCCGGTGCCATCGCCTACAAAGGCGAAGCCGGCGCGTATGCTGCCGGGGCCAAGCTCCTGTATCAGCGAGACATAGTAGCCATTGCGCGTAAGGTCTCCAGTGGCGGTACGATAGTGCAGGCGTTCATACAGAGCACTGATGCGCGTCGAGGGGAACTGGTAGGAAATTCCCGCCTTGATTGCGTCGTCGTTGCGTCCGCTGGTCTGATAGTGCTGGTGGATTTCATAGGCAAGCGTCAGGTTCAGGTTGCCGTGGCCATAGGCCGTGGCAAAGGAATACAACGCCGGATTGCGCGGCACCGTGGTCTTTTCTTCCGGCAATCCCCAGGCGATGGCGCCGCTCAAGCCGTGCCACATCGGCGACTGGTAGTGCAACGAGTTCTTCTGCCGTCGATCAAATGAGCTGGTGTTCTGGACATTGTCGCTGGTAGACGCAGCGCCATTGCCTATCAGCGCCATGTAACCCGCAGTGGTGGGGTAATACGGGTCGTAGCTCTTGGTTGCACTTGTGTATGGCGTGTCCCAGTTGCCCATGAAGAGGGTGCCGTACGGGCTCTGAAGGCCGAGCCGGGTATCCCGCGCGGCGATTTGCCCAGCGCCGTTGTCAATCGACAGGGCGCTTTCGATCTGCCAGATCGCCTTGATCCCATTGGCCAACTGTTCCTCGCCCCGCATGCCGAACACAGAGCGGTTATTCGTGAGGCGCGCCGTATTGCCCAATCTGGTGCCGTCGGTTGCGGTGGTCACGGTCACATACTCGATTGCCGTGTTCAGCCGACCATAAATCGCGACGTGTTGTCCGCCACGGCAGGTGCCGTGGCCGCGGACAAAGAGGCAGCCAAGGCGACGTGAATGCGCCGGGCCGCGATTGGGTTAATGCGGCTGGCAAGTGCTTCGGGCTGCTTTCGGGAACGACTCATGCTGTTATTGGTTCCCTTCCTGCTACGCGCGGGGAGCGATGCCGACGGTTCAACGGCCGTGTCCGCATTGGGCGGTGTACCCGTAATCTTCGGGACGCATTCGCCGCGGAACCATGCAATGGTGACTGGCTCGCCGGCCAGCATGCGCTTGACCGGCGGCACAACCTGCTCGCCAATCAGCATGCCCAGCAGCCCGATCAAAGCAATCGCGGGCGGCGCAGGCGAGCGGACCTGCATCAGTGCATAGATGATGCCGACCAGGATGCCGGTGCCAAGGGGGATGAGATAGAGCTTCATATGTGACAAGGTTGGAGAGGGGGAAATCGGTGCGACGTCACGCCGGCGGCAAGCCCAGGCCGAGCAGGTGTCTCACGTGGGGCGGCTCGGCGCCCACGTGGAAGCCGGCCACGTCGCGCTGCACATCGGCATCGGCCTGCGGTACGCGCTGGTGCTGGCGCAGGTGCTCGGCCCACGACTCGACCAGGAACCACTCGGTCAGCAGTTCGGGGTTGACCGGATCCTCCATCACGCCCCAGCTGAACGCACCGTCACGCAAACGCTCTTCCGACAGCTTGTGCACCGCATGCAGGAATGCATCGCGGTTGGCGGGCGGGATGCAGTATTCGATCAGGATCATCACCGGACCACGGTCGTGCGCGATCTCGCCGGCCATCTCCGGTTCGGGCCAGTGACGTGCGGGACCGAGGTCTTCTTCGCCGCGCGGCAGCTGCATGCGGTGCAAGATCAGCGCGGTAACGACCAGCCCCGCCGCGGCGATCAGCAGCGCATGCGGTGTGCCCAGTGCCTGCGCCACAAAGCCCCAGACCAGGCTGCCACCGGCCAGCGCGCCGTTGAACACCATCTGGTAGACCGCCAGCGCGCGGCCGCGCACCCAGTTCGGCAGGATCGCCTGCGCCGCGCCGCCGAGCGTGGTCAGCGCCATGATCCATGCCGCGCCAAGCAGCAATAGCAGCGGCAATGCCAGCCATATGGGTGGTGCGCTCGACAGCGCCGCCATGACGACCGCCGTGACGATCGCGGACAACAGCACCATGCCATCTGCATCGAGCCGCTGCTGCAGCCTGGACATCGTCAGCGCGCCAAGGATCGCGCCAGCGCCCACAGCGCCCAGCAACACACCATAGAGGCCGGCACCGCCATGCAACAGCTGACGGGCTACCAGCGGCAGCAATGCCCATACGCCGCTGCCGAAGGCAAAATGCACGGCGGCGCGCGCCAATACTACGTGCAGCTTGCTGTGCGCACGCGTGAAGCGTAAGCCTGCTCGGAAAGCGCTGAAGAAGTGTTCGCGCAGCGGATCGCTTGGCTTTTCGGGACGCTTCCACCAGATCAGCGCAGCGATGACGAATACATAGCTGAGCAGGTCTGCGCCATACGTGGCAGCCGCGCCGAATGCCGCGAGCAGCAGACCTCCGGTAGCCGGTCCAATCGCACGGGCGACGTTCACGCCCAGCGAGTTCAGTGCCACCGCCTGTCGCAGCGTGCTCGGCGGCACGAGTTCGGGCACGATCGACTGCCACGTTGGCCCCATCATCGCCGCACCCACACCGCCGACGAACGCCAGCGCAATCAGGATTTCGATCGTCAGTGCCTGGCGCCACGCCAGCAGCATCAGCGTGCCGCTGACCATGGCCAGTCCGATCTGGATCACGATCAGGAAGCGGCGCCGGTCGAGGATGTCGGAGAGCACACCGGCCGGAATCGCAAGGAGGAATACTGGCAGCGTGGCAGCAGCCTGGATCGTGGCGACCGCTGCCGGCGAAGTGGAGAGATCGGTTGCCAGCCATGCGCTGGCCACATCCCGCATGAAGCTGCCGATGTTACCGAGGATCGTGGCCACCCACAGTACCGCAAACGTGGGTCGGGCCAGCGGGGCAAACGTGCCGCCCGATGCAGGCTTGTCCGCCGAGATGGCAGATTGCGTCATGGTTGTCTCGGCGTGCGAAAGTCATCCCACGCCACAAGCAGGAACCCACCCACCAGGCCCAGATGTTCGAAGACGCGTTAGCCATCATGAACTGCGCCTCGGGCGGTGCGCTCCAAAACCGGTTGGCCAGGAACGTGGCCATCAGCGTGAACGCCGCCAGCGCCAGTGCGCCCAGCCAGCGCCAGAATCCGGTCAGGATCATTGCCGACGCACCAAGCTCCAGCGCAATCGTCGCCGCAGCCAGCGGCACGGCGGGCGACAGGCCGAAGTGCTGCATCTCTGTCACTGCGCTGGAGAAGTCGAACAGCTTGACCAATCCGCCCTGCAGGTAGGCTGCGCACAGCAAAAGCAGGGCGATCCAGCGCAGCCAGCGAGGCAGCCGGTGCGTGTTGTTGCCGGCCGTGGCTAGCGGGGACGTCGAGATGGTCATGGCCGCTCTCCGATGTGATGAACGTGGATCAGAATGCCCAGCACGAGCAGCCTAGCGCGCCCCAGAACGTGCTTTCGTCCGACGTCGGCACGCTCGAGGTCCACGCATTGGCATGCGCATGGCCATGCACGCCGCACGAACTGGCGCAGCCGCACGCGGTGTTCAGCGCCAGTGCGCGCGCCTGGGCCTGCGGGCGCGGCTGGTACTGGCTGCCATGGCGGGCCGGTGACCAGTCGGGCATCGCGGGCGGGATGTCGGGCGAATGCTTGCCGAATTCGCTGTCGCCATAGACCACCTTGCCGCCGAGCACGGTCAGCACCGACGTGATGTCCTGGATGTCGTCGCCAGGCACCGTGTAGTAGTCGGCCGACAACACGGCCAGGTCGGCCAACTGCCCCACCTTGATCTGGCCCTTCTTGCCCACTTCGGATGAGAACCACGTGTTGGCCTCGGTCCACAGGCGCAGCGCTGTTTCGCGATCGAGCAGGTTGGCTTGTGGATACATCGACATGCCGCCGACGGTCTTGCCCGTGGTCAGCCAGTACAGCGAGACCCACGGGTTGTACGAGGCCACGCGTGTGGCGTCGGTGCCGGCGCGACCTTCACGCCTCTTTCCAGCATCTTCTTGACCGGCGGCGTGGCTTCGGCAGCGCGTGCGCCATAGCGCTCGACAAAGTACTCGCCCTGGTAGGCCATGCGGTGCTGCACCGCGATGCCGCCACCGAGCGCGGCGATGCGGTCGATATTGCGGTCGGAAATTGTCTCGGCGTGGTCGAAGAACCAGTTCAGGCCGTTGAACGGGATGTCCTTGGCGACCTTCTCGTAGACGTCGAGCGCGCGCGTGATGGTCTGGTCATAGGTCGCATGCAGGCGCCACGGCCAGCGCTTTTCGGCCAGCAGGCGGATCACCGGCTCCAGATCGGCTTCCATTGACGGCGCCATGTCGGGGCGCTCGACACGGAAGTCCTCGAAGTCGGCCGCCGTGTAGACCAGCATTTCGCCGGCGCATTGTGGCGATAGAGGTCATCGCCCTGGCCTGGCTTGACGGTCGACGTCCAGGTCTTGAAGTCGCTCAGCTCTTCCTTGGGCTTCTGCGTGAACAGGTTGTAGGCCAGGCGCACCGTGAGGTGGCCTTCCCTGTGCAGCTCCTCGATGATGTTGTAGTCCTCGGGATAGTTCTGGTAGCCGCCGCCGGCGTCGATCACGCCGGTCACGCCCAGGCGGTTCACCTCGCGCATGAAGTGGCGCGTCGAGTTCTTCTGGTACTCCGGCGGCAGCTTCGGGCCCTTGGCCAGCGTGGCGTAGAGGATGGTCGCGTTGGGCTTGGCCAGCAGCAGGCCGGTGGGGTTGCCGCGTGCATCGCGCACGATCTCGCCGCCCGGAGGGTTCGGCGTGTCCTTGGTGTAACCAACGGCACGCAGTGCGGCGCCGTTCAGAATGGCGCGGTCATAGAGATGCAGGATGAACACCGGGGTATCGGGCGCCACGGCGTTCAGTTCGTCGATGGTCGGCAGGCGCTTTTCCACGAACTGGTGCTCAGTGAAGCCACCCACCACGCGCACCCATTGCGGTGCAGGGGTGCGTGCCACTTGATCCTTGAGCATGCGCATGGCATCGGCCAGCGAACGCACACCATCCCAGCGCAACTCCATGTTGTAGTTCAGGCCGCCGCGGATGATGTGCATGTGGCTGTCAATCAGCCCGGGAATGGCCCGCCGGCCGTTCAGGTCGATCACCCTGGTCTGCGTTCCCGCCAGCTTCATGATGTCCTGGCGCGTACCCACCCCGACGAAGCGGCCGTCCTGGATGGCCACGGCGTCGGCCTGCGGATTGGCACGGTCGAGCGTGGCGAACTTGCCGTTGACGAGAATGAGGTCGGGAGTCGAATTCGGTGACATGGCGAATAGTTCCGAAGAGGCTGCCGCACCGAGGGCGGCAGCCGAGGCGATGAAGTGCCGGCGGGTAATGGACATCTCGGCTTATGCGTTCAGGAAGGCCAGCAGGTCGGCATTGACCTGGTCGGCGTTGATCACGCACATGCCATGCGATGCGCCCGGATATACCTTGAGCGTGGCGTTCTTGACGATCTTGGCCGACAGGCGGGCCGAATTGTCGATGGGCACGATCTGGTCGTCGTCACCATGCAGGATCAGCGTCGGCACGGTGATCTTCTTCAGGTCCCCGGTGTAGTCCACTTCCGAGAATTCCTTGATGCAGGCGTACTGGCCAAGGAGGCTGCCGGTCATGCCCTGTGCCCAGAACGCATCGATGGTGCCTTGCGAAACCTTGGCGCCGGGCCGGTTGAAGCCGAAGAACGGCGTGGTCAGGTCCTTGTAGAATTGCGAGCGGTTTTCCGCCACGCCCTTGCGGATGCCGTCGAACACTTCCATCGGCAGGCCGTTCGGATTGGCCGCGGTCTTGAGCATGATAGGCGGCACCGCGCCGATCAGCACCGCCTTGGCCACGCGCTTCGTGCCATGACGGCCGATGTAGTGCGCCACTTCGCCGCCGCCGGTGGAGTGGCCGACCAGCGTTGCGCCCTTGATGTCGAGGGCTTCCAGCAGCGCAGCCAGGTCGTCGGCGTAGGTATCCATATTGTTGCCCTGCGCGGGCTGGTCCGAACGGCCATGGCCGCGACGGTCATGGGCGATCACCCGGAATCCCTTCTGGACCAGAAAGAGCATCTGGCGTCCCAGGCGTCGGCATTGAGCGGCCAGCCGTGCGAGAACACCACCGGGCTGCCCGTGCCCCAGTCCTTGTAGAAGATGCGCGTGCCGTCTCTGGTCGTGACGTAGTGGCCCTGATTCGTGGCGCGGCTGCTGGCTGGCGCGGCTTCCGCGGCCGTGGGCGTCAGTGCGGCAAGCGACGCCACCGATGCGGCCGCGGCGCCAACAGTGCTGCCTACCAGGAGTTGCCGGCGCGATGCATCGATGTTGTGACCTTGTTCCCGGGTGTGTTCTATTTTCATGATTAGGGCTAGCTGGAAGTTGGCTCGAAATCCTGGATGAATGAGATCGCTGGTTGCATCGGCCTATGCACGGACTTCGTGCGTAGGCCGATGACTTTCTGCTTCCTGATCAGCTGTTTAGCGTGCGGGCACCGGGGCGATGGATTCGTGCCCCGTAGCCGTGCGCTGGGCGGCCTTGTGGACCATCGTGTAGGCATAGTCGACACCCATGCCATAGCGCCCGAATGTTCCTTCACCAGCTTCATCACGGCGTCATACGTGTCGCGGTGGGCCCAGTCGCGTTGCCATTCCAGCAGCACCTGCTGCCAGGTCACCGGCACGGCGCCGGCCTGCACCATGCGTTGCATGGCGTAGTCATGGGCTTCCTTGCTGGTGCCGCCCGAAGCGTCGGCGACCATGTAGATCTCATAGTTGCCTTCGAGCATGGCGCACAGCGCGAAGGTGGTGTTGCAGACCTCGGTCCACAGGCCGGCCACGATCACCTTGTTGCGGCCGTTGGCCTTGAGCGCATCGCGCACCTTCTGGTCGTCCCACGAGTTCATCGAGGTGCGCTCCAGCGTCTTCTGGTCCGGGAACACGTCGAGCAGTTCCGGATAGGTGAAGCCCGAGAACGACTCGCTCTCGACGGTGGTGATCGTCGTCGGGATATTGAAGATCTTTGCCGCCTTGGCCAGGCCACCGCGTTGTTCTTCATCGCCTGGCGGTCCATCGACTGGACGCCGAAAGCCATCTGCGGCTGATGGTCGATGAAAATCAGCTGGCTGTTCTGCGGGGTGAGGACTTCAAGCTTGGGGTTCGACATTGCGTTGCTCCTGTTTTGGGGGGGGGGCGAGAGTGAGGCTGCCGTGGCATCACCGCCGGGGCAGAGCCGCGTCGGGGCGGCTTGGCATAAGGGCCGCGACCGGCGTTCGTGTCCGGAACGCAACCTGAGGGAAGAATAGTCGGCGCTGTCGGCCGTCGCTATTGTCGAATCGTATTAGGCGTCCGCAGCCTTGGTTTCATCGTGAAGCCGCCCGGCTGTGCTACAGGAAATAGGGAGTGGCTTCGCCAATCCTTGCGGCTTAGGAAGGCATTGGGGCTGCGTGCAGGTTCGATGTGCGCTAGCCTGCAAACTGGCCGGCTGCGGCAGCCACCAACGGTCACACTGAACTAACCCCATGGTATAAGTAGTCCATGATCCCGGTTGCGTGATGTAATCGAGGGTTTTGCGGGGTCAGGTCATGGTGGCGAGTGTGGGCCTGCCCAGACCTCGCGCACCGATGGGTGCACTGGAGATAGACTGTGACAATCAACAGCTTCATAACCGCGGACACCGGTGCGAGTGATGAAGCGATGGTGCTGATCGTGGATGACGACGCGATGCTTCGCGGCGCGTGGAGAACCTCTTCCGATCAGTCGGGATGCGCGTCGCACTGTTCGCATCCGCTGCCGAACTGCTAGCATTCGCGTTCCCGGACGCGCCCACTTGCCTACT
>LRMT01000003.1 GCA_001725945.1 Cupriavidus sp. UYMMa02A | reverse complement strand
CCCCTTATGCCTGGTGACCATAGCGAGCTGGAACCACCCCTTCCCATCCCGAACAGGACCGTGAAACAGCTCCGCGCCGATGATAGTGCGGATTCCCGTGTGAAAGTAGGTCATCGCCAGGCTCTTACAATGCAGAACCCCTCAGCTCAATCGAGCTGAGGGGTTTTTGCTTTTGGTGCACCGAGCTTGAGCTAGCGCACCTTCGCTTCCGACCGGCTGTTGTTTGCCGGCGATTCAGGGTAGCGGAGCATTCCTGCCACCTATCGCTTCTGATAATGTTCGTTCCCAAGTCCTGCCGAGCCGGGACGATGCAGTCTGTCGCGCGCAATGCGCGGCAAGCAGTACGCAATACACAGTCCGCTGCGAAACAGCAGTGCGGCGGACTTCCGGAAGCAGGGGGTCACATGGCGGCCAGGACGTATCGGCTTGTATTGACTGGCGTGGCGGTTGCGCTGACGTTGGCGGGATGCGCTTCGACGCAGGTCAGTCCGCCCTCGGACCCGGCGTCGATGGCCGCAGCGTCAGCCATCGACTGCAAGGTCTTTGCGGCGCGTGTCGCATCCCAGGCAAACGATGCAGCCGATGAGCCGATGCGCGAGGCAATGACCATCGCCAGCGAGCACGCCATCGAGGCGCAGGCCGGTGACGATGGTGATGCCGCGCCGCCCCCGCTCCAGGCAAGCCTTCCTCGATTTTCCTCGGCGCCCTGCAGAACCGCTTGCCTGTCGGCTGGCAGCCTTGGACGATCAACCGGAACAAGACGCCTACCCGCTATTCGCTCGCAGAGGTCGATCAGCGAGTCGTCGTGCACGCGCAGGCCGAGAGCTCCGCTTCCGGCCTCTATGTGCCCTTGCGCGAGCGCGATGCAGGCATGCTGCGCTGGACCTGGAAGACCAACGGCATCATCCGCAATGCCGACAACGGGCAGGGATCGCGCGAGGATTCCCCGCTGCGGCTGTTCGTGGCGTTCGACGGCGACAAGGGCAGTCTGTCGCTCAAGGACCAACTGATGTACGAAATGGCGCGCCTCACAACGGGCCGAGAGATGCCGTACGCAACGCTGATGTACATCTGGGGCGGCAAGCGTCCGGAAGGCACCGTGTTGCCTAATCCGCATACCGACCGCGTTCGCATGATCGTGGTAGATGCCGGTACGAAGCACGCCAATGAGTGGCGTTGCCATGAGCGCGACCTGCGCGCCGATTACCGCAAGGCGTTCGGCACCGACCCTGGCCGAGTCATTGCGGTCGGCATCATGACCGATACCGACAACACCCGCAGCAAGGCGGAATCCTGGTACGGGGATATCGCTCTCGACTAGTTTTGCGGTCCATTACGGGCCACCAACTGGTTCGCTGAGCGCAAGCACGGCGAAGGACGCGAGCCAGTGCGTCGCGACGTAGTCGCCATGTATGGCCTGCGCCAGCGAGGCTTCGAGATGGTCGGACCACGTGCGCACCGCCAGCGGGCGCAGGTCTTCGGGCAACGCCGGTTCCAGCATCCGCCAGCACCACGCGCGTGACAGGTTCAGGCCGTCGAGGTGCGACATCTTCGGATCGCTGCGGTCAGCGACCGCAACCGGAGTCAGCCAGTTGGCCAGTTCCGCGCGCCCAGGGGCGAACAGCTCCCACCATTCCGCGAATGCGCATCCATCCATGACGGCGTGCATCAGCACGGCCTCGGTCAATCCACCGGACAGGAATTCATCGCCGCCCGGCTCATAGCGTGCCGGATAGCGCTGGTCGTGCCCGAACCAGCGGTGCGCGCGCCGGACAATCGCGCGGCGCAGCGCCAGATGCTGATCCGTGCGCGCATAGCTCAGCGCCATGATTAGCGCAAATGCACTGTTCAGGTGAGTGCCGGTGCGCACCGGGAAGTCCGCCACGTCGAGATAGTCCACGAGCTGCCCCGCCAGATGGCGGGCAAGCGGCGCACAGCTGTCGGCCCAGCGGGCGGCCTGCACATCGTTTTCGCCAGCGGATTGCAGTTCCGCTTGCAACCGTAGCAGCCAGGCCCAGCCGTAGGGCCGCTCGAATGTGCGCGACGCCGGCCGCTGGAAGTACGCCAGCTCCGTGCGGATCGCTTCCGGCCGGAACTGCCCGTCAAGCGTGTCCCGGATCTGCATGGCGTTGTCGAGATCGGGCCAAAGACCGAGCAGGCGAACCAGCATCCAGTGCATGTGCACGCTGGAGTGCCAGTCATAGCTGCCACAGAACACCGGGTGCAGAACGGCCGGATCGAGCAGCTCGTCTGGCCCGGTCACCATATGGTCGACCTTGTACGGGTAGCGGCGCCCGATGTTCTCAAGCGCCACGCGGGCGAATCCGTTGGCGGTGTCCAGGTCCAGTGCGATGCGGGCCATGGCTGTCGTGCTCACTCAGGCCGGGGCCAGCCATTTCTCCACCAGCCTGACAAAGAAGGTCGACCCGACGGGCAGCAGCTCGTCGTTGAAGTCGTAGCTCGGGTTGTGCAGCATGCAAGGCCCCATGCCATGGCCGGTCTCGCGGTGCGCGCCGTCGCCATTGCCGATAAACAGGTAGCAGCCCGGCTTCTCCTGGAGCATGAACGAGAAATCCTCCGCGCCCATCGTCGGCTCGACGTCGGCATCGACCTTCTCCGCGCCCACCAGCTCCGCGGCCACGCCGGCGGCAAATTCGGCTTCTGCGGCGCTGTTGATGGTCGGCGGGTAGTTGCGATGGAATTCGTAGTCGACCGTGCAATCGAAGGCCGATGCCACGGCGCGCGCGACCTCTTCCATGCGCCGCTCGATCAGGTCGAGCACCGGCAGCGTAAAGGTGCGCACGGTGCCGCCGATCCAGGCCTGGTCCGGCACGATATTGGTCGCGTCGCCCGCGTGGAACTGCGTGACCGAGATCACGGCCGTGTCGATCGGCCGCTTGTTGCGCGTGATGATGCCCTGCAGCGCCGACACGATCTGCGCGGCGGTGAACACCGGATCATTGCCGTTGTTCGGCATGGCAGCATGTGCGCCCTTGCCCCGGACGACGATGCGGAACTCATTGCTCGACGCCATCAGCGGGCCGGCGCGCGTGCCGAACGTGCCAACCGGCATGCCCGGCCAGTTGTGCATGCCGAAGACCGCGTCGCACGGGAAGCGCTCGAAGAGACCGTCCTTGATCATCTCGCGCGCGCCGCCGCCGCCTTCTTCGGCGGGCTGGAAGATCAGGTTGATGGTGCCATCGAAGTTGCGGTGTTCGGCCAGATAGCGTGCCGCGCCCAGCAGCATTGCCGTGTGGCCGTCGTGGCCGCACGCATGCATGCGGCCGTCATGCTGTGAACGATGGCCGAAGGTGTTGGCCTCCTGCAGCGGCAGCGCATCCATGTCGGCGCGCAAGCCGATGCTGCGCGCGCTGTTGCCTTGGCGGATCACGCCGACCAGACCGGTAGTTCCCAACCCGCGGTGGACCTCGATCCCCCAGGATTCCAGGTTGCGCGCCACCACATCGGCGGTGCGCTGCTCCTGGAAGCACAGCTCGGGATGGGCATGGATGTCGCGTCGGATCGTGCGGATTTCCGCTTGCGCCTGCAGGATTTCGGGAATGAGCTTCATGATGCCGGAGGCGGTGCGACTGTCGTTGGATACCCCAGATCATACGACGCCCGCCCGGAAAGCGCCAAACGGGCCGGATTCCGGCTTTTGTGATCCGCACGGACACGTGCGCCATGGCGCAGTGCAATATGCCGCGCGGGTGGGTTTCCCCCAATGCCCGCTTTCACCGGCTGCTGGAACAGTTCATGCTTGAAGTGCCCGGCCGGCAATACCGTCGCCATTTGATGCCTGATCGCACCAGAATGCAGCGCGCGTTGCCGATCCTAACGTTTGCTTCATTTGTCCCCTGGGAGAGTTGCGCGATGTCCCTTCGCACATTCAAGAAGGCATTTGGTGCTGTCGCGGTAGCCGGGGCCATGAGCCTCGCGCTGGCCGGCGCAGCACAGGCCGCGGACCTCAAGCTGGCCATGAGTTCGCCGCCGACCTCGATGGATCCGCACTTCTACAACCTGTTCTCGAACATCAATGTGTCCGAGCACGTGTTCGACACGATGATCAAGATGGATCCCGACAGCCGCATCATTCCGGGGCTGGCGGAGTCCTGGAAGATGATCAACAACCTCACGTGGGAATTCAAGATCCGCAAGGGCGTGAAGTTCCATGACGGTTCCGAATTGACCACCGAGGACATCGTCTGGTCGCTGGAACGTCCGGCCACCATCCAGAACAGCCCGGGCAAGTTCGACGTCTATACCAAGGCGATCGTCAACAAGAAGGTGATCGACAAGTACACCATCCAGTTGACCACCAACCAGCCGTATCCGCTGATGCTGAACGACCTGGCGTCGATCTACATCGTGCAGAAGAAGGCGACGCAGGGGCTGAGTTCCGATGATTTTGCCCAGGGCAAGGGCATGATCGGCACCGGCCCGTTCAAATTCGTGAGCTACGCGCGGGACGATCGGGTCGAACTGGTGCGCAATGCCGACTACTGGGGCCAGAAGCCGCGTGGGACAAGGTGACGCTGCGCTTTATCCCCAACCCGGCTACGCGCCTCGCCGCGCTGCTGTCGGGCGATGTGCAGGCCATCGAGAACGTGCCGACGCCAGACTTGCCCAAGGTGCGCAAGGATCCCAAGCTGTCTTTCTTCTCCAAGATCTCGCACCGCGTGATCTACCTGTACTTCGATGCCAAGCGTGACAAGTCGCCGTACGTCACGACCAAGGAAGGACAGCCGATGGACAAGAACCCGCTGAAGGATGCGCGCGTACGCAATGCCATCAGCATGGCCATCAACCGGCAGGGCATCAAGGACCGGCTGATGGAGGGCCTGTCCGAGCCGACCAACAACCTGGTGCCGCCCACGCTGTTCGGCTACAACCCGACCTCAAGACGGTCAAGTACGATCCGGAGGGCGCAAAGAAGCTGCTCGCGGAAGCGGGCTACCCGAACGGCTTTGGCGTGACGTTGCACACGCCCAATAATCGCTACGTCAATGACGAGAAGATCGCGCAGACCATCGCGCAGAACCTCACGCGCGTCGGCATCGCGACCAAGGTCGAAGGCATGCCGATGGCGACGTACTCGTCCAAGGGCATCAAGCACGAATGGTCGTTCGGCCTGCTCGGCTGGGGTGCGCAGACTGGCGAGGTCAGTTCGCCGCTGCGCGCGCTGCTGGCCTGCGAGGACAGTAAAAAGGGCTTCGGCACCACCAACTGGGGCGAGTACTGCAACCCGAAGATGGACGCTGTGCTCGAGAAGGCGCTGGCTACCGTGGATGACGGCGAGCGCTCCAAGCTGCTGCAGGAGGCCACTGCCATTGCGATCAACGACGGCGGTATCATCCCGATCCACCAGCAGGTGACTACCTGGGCCACGCAGAAGGGCATCGTCTATGTACCGCGCACCGACGAACGCACCTATGCGCACAACTTCAAGCCGCAATAAGCGGCGCGTTCCGGTCGCCTGCGGGTAGTCATCGCGGCAACGTACACCAGGCGGGCCGCGCCAGGCACGGGCGCGGCCTGCAACGGTGTGCAAAAGGATAGTGGTCTGACATGCTGGTCTTTATCATCCGGCGGCTGATGCAGAGCGTGGTCGTGCTCTTCATCATGTCGCTGCTCGTTTTCCTGGGCGTCTTCGCCATCGGCAACCCGGTCGACATCCTGATCAATCCGCAGGCAGATCAGGAGGACATCAGGCGCACCATTGCCGCGCTCGGGCTCGACAAGCCGCTGTGGGAACAATATCTCGTTTTCCTGCAGAACGCGCTGCATGGCAACCTGGGCATCTCGTTTGCCCATGGCACGCCTGCGCTCAAGCTGATCTTCGAGCGCATGCCCGCCACGCTGGAGCTCGCCGTATGCGCCATCCTGCTGGCTATCGTGCTGGGCATCCCGCTCGGGCTCCTGGCCGGCCTGCGGCCCAACGGCATCGCCGGCAAGTCCATCATGACGGTGTCGATCCTGGGCTTTTCCCTGCCAACGTTCTGGGTGGGGCTGATGCTGATCATGGTGTTCGCCGTGCAACTGGGCTGGCTGCCTTCGAACGGCCGCGGCGAGACCGTGCGCGTGCTCGGCGTGCCGCTGAGCTTCCTGACCGTCGATGGCATCCGCCACCTGATCCTGCCTGCAGTCACGCTGTCGCTGCTCAATATCGCAATGGTGATCCGCCTAACGCGTGCGGGCACGCAGGAGGCCATGCTGCAGGACTACGTGAAGTTCGCACGTGCCAAGGGCTTGTCCAACACGCGCATCGTCGGCGTGCATGTGCTCAAGAACATCATGATCCCGATCGTCACGGTGATCGCGCTGCAGTTCGGCTCGATCATCGCCTTTGCGATCGTGACTGAATCCATCTTCGCGTGGCCCGGCATGGGCAAGCTGATCATCGATTCGATCCAGTTGCTGGACCGGCCCGTGATCGTTGCCTACCTGATGGTGATCGTCACCCTGTTCATCCTGATCAACCTGGCGGTGGACATCCTCTACAGCATGCTCGATCCGCGCGTGCGCATTGCCGACAACAAGGGCTGAGCCATGACTGCCGTCACCGCAGACAAACCGAAAGCCGCGCGCGAGCAGACACCGTTGCGCCGCTTTGCCGCCGAATTCCTGTCCAGCAAGATTGCCGTGGCAGGCCTGATCACGCTGATCACGGTCATCCTGATCGCGATCTTCGCTCCCTGGCTGGCGCCGCAGAACCCATATGACCTGGCGACGCTCGACGTGCTCGATGCGCGCCTTGCACCCGGCGAGCAGGCCGCCACCGGCATGACCTTCGTGCTTGGCTCCGATGAGCAGGGGCGTGACATCCTGTCCGCGGTCATGTACGGGCTGCGCATCAGCATCGGCGTCGGCGTGGTCAGCACGGTCATCGCGCTGATACTCGGCGCCACGCTGGGCCTGCTGGCAGGCTTCGTGGGCGGGCGCACCGAGGCGTTCATCATGCGCGTGGCCGACTTGCAGCTCTCGTTTCCGCCGATCTTGCTCGCGTTGATCCTGCTGGCGTTTCTGCGTCCCGGACTCGGCAATATCGTGATCGCACTGGTCGCCGTCCAATGGGCCTACTACGCGCGCACCACGCGCAGCGCGGCGCTGGTCGAACGCCGCAAGGAATACATCGAGGCCGCGACCTGCCTGGGGCTGCCGCCGGGGCGCATCATGTTCCGCCACCTGCTGCCCAACTGCCTGCCGCCGCTGATCGTGATCGCCGCGCTGCAGGTGGCATCCGCCATCACGCTCGAGGCGACGCTGTCCTTCCTCGGCCTTGGCGTGCCGATCACCGAGCCGTCGCTGGGATCGCTGATCGCCAATGGCCAGCAGTACATGCTGTCCGGCAAGTACTGGATCAGCTTCTTCCCGGGCATTGCGCTGGTGGTCACCATCGTCGCCATGAACCTGGTGGCCGACCAGTTGCGCGACGTGCTGAACCCGCGCCTGCAGACGCAATAGGTGAGGGAGACCAACATGGCACAACCAACCTTGGTGGTGGAACACCTCAAGACGCAGTTCTTCACGCGCGGCGGCATTGCCAAGGCGGTGGACGACGTATCCTTTACCGTCGGACGCGGCGAGATCATGGGTCTCGTGGGCGAATCCGGATCGGGCAAGTCGATGACGGGCTATTCGATCATGGGCCTGGTCGATGCGCCCGGCAAAGTCGTCGACGGCCGCATCGCGCTGACCAGCCGCGACGGCGTCACGCGCGACCTGCGCGCGCTTACGCCGGCCCAACAGCGTGACGTGCGCGGCAACCGCATCGCGATGATCTTCCAGGATCCGATGATGACGCTGAACCCGGTCCTGCGCATCGACACGCAGATGATCGAAGCGGTGAGGGCGCACGACCAGGTCAGCAAGGCCGCCGCGCGCGAGCGTGCGCGCAATGCGCTGGCGCGCGTGGGCATCCCCTCGCCGGACGAGCGCCTGCTGGCGTACCCGCACCAGTTCTCGGGCGGCATGCGCCAGCGCGTGGCGATTGCCATTGCGCTCTTGAACAAGCCCGACCTGATCATCGCCGACGAGCCGACCACGGCGCTGGACGTAACCATCCAGGGCCAGATTCTCTATGAGATGCAGACGCTGTGCCGCGAATCGGGTACGGCGCTGATCTGGATCACGCACGACCTGTCGGTGGTAGCGGGCCTGGCCGATTCGGTCTGCGTGATGTACGCGGGCAAGATTGTCGAGGCCGGGGACGTGCACCAGGTGCTGGAGCGTCCCGAGCATCCCTATACGCACGGGCTGATCGGCTCGGCGCCTTCGCGCAATCCGCGCGGTGCGCCATTGAAGCAGATTCCCGGCATGACGCCGTCGCTGCTGAACCTGCCCGGCGGTTGCTCGTTTCGCGAGCGTTGTCCCTATGCCACCGAAGTGTGCAAGACCGAGCCGGCGCTTGAGACCGTGGCTGACGGCCGCCGGCTGCGCTGCTTCCATCCGGTGCTGACACAGCAGGAGGCTGCATGATCGAAGCGGACCTGGATACCCCCGCCGTGACGGACGGCACATCGCAACCGGTCACGCCGCCCGCGCCACTGCTGGAATTGCGCGGCGTTTCCAAGCGCTTCGTCAAATCGCTGGACACCGCGGCGCGCATCGCCAACCTGTTCGGCGCCCACGCGCGTGAAGAGGTCGTCCATGCGGTCGACCGCGTTGACCTGAGCATCCGCGCAGGCGAAGTGGTGGGGCTGGTGGGCGAATCGGGCTGCGGCAAGTCGACGCTCGGCCGCATGGCGGTCGGCCTGCATACGCTGACCGAGGGCGAGCGGCTGTGGCGCGGCACCAACCTCGACCACCTGCCGCCGGAGAAGCGCCGCGAGAAGCAGCTCGCGATCCAGATGATCTTCCAGGACCCATATGCCTCGCTCAATCCGCGGCTGCGCGTGATCGACATCGTCGGCGAGGCGCCGGTCGTGCACGGCATGGTCGCGCGCGGCGAGCAGAAGGCCTATGTGGAAGACATGCTGGTGCGCGTGGGCATGGACCCGACCGTGCTGCGCCGCTTTCCGCACCAGTTCTCGGGCGCAGCGCGCGCGCATCGGCATCGCCCGTGCGCTGGCGGTGAAGCCGGAATTCCTGGTGTGCGACGAATCGGTCGCGGCGCTGGACGTATCGATCCAGGCCCAGGTGCTGAACCTGTTCATGCGCCTGCGCCAGGAACTGAACCTGACCTACCTCTTCATCAGCCACGACCTCGGGGTGGTCAAGCACATCAGCGACCGCGTGGTGATCATGTATCTCGGCCGCGTGGTGGAGTCGGCGCGACCGAGCAGGTGTTTGCCGCGCCCAATCATCCCTATACGCAGGCACTGCTGGCCGAAGCGCCGAAGCTCGAAGTCGGCAAGAAGACCTATGTGGCGATCCGTGGGGAGATCCCGTCGCCATTGAATCCGCCCACGGGCTGCCACTTCCATCCGCGCTGCCCGCATGCGATGCCGCGCTGCACGGTCGAGCAACCGTTGTTGAAGGAGATTGCGCCGGGAAGGCTATCGGCGTGTCATCTGAACGATATGGCGTGAATCGCCCCGGCGATCCCTCTTGTTTTCTCCCCTCTCCCGCCTGCGGGAGAGGGTGGGGAGGAGGGCAGGCGCATGGCAAGCACCGTAGCGTTCGACTTCGTGGAGACTCCTGCCCTCTCCCCCGCCCCTCTCCCATAAATGGGAGAGGGGAGAAAAAACCGCGTGATTCGCGACGCCTCAGCGAATCACCTGCCCCCTCGAGTTGATGATCGTCATCTCCACGAACTTCGACCCCACGTGGTTCTCCGGCGTGAAGTTGACGATAAACCCGCCCAGGTCGAAATTGCGCATGCCTTCCAGCGCCGCCACCAGCCGCTCTCGCGTCAGGTCCTTGCCGGCACGGCGCAGGCCTTCGGTGAAGGTCTTGGCCGCGACAAAGCCTTCGATGCCGACGTAGTCGAAATCGTCCGGCTTGCCCGTAGCCTGCAGCAGCCGCAGGTATTCGCGCACGACCGGCAGCGTGGCGTTGCCCGGGTGCGGCATGACCTGAGAGATGATCACGCCGCTGCCCTGCGCGCCGAGCTCGCGTGCCAGTGCCTGCGTGCCGACATAGGACACGTTGTAGAACTGCCCGTTGTAGCCGCGGCGTAGCGCTTCTTTCACGAACGCGCCGGCCGTGCGATAGGCGCTGATCAGCACCACGCGTCGGGCCTGGCCTTCATCGTGCCTTGCATGGCGTCGCCGATCTCGACGGTGTTGCGGATCACGGATTCGCGCGACACGATCTGCACGCTGCTGTCCGGTGATGTTTGCAGCGCGCGGGCCAGGCCTTCCAGGCCGGCCTTGCCGTAGGCATCTTCGTTGTACACCACGGCTACGCGCTTGAGCCCGGTCGTGCGGATCTGCCGCACGATGGCCGCGGTTTCCTCGTTGTAGCGGCGCGCACATGGAAGACATTGCGCAGGCGCGGATCGCGCAGCGATTGCGCGCCGGTGTAGGGCGCGAAGAACGGCACGCCGGCCTGGGCCGCGATCGGCAGGGACGCCTCGGCGTTGTCGGTGCCGACATAGCCGAACAGCGCAAAGACGCGGCTTTCCCCAATCAGCTTGCGCGTGTTGGCCGCCGCGGTTTCCGGCTCGTTGTAGTCCTCCAGCGTCTGCAGTTCGATGCGGCGGCCGTAGATGCCGCCCTGGCGGTTGACGGACTCGAAGTACAGGCGCGCGCCGGCGCCCATCTGCTTGCCCAGTGCCGCCGTCTGCCCGCTCAGCGCGGCCGACTGGCCCAGCACGATGGTGTCGGCCGTCACGCCGGTTTCCGCGATGGCGCGCCCGAAACGCCGCAAAAGCCGATGGCGCACGCCACCAGCAGGCCGGCGAACGCCCGGCCCTATCCCCCTTCCCCTTCCCCTTCTGATTCGACATGTAACCCCGCAAAAAAGTCTGATTGGATGCCCATGCGCCGCCCGGGCCGGTCTGCGCCGGCGTCAGGTCCCCGCAGGCCCGCCGTGCCTGCCGCAAACCGGTAAAAGGCTGCGTGGCACGGGGTGACTGCCGAGGCAATTCCGGCAGGGAGCCGAAACGCGCCGGAGCATCATAATCGAATACAATCCGACCAGAAACTGCCCTGTCCGCCGTGGTTTTCCCGGTAGTGACAGGTATCCGGCCCACCCCCGGCCATCCGCCCCGACCACGTTCCAGCCGCCTTGCGGCCCGCCCGGAGATTCCATGGCTTCCCGCATTGTCCGCGCCGCCTGCCCGCATGACTGCCCCGACACCTGTGCCTTGCTCGTCACCGTCGAGGACGGCCGCGCGATCAAGGTCAATGGCGATCCGGACCACCCGGGTACCCAGGGTGTGCTGTGCACCAAGGTGGCGCGCTACACCGAGCGCACCTACCACCGGGACCGGCTGCTGACGCCGATGCGCCGCGTCGGACGCAAGGGCGAGGGCAAGTTCGAGCCGATCTCGTGGGACGAGGCGCTCGACGAAGTCGCCACGCGGCTCAAGGCCATTGCCGCGCGCGACCCGCAGGCGATCGTGCCGTACAGCTACGCCGGCACCATGGGACTGGTGCAGGGCGAAAGCATGGCTGCGCGTTTCTTCCACAAGCTCGGCGCCTCGCTGCTGGACCGCACCATCTGCGCGAGCGCCGGCGCCACGGCGCTGCGCTACACCTATGGCGCGAGCGTCGGCATGGACATGGAAACGTCGCCGACGCGAAGCTCGTGATCATTTGGGGCGGCAACCCGATCGCCTCGAACCTGCATTTCTGGACGCGCGCGCAGGAAGCCAAGCGCCGCGGCGCGACGCTGGTGGCGATCGACCCGTACCGCTCGCTGACCGCCGAGAAGTGCCATCGCCACATCGCGCCGATGCCGGGCACCGACGGCGCACTGGCGCTGGCCATCATGCACGTGCTGATCCGCGACGACCTGCTCGACCACGACTACATCGCGCAGCACACGCTGGGCTACGACGCGCTGCGCGAGCGCGCGCAGGCGTATTCGCCGGCCCGTGCCGCACAGATCTGCGGGATTGCCGTGGAAGATATCGAGTGGCTGGCCGGCCTCTACGGCACGCTGGCGGTGCGAGAGCGCCAGCCCGTGGCGATCCGCCTGAACTACGGCATGCAGCGCGTGCACGGCGGCGGGCAAGCCGTACGTGCGGTCGCGTGCCTGCCTTCGCTGGTCGGGGCGTGGCGGCATCCGGCGGGCGGGCTGCAACTCTCGACGTCGGGATTCTTCCCGATCAACGACAGGGTCTTGCAGCGGCCCGACCTGCTGCCTGCCGGCCGGGTGCCGCGCACCGTCAACATGAGCACGATCGGCGACGCACTACTGGATACGGGCCACCCCGGCACCCCGCGCCTCGATGCCGTGGTGGTCTACAACAGCAACCCGGTGGCGGTGGCGCCGGAATCGGGCAAGGTGGCCGAAGGCTTTGCGCGCGAGGATCTGTTCACAGTCGTGCTCGAGCAGTTCCGCACCGATACGGCCGACTATGCCGATATCCTGCTCCCTGCCACGACGCAGCTGGAGCACGTGGACGTGCACAAAGCCTACGGGCACACGTACTTCCTGGCGAATAACGCCGCCATCGAGCCACTCGGCCAGGCCCTGCCCAACACCGAGATCTTCCGCCGCCTGGCGCAGCGCATGGGTTTCAGCGATCCGTGCTTTGCCGACAGCGACGAGCAGATCGCAGCACAAGCCATCGTTCCCGGCGATGCGCGTGCGCAGGGCATTACGTGGGAATCGCTGAAGGAGCGGGGCTGGCAGAAGCTGTCGTTGCCGGCGGCGCCGTTTGCGCACGGCGGTTTCCCGACCGAATCCGGCAAGTGCGAGTTCTACTCCGGGTCCATGCGCAGCGCCGGGCTCGATCCACTGCCGGACTACGTGCCGCCGTACGAGGCGCCGTCCTCCGCGCCGGAACTGGCCGATAAGTATCCGCTGGCAATGATCTCGCCGCCCGCGCGCAACTTCCTGAACAGCTCCTTCGTCAACATCGACAGCCTGCGCGCGACCGAAGGCGAGCCGCACCTGGACATCCACCCGGACGATGCCGCCGCACGCGGCATCGTCAACGGCGCACGCGTGCGCGCCTCAACGACCGCGGCAGCATGCTGGCGCGGGCGCGCGTGACCGATCGTGCTCGGCAGGGGCTGGTGGTGGGGCTCTCCATCTGGTGGAAGAAGCTCGCGCCGGACGGCAAGAATGCCAACGAGCTGACCAGCCAGCGGCTTACCGACCTGGGCCGCGCGCCCGTGTTCTACGATTGCCTGGTCGAGGTGGAGGCCTGGCACGAGGTGGACGAGACACTGGCGGCTGCGTCATGATCCGGTGATGGACTGGAAAAAGGTCCGCCGCCGTGCGGCGGGCATCCTGGTGGCGGCGGGGCTGGCGCTGGCGGTGGCCGGTTGCGACACGCTCGGCTACTACTACCAGTCCATCGGTGGCCATCTTGGCGTGATGGCGCAGGCGCAGGCGCTCGATGACGCCATTGCCCAGGCACAAGCGTCCAACGACACGCGCCTCGCGCAACGCCTGGCGCTCGCGCGCAAGATCCGGAACTATGCCTCGCGCGAGCTGAAGCTGCCCGACAACGGCAGCTACCGCCGCTATGCCAACCTGCATCGCCCCTACGTGGTGTGGAGCGTGTTCGCGACGCCGGAGCTGTCGATGACCCTGCACCAGTGGTGCTTCCCGATCGTCGGCTGCATCAGCTATCGCGGCTATTACGCGCAGGGCGATGCCGAGCACTATGCCGCCGGCCTGCGCCGCGAGGGCCTGGAAACCTATGTGGCCGGCATTCCGGCCTATTCCACGCTGGGCTATTTCGATGATCCGCTGCTGAACACTTTCCTGTACCTGCCTGAAGGCGAACTGGCGCGGATGGTGTTCCACGAACTCGCGCACCAGGTTGTGTACGTACGCAACGACACGGCCTTCAACGAATCCTTTGCGACGGCGGTGGAGGTGGCCGGTGTCGAGCGCTGGCTGCGCGACGACGCTCGGATGACGCGCGTGCGAGCTACCGGCAGTACGACAACAGCGCCGGCAGTTCCGCGCGCTGCTGCTCGACACGCGCGACCGGCTCGATGTCCTCTATCGCTCCGACGCGGACGACGACGCCAAGCGCCGCGGCAAGGCGGAGATCTTCGACAGCCTGCGCAGCCGGTATGCGGCGTTGCGCACGGAGTGGGCCGGCTACAGCGGCTACGACCGCTGGTTCGACCAGCCCCTGACCAACGCCCATCTGGCCGCCGTGGCCACGTACCAGCAATGGGTGCCGGCGTCACGGCGCTGCTCGACAGCGTCGGCGGCGACTGGACGCGCTTCTATGCCGAGGCGCGCCGCATTGGGGACCTGCCGCCGGACGAGCGCCACGCCGCGTTGCGCAAGCTCGCGCCGCCGGCGGTGAACACCGGCACGCTGAACGCCGAGGGGCGCGGGTCCGGGCCCGGCAAATCCGGCTACTGAGGGGAGCACGCCGGATCAGACGGCGTTGGCGTGTACCGCCGCACTGTTACCAGGTGTCGATAAAGCGGCGCTCCTCGCCGGTGCGACGCCCGAGGCTGCCGGGCGGCACCGAGGCCAGCCCGCGCAGCAGCCAGCGGCGCGTGTCGGCCGGGTCGATCACGGCGTCGATTTCGAGGTGGCTGGCCATGTTCAGGGCGCGGCCGCGCTGGTACGCGGCGTCAACCATGCGTGCGAACAAAGCTTCCCGTTCGTCCGGGTCGGCCACGGCTTCCAGCTCCTTGCGAAAGCCGAGCCGGATCGAGCCTTCCAGCCCCATGGCGCCGAACTCGCCGCTTGGCCACGCCGCGGTGAAGAATGGTGCGGCGAAGCTGCCGCCGGCCATGGCCTGCGCGCCGAGCCCGTAGCCCTTGCGCAGCACAATCGTGAAAAAGGGCACGCGCAGCGCACCGGCCACCACGAACAGGCGCGACACGTGGCGCACGGTGGCGCTCTTTTCCGCCTGGGGCCCGACCATGAAGCCCGGCGTGTCGCACAGCGACAGGATCGGCAGGCCGTGCGCATCGCACAGCTGCATGAAGCGTGCGGCCTTGTCCGCGGCGGCGCTGTCGATCGCGCCGCGAGGTGGCGCGGATTATTGGCGATGCAGCCGAACGCACGGCCTTCGATGCGGATCAGCGCGGTGATAATGCCGGTGCCGAACGCGGCGCGCAGTTCGAGCACCGAATCCGTGTCCGCCAGCGCGTGGAGGACCGTGCGCATGTCGTAGCTGCGCAGGCGGTTCTCGGGAATCGCGTGGCGCAGGTGGCGTGGGTCTTCGGCCTGCCAGGCATGTGCGGCGCCCTGGAAGTAGGACAGGTAGCGGCGCGCGGTCTCGACGGCGGCCTGCTCGTCGTCGACCACGACATCGATCACGCCATTGGGCGCCTGCACGGCAACCGGCCCGACTTCCTCGGGCGCGTACATGCCGAGCCCGCCGCCTTCGATCATGGCCGGGCCGCCCATGCCGATGGTCGCGCTGCGCGTGGCGATGATCACATCCGCGCAGCCGAGCAGCGCCGCATTGCCGGCGAAGCAGCGGCCGTGCACGATGCCGACCAGCGGCATCTGGCCGGACAGCCGCGCGAACTGGATGAACGAGGTGCAGTCGAGCCCCGCGACCACGGGCATGTCGGTGTCGCCGGGCCGGCCGCCGCCGCCTTCGGCGAACAGTACTACGGGCAGTTGCCACTGCCGCGCCAGGGCGAGCATGCGGTCCAGCTTCTTGTGGCCGTAGTAGCCTGTGTGCCGGCCAGCACGGTGTAGTCATAGGCCAGCACCATGCAGCGCGCATCGGCGGCGGGGAACTGCTCCGCGTTCACGGTGCCGATGCCGGTGACGATGCCGTCCGCGGGTGTCGAGCGGATCAGGTCGTCCTCCATGCGGCGCTGGCGTTGCGCCGCGATCGCAAGCGCGCCATATTCGATGAAGGAATCGGCGTCGCATAGCTGCGCGATGTTCTCGCGTGCGGTGCGGCCGCCCTGTGCGTGGCGATTTGCCACGGCAGCCTCGCGCGCCGCGTCCTGGCCGAGCGCGTGGCGCTCGAGTGCGTCGCGCAAGTCGGCGCGGATATGGTCGGGATCGGTGGCAGCGCGGACCTGCTCGGCATGGCCGGTGCGTTGCGGCTCGATCAGCACCAGCGTGGCGCCGGCGCGAACGGTGGCGCCGGCCTCCGTTCGCACGGCCAGCACGGTCCCTGCTGCGGGCGCGTCGACCGGAGTGCTCCATCTTCATCGCTTCGATGATCGCGAGCGGCTGGCCGCGGCGCACGGTGTCGCCCGGCTTCACGTGGAGCGCGGCCAGCGCGCCGTCCATCGGCGCCTGCACGGCCATGGCGCCGGCGGGCAGGTCGTCTTCGGTGTCGGTGTCCTGTTCCGAAATTGTGGTGCCAGTGGCATGCAACGCAGGGTGGTCGCCGCCGGCCGCGGCCAGCGCGGGCAGGGCGCGGTCGAGGTATTGCGTGTGCACCGCGTTGCGCTGCACGGCGTCCTGTTGCAGCAGGTCCTGAAGCAGGCGCCGATTCGTGTCGATGCCCTCGATGCGAAACTCGCACAACGCGCGGTACGCGAGCGCCAGTGCGCGCGAGTAGTTGCCGCCGGGTTCGTGCACGATCAGCTTGGCCAGCAGCGAATCGAAGCGCGGGTTGGCTGCCATGCCGGCATAGCCAGCGCTGTCGACGCGCACGCCGGGACCGCTCGGTGCCTCGAACGCGGTGAGCGTACCCGCGGCTGGGCGGAGCTGGCCCTGCCCGTCGAGATGCTCGGCATTGATGCGAAGCTGCACGGCGACGCCGCGCGGCGCGGCGCGCGTTCCAGGCCGAGTTGCGGAAGGTCCGCGCCCATCGCGATGGCAAGCTGGGTTTGCACGAGGTCCACGCCGGTGACCATCTCGGTCACGGTATGTTCGACCTGCAGGCGCGGGTTGGCCTCCATGAACCAGAACGCCGGCGGCTGGCCATCGCGTTCTTGCACGAGGAATTCGAAGGTGCCGATGCCGCGATAGGCGGCCGCGCGCGCAGTGTGGCCGCGGCCTCGGCAAGCCGGGCGCGCATCATGTCGTCGAGTGCGGGGCTGGGCGCGACTTCCACGAGCTTCTGGTGCCGTCGCTGCAGGCTGCACTCGCGTTCGCCGAGCGTGAGCACCTGCCCGTTGGCATCCGCGACTACCTGGATTTCGATGTGCCGCGGCGCCGTCACGATTTGCTCGACATAGACTGCGCCGTTGGCGAAGGCCGCCGTCGCCTCCGATGCGCAACGCGTCCATGCTTCGTCGATCTGCGCCGAGTCGTGGACGGCGCGCATGCCGCGACCGCCGCCGCCCGCCAGCGCCTTGATCATCATGCCGGTGCCGGGCGGCAGGTCAGCAAAGAATGCATGGGCGGCGGCCAGCGTGGTGGGCCCGGTCGTGCCCGGCACCACTGGCACGCCATGCTCGCGTGCCAATGCGCGGGCGCGTGCCTTGTCGCCGAACAGCCGCAGCACGTCGGGTGCCGGGCCGACGAAGGTCAGGCCGGCGTCGAGGCAAGCCTGCGCGAAATCCGCGTTCTCGGACAGGAAGCCATAGCCGGGATGGACCAGCTGGCAGCCCGCGCGGCGAGCGGCGTCCACCACCTGCCCGATATCGAGGTACGCGCGCGGGCCGCTGCCAGGCAGCGCCACGGCTTCATCGGCCTTGCGCACGTGCAGCGCGTCGCGGTCGTCGTCGCTGTGCATGGCCACGCTCGGCATGCCCAGGGCCGCGGCCGCGCGGGCGATGCGGATGGCGATTTCGCCACGGTTGGCGATCAGGAGCTTGGGCGGATTCATGTCGGATAGCGGTGAGGCATGGAGCGCCCGCGCCGGCATCGCGATACCGGCGCGGGAGGAAGGGGAATGCGGCGGCCTCAGCGCAGCGCTTCGGCCAGCGGCACCAGGTCCTGCTTGCGCACCTTGCCGGTGGCGTCAGCGGCAGGGCGTCGACGATGCGAAGCTGCGGCACCTTGTAGACCGCCATGCTGCCTCGGCACCACGCCGTCAGCGCGGCTTCGTCGATGGTGCGACGGCCTCGGGCTTGAGCATCACGAAGGCCACCGGCACCTGGCCGCGATCCTCGTCCGCGCGCCCGACCACAGCCGAGCCCAGGATCGCCGGGTGCTGGCCGAGCATGGTCTCGATCTCTGCCGGAAACACGCTCATGCCGTTGACCTTGAGCATCTCCTTGCGCCGGCCCAGATAGTGCAGGTAGCCGTCGGTGTCGATCAGGCCGATGTCGCCAGTGTGGAACCAGCCATCGCGCAGCGATTCGTGCGTGGCTTCGGGCTTGTTCCAGTAGCCCTTGAGCAGCGTCGGCGTGCGCACGCACAACTCGCCCTCGGTACCCAGCGGAAGCAGTTCGCCGGTGGCGAAGTCGCACACCTTGAACTCGGTGCCGGGCACCGGAAGCCCGACGAACACGGGCTGCGCGCGCAAGTCCATGTCGTCGTCCTGCATGCCATAGGTGAAGGTGTTGCAGGTCTGCGTCTCGGTCATGCCCCACGCGGTCTCGGCGATGGTCGAGCCGGTCAGCGCGTGCCAGCGGCTGCGGTAGTCGAGGTTCAGCTTCTTGACGAAGGACGACACGCCGACATGGCGCAGCGAATGCAGGTCATAGTCGCCAACGCGCGGGTGCTCCATGACCTCGACCGCGCTGTCGACGAGCATCGACGCATTGGTGACCTTGTAGTGCTGCACGGCGGCCAGGAAGGTCTGTGCGTCCCAGCGCGCCAGCAGCACCAGCGGAATGCCGAAGAAGACGGGGAAGATCAGGCACAGGTTCTCGCCGGCGATCCAGAACTCGGGGAAGAAGCCGAGCATGACCGAGTCGTCCGCGATCGGCAGCGCCACGGCGCCAAAAGCCGCGGCCATGTCGACCATGTCGCCTTGCGTGTGGATGCATCCCTTGGGCAGGCCGGTGGTGCCGCCGGTGTAGTTCAGCGCGGCCGGGGCGTCGATGTCGGGCACGGATTGCGGCGCCGGTGCGTTGCAGGCGGCCATTGCCGGCAGCAGGTCGATCGCGCGGTCCTGCGGCTCAGGTACCAGGCGCGGCGCTTGCACCATCGGCGGCAAGGGCAGCGTGGGACTGGCCGGCGCCACGTCGGCGTAGCTGGTGACGAAGAGCTTGCGCAGGGGATCGGCCGCACCGAGTTCTTCGCGAGCGTCGGCTACGAGCGGCAGCAACTGGTCGAGCGCGACCAGCGCGCACGGCGTGCTGTCGCGCAGCGCGTGCAGCAGTTCGGCGCGCTGGGACAGCGGGCTCACCGGCACATAGATCGCGCCAAGCTTCAGGATGCCGAAGAACACTGCATGGAACTGCGGGCAGTTGGGCAGCAGCACCGCGACGCGATCGCCGGGGCCGATGCCATGCGAGCCCAGCAGCGCGGCGCAGCGATCGCTGTGCGCGTCCAGCTCGGCATAGCTGGTGACATGGCCGTAGAAGTGGACGGCGGTCTGCTGTGGGCGGATGCGAGCCCAATGGCGCAGCATCTCCGATAGCGGCAACCGGCCAAGCGGGTACTGCGGTTCGCGCGGCGCACCGGGCGGCCAGGCCGCCTGCCAGCGGCGGCGCAGGTCATCGAGGTACTCGGCTTCGTTTCGTGGCGCAGCAGGCGCGCCGGGCTTTGCAGTCGGGTCCATCAGCGGGTGTCTCCTCGCAGGATGTGTCGGCGGCGCGATGACTTGCATCTGCGTGCCGCAAACCTATACCTTTTGGTATATTTATTTACCGATCGGTATGATCCTAGGCCGGACCCGCGTTTGCGTCAACCGGCCGAACCCTGTGGCGGCCGGGTGTGCCCCGATGGCGCGGCCTTGGGCCCATGCGAGAATTGCGACATGTCGATTGCACCGAAACCCGTTGCGGAGGCCGACGAAGCGCCGGCCCGCCCGCATATCGCCGAGCGCCAGGAAGCGCGCCGCCGTCAGATCCTCGATACCGCCGCGCAGCTCTTCTACACCAAGGGCTATCCTGGCATGACCATGAACGACTTGTGCCGCGCGCTCGGCGTGACCAAGCCGGCGGTCTATTACTACTTCACCGACAAGTACGAGATCTTCGATATCCTGTGCCGCGAGTCGGCGCAGACCTGTCTGCCCGTGATCCGCGAGACGGCCGACCCGTCGCTGCCCGTGCGCGAACGGCTGCATGCCTGCCTGCTCGAAATGGCGCGGCGCTGTGTGTCGTGCCACGTGGCCGCTACGCTGAGCTTTCGCGATAACCAGTACCTGAAGCCTGAGACAGTCGCTTGGCTCGACAGCATGGCGCGCGAGTTCTATCGCGACCTCTACGCGCTGCTCGAAGAAGGCAAGCGCGAAGGCGTATTCGCCTTCGGCGATGGGCGCGTCACGGCGCATTCGATCGGCAGCGTGGTCGGCTTCATGTACACCTGGCACCAGCCGGGCCGCATGGATCCCGAGGCGCTGGCCCAGGAACTGGCTTCCAACATGATGAAGCTTGTCCTGCCCTGAGCGCGGTCTTGGGGTTATCCCGTGGCCGGCATGGCCACGGTGGCGCATAATCCGCCTGAGGGCAGGTCCGGCCCCTGAGACTTCGTCTAACGTGTTGTTTTTGCGCGGGTTGCCGTTTAGCATTCCCGAAAATCGAACGACCATTCAGAAATCAGGAGACGGTGTCATGGACAGGTTTTGGCTGAAACACTACCCGGCCGCGTTCCCGCCGAGATCGATGCCAGCCAGTTTCGCTCGCTTGCACAACTGCTCGAGCATTCCTTCCGCACCTATGCCGACCGCCGCGCCTTCGTCTGCATGGACAAGGCCATCACCTACGGCGAACTCGACCGGATGTCCGCGCACTTCGCCGCGTGGTTGCAGTCGCGCGGCCTGCGCCCCGGCGCGCGCGTGGCCATCATGATGCCGAACGTGCTGCAGTATCCGGTGGTGCTGGCCGCGGTGCTGCGCGCCGGGTTTGTCGTGGTCAACGTCAACCCGCTCTACACGCCGCGCGAACTCGAGCACCAGCTCAAGGACAGCGGCGCCGAGGCCATCGTCATCCTCGAGAACTTTGCCACCACGCTGCAGCAGGTGCTTGCGCGCACGCCGGTCAAGCATGTGGTGGTCGCCAGCATGGGCGACCTGCTCGGCGGGGTAAAGGGCGCCATCGTCAATTTCGTGGTGCGCAACGTCAAGAAGATGGTGCCGGCGTGGGAGCTGCCCAACTGCGTGCGCTTCAATGCCGTGCTGGCCGAAGGGCGCAAACTGACGTTGCAGCCGGCCACGAGCGGCCCTGACGACATCGCCTTCCTGCAGTACACGGGCGGCACCACCGGCGTATCCAAGGGCGCGGTGCTGCTGCACCGGAACGTCGTGGCCAATGTGCTGCAGTCCGAAGCGTGGATGCAGCCTGCCCTGAACAAGGGCGCGCCGATCGAGCAGGTGGTCACGATCACGGCGCTGCCGCTGTATCACATCTTCGCGCTGACGGTCTGCTGCCTGCTGGGCATGCGCAATGGCGGCATGAGCGTGCTGATCCCGAACCCGCGCGACATTCCGGGCTTTATCCGGGAACTGCAGAAGTACAAGTTCCACATGTTCCCGGCGGTCAATACGCTGTACAACGCGCTGATCAACAACCCGGAAATCAGCAAGGTCGATTTCTCGGGTTTGCGCGTGGCCAATGGCGGCGGCATGGCGGTGCAGGAAGCCGTGGCCAAGCAGTGGCTCGCGAAGACTGGCTGCCCGATCATCGAAGGCTATGGCCTGTCCGAGACGTCGCCGTCGGCCACGTGCAATCCGACCGACAGCACGGCGTTCTCCGGCACCATCGGCCTGCCACTGCCCTCGACCGACATCGCGATCCGCGACGACGACGGCCGTGACGTGCCGCTGGGCCAGCCTGGCGAGATCTGCATCCGCGGTCCGCAGGTGATGGGCGGCTACTGGAACCGTCCGGACGAGACCGCCAAGGTCATGACTCCCGACGGCTTCTTCAAGACCGGCGATATCGGCGTGATGGACGAGCGCGGCTATACCAAGATCGTCGACCGCAAGAAGGACATGATCCTGGTGTCGGGCTTTAACGTCTATCCGAACGAGATCGAGGGCGTCGCCGCTGAGTGCCCGGGCGTGCTGGAGGTTGCCGCGGTGGGCGTGCCCGACACGCATTCGGGCGAGGTGGTGAAGCTCTACGTGGTCAGGAAGGATCCTGCGCTTACCGAAGCCGATGTGATCGCGTTCTGCAAGGAGCGGCTCACCGGCTACAAGCGGCCCAAGTACGTGGAATTCCGCACCGAGCTGCCGAAGACCAACGTGGGCAAGATCTTGCGGCGCGAACTTCGCGATACTCGTCAGGCGGCCTGATCGCGGCCGATGGCACAAAGCAACAAGGCTCCCGAGCGGGAGGCCTTGTTGCTTTGTGCGTGCCGCTCAGCACTCGTTCGATGGCGCCAGGCGGGCATCGCTGCTGCGTCGGGGTAGATCAGCCGTACGCAGGCGCCGGGCTCAAGCCCCGGCAAAGCGGGCGCGTTGACCGATGCGATCGTGCCGTCCATCGTCCGCACCTTGTACTGGAACAGGTCGACCTGCTGTACCTGCGGTCGGTTGAACAGGCGCGAGAGATCGAACGAGAAGCCGAGGCCCACGCCGCCTCCACCCCCGCCGCTGCCACCGACGGCACCGACGCCGACGCCGCCATAGTTGCCATAGCCAGCGTCGCTGGCCACGTCGATGCGCGTCAGGAAGGTCTTCTCAGTGATGCGGCCGAGCTTGATGGTGGCATTCAGCGGCGTGACCTGCGGTGGGGGCGGCGCCGTATTGCAGCCGGCAACGGTGCCCAGCAGGGCGGCCAGTATCAGTGAGCGGGCGGTTTTCATGGCGAAGTCAGGCCGGTCTTGAGCCGGCCCAGAAGGCGGAACAGCGAGCGGCGGTCAGTGTCGGCCAGGCCCGAGAACAATTGCTCGACCCAGTCCTCATGCGCGCGCGCATGCGGGAAAACGCTTCGCGGCCCGCCGGCGTGAGCCGGATCAGGTAGGCGCGCCGGTCGGTCGGCAAGGCCTCGCGCGAGACCAGTCCTTCCTGCTGGAGCTGGTCGGTGATGCCGGTGACATTGCCGCCGGTCACCATCATGCGGCGCGACAGTTCGCCCATCTTCAGGCCTTCCGGATGGCGGTCGAGCTGGGACATCAAGTCGAAGCGGGGCAGCGTGCAGGCAAAGTCCTGGCGCAGGCGGCTGCGGATGTCGGCCTCGACCAGGTTAGTGCAGGTCAGCAGGCGCAGCCACAGGCGCAGGGCCTCGTGCGCCGTATCGCCGGCACGGGTTTCAAGGTCGACCGGGGCGGCATCGGCGTTGCCAGCGGTGGATGGATTGGGCATCTCGATGGAGGGTTGTGCGGCCCGGACAACCCGCGGCTGGCGGGCCGTCCAGACATTTGATGCCTCAAGTATATGCCGGTTGCCCCGGTTCGGGCGCTAGTGCCTCGACAAGGTACTAATACCCGTTTCAGTCCACCTTGCGCCGGACGCCTTGACCACCTGGGCCCACTTGGCGGTCTCCGCGCGGATGAATGCGGCGAACTGCGAGGGCGTGTTGCGACCGGCTCGGCGCCCTGGCCTGCAGACGCTCGCGCACGGCTGGTGAACCGAGGGCCTTGGCGACCTCATGCTGCAGGCGGCTGACGACTTCCGCTGGCGTGCCGGCCGGCGCGAGCAGGCCGAACCAGGAACTGGCCTCGTAGCTCGGCAGGTTCGCGGCGGCGGCGATGGTCGGCACGTCGGGCAGGGCCGGCGACGGCTTCGCGCTGGTCACGGCCAGCGCCTTGAGCTTGCCCGCCTTGATCAGCGCCATGGATGACGGCAGGTTGTCGAACATGACCTGCATGGTGCCGCCGGTCAGGTCCGTCAGCGCCGGCCCGCTGCCCTTGTACGGGAAGTGGACCATATAGGTGCGCGTCTGCGTCTTGAACAGTTCGCCCGCCAGGTGGATCGACGTGCCGTTGCCGCTCGACGCCATGTTCAGCTTGCCTGGGTTGGCGCGCGCGTAGGCGATCAGGTCGCGCACGTTGCTGATCTTGTTCTCCTGCGCGAAGGCCGGGTTGATGACCAGCACGTTGGGCACCGCGGCCACTTCCGTGATCGGCGCGAAATCCTTGATCGGATCGAACGGCAGCTTGCTGTACAGCGACTGGTTGATGCCGTGCGTGCCGACCGTGCCCATCAGCAGCGTGTAGCCGTCCGGCGCCGACTTCGCCACGATGTCGGCGCCAATATTGCCGCCGGCGCCGGGCTTGTTGTCCACCACGACATTCCAGCCCGGCAGCTTCGCGAGCTCGGCCGCCACGCGCGCGCCAGGATGTCGGTGGTGCCGCCGGCCGCGAACGGCACGACGAGGCGGATCGGCTTGTTCGGATAGGGATCGGCCGCCATGGCTGCCTGGCCGACCAGTCCGGCCAGCAGCCGGACAGCAGCAGCGCCATGAGCGCCGGCGATTGCGTTGCATGGGTGTCTCCCTGTTGTCCGGTGGACCGTCTTGTTGGTGAGGGCATTCTAGTGTCCGGCCGCGGCGCGCCGATGAGGTAATGCCCTATGCGGTGCCATCGCCCAAAAGAAAAGGCACCCGAAGGTGCCTCTGCCAACCATGCAAGCCTGGGATCAGAACTTGTGGCGGATACCGATGGCGGCGCCGAACATCGAGCTTTGACCATTGGCCAGCGCATAGCTTTGGCCAAGCGAAAGGCTCGTGGCGTACGTCGTGGCCAGGGATTCCATCGTGAGACCGGCGTTCTTGGCGTAGGCGGTGCTCAGGTAGACATCGGTACGCTTGGAGAACGAGTAGGTCGCGATGAAGGCGACCTGCCACGGGTTGGCAACGTGCGTGTCGCCGAACAGGCTCTTGATGTTGTCGTAGTTGTACTCGAGCGTCAGGCCGACGGCCGGGGTGACCTGGTAGTTGGCACCGATCCAGTAGAAGTCGTCTCGCTGGATCAGCACGTCGGCGGCGTTCTTCTGCTGGCCCCAACGGTAGCCGCCCATGATCTTGGCCGGGCCATACGTATAGCTGCCTGCGACCGAAGCCTTCTTGACGGTGCCGTTGCCGGTACCGATGGTCGGATTCCACTGGTCGTAGCCGACAGTCGCGCCGAACGGGCCGCCAAGGTAGGTCACGGCCGCACCGTAGCCCGTATCGCGACGGAACGCGCCCGGGACTTCACCGTTGCCGCCGATCGGCGTTGCCACGCCAACCGTAGCCGGCAGGCTACGCCAGTCCCGAACGACCAGTGGGCGCCCGCGGTGATGGGGCCAAACTTGCCGGTGTACTTGATAGTGTTGTCTTCGCGGTAGTTCGGACCTTGCTGCAGTACGACGGGTTCGTACTGGGTGGCGTAGGCAGTCGGCGAGAAGTTGGCCAGGGCGTCGAACATCGAGACATACTGGCGGCCGAAGGTGAACTGCCCAATGCTGTCGCTTTGCAGACCCACGAAGGACTGGCGTCCAAAGAGCCGGCCGCTTTGCTGGAGGCCGCCCGTGTCGCTGCTGAAGCCGCTTTCCAGCACGAACAAGGCCTTCAGGCCGCCGCCGAGGTCCTCGGTGCCGCGCAAGCCCCAGCGTGACCCGGACAGGCCGCCCGGATCCATGCGGGCAACGGAATGGGCCGGGCCGCGATTGAAGCCGTTGGCTGCCGTGGGCACGACGCCAACGTTATTGACGTATTCGATGTTGGCGTCGACCACACCGTAAAGCGTCACGCTCGATTGTGCTTGTGCCGCACCAGCAAACGCGCCCATTGCCGCAAGCGCGATAAGCGATTTTTTCATGCTCAAGGATCTCCACTAATGATTGTTATGTGGCAGCCGAAAAACCTCCTTGGTCTCCATTTCCTGCTGCCAGACTTCGTGAGAAGCTGCGAAGCACTGTAACAAACAACCCTAAATTCACTATTCGGTGCCAACCCCTTTGTCTGCTTTTAGCAACTCAGGGTTTTTGTGTACTCCGCGGTAAATTTCAAGGCCGGACTTGGGATGGCGGCGATTAGAGCCTTGCTACAATGCGGGTAATCCCGATGCCTTGCCGGTCTGCGGTGACCGCATGTGGGTTCTGCTTCGGCAGGTATTGCCGGACCAGGCCGGCATATCCGGTTTTTCGGGGCGCATTCTATTTCTCACGTCTTTTTGCTTTGCCGCATGGACAACTTCATTCGCGAATTCGACATGGCATTGCGCGCCGTTGCCGGCGCACGCGCGCGGGCCGCGCCAACCCGGCTGACCGGCTGGCGCCGGACGACGGGCAGCTCGATGAAGCCGAGCGCCGCCACGTAGCCGGACTCATGCGCATCAACCATGTCGGCGAGGTCTGCGCGCAGGCTCTCTACCAGGCGCAGAAGCTCACCGCGCGCAATGGCGAGGTGAGGGCGCAGATGGACGCCGCCGCGCGCGAGGAGGAAGACCACCTCGCGTGGTGCGCCGAGCGTCTGCGCGAACTGCATTCGCGGCCGAGCCTGCTCAACCCGCTGTGGTATGCCGGGGCCTTTGCGATCGGCTTTCTGGCCGGCCGGGCCGGCGACAAGGTGAGCCTCGGCTTCGTCGCCGAGACCGAGGACCAGGTCGAACAACATCTGAGTGG
>LRMT01000002.1 GCA_001725945.1 Cupriavidus sp. UYMMa02A | reverse complement strand
GGTAGGTACTGACGCAGCAGACCGTTGGTGTTCTCGCACGTGCCGCGCTGCCAGGGGCTGTGTGGGTCGCAGAAGTACACGCGCACGCCGGTGGCGGCGCTCAGCTCGGCGTGCCGGACCATCTCGCGGCCTTGGTCGTAGGTCAGCGTCTGGCGCAGCGGCGCCACCAGCGATTGCAGCTTGGCAGTGAAGCCGGCCAGGGCCGAGGCCGCGGTGGCATCGGACATCTTGACCAGCAGCACGGCGCGGCTCATGCGCTCGACCAGTACGCCCACGGCCGAGCGGTTGCCCGCGCCTTTGATGAGGTCGCCCTCCCAGTGCCCGGGCATGAGCCGGTCGTTGATCTCGGGCGGGCGCACATGGATGCTGACCATGTCGGGAATCTGCCCGCGCCGGTCGGTGCCACGCGAGCGCGGCAGGCGCTTGGCGCGGCCTTGGCGCAGACAGGCGATGAGCTGGCGGCGCAGTTCGCCTCGCGGGTAGGCGTAGATGGCGTTGTAGATGGTCTCGTGGGACACGTGGTGCTCGCGGTGGTCAGGAAAGGCGCGCTTGAGCGTAGCGGAGATTTCCTGGGGTGACCACTTCTGGTCGAGGAAGTGGCGCACCACGCCCCACAGCACACTGTCGGCAGCGAGCTTGGAAGCGGGGCGGCTGGCCTGGCGGCGTTGCGCGCGGCGGGCTTGCGCGGTTATTGCTCCATAGCCACCGTGTGCTGTCGCGTTGCGGCGAAGCTCGCGCATCAGCGTTGAAGGCGCACGCCCCAGCCTGCGCGCCATCTCGCGCTGACTGACGTTCTCCGCCTTCCAAATCTCGATACGCATACGCTCTTCGGGTTGTAGTTGTTGGTACTTCGTCCTTGTCATTCACG
>LRMT01000001.1 GCA_001725945.1 Cupriavidus sp. UYMMa02A | reverse complement strand
AAATGGTGGCTGCGACTGTTTAATAAAAACACAGCACTCTGCAAACACGAAAGTGGACGTATAGGGTGTGACGCCTGCCCGGTGCCGGAAGATTAATGATGGGGTGCAAGCTCTTGATTGAAGTCCCGGTAAACGGCGGCCGTAACTATAACGGTCCTAAGGTAGCGAAATTCCTTGTCGGGTAAGTTCCGACCTGCACGAATGGCGTAACGATGGCCACA